>NZ_NEIZ01000002.1:0-645262 GCF_002113645.1 Pseudomonas sp. B35(2017) | reverse complement strand
CCCCTGCCCCTCTCACCGCATCGCCCCCCCAACCCGCCTCAAGGCGCTGGCTTGCGCACATCGTCCCTGCGGCGCTGGTGGTGTTGATCCTGTGGCTGCCGTTCGGCTTCGCGCTGACCGGACTGATCGAAGAGTGGGACGTCCTGGGCCTGTTCATCAAACATGGCGTCTTCTTTTTCGCCGACACCTCCAGCCCGCTCGCGCCGCACGCCTTGAGGCCGCTGACGATCTTTCCCCACGCCCTGGCCTTTTGGCTGGACAGCAACTCCTTCTTCTACTGGCATGTCCTGCTGATGCTCGCGCTGGTGATCAAGGGCGCCTCCGTCAGCTACCTGATGGAGAAGCTGACGGGCAGCCTGAAGCTGGGCGTCATTGCCTGTGTGCTGGTCATCATCTACCCGGCCGACACGATGCAGCTCTCCTTCAGGGGCGTGCACGTCAACTGGGCCCTCAGCCTGGCCTTGCTGGGCAGCGCCATTTTCCTGCATGCACTGTCGCTCAAGCACAAGCTCCGCGCCTGCCTGTTCAGCGCCCTGGCCAGCGCCTTGTTCGCCTCCGCGTGCTTCATGTACGAGGCCTCGCTGCTGCTCGCCTGCATCCCGGCCCTGATGCTCTTTGCCCGGGACGGCCTGGTGACGACGCTGCGCCAGATCAGGCCGAAGCTGGCGGAGCACGCGATCTGGGTCGCCGGCCCCGCTGCCTATGTGATCTACGCCCTGCGCACATCCGCCGCGGTCAAGAGCTATCAGGCCGGCGTCGTCGGCACCGACCTGCTCTCGACGCTCAAGCTCACCTATCCGAAACTGTTCAGCGTCGGTCTGCTGCGCAGCACGCTGGGCGGGTGGTTCGACGCCCTGAGGATCACTGCCGAAGAGTTCGCCAACTACGGGTACGTCGTCGCGGCGAGCGCTGTCTTGTCCGTGGCCATCATGGCGCTCCTGCGAAAGGACAACGCAAACACGGCCGGCACCCGGAACACGTCCGCCCTGGCCTTCAACATCAGACTCGGCCTCACCGGCCTGACACTGATCCTGCTCGGCTACTTCCCTTTCCTGACCTCCTATTCCCACCTTGCGATCAGCCAGAGGACTTTTCTGTTCGCGACACCAGGCGCGGCCTTGCTGCTGGCGGCGATACTGAACGGCGGGTTCAGCCTCTCCAAAGCGCTGACCCGTGCGGCCATCGGCTTTTTCTTCATCACGGGCATTTCGTTTCAGCTCTATCAGTTCCATCACTACATCGAGATATCCCGGACGCAGACGGCCGTACTGAGCGACATCACCCGTCAGTTTGACGGGAACTCCGAAAACAAGACGTTGCTGATCCTCGATCACGGCAATCGGCTGAACCACAATTGGATGTTCATCAATGCAAGCCTGACGGGGGCGTTGTCGTTCCTGTACGACAAACCGATTTCGAACGTCCAGGTCTGCCACCTGCCGAGCAAGTATTGGCAGCGTTCGGACGAACTGGGCCGCAAAGGGCGATGCGTTGAAGGCGCACAGGACTGGACATTCGAGTATCCGACCCCGGTCAGCGGACCGGGCTTCCCCACCAGCCTCCAGCCTGCAAGCCTGGTGATACCGAAAGCATCGATCGTCACTGTGGAGATCGGCAAGACCGACGAGACGCCCCAGGACATCCGGACAGTCCCCAAAGGCGTAGCCGAAAAGCGCTACGAAAGCCTTATCGACTCACTGAATGCGAAGACACGCTTCATCCGCTTCAAGGACACCGTCACGACCGACCGGTACGACTGGACGTTCGGCAAATGGTGGAGCATGGAGATACCGACCCACGGCGCTGGCTGGCGCCAAGGGGAATGGGAAGTCAACAGCTTTCATCACCAAGCATTGGCCTGGAAAAGCGAGCGCTACTCAAGCCTCATCTTCCCGTTCAAGCCCAAAGGCCAGCGCACCTACGAACTCAAGGGCCGATTCACGATCTTCGCCGGAAAAACCGACCGGAGCAGCATGAAGATTACGCTCAACGGTCAGCCGCTGGCGCTGCAGTGGAGTGCGGACGGCACGTTCTCGGCCACGATCGCACAGGGAGCGCTCAAAGACGGCGACAACCTCCTGGAGTTCGACTCACCGACCGACGACAGCTACTACGGCCTTGCCGCAAGGCTCGAAGGCATCCATATCGCCCGGCAGCCCTGATACCCCCACGGAACCTGCCCGCCGGCCGCTGAAACGCGTGCCGGCCGGCCAACGCCGGATCCTGTCGACCGAAGCCCGCCAGCGCGCTTCAGTCGGCAATCCCCGCAGCGCAGCTAGCGCTCCTCGACACCCAATTCCCGCGCAATGGATCTCACGACGAAGTCCGCCCCCCCGAGGGGTCAGATGAACGATGTCGAGATAGAAGGCATCACCGCTCGATGCCGACTCCCGCATGAGGCAACCTTCGTCATTGCACATTTTCTGTATGACCGAGATGTAGACGGCCCCGTCTGTCGGGCGTGGGTCGGGAGGTACTGTTCCGCCGCAGCGGTGTGGCTGTCCTGGCCGCCTTCGGTTCAACCGGCGGCCGGGCCGGCGCTATCGTTCGCAAACCTTGCGATAGAGCGCCGCGTAGGCGGCGACCATCGTGTCGGCCGAAAAGACGGACTCGTAGCGGTGCATTGCGCGCCTGCCCATGCCTTCGGCCAACTCGGTGTCCTGCCACAGGGTGTTCATCGCCGCCGCCAGCGACTGAGCGTCGCGTGGAGGCACCACCAAACCCGTTTCGCCGGCGATGTTGATGAATGTGGTGCCGGAACCCATTTCGCACGAAATGAGCGGCTTGCCGTACATGGCAGCCTCCAGCAGGGAAATGCCGAAGGACTCCGAACGCAGGTGCGAAGGGAAGACGAACGCGTGGCAAAGCGTGAGCAGCGCCGCCTTGTCCTCGTCGCCCAGCCCTCCCAGGAAGCGCACATTGGAAAGCCCGAGGCGCTGCGCCTGCGCCTTCAGCTCGGCCTCCTCATGGCCGCCGCCGAGGATCACCACCGGCAAGCCGGTGATCCTGGCCGCCTCCAGCAAGTAGTCCAGGCCTTTGTAGTAGCGCAACGCCCCCACAAAGAGAAAGAACTTCTCGCCGACCATTCGCCGCCACTCGGCGAGCTTCGCCTCGGGAACGGCCGGATAGGTGGCCCGGTCCAGCCCGTAGGGAATGATTTCGACCTTGTCACGGAAGCGGGACAGCACCGGGCTGCTCTGCGCATAGTTCGGCGAAGAGGCGACGATGCTGTCGACGCTGGACAGGAAGCGGTTCATCAGCGGCTGGTAGAGCTTGAGCAGGGTCTTCTGCTTGACGATGTCGGAGTGGTAGCTGACCACCGCCGGCTTGCCGTGGCGGGTCGCGAAATGCACCAGGTCCATGAAGGGCCACGGAAAGTGGTAGTGCACCACGTCGGCCTTTTTCGCCAGCTGCGAAAAGTCCTTGAAGGCCGACAGCGAGAACCCGGTGGACGCGACGTGCAGGTCCAGTTTCGAACGGTGGGTGATGTGATTGCCCACCGTTTCGCCACGGGCGGCCCCCCGCTCGCTCAGGTAAAGCACCTCGGAGGAAAAGCCGTGGCCGGCGCCGCCCTGGGCGATCTGGAAAATGACCTGTTCGATCCCGCCCATCGTTTCCGGGTAGTAGGTCTTGAAGAAGTGCAGAACCTTGATCATTTTCCGTCGACGACCCTTCGATAGACCTGTTGGGTTTCCCGGGCGCAGCGCTCCCAGGAAAACCCTTGCGCGTGCTGCATGCCTTTGACCACCGCGATGTCTCGCCAGGCTTCGTCGACCAGGCCCCGCTCCAGCAGCCGGGTCAACTCGTCGATGTCCATCGGTGCGCACATCAACGCCGCGTCGCCGGCCACTTCCGGCAGCGAAGAACTGTTGGAGCACACCACCGGCACGCCGGAACTCATGGCTTCGAGCACCGGCAAGCCGAACCCTTCATAGTGCGACGGGAAAGCGAACAGACGCGCGCCGGCGAACAGCAGGGGAAGAACCTCGCTCGGCACGAATCCGAGGTAATGGGCCCAGCCTTCGCGCCGAGCGGTTTCCAGCTTCTGGTGAATCACATCGCTGCGCCAGCCGTGGTAGCCCGTGAGGATCAGCGGCCAACGCGTGCGCACATCCACCGGCAGCCGGCTGTAGGCGTCCAGCAGCGTTTCGATGTTCTTGCGCGGTTCGATGGTGCCGACGAACAGCGAGTAACCGTTCGCCTTGAGGCCGTAACGGGCCAGTGCCGGCTCAAGCTCGGCAAGCGGCCTCGGGTAGAACTCAGGGGAACTGGCCAGCGGCACGGTGTGGATCCGTTCGATGGGCCAGTTAAAGTACTCGGCCAGCTCCCGGCGGGTGAATTCCGAATCGGTGATCAGCGCATCGGCCCTGGTCAACGTAGCCTTCAGCTCTTTCTGCAGGTAGCGCACCAGTTGCGGGGCGTGGCAATGGGCCCAGGTGAAGGGCGACAGGTCGTGGAACGTCGCCACGCTGCGCCCGGCGAAGGGCGGCAGATAGTAATTGGGGCTGTGGTACAGGAAATCGCCGTGGCCCTTGAGCGCTGCCTTGCGCAGCATCGGCATCAGCAGCCGGTAGGCCTCGACGGCGAGGAAGTTTTTCTGCACCGCACGCTTCAGGCCATAACCGCTGCCGGACTCGTCGGCGGCCGTGGGCAGTTCTGGCAAAAAGCGTCGACCGGCAAAGAACTGCAGGTCTGAAATGTCTGAACTCTGCCGAAGCCTCAGCGCAAGTTCGTAGGTATAGCGACCGATGCCGGTCAGCGGAAAGCGGATCGGCTCAACAGACAGGATTAGCTTCATTTAGTCCGCCGAAAGCATCCAGCTCAACGTTTCATCCAGCGCCGGCGTCTCCCACCCCCTCACCAGTTCACGGAGCCGGGTGTTGTCGCCGCACAGGATCTTCACCTCATTGGCCCGGACGAAGGCCGGATTCACTTCGACTTCGATGCTGTGGCCGGTGAAGGCCGAACACATATCGATGACTTCGCGAAGGGAATGGCTCTTGCCCGAACTGACGTTGACGGTCTGCCCCAACGGCCTGGCTTCGATCAAGCCGCGGTAGGCCTTGACCACCGCGCGGACATCGCTGAAGTCCCGGGAGACGTCGAGGTTGCCCAGTTCGATCTTGTCGGCGCGCCGACGGAAATGCGCGACGATCTTGGGCAACAGGAAACTGTCGGCCTGACCGACGCCCGTGTAGTTGAACGGCCGGGCAATCACGATCGGAAGACGGTCGAACCAGAGGCGGGCCATGTACTCCATCGCCAGCTTGCTGACCGCGTAATCGTTGGCCGGCGCCGGAAGCGTCGCTTCACTGAGCAAGCCGGTGGAGGCATTGCCGTAGACGTTCGCGCTGCTGGCCAGCAGCACGCAGTCAGGCACCTTGCCGCAGGCCGCGATCGCTTCCAGCAGGTGACGGGTTCCGATCAGGTTGACCCGATAGAACGTGTCGGCGGCGCCATGCCCGACGAAGGCCAGCGCCGCCAGATGGATCACGACATCCGGTTGAATGGTTGCCAGCAACTCGCGCAGTGCGGAGCCATCCGCCAGATCGGCTTGAAAGTACCCGGGCTCGTCGGAGGGCTGGGTACCCAGCCCGAACACTTCATAGCCGCCGGCCTTGAGCTCGGCGGCCATGTAACGCCCGGTGAAACCTTGAACTCCTGTAATCAGCGCTCGTTTACCGGCAATACTCATCAGAAGGAAAATCCTTTCTCATTTCGACGCAGGTCAGCCTCGACCATCATGCGGCACAGCTCTTCCAGGGTGGTCTTCGGTTCCCAGCCCAGGGTGGCCTTGGCCTTGGCCGGGTTGCCGATCAGCAGCTCGACTTCCGCCGGACGGTAGTACTTAGGATTGATGCTCACCAGCACCTTGCCGGTCGCGGCGTCGGTGCCCTGCTCGTCTTCGGCCGAACCGCTCCAGGCCAGGTCGATGCCGACGGCCTTGAACGCCATGGTGACGAAGTCGCGCACGGTTTCAGTGCGGTTGGTGGCCAGCACGAAGGTGTCCGGCTCGTCGGCCTGCAGCATGCGCCACATGCCTTCCACGTATTCCTTGGCGAAGCCCCAGTCGCGCTTGGCGTCGAGGTTGCCCAGCTCCAGCTTGTCCAGCAGGCCCAGCTTGATCTTGGCCACGGAGTCGGTGATCTTGCGGGTCACGAACTCACGGCCGCGCAGCGGCGACTCGTGGTTGAACAGGATGCCGCTGGTGGCGAAGATGCCGTAGGACTCGCGGTAGTTGATGGTCATCCAGTGGGCGTACAGCTTGGCCACACCGTACGGGCTGCGCGGATAGAAAGGCGTGCTTTCGATCTGCGGGATCGCCTGGACCTTGCCGAACATCTCGGAGGTCGACGCCTGGTAGAAGCGCACTTTCGGGTTGACGATCCGGATGGCTTCCAGGAGGTTCACGCAGCCCATGCCGGTGATGTCGCCGGTGGTCAGGGGCTGGTCAAAGGACACGCCTACGAAACTCTGGGCCGCGAGGTTGTAGACCTCGGTCGCGCCGGTGGTCTGGAGCAGACGGATGCTGGCCGACAGGTCGGTCAGGTCGTACTCGACCAGATGCAGCTCAGGGTGCTTGTCGATGCCAAGCTCCTCGATGCGCCAGAAGTTGACAGAACTGGTCCGGCGGTAGGTGCCATACACCGTGTAGCCCTTTTCCAGCAGCAGTTCCGCCAGGTAGGCGCCGTCTTGCCCAGTAATGCCGGTAACGATAGCTTTCATGCGAATCCTCTAAACTCCATTTGAGCGCCTAGTCAGCAGGCTCTGTTGTGTCGTGTGCGCCATTGGGCTCCGGTCGGCAGAGCCGCAAATTCTTGCAGATCATACAGAATGCGGCCCGGAACGACGATACCCAACCGACCGACAATACGTGTCAGGTCCTTTCCCGTCGCCGCCGGAGAAACCATTGCCCGATGCTGCACAAGGCGTCCGTTCGGTTTTCTCGCCTGCCGGGCGTTACCTTGAAAATTCAATCACTTGAGGGTTTCCGACCGAAGGCCCCGATCTTGCCCCGCCGACTGTAAAGAAAAGATGTAGAAAAGGTGACACTCCCCGCCCCCCAGCCTAAAATGGCGTGTTTTTTTGATCAATAATCTGGTGCTCTTAATGCGCAATGGTTCAGTAAGTATCGCCGTGTCGGACATCATCGCCGCGACAAGGCGGTACGCTTTGGTAGGGACGCTAGGCTGGCAAGACGTGCGACAGCGCTACAGGAGGTCCGCGCTCGGCCCCTTCTGGCTGACCATCAGCATGGGCGTGATGATCGGCACCATCGGCGTGGTGTTCGGCCAGATCTTCAATTCCCCGATGCAGGAGTTCCTTCCGTTCCTGGCCATCGGCATGATCCTCTGGAGCTTCATGTCGACCGTGGTCACCGAAGGCTGCACCGGCTTCATCGCCGCCGAGGGCATCATCAAGCAACTGCCCATTCCCCTGTTCACCCACATCCTGCGCATGATCTGGCGCAACATCCTGATCCTGGGGCACAACATCGTCATTTTCCCGCTCGTGCTGCTGGCCGTCGGCAAGCCGTTGACCTGGCTCGCCCTGATCAGCATTCCGGGCTTCATCCTCGCATTGGTCAACCTGACCTGGATCGCCTTGCTGCTGGGCATCCTCTGCGCCCGCTACCGCGACCTGCCGCAGATCGTCGGCAGCCTGCTGCAAGTGGTGTTCTACCTCACCCCGATCATGTGGATGCCGAGCCTGCTGCCGCAGCGCGCCGGGCTTTACCTGCTCGACCTGAACCCGGTCTACCACGTCATCTCCGTGGTCCGCTCCCCGCTGATCGGACAGATGCCGACCGCCACCAACTGGTGGTTCTCCGTGAGCATGGCCGTGATCGGCTGGATCGTCGCCCTCATGGTGTATGGCCGCTACAAGCGCCGCATCGCTTACTGGCTCTGAGAAGAACTCCCAATGTCCTTGATCGAATTCAATAACGTCAGCGTGGATTTCCCGATCTACAACGCCAACGGCCGTTCCCTGAAGAAACGCCTGATCCAGGTGGCCACCGGCGGGCAACTCGGCGCCGACCAGCAGGGCCGCGTCATCGTCCGGGCCCTCGAAGGCCTCACGTTCACCTTGCGCGACGGCGACCGGGTCGGCCTGCTCGGCCACAACGGCGCCGGCAAGAGTACCCTGCTGCGCCTGCTCAGCAGCGTCTACGAACCGTCCTCCGGCACCGCCCGGATCGACGGCGAGATCGGCTCCCTGATCGACATTTCCCTGGGCACCGACCCGGAAGCCACCGGCCGGGAAAACATCTACCTGCGCGGCGCCATCCTCGGCATGACCAAGGCGCAGATCACCGAAAAGCTCGACGAGATCATCGAGTTCTCCGAGCTGGGCGACTTCGTCGACATGCCGATCCGCACCTATTCTTCGGGCATGCACCTGCGGCTGGCGTTCGCGGTGTCGACCACGATCAAGCCGGAAATCCTGCTGATGGACGAATGGCTGTCGGTCGGCGACGAAGGCTTCAAGCACAAGGCCGAAATCCGCATGAACGAACTGGTGAAGTCGACCAACATCCTGGTGATCGCCAGCCACTCGCGCGAACTGGTCATGCACACCTGCAACCGGGTGCTGTGGCTGGAGCACGGCAAGATCAAGATGGACGGCGACCCGGCGACCGTCACCGCTGCGTACTTCGGAGGCTGAAGCCAGTGAACAGCATCAAGCGCAACGGCGTTGACATCGCAATGGCATTCACTTCGGCGTCCAGGCGCATGCGGATCGCTGCAGTCGTCCAGCCTGTCGCAGCCGCACCGGCCGACATCGCCGAGGCAGCCGTCCACAGCGTGGGCGATGTCGCCGGCGGCGCCCGAACGAGGATCAGCACGATGTTACGACACCAGATCAAACGAGTGCTTCGACGACTGGCCCGCAGCGCCTATCGCGCGACCAAGCCTTTCGCGCGTCCGGTGCTCTTTCGTGTACGCAGCTATTTCACCAGCGCCCTGCGCGAGGAAATGCAGCAGCAGTTCGCCAGGCTGCAGGAACATCAGCAAGAACAGACCCGGCAAATCATGCAGGAGCTCCAACGCCTGGCGAATGCGGCCAATGTTCAGACCTCGCTCTCTCGCAAACTCATTGCCGAGCAGCTCCCCCTGGAGAAGGCCGGACCGCAGCTGGACCGCATCGAGCACTACTCGCTCATCGACGTCAACCGCGTCGCCATCAACTCCGGATCCGACGAGACCCTGGTGAAGTCGGCTGTCGGCTATGTCCTGTGCGGCGCCAAGGACCATGCCCTTCTGGCCAACCTGATGGAAGCCGGGGAGCTGGAGCCCGGAACCCGAAAGCTCATTGAACGGCTCGTCCGCCCGGGCGACACCTACATCGATGTCGGCGCCAATATCGGCATGCATTCGATCGCGGCGGCCCGGGCGATGGCGGGACGCGGCAAGGTCATCGCCTTCGAGCCGTTCGAACCCACCCGCAAAATGCTCGAAAGGAACCTGTGGCTCAACGGCTTCTCCGAGATCAGCGAAGTTTCCCACTACGCCCTGTCGGACACCACGGGCACCCACAAGCTGCACCTGGGTGCCACCAGCGGCCACCACTCGCTCTACGAACTCGAGACCCCGTCGTTCTCGTCTGCGGCATCGGTCGACATCTCAACGACCACCCTGGATGAGTTCCTGCCCGAATCCCAGACCGCGCGGCTGCTGAAGCTCGATGCGGAAGGGGCCGAGATCGATATCGTCAAAGGCGCAAAACGTCTGCTTTCGACCAACCCGCACATGTTCATCATCGTCGAGCTTGGCCTGTCCCACCTGAAACGGAACTCGATCGCGCTCGAAGACTGGCTGCGACATTTCACCGCCCTGGGGCTTGCCTTCAACGTCGTCAACGACCAAACCGGCGATCTCGAAGACTGGTCGGCCGAACGGCTGTCCCAGGCCGAGTCCGTCAACCTGCTTTTCACCTCCCCCGAATCAATGCAAGCCGCAAGGACGCAAGCATGAAGACCGAAGTCATCGTCATAGGCGCCGGCGGGCATGCCAAGGTCTGCATCGAACTGCTGCAGGCCCAGGGCGACACCGTCGCCTGCTGCGTCGGCAATCCGGACAGCCCGGACACCTGCGTGGGCATCCCCGTGCTGAAAAGTGACGACCACCTGTCCGCGCTCTTCAATGAAGGCTATCGGCGGGTGTTCGTCGCCATCGGCGCAAACGCCGTCCGAAACAAGCTCGCCGCCAAGGCCACCGCCCTGGGCTTCACGCTGGTCAACGCCGTCAGCCCGGCCGCCACCGTTTCGCCCTCGGCCCGGCTTGGCGCAGGGGTCGCCGTGATGGCGGGCGCCGTGATCAATGCCGAGGCGACGATAGCCGACCTCTGCATCGTCAACACCGGCGCCACCATCGACCATGACTGCGTCCTGGGCCAGGCCGTCCACATCGCCCCCCAGTGCGCACTGGCGGGCAACGTCCAGGTCGGCGACCTCAGTTTCGTCGGCGTAGGCAGCAAGATCATTCCGGAGATTCGCATCGGCGAGTCTTCCATGGTAGGCGCCGGCAGCGTCGTCATTTCCAATGTCGGTTCGGCAGTCACGGTTGTGGGCGTGCCGGCCAAAGCTTTAAACAAATTTTGAAGGAAGAGACATGAAACGTATTTCCGTTGCACAACCGAAGCTTGCCGGAAACGAGCGCAAGTACGTACTCGATTGCCTGGACACCAACTGGATTTCCTCCAACGGCAAGTACATCACCGCCTTCGAAGAAAGCTTTGCGGCCTTCTGCGGGGTCAAGCACGCGATCGCGACCAACAACGGCACCACCGCCCTGCACCTGGCGCTGGTCGTGCTCGACCTGCAGCCCGGCGACGAAGTCATCATTCCGACCGTGACATACATCGCGACCGCGAACGCCGTCCGCTACTGCGGCGCCACCCCGGTGCTGGTGGATGTGTGCGCCGATACGATGAACATCGATCCACAGACCATCGAAAGCAAGATCACCTCCAAGACCAAGGGCATCATCCCGGTGCACCTCTACGGCCATCCGGCGCAGATGGACGTGATCAACGACATCGCCCGCAAACACAACCTGTGGGTCGTCGAAGACGCCGCCGAAGCCCACGGCGCCGAGGTCAAGGGCAGCAAGGTCGGCAGTCTCGGCACGTGCGCGACCTTCAGCTTCTTCGGCAACAAGATCGTGACCACCGGCGAAGGCGGCATGGTCACCACCAACGACGATGCGCTGGCCGCCAAGCTGCGCCTGTTCCGCGGCCAGGGCATGGATCCGAACCGTCGCTACTGGTTCCCGGTGATCGGCTACAACTACCGCATGACCAACATCCAGGCCGCCATCGGCCTGGCCCAGATGGAAGGCATCGCCACCTCGCTGGCAGACCGCGAACAGATCGCCAACTGGTACGACGAGGCGCTGGCCGACCTCAAGGACAAGATCGTCCTGCCTACCGAGGCGGCCTGGGCCAAGCAGGTGTTCTGGATGTACAACATCTTCCTGGCTGACGGCGACGAGCACAAACGCGACGCCGTCATGCAGAAGCTGGACGCGATGGGCATCGAGACCCGGCCGGTGTTCTACCCGATGCACGTCCTGCCGCCCTACAAGGAAGACGGCATCTATCCGGTGGCGGACCTGTGGTCCGGCCGCGGCATCAACCTGCCGACCCACCAGGACCTGACCCGCGAAGACATCATCAGGATCGCGGCCAGCTTGCGTGAGGTCTTGGCGGCCTGATGAAAATCGCCCTTTGCTCTTCATTCGTCCCTTTCATCAAGGGCGGCGGAAGAAACATCGTCGACTGGCTGGCTTCGACCCTGATCGAAGCCGGACATCAGGTGGAGGTCGTGTACCTTCCGGAGTACGACGCTCCGCCCGACATCCTGTTCCAGCAGATGATGGCGTTGCGCTGGGTGGACCTGCAGGCGGCGGACCGGGTCATCTGCTTCCGCCCTCAGGCGCACCTGATACCGCACCCGCACAAGATTCTGTGGTTCATTCACCACATCCGCACCTTCTACGACCTGTGGGACACCCCGTACCGGGACTTTCCCGACAACGCCGAGAACCGGGCGATCCGCCAATCCCTGATGGAGGTGGACACCCTGGCGATGGGTGAAGCGAAGACCGTGTTCAGCAACTCGAAAGTCGTCTCCCAACGCCTCAAGACCTACAACGGCATCGACAGCGAAGTCCTGTATCCGCCGGTCTTTCAGCCGGAGCGCTTTTTCTGCGCCGGGTACAACGACGAGATCGTCTACATCTGCCGCCTGGAGCACTACAAGCGCCAGCACCTGCTCATCGAGGCGTTGAGCTACACCACCACGCCGGTTCGCCTGCGCATCCTGGGAACGGGCGCGAGCCCGGACTACGGCAACGCCCTCCGGCAGGCGATCGAGACCTGCAACGTCGCGGACCGGGTCACGCTGGAAGACCGCTGGATCAGCGAGGAGGAGAAGGTGGAGCATCTGTCGCAGTGCCTGGCCGCCGCCTATCTGCCGCTGGACGAAGACTCCTACGGATACCCCAGCCTGGAAGCCAGCCACGCGCAGAAGCCGATCCTCACGACCTCGGACTCCGGCGGCGTGCTGGAGCTGGTCCAGGACGGGCACAACGGCTACGTCGCCGAACCGACCCCCGAATCCCTGGCCGACGCCATGGACAAACTCTACCGGGACAAGAACGTGACCCAAACCATGGGCAGGAATGCCAGTCAGCGGCTGGTCGACCTGAAGATCTCCTGGACACAGGTTCTGGAGCGTCTTCTGGCATGAAAGTATTGATCGTGAACAACATGGCGCCCTTCATCTGGGGGGGCGCGGAAGAGCTGGCCGTCAATCTGCAGAAGAACCTGACCGTCGCCGGGCATGACGCGGAAATCCTGCGGATCCCCTTCCAATGGGAGCCGGCCACCCGCATCCCGTCGCAGATGCTGTTGGCGCGGACGCTGGAGATCGCCAATACCGATCATGTCATCGCCCTGAAGTTTCCGGCGTACCTGGTGCGCCACCACCGCAAATCGCTGTGGCTGCTGCACCAGTACCGGCAAGCCTATGACCTGTACGATGCGGGCCAGACCAACCTGCCCCCGGGCGAAACCGGAGCGGACATCCGCAAAGCCATCGCCCATGCCGACAACGAGACCTTCGCGCAGAGCCGGCACATCTACACCAACTCGGAAGTCACCCGACAGCGCCTGCTCAAGTACAACGGCTTCGACTCCAAAGTGCTGCTTCCGCCCGTCAACGACCCGGAAGCCTTCACCGGCGGCGAAGACGACGGCTACATTTTTGCGGGCGGCCGGGTCAACGGCATGAAACGCCAGTACCTGCTGCTGCAAGCCCTGGCCAAAGCCGACCGGCGCGTGAAAATGATCATTGCCGGCCCGCCCGAAACGCCTGCCGACACACAGCAACTGCATGCGATCATCGAGCAGTTCGGGCTGCAGGACCGCGTCAGGCTCGACCTGCGCTTCCTGCCTCGCGCGACCTACGTGGACTACGTCAACCGTGCGCTGGCCGTTGCCTACATTCCGTTCGACGAAGACTCGTTGGGTTACGTCAGCATGGAAGCGGCGACCGCCCGCAAGGCATTGATCACGACCACCGACAGCGGCGGGATCCTCGGCCTGGTGGTGCCCGGCGAAACCGGATGGCGGGCAGAGCCGTCGGCGGAGAGCCTGGCGCAAGCGATGAACGCCGCTTACGAGAACAGGGCCAGGACCCGACAGTACGGGGAAGGGGCACAGACGCTGTGGAACAGCCTGGGCATCAATTGGCCGGAGACTGTCGAGGCACTGATCAAATGAAACTTGTCATGTTCACGCCGGCCGTCAAGACGTCGGCCATCGGCCGGATGACCCGGCTCGTCGTCCGCCAGCTCCTGGCCCAGCAACACCAGGTCGTGGTGGTCCGCACCGAAAGCCAGCACGTCACGGCCGACGAGCTGCACGACTTCGGCTGCACCGTGCTGCCATGGACCGACGAAGCCCAAGTCGCCCGGGAAATCGAAGCGGCCGACGAATGCGTCTATCAGATCGGCAACAGCTACGAGTTCCATGAAGGCGGCATCGCCTGGCTGACCAAGACCCCCGGCGTCGTCTGCCTGCACGACTTCTTTCTCGGGCATCTGTTTTTCGGCTGGTCGCAGAACCGGCGCGAAGAGGCGGTCAGGATCCTGGAGCAGTGGTATGGAAACGCCGTTGCGCAGGGGTACTTCCAGATCCATGACGGTTCGGTGTTCATCAGCCAGACCCTCAACGAAGCCCCGCTCACCGAGTGGATCAGCTCGATGGCCAGCACCGTGATCACCCACAGCAATTGGGGTTGCGAGCGCGTGCTGGCGGCCTGTGCCGGCCCGGTCTACGTGACGCCGCTGGCCTACGACGCCCCCGGCGCCACAGGCAACGACGGGCACACCGGCGGTGACCGTCTGAATGTCCTGACCATCGGCCACGTCAACCCCAACAAGCGGGTCGAACGCTGCATCCAGGCCATCGCCGAAAGCCCTTCACTGCGGGCGAACGTCCGTTACCGACTGGTCGGCGCCATCCTTCCGGAAACGGAAAAACGACTGTCCGAGCTGGCGCTCGACAGCGGCGTCGAGCTGATCATCTCCAACGAGGTCGATGACGCGGCGCTGTCCGAAGCCATCCGCGAAGCGGATGTCATCAGTTGCCTGCGCTGGCCCAGCCTGGAGGCCGCCTCCGCCTCGGCCATCGAAGCGATGCTCTACGGCAAGGCCACGATCGTCACGGACACCGGCTTCTACAGTGAGCTGCCCGACGCGTGCGTCCTGAAGATATCGGCGGACAATGAAGTGGAGGACCTGAAACGGATCTTCCTTTCGCTCCACGAGGACCGGACATCGGCCAATGCCATCGGGCAGCGGGCACAAGCGTGGGCACGGGAAACGTTCACGGCCGAAAACTACGCACAGAAGCTGGAGCTGGCGGTCGGCGCTTCGCTTCGGGCGAAGGTGCTGCTCAAGGCCGTCGATCACTTTTCAGGCATCATCGAACAATGGTCGGCCAACCCTGCCCTGCTGGCGACGGCGGACATTCAGGCGCCGCTGAGCGTGTTCAACACCAACACCATCGTCTAGGTCTCGCGGCGCAGGCCCGGATCGCCGGGCCTGCGCCACCGACGCCTGACTATCTCGAACTGTCGAAAACGACCTGAGCAGTCTCTTTCCAGGCCACCGGCAGGTAGCGCTGGCGGATCGCCTCTTCCTTGGCGGCCAACGCCGCCGGATCGAAGGCATACTTTTCCAGCTCCGCCGCCCACACCGTGACGTCCCACGGCTCCAGGTAATCCAGCAGATCCCCACCGACCTCCGGAATCGAAGCCGCACTGGAGGCCAGGCAGTACTTGCCCGCCGCCAGGCTTTCCGCCACCGGCAGGCCCCAGCCTTCGTACAGCGACGGGAAGGCCGTCATCATGCAATGGCGATACAGGTGCATCAGATCCGAGTCGGAGACATTGTTGAGGATGCGGATGTGGTCTTTCGTGCGCGGATCCAGATTGATGTCCATCAACAGATCCCCCACGCCCCAGCCCGGCATGCCGACGAACACCAGCTTGGGCAGGTCCTGCACGCCTTTGTCGACCAGGCGCGTGTAGGCCCGGTACAGCACCTCATGGTTCTTGCGACGCTCGATGGTCGACACGAACAGCACGAAACGCTCCTTCAGCAGGGCCTTCACATCCGCGCTGATGTCATCGCTCGACTCATGGGACAACTGGCAACCCAGCTTGACCACCGCCGTCTCCGGAACAGGCGCGCCCAACTCGCCGAGCAGCGAAATCAGGTCTTTGCGGGTGCATTCCGAAATGCACAGGATCTTGTCCGCGCACCAGGCGACATCGGTGAAGTAGTTGGCGAACTTGGCCGCCACGTCACCCACGCACAGGTGCGGCAAGCGCACAGGGATCACGTCGTAGCAGCAAAGGACGACCCGCAGGCCGACCTTCTTCTTGAGCTCGTACAGGTACGGCAGATCCTTGTTGTCCCAATCCAGGCCGACGGAAATGTAGCTGTCGCCCTTGGAGAAGGGATGCCCGGCAATGCCGGCCTTGCGGGCAACCGGCGCGAACACGTAACCGCGGTTGGCCGGCTTCAGGAATGCCTTGGCCGCCGAACGCAAATGCCGCAAGCCGATCACCGCCTCGACGATCGAGACCCGACGCTGCTGGAAGAACTGATAGATCCGCCCGCTCAGGCGCGTCGGCAGCCGGTTCAGCACCTTGATGGCCTTATCCTTGAGCCGGGCTTCGATCGAGCTTTTGTTCGCGGCGCCGCTGGCGACCTTTCCTGGCGCCACGGCGTGGGCGCCGGAAATGCGCTTCAGCGTGGCCGCGACGTCACCGGCCGAGACCGCCGCGTAGCCGGCGGCATGGTCGTAGGCGCAGAACTTCACGTCTTCGCCGGCAGCGATCAGCTCAAGCGCATGGGCGGCCGCTTCCGCTTCGGTGCGGATAATGCCTACCGCTGGCCGGCGCCAGCCCAGAATGGTCGTCACATCAAACCAGGTGGTCATGCCTCTTGCGCCTTCTTCTCAATGACTTGTGCCGCTGCTTGCGGAATCGGTTCCAGGCTCCGGGCCCAGGTCAACGGCTCACGGGACGCTCTGTCCGGTCCCTTGCCCTCTGTCGACGCCGGCCCGGTCAAACGGCCACGGATCGCAGCGTGAAACTCGGCAGGCGAACGCGCGACGCTGATTTCCGGCTGGCTCAGATGCTGCTCGAACCCGCGGAACGCCGACTCGGTGCCGACCACATACTTGCCCGAATAGATGGCTTCCGCCGTCTTGATGTTCGAGCCGCCGCCATGGGGGATCGGCAACAGGAACGCATGGGCGAGGGTCTTCACGGCATCCAGGTCTTCGTCGGGCAGCATGTACAGCAACTGCAGGCGCGACAGGTTCAGCTGGCCCCAACGACTGTCGCGCAGCGTCGCCTCCAGGTGCTCGCACACGCTGCCGACCACCACCAGCTTGCTGTCCGGCGGGATGCACGCCAGGGAACTGCCCAGGCACTCGTTGAACCCCTTGAAGTTCGGCGGGTGGGCGCTGGCGACGTAGAGGATCCACGGCGATTCCGGCAGGCGCGCCTTCCAGGTCTCCAGAACCTCGGCCTTGGCGGTCCACGGCGCGATGCCGTTGGGTGCGAGCAGCGGCATCGCCGCGCCCCAGGCCTTGAGGATGTCATAGTCCGCCTGCGTGACGGCCACGGCGATGTCCGCCTCCAGCGCCGCCTTGCGCTCCAGCGCCTCGATGTCGGCGATCACCGGCGCTGCGCCCTTGATGCCGTAGCTGTCGAGGATCTCCTGCTTCAGCGGCGCTTCGATGTTCTGCGAACCGTAGATCAGGCAGGCATTGCGGTACTGGGGCATCTGCTTGATCTTCAGCACCAGCGGCCACAGCCACGGCTGCTCGACATGGATGACGTCGATGGCCGGCGGCAGCTTCTTGAGGATCTCCGGGAACCCGCCCTGCTCCGAGGCCGCGAACTCCCCCGAAAGCAGGTCATTGATCAAGGGCACGTACGCGCCCTTGTACTTCCTGAAGTCGCTGCCGGCCGGGAACTTGACGTCGTTCGGCCCCAGCGTCGACGGCGGATACCCTTCCGGCTCATAGACCGCCAGGTGAGTCACGCTCCAGCCGCTTTGCTCGAAGGTCGAGGCGATGTTGGCCACCCGCACCTGCCCGCCGTGCCGGGGACTGGCGATCGGATAGGTACTCAGCAATAAAACCGTTTTCAAATTATGAACCTTCAGAATTGATGCTTCGCGACCGGCGACCGCGCCTGACCTCTTCGCTCACAGAAGCGCGGTCGCCGTTGGCTGCCAAAAGACCCGGAGCCTCAGGCGCCCGTGATCAGCGCCTCGACGTCCTTGAACCGCGCCTGCATCAGCGCCTCGTCGCCCTTCGCTTCGACATTGAGCCGCAACAGCGGTTCGGTGTTGGAACCGCGCAGGTTGAAACGCCAGTCACCGAAGGACAGGCTGATGCCGTCGGTCTTGTCGAGCTCCGGGCCGTGCGGCAGGTAATGCGCCAGCACCTTCTCCAGCACCGCCGGCACGTCCGCCACCCGGTAGTTGACCTCGCCGCTGCAGGGGTAAGCGGCAATCCGCTCGTCGACCAGCTGGGCCAGCGTCTTGCCGGTGGCGGACATCAAGGCCGCCACGAGCAGCCACGGAATCATCCCGCTGTCGCAGTAGGCAAAGTCGCGGAAGTAGTGGTGGGCGCTCATTTCGCCGCCGTAGATCGCATCTTCCAGGCGCATGCGCTCCTTGATGAACGCGTGCCCGGTCTTGCACAGCACAGGGACGCCGCCGGCCTGCTCGACCTGGTCGATGGTGTTCCAGGTCAGTCGCGGGTCGTGGATGATCTTGCTGCCCGGGTGCTGCTTGAGCAGCATCTCGGCCAGCAGGCCCACGATGTAGTAACCCTCGATGAACCGCCCGTTGCCGTCGAAGAAGAAGCAACGGTCGAAATCGCCGTCCCAGGCCAGACCGATGTCGCAGCCGTTGTCCAGCAAGGCCTGGCGGGTCAGGTCACGGTTTTCCGGCAGCAGCGGGTTGGGCACGCCGTTGGGGAAATGGCCGTCCGGCTCGGCGTTGATGACCACCCATTCAAACGGCAGCCGATCGATCAGCGCCTGCAGCGCCGGGCCTGCGGCACCGTTGCCCGGGTCGGCCAGCACCTTCAGGGGCTTGAGCGTGGCGACGTCGATGTAGGTCAGCAGGTGCTCGATGTAGCGGCCCTTGTCCGCTTCGACGCGGACGCTGCCCGGCGTGGCGGCCAACGGGCCCAGGTCACCGCTGTCGACGCGGTCGCGGATGGCGTTGAGCCCGGTGTCGCCGCTGATCGGCCGCGACTGCGACTTGACCAGCTTCATGCCGTTGTAGCCCTTGGGGTTGTGGCTGGCCGTGATCATCACGCCGCCGTCGGCGCCGAACGCGCTGGTGGCGAAATACACCTCTTCGGTGCCGCACAGGCCGATGTCGATCACATCGGCGCCGGCTTCGAGCAGGCCCCGCGTCATCGCCTCGGCCAGCATCGGGCTCTCGAGCCGCATGTCCCGACCCAGCACAATGCTTTTGCCTTGAAGCTCAGTGACCATCGCCCGGCCGATCCGGTAGGCGACCTCTTCATTGAGGTCCGAAGGCACCTGGCCGCGAATGTCGTAAGCCTTGAAGCACTGGGTCTTGATAGGGGTATGCATGCTGGTCTCTTGCTCGGGATTCAGGTGACGGCACGCCGGGAACATCCGCTGCGCGCCGTCGGGATGGATGGGTGTCGAAGATCGACACATGCAAATAAGCCTGACCGGCAGAACATGCACCGGTCAGGCTTATGGCGTCCGGCCCGCAGTTACTTGTCGACGCGGCCGTAGTTGTCTTCGAAGCGGACGATATCGTCCTCGCCCAGGTAATCGCCGCTCTGCACTTCGATCAGCACCAGCGGAATCACGCCCGGGTTCTCCAGACGGTGCTGGTGGCCGGCGCGGATGAAGGTCGACTCGTTGGTGTTCAGCATCAGCTTCTGCTGATCGTTGACCACCACCGCCATGCCCTCGACGACGATCCAGTGCTCGCTGCGGTGGTGATGCATCTGCAGCGACAGCGAGGCCTTCGGCTTGACGACGATGCGCTTGATCTTGAAGCGCTTGCCCTCTTCCAGGGTGGTGTAGGTGCCCCACGGGCGATGGACCGTGCGGTGCAGCAGGTGCACCGTGTGGCTGCAGGCCTTGAGCTGGCTGACGATGTGCTTCACGTCCTGGGCGTGGTCCTTGTGGGCGATCATCACGGCGTCAGGCGTGTCGATGACCAGAAGGTCCTCCACGCCGACCAGGGCGGTCAGGCGCTCTTCGCTGTTCACGTAGTTGTTGCGCGAGTCGTGGGCCAGCACTTCGCCTTCGAACCGGTTGCCGTTTTCGTCCGCCGGGGTCAGTTCGCTCACCGCGTTCCAGGAACCGATGTCGCTCCAGCCGATGTCGCAAGGGATGGTCGCGACCTTCTGGGAGCGCTCCATCAGCGCATAGTCGATGGAGATGTCCGGCACCTGGGCGAACAGCCCGCTGTCCAGCGCCAGGCAACGGTAGTTGTCGGACGACGTCAGGCGCGACGCCTCGATGGTCTTGGCGACCGCGGCGACGACGTCGGGAGCGTGCTGGCGCAGCTCCTCCAGCACCGTGCCGACGCGGAAGCAGAACATGCCGGAGTTCCAGAAGTAGTTGCCGGCGCTGAGGTAGCCTTGGGCGGTTTCCAGGTTCGGCTTCTCGACGAAACGCGCCACCTTCAGGCCGCCCTTGAGCGGAGCGGACTTTTGCGCCTCGATGTAGCCGAAGCCGGTTTCAGGATAGGTCGGCTGGATGCCGAAGGTGACCAGCCAGCCCTCGGAAGCCAGGGTGACGGCGTTCGCCACGGCCGCCGCAAACGCTTTCTCGTCCTTGATCAGGTGGTCGGCCGCCAGCACCAGCATGTGGGCGTCGGCGCCGTGGCTGGCCTCCAGCGAGAGCGCCGCCGCAGCGACGGCGGCTGCGGTGTTGCGACCGAACGGCTCGAGGATGAAGCCCTGGGCGTGCCCGGCCTTGTTGACCAGGCCGTACTCGTCCTCGGTCTTGAACAGCAGCTCACGGTTGGTGACCGTCAGGACTTCGACAACCCCTTCCAGGCGCGAAGCGCGCAGGAACGTCTTCTGGATCAGATTCTGGCCATCCGGCAGCTCCATGAACGGCTTTGGATGGGCCTCACGGGAAACCGGCCACAACCGGCTGCCCACTCCGCCAGACAAAATTACGGGAATCAGTTCCATGCTCTAAATCCTTAAGCCCCTTCCCGCGGATGACCGGCGGGCAAGCGGGTTCAGTTATGTTTCTGGTCGTTCGTGCACCGGATTCAGTGCAAAACCCTCGCCGCTGGCGGCCATTCTACAGCGCCAGCCCCCCATAGATCACTCGGCACGTGCATACGGGCCACAGCAACCGACAGAACGGCCGGCCTCACATCGTCGGGTGGTCCAGCAGCTTCTGAAGATACTGACCGTAACCGGTCTTCTTCAGACGCTCGGCCTGAACCTTCAGTTGCTCTGCGTCGATCCAGCCGTTGTTGTAGGCGATCTCTTCCAGGCACGCGACCTTCAGCCCCTGACGGTGCTCGATGGTGTGGACGAAGTGCCCGGCCTCCAGCAGCGAATCGTGCGTACCGGTGTCCAGCCAGGCGAACCCGCGGCCCAGCATTTCGACGTTGAGGGTCTTCTGCTCCAGGTACGCGCGGTTGATGTCGGTGATTTCCAGCTCGCCGCGCGCCGATGGCTTGATGCCTTTCGCGATCTCGACCACTTTGTTGTCGTAGAAGTACAGCCCGGTGACCGCATAGTTGGATTTGGGCTTCAGCGGTTTCTCTTCGATGCTCAGGGCGCTGCCCGATGCGTCGAATTCGACCACGCCGAAGCGCTCCGGGTCACTGACGTGATAGCCGAACACCGTCGCCCCGGAAGGCTGGGCATTGGCCGAACGCAGGTTTTCGGTGAAGTACTGCCCGTAGAAGATGTTGTCGCCCAGGATCAGGCAGCACGGATCGTCGCCGATGAACGACTCGCCGATGATGAACGCCTGCGCCAGGCCGTCGGGGCTTGGCTGCTCGGCGTAGCTCAGCTCGATGCCGTAGAGGCTGCCGTCGCCCAGCAGCTTGCGGAAATTGGGCAAGTCTTCAGGGGTGGAAATGATCAGGATTTCACGCATGCCAGCCAGCATGAGCACCGACAGCGGATAGAAAATCATCGGCTTGTCGTAGATCGGCAGCAACTGCTTGGACACACCCAGCGTGACCGGATGCAGACGGGTGCCCGAGCCGCCGGCCAGAATGATGCCTTTACGGTTTGTCTTGATCATTTGTTGAGAATTTCCCTAAGCATTCGTGTGACGCCACTTTGCCAATCCGGCAAGTGCAAAGAAAAGTTGTCGCGCAGTTTCTGGTTGCTCAGCCGCGAGTTCAGGGGGCGGCGGGCCGGGGTCGGATAGGCGGCGGAATCGATCGGATTGATCTGCGTGACCGCCAGCTCCTCGCCGAGGTCCCGGGCAAGGCCGATGACGAAAGCGGCGTAGCCGTGCCAGGACACCTCACCGCCGGCCACGAGGTGATACACGCCTGCCAGTTCGGGACGCTGTTGGACCTGCTGGATGGCGTGGGCCGTGACGTCCGCGATCAGGTCCGCACCGGTCGGCGCGCCGACCTGGTCGGCGACGACGTCGAGGCTTGCGCGCTCACGGGCCAGCCTCAGCATGGTCTTGGCGAAATTGCCGCCGCGGGAGCCATAGCACCAACTGGTGCGGAAAATCAGGTGCTTGCAGCCGCTGGCGATGATCGCCTGCTCACCCGCCGCCTTGCTGGCGCCGTAGTGGTTCAGCGGGGCCACCGCATCGGTCTCCAGCCAAGGCGCGGCCCCCTCGCCGCTGAAGACGTAATCGGTGGAATAGTGGATCAGCCACGCCCCCAGGCGCGCCGCTTCCTCGGCCATGACCCGGCTCGCCTGGGCATTCACCCGTTCGGCCAACTCCCGCTCGGCCTCGGCCTTGTCGACGGCGGTGTAGGCCGCGGCATTGACGATGACGTCCGGCCGCACCGTTTGCAGGGTCGCGCGCAGACCGTCCAGGTCGGCAAGATCTCCGCACAGCCCCGGCGCCCCATGACGATCCAAGCAGATCAGCTCGCCGAGGGGCGCGAGCGAGCGTTGCAGCTCCCAGCCCACCTGCCCGCTTTTGCCCAGCAGTAGAATCTTCATGGCTTGCCCGAACGGCCCGCGTAGTTCTGCTCGATCCACTGCTGGTAGCTGCCGCTCTTGACGTGGGCCACCCACTCCGCGTTGTTCAGGTACCACTCGACGGTCTTGCGGATGCCGGTCTCGAAGGTTTCCTCGGGCGCCCAGCCCAGCTCACGCTGGATCTTGCTGGCATCGATGGCATACCGCTGGTCGTGGCCGGGGCGGTCCTGGACATACGTGATCAGGTCCGCATGCGGGCGATGGGCGGATTCCGGACGCAGCTCATCGAGCAAGGCGCAAAGCGCATGCACCACTTCGATGTTCTGCTTTTCGTTGTGTCCGCCGATGTTGTAGGTCTCGCCGACGACGCCCTCGGTCACGACCTTGTAGAGCGCCCGCGCGTGATCTTCTACATACAGCCAGTCGCGCACTTGGTTGCCTTTGCCGTACACAGGCAACGGCTTGCCT
Organism: Pseudomonas sp. B35(2017); assembly: GCF_002113645.1. Taxonomy (NCBI): domain Bacteria; kingdom Pseudomonadati; phylum Pseudomonadota; class Gammaproteobacteria; order Pseudomonadales; family Pseudomonadaceae; genus Pseudomonas; species Pseudomonas sp. B35(2017). The sequence continues at coordinate 622,048 of NZ_NEIZ01000002.1, read as the reverse complement.
TCCAGCGCGTTGAGAATGATCAGCGGGATCAGCTTCTCGGGGAAATGGCAGGGGCCGTAGTTGTTGGAGCAATTGGTGACCAGGGTCGGCAGGCCATAGGTACGGGCCCAGGCGCGAACCAGATGGTCCGAACTGGCCTTGCTCGCCGAATACGGGGAGCTCGGCTGGTAGGGCGTGGTCTCGGTGAAGAGGTCTTCCGGCCCTTCCAGGTCGCCGTACACCTCGTCGGTCGAGATGTGATGGAAGCGGAAGCGCGCCTTGCGCGCCTCGTCCATCGCGCCCCAGTACTGGCGCGCGGCCTCAAGCAGGGTGTACGTGCCGATGATGTTGGTCTGGATGAATTCGGACGGCCCGGAGATCGAGCGGTCGACGTGGGACTCCGCGGCCAGGTGCATGATCGCATCCGGCTGATGCTCATTGAGGACGCGGTCGATCTGCCCGCGGTCGCAGATGTCGACCCGCTCGAAAACGTAACGCTCGTCCTGGCTCACTTGCGCCAACGATTCGAGATTACCGGCGTAGGTCAGCTTATCGACGTTCACCACGGAATCGGGCGTGTTGGAAATGATGTGACGGATAACGGCCGAGCCGATGAATCCGGCACCGCCGGTTACGAGAATTTTCACGCGAAGTCATACCCTTGAGCTGCTGACGGATCGCCGACCGGGCGATGTCAAATCCACGAATACAAAAGCCCCTGAACGAAGAGGCCTCTATCGAAATCGGTCCTGACGGAAGCGCAAAGATGCCTCCAGTCGGTCAGGGCGGCATTTTACAGCTTAATGAACGATTTACTAATGGATCTGGATAGGCTGCGAACCAAACGGAACAGCACCGACATTCGGCTTTGTCGCCGCATGTGTCAGGCGAGACGTTTGCGGGACGCCCTGGACGACCGCCCGAAAAGCCAACCGATCAGCGGGCCGATCAACATGCCGAACAGCAACGCCAGCACCATGATCAACGACACAGGCAGCTCGGGGCCGACCCAACCCATGAAGCGCAGCGAAAGCGGTTGCTGGTTTTCCAGCATGAACGCAAGGGTGGCCAGCACCGGCACCAGCAGGAAGACGCCTGCCACGATACGTTTGAGAGGGCTCATGCCGACTCCCCGGAAAGCAGCATGACGATCAAAGCCCCTCCTCCTCTTCGTTCACACGGTCACGCAATTCCTTGCCTGGCTTGAAGTGCGGAACGAACTTCCCGTCGAGGCTGACGGATTGGCCGGTCTTTGGGTTGCGGCCGACGCGCGGCGCACGGTAGTGCAGGGAAAAGCTGCCGAAGCCACGGATCTCGATGCGATCCCCGGTCGCCAGGCATTGGGACATTTGCTCAAGCATGGTCTTGATGGCCAACTCCACATCCTTGGATGAGAGCAGCCCTTGATGGGTGACAATTCGTTCGATCAACTCCGACTTCGTCATGTTTTTCCCTTCTTTTTCAAGCAGCTAGATCAGCGCTTCAAAGGTTTTAGCACGCCCTGAAGAATTTGAACAGCCCAGGGATTGACATATCTTCAACGCCCCGGAAACACCCGCTTTCGGCCCTGCGACGGCTGCGGAGTCACCGACAGATCACCAGCATGGTGCGCGTCACGTAGCCTGCCGGGTTGAACCCGAAAGGAAAGACGTCCTCCTCCTTCGCGTCGTCGGATCTCGCCAACACCTTGTAGCCAGCCCCCTTGCACTCCTTGGCGGCCCGCTTGAGACACCTGTCCCATCCGGCCCCCAACCCCGAACAGTCAACCTCTATGCCGCTGACGCCGTGCACCGCATGCGTCTTTGCGCCAGTCGTGCACCCCGCCAACGCCAACATTGCAAACAAAACAATCAGCTTGCTCATTCCGATCCTTATGCCAGGCAAACAGCCCGACCACTGCACTCTTCAATTCAAGCCTAGCTGCGATTGGGCAATTGATCCGCCCAGAGAAACAGACCGCAAAAAAAACGATCCGGTTTCATTCAGTTGCCGAAACCGCTTCATCAAGACCGCGAACGTCAAATCGCAGGCACAAAAAAGGGCGACCGAAGTCGCCCTTTTTCATGACCTATCAGAACTTAGTTCTGTTTGGCCATTGCTTGCTTCAGCAGTGCCGCCATGGTGGTGTCGACTGCTTCGCCTTCCGGAGCTGCTTTCAGGCTCTGGATGGCTTCTTTCTCTTCAGCGTCGTCTTTCGACTTGATCGAGAGCTGGATTACGCGGCTCTTACGGTCAACGCTGATGATCTTGGCTTCGACTTCCTGGCCTTCTTTCAGGACGTTACGCGCGTCTTCAACGCGGTCACGGCTGATTTCGGAGGCTTTCAGGGTCGCTTCGATGTCGTCGGCCAGAACGATGATGGCGCCTTTGGCGTCAACTTCTTTCACGGTGCCCTTGACGATAGCGCCCTTGTCGTTCTCTTGGACGTACTCGGAGAACGGATCGCTTTCCAGTTGCTTGATGCCCAGGGAGATGCGCTCGCGCTCTGGGTCAACCGACAGGATAACGGTGTCCAGCTCGTCGCCCTTCTTGTAACGACGCACGGCTTCTTCGCCGGTTTCGTTCCAGGAGATGTCGGACAGGTGAACCAGACCGTCGATGCCGCCGTCCAGGCCGATGAAGATACCGAAGTCGGTGATCGACTTGATGGTGCCGGAGATCTTGTCGCCCTTGTTGAACTGGCCAGAGAAGTCTTCCCATGGGTTCGACTTGCACTGCTTGATGCCCAGGGAGATACGACGACGCTCTTCGTCGATGTCCAGAACCATGACTTCCACTTCGTCGCCGACTTGTACGACTTTCGAAGGGTGGATGTTCTTGTTGGTCCAGTCCATTTCGGAAACGTGCACCAGACCTTCAACGCCTTCTTCCAGCTCAGCGAAGCAGCCGTAGTCGGTCAGGTTGGTCACGCGCGCCATGACGCGGGTGCTTTCCGGGTAACGGGCTTTGATGGCAACCCACGGGTCTTCACCCAGTTGCTTCAGGCCCAGGGAAACACGGTTACGCTCGCGATCGTACTTCAGAACCTTGACGTCGATCTCGTCGCCGACATTGACGATCTCGGAAGGATGCTTGATGCGCTTCCAGGCCATGTCGGTGATGTGCAGCAGGCCGTCCACGCCACCCAGATCGACGAATGCGCCGTAATCGGTGAGGTTCTTGACGATACCTTTGACTTGCTGGCCTTCCTGCAGGGATTCCAGCAGAGCTTCACGCTCGGCGGAGTTCTCGGCTTCCAGGACGCTGCGACGGGAAACGACAACGTTGTTGCGCTTCTGGTCCAGCTTGATGACCTTGAATTCCAGCTCTTTGCCTTCCAGGTGCGTGGTGTCGCGCACTGGACGGACGTCAACCAGGGAACCTGGCAGGAACGCACGGATGCCGTTAACGTCGACAGTGAAGCCGCCCTTAACCTTACCGTTGATAACGCCCTTGACCACTTCCTCGGCTGCGAAGGCTGCTTCCAGAACGATCCAGCATTCAGCGCGCTTGGCTTTTTCACGGGACAGTTTGGTTTCACCGAAACCGTCTTCAACCGAGTCCAGAGCAACGTGAACTTCGTCACCGATGTTGATGTTCAGGTCACCCGAATCGCTCTTGAATTGCTCCAGAGGGATGAGTGCTTCCGACTTCAGGCCAGCGTGGACGGTTACCCAGCCCATCTGGTAGTCGATATCAACGATAACGCCGGTGATGATGGAGCCTGCCTGAAGGTTCAGGGACTTTAGGCTTTCTTCAAAGAGTTCCGCAAAGCTTTCGCTCATTTTAATTCCTGTAGATTAGGGCGAAGGATACGCCCATAGCCACACCCCAGACGGTATGGATCAGTTTCATTTAAAAGAAGCGCCGCAGGACTATGACTGGTCCCCTGCCGCCTTCTGGTCACCCGGCGATATCGCGGAGGGCGATCTCGCTCATGATGCGTTCAAGCACCTGGTCGATGGACAACTCCGTGGAATCCAGCTGTATCGCGTCGGCCGCCGGCTTGAGCGGGGCTACGCTTCGCTGGGTGTCACGCTCGTCGCGCGCACGGATCTCATCTAGCAGACTCGACAGACTAACACCCTCGACTTTGCCCTTCAACTGCAAATATCGGCGGCGCGCCCGCTCCTCGGCACTGGCCGTCAGGAAAATCTTCAGGGGGGCGCCGGGAAAGACCACCGTGCCCATGTCGCGGCCGTCGGCCACCAGGCCCGGCATTTCCTGGAAATCGCGCTGGCGCTGCAGCAGCGCCTCGCGCACCGCCGGCAACGCCGCCACCTGGGAGGCGCCGGCGCCGACGCTCTCGGTGCGGATGACATCGCTGACTTCGTCGCCTTCCAGGATGATGCGCTGCAGCTGACCGTTCGTCGCCGGGATGAACTGAACATCCAGATGAGCGGCGAGTTTCTTCAGCAGCTCTTCATTGGTCAGGTCGACACCATGGTTGCGCGCCGCGAACGCCAACAGGCGATACAGCGCGCCGGAGTCCAGCAGGTTCCAGCCCAGGCGCTCGGCCAGAATGCCGGCTACCGTGCCCTTGCCCGAGCCGCTTGGCCCATCGATGGTGATGACCGGTGCGATGCTGTTCACGACTGTGCCTCTTTTGCCACACGGATGCCCACCTGCGCGCACAGCGCCAGGAAGTTCGGGAACGAGGTCGCGACGTTGGCGCAGTCATGGATGCGGATCGGCGCATCGGCGCGCAGCGAGGCCACGCTGAAGGCCATCGCGATGCGATGGTCGCCGTGACCGTGCACTTCGCCGCCGCCGATGCGGCCGCCGTCGATGATGATGCCGTCCGGGGTCGGTTCGCACTTGACGCCCAGCGCCAGCAACCCGTCCGCCATCACCTGGATCCGATCCGATTCCTTGACCCGCAGCTCTTCGGCGCCGGTCAGGACCGTGCGGCCCTCGGCGCAGGCAGCGGCCACGAACAGCACCGGGAACTCGTCGATGGCCAGCGGAACCAGCGCCTCGGGAATCTCGATACCTTTGAGTTTAGCTGCCCGCACCCGCAGGTCGGCCACCGGCTCGCCGCCGACTTCACGCTGGTTCTCCAGGGTGATGTCCGCGCCCATCAGGCGCAGGATGTCGATCACGCCGGTGCGGGTCGGGTTGATGCCGACGTGCTCGAGCACAAGCTCGGAGCCCTCGGCGATCGAGGCCGCCACCAGGAAGAACGCCGACGAGGAAATGTCGCCCGGCACTTCGATGTGGGTTGCGGTCAGCTTGCCGCCCGACTCGACCGAGGCGGTCGCGCCGTCGACATCCACCGAATAGCCGAAGCCGCGCAGCATGCGCTCGGTATGGTCGCGGGTCGGCGCAGGCTCTGTGACGGTGGTCTTGCCGTCCGCGTACAGGCCGGCCAGCAGCAGGCAGGACTTCACCTGGGCACTGGCCATCGGCATGGTGTAGGTCAGGCCCTTGAGCTTGTTGCCGCCGCGAATGGTCATCGGCGGACGACCCTCGGCGGCGGTTTCGATCACGGCGCCCATCTCGCGCAGCGGATTGGCCACGCGGTTCATCGGACGCTTGGACAGCGAGGCGTCGCCGGTCAGGGTGCTGTCGAAGTCCTGCGCCGCCAGCAGGCCGGACAGCAGGCGCATCGAGGTGCCGGAGTTGCCCAGGTAGATCGGGCCCGGCGCCGGCTTGAGGCCGTGCAGGCCGACGCCGTGAATGGTCACACGACCGTGGTGCGGGCCTTCGATGACCACGCCCATGTCGCGGAACGCCTGCAAGGTCGCCAGAGCGTCTTCGCCCTCAAGGAAACCTTCGACTTCGGTGACGCCTTCAGCCAGGGAGCCGAGCATGATCGAACGGTGGGAAATCGATTTGTCGCCCGGTACGCGAATCCGACCGGACAGGCGGCCACCAGGTTGAGCCAGGAAGATCAGATCGTTGGAGTTCATAGCGTCCACATAGGCCCTGCGGGCCAGGATTTTACTGAAATGCTCGCGGGCAACCCGGGCGCGCGTGAAGACGCCCAACAGTTGGTGCCCATCCCCTGCATCGACCGCGTCGCGCAAGGCGTCGAGATCGCTGCGAAATGTATCGAGTGTGCGCAGGACCGCCTCGCGGTTGGCGAGGAAGATGTCGTGCCACATGACCGGGTCGCTTCCGGCGATTCTTGTGAAATCGCGGAAACCGCCCGCAGCGTAACGGAAGATCTCCAGGTTTTCATTGCGCTTGGCCAGCGAATCGACGAGACCGAAGGCCAGCAGGTGCGGAAGGTGACTGGTCGCGGCCAGCACCTCGTCGTGACGGTCGACCTGCATGTGCTCGACGTCGGCACCCAGTTCGCGCCACAAGCGATCGACGACCGCCAGCGCTTGCGGATCGGTCTGCTCCAGCGGCGTCAGGATCACTTTGTGACGGCGGAACAGCTCGGCATTGGAGGCTTCCACGCCGCTCTGCTCGGAACCGGCGATCGGATGCCCCGGCACGAAACGCGACGGCATGCCGCCGAACGCTTGCGTGGCCGCGCGCACCACATTGCCCTTGGCGCTGCCGACGTCGGTCAGGATCGCCTGCCCCAGCTCCATGCCGGCCAGACGGCCCAGCACTTTTTCCATGGCCAGGATCGGCACGGCCAGCTGGATCACGTCAGCGCCCTGACAGGCGGCGAGCAGATCCTCCTCGCAGCGATCCACCACGCCCAGCTCGACCGCAAGCTTGCGCGACTGCGGGTCGAGATCCACCCCGACCACTTCGCGGCACAGGCCGCTTTCCCGCAAGCCCTTGGCAAAAGAACCACCGATCAACCCCAGACCGACCACCACCAAGCGACCGATCATAGGTGCAGCAGGTTGCAGCGCAGTGACATCAACCACGGGCCAAAACCTTGCTCAACGCTTCGAGGAAGCGACGGTTTTCCGCCGGCAGACCGATGGTCACCCGCAGATGGTTCGGCATGCCGTAGTTGGCCACCGGACGCACGATCACGCCCTCGCGCAGCAGCCCCTGGAACACCGGCGCCGCCTCCCGGCCGAGGTCGACGCAGATGAAGTTGCCCTTGGACGGGATCCAGCCCAGCCCCAGATCGCGGAAACCCGCCTCGAGCTGCTGCATGCCGGACTCGTTGAGCTGACGGCTCTGCGCCAGGTAGTCCTCATCCTTCAGCGCAGCGCAAGCCGCCGCCAAGGCCAGGCTATTGACGTTGAACGGCTGTCGTACGCGGTTCAGCACGTCCGCCACCACCGGCGTGGAGAGACCGTAGCCCACGCGCAGGGCCGCCAGGCCATAGGCCTTGGAAAAGGTGCGCGACACCAGCAGGTTCGGGTAGGCCGCCAGGAAGTCCAGGCCGTCCGGCAGGTCGGAGCCTTCGGCGTACTCGATGTACGCCTCATCCAGCACCACCAGCACATGCTCCGGCACGTCTTGCAGGAATTCGTCCAGCGCTTCGGCACCGAACCAGGTGCCGGTCGGGTTGTTCGGGTTGGCGATGAACACGACACGGGTGTTGGCGTCGATGGCCGCCAGCATGGCCGGCAGGTCATGCCCCCAGTCCTTGGCCGGCACGACCTTGGCCTGCGCGCCGACGGCCTGGGTCGCGATCGGGTACACCGCGAAGGCGTGCTCGCTGAACACGGCATTCAGGCCCGGGGCCAGGTAGGCCCGCGCCACCAGTTCCAGAATGTCGTTGGAGCCGTTGCCCAGGGTCACCTGGTTCAGCTCGACGCGGCATTGCTCGGCAAGCAACGACTTGAGCGCAAAACCGTTGCCGTCCGGATAGCGGGTCAGTTCGGCCAGCTCGTCGCGGATGGCCGCCAGGGCCTTCGGACTTGCGCCCAACGGGTTCTCGTTGCTGGCCAGTTTGACGATGCTGGCCGGATCCAGGTCCAGCTCGCGGGCCAGTTCGTCCACAGGCTTGCCCGGAACGTAGGGCGAAAGTTGCTGCACGCCCGGCTGCGCCAGGTCGAGGAAGTTACCGCTCATTAGGCTGATACCCCTTAGAGAACTGCTTTCGGGTAGGAACCCAGCACCTTGAGTGCCACCGCTTCCTGACTGATCTTCTCCAGCACACCCTTGACCAGCGGGTCGCGGTGATGGCCGACGAAGTCGATGAAGAACACGTAGGTCCACTTGCCGCTGCGCGACGGACGGGTCTCGATGCGGGTCAGGTCGATGCCGTTGTCATGGAACGGCACCAGCAGCTCATGGAGCGCGCCGGGCTTGTTGCTCATGGACACGATGATCGAGGTCTTGTCGTCCCCAGTCGGCGGCACTTCCTGGTTGCCGATCATCAGGAACCGCGTGGAGTTGTCCGGACGGTCTTCGATCTTCTCGGCCAGACGGGTCAGGCCGTACAGCCCGGCCGCCATGTCGCCGGCGATCGCCGCCGAGTTCCACTCGCCCTTGACCCGCTTGGCCGCCTCGGCGTTGCTCGGCACCGCCACGCGCTCGACGTTCGGGTAATGGGCGTCCAGCCACTTGCGGCACTGGGCCAGCGACTGGGCGTGGGAATAGATGCGGGTGATGCTGTCGGTCTTGGTGTTCTCACCCACCAGCAAGTGATGGTGAATGCGCAGCTCGACTTCGCCGCAGATCACCATGTCGTGCTCGAGGAAGCTGTCGAGGGTGTGGTTGACCGCACCCTCGGTGGAGTTCTCCACCGGCACCACGCCGAAGTTCACCGCACCGGCGGCCACTTCGCGGAACACCTCGTCGATGGCCGCCATCGGCTTGCTGATCACGGCATGGCCGAAGTGCTTCATGGCCGCCGCCTGGGTGAAGGTGCCTTCCGGGCCGAGGTAGGCCACTTTCAGCGGCTGCTCCAGCGCCAGGCACGAGGACATGATCTCGCGGAACAGCCGCGCCATCTCTTCGTTGCCCAGCGGCCCCTGGTTGCGCTCCATCACCCGCTTGAGCACCTGGGCCTCTCGCTCGGGCCGGTAGAACACCGGCACCTCGCCTTCGGCCAGCGACGCCATCTTCACCCGGGCGACTTCCTGGGCGCAGCGCGCACGCTCGCTGATCAGGTCCAGGACCTTTTCGTCCAGGGCATCGATGCGCAGGCGCAGCGCCTTGAGTTCTTGTTCGGACATCAGCCGTGTTCCTTCTCGAACTCCGCCATGTACGCCACCAGCGCGTTGACCGCGTTGATGTCGACAGCGTTGTAGATGGAGGCGCGCATGCCGCCCACGGAGCGGTGCCCCTTGAGGTTCAGCAGGCCATGTTCTTCGGCGCCGGCCAGGAACGGCTTGTCCAGACGGTCGTCGGCCAGGCGGAACGGCACGTTCATCCAGGAACGGTCCGATTTCTTGATCGGATTGTTGTAGAGGCCGCTGGCGTCGATGAAGTCATACAGCGTGCGCTGCTTGGCGTCATTGAGCTTGGCGATGGCCTCTACGCCGCCCTGCTCCTTCAGCCACTGGAACACCAGGCCGGACAGGTACCAGGCCAGGGTCGGCGGGGTGTTGTACATCGAGCCGTTGTCGGCCGCGACCTTGTAGTCGAGCATGGTCGGGCACAGTGCGCGGGCCTTGCCCAGCAGGTCTTCGCGGACGATGTTGACGACGATGCCGCTCGGGCCGATGTTCTTCTGGGCTCCGGCGTAGATCATGCCGAAGCGAGAGATGTCCACCGGGCGCGAGAGGATGTCGGACGACATGTCGGCCACCAGCGGGACGTCGCCGGTTTCCGGGATCCACTGGAACTCCAGGCCGCCGATGGTTTCGTTCGGCGCGTAGTGAACGTAGGCCGCGTCTTTCGACAGCGTCCACTCGTCCTGGCCGGGAATGGCGAAGTAGTCATAGGGCTTGGCGCTGGCGGCGACGTTGACGCGGCCGTAGCGGGACGCCTCTTCGATGGCCTTGTGCGACCAGATGCCGGTGTCGATGTAGTCGGCGCTGCCGCCTTCGGGCAGCAGGTTCAGCGGGATCTGCGCGAACTGTTGGCTCGCGCCGCCCTGCAGGAACAGCACTTTATAGTTCGAGGGGATATTCAGCAGGTCACGCAGATCCTGCTCGGCCTGGGTGGCGATGGAGACGAACTCATCGCTGCGATGGCTCATCTCCATGACCGAAAGACCCTTGCCGTGCCAGTCGAGCAGCTCGGACTGGGCACGCAACAGGACAGCTTCAGGCAGCGCAGCGGGACCTGCGCAGAAGTTATAGGCTCGTTTGCTCACATCCACTCTCGCTATGCAATCACGGTAGCGGACAGAGCAAACACTCTGCCCTGCTACGATTGGGTTAGTCTTGCGACTCTTCTTCGTCTGCGGCGTCCGCCTGCAGGTTGTCGCCTGCGTCGTCCGGCTCGGCGCCGATCACGCCGTCGTCCAGCTCGACACCCTCTTCACCTTCAAGCTCGTCACCCTCGATTTCCGACGGTTCCTGCACCCGCTCAAGGCCCACCAGGGTCTCGTCCTTGGCCAGCTTGATCAGGGTCACGCCCTGGGTGTTACGGCCCAGGCTGGAGACTTCGTCGACACGGGTACGCACCAGCGTGCCCTGGTCGGAGATCAGCATGATCTCCTCGCCGTCGAGCACCTGCACCGCCCCGACCAGACGGCCGTTGCGCTCGTTGCTGACCATGGCGATCACGCCCTGGCCGCCACGCTTGTACTCAGGGAACTCGGAGATCGCGGTGCGCTTGCCGTAGCCGCGCTCGGAAGCGGTGAGGATCTGGCTGCCCTCTTCCGGGATCAGCATGGAAATCAGCTTCTGGCCTTCCGGCAGGCGCATGCCGCGCACGCCGCGGGCGGTACGGCCCATGGCACGAACGTCGGATTCCTTGAAGCGGGTGACCTTGCCGCCGTCGGAGAACAGCATCACTTCGCGTTCGCCGTCGGTGATGGCCGCGGAGATCAGCACGTCGCCTTCGTCCAGCTCCAGCGCGATCAGGCCGACGCTGCGCTGACGGCTGAAGGATTCCAGCGGGGTCTTCTTCACGGTGCCGTTGGCGGTGGCCATGAAGATGTAGTGGCCTTCGGTGTATTCCTCGACCGGCAGCATGGTGGTGATGTACTCACCGTCATCCAGCGGCAGCAGGTTGACCAGCGGACGGCCGCGGGCGGCGCGGGACGCCTCCGGGATCTCGTAGGTCTTGAGCCAGTACACCTTGCCCTTGCTGGAGAACAGCAGCAGCGTGGTGTGGCTGTTGGCGACCAGCAGGTGAGCGATGTAGTCCTCGTCCTTGACGCCGGTGGCCGACTTGCCTTTGCCGCCGCGACGCTGGGCCTGGTAAGCGGCCAGCGGCTGGGTCTTGGCGTAGCCGCCGTGGGAAATGGTCACGACGCGATCCTCTTCCGGGATCATGTCGCCCAAGGTCAGGTCCAGGCGCGCATCGAGGATTTCAGTGCGGCGCACGTCGCCGTATTCGGCGCGGATCACTTCCAGCTCTTCGCGGATCACTTCCATCAGGCGCGCGGAGCTGTTGAGGATGCGGATCAGCTCGCCGATCTGGTTGAGGATCTCCTGATACTCGGCCAGCAGCTTCTCGTGCTCCAGGCCGGTCAGGCGGTGCAGGCGCAGTTCGAGGATCGCCTGGGCCTGCTCCGGCGACAGGAAGTACTTGCCTTCGCGCAGGCCGTACTGCGGATCGAGGTTCTCCGGACGGCACGAATCGGCGCCGGCGCGCTCGACCATCGCCATCACGGCGGTGGATTCCCACGGGGTGCTGACCAGCGCTTCCTTGGCCTCGGACGGCGTCGGCGACGCCTTGATCAGGGCGATCACCGGGTCGATGTTCGACAGGGCGACGGCCTGGCCTTCGAGGATATGGCCGCGCTCGCGGGCCTTGCGCAGTTCGAACACGGTGCGGCGGGTGACGACTTCGCGACGGTGGCGCACGAAGGCTTCCAGCAGGTCCTTGAGGTTGAGGATCCGCGGACGGCCGTCGATCAGGGCCACGATGTTGATGCCGAACACGCTCTGCAGCTGGGTCTGGGCGTAGAGGTTGTTGAGCACCACCTCCGGCACTTCGCCGCGGCGCAGCTCGATCACGATGCGCATGCCGTCCTTGTCGGATTCGTCGCGCAGCTCGGTGATGCCTTCGAGTTTCTTCTCTTTGACCAGCTCGGCGATCTTCTCGATCAGACGCGCCTTGTTCAGCTGGTACGGCAGCTCGGTGACAACGATCTGCTGACGGCCGCCGACCTTGTCGATGTCTTCGATGATCGAGCGGGCGCGCATGTAGATGCGGCCGCGGCCGGTGCGGTAGGCCTCGATGATGCCGGCACGGCCGTTGATCACGGCGGCGGTCGGGAAGTCGGGGCCGGGGATGTGCTGCATCAGCTCATCGACGGTCAGCTCGGGGTTGTCGATGAGGGCCAGGCAACCGTCGATGACCTCGCCGAGGTTGTGCGGCGGGATGTTGGTCGCCATGCCCACGGCGATGCCGCTGGAGCCGTTGACCAGCAGGTTGGGGATCTTGGTCGGCATGACCGCCGGGATCAGTTCGGTGCCGTCGTAGTTCGGCACCCAGTCCACGGTTTCCTTGTGCAGGTCGGCCAGCAGCTCATGCGCCAGCTTGGTCATGCGCACTTCGGTGTATCGCATGGCCGCGGCGTTGTCGCCGTCCACCGAACCGAAGTTGCCCTGGCCGTCGACCAGCAGGTAGCGCAGGGAGAAAGGCTGGGCCATGCGCACGATGGTGTCGTACACCGCGGTGTCACCGTGCGGGTGGTACTTACCGATCACGTCACCGACCACACGGGCGGATTTCTTGTACGGCTTGTTGTAGTCGTTGCCTAGTTCGCTCATCGCGAACAGCACGCGACGGTGCACGGGCTTCAAGCCATCGCGCGCATCCGGCAGTGCACGGCCGACGATCACGCTCATCGCGTAGTCGAGATAGGACTGTTTCAGCTCGTCTTCGATATTGACCGGGAGGATTTCTTTGGCCAGTTCGCCCATGAGAAGCCTGATTCCTTTTTTCTGGTGAAACTTCGTCATATCCATATGGGACCAACGAAGCTCGTCGCTGCAGGCCGGATGCCATGCCACGACTTACGACAAATCGGCGCGCTGCGGCGCGGATTTGCGCAGTGAAGACAACTCCGCGGAGCTGTCTCGGAAAACGCCGGATGTTATCACAACAGCCGCCACGCACCTATCCCCCAGATGCGCATGGAGCATAGTTAGATGACCGATGACAGCCTTAAAGGGGACGTGAGGGGCTCAGAGGCTCATCGGGCGCAAAAATCGGGCCCGAATTGCAGATGTTTGTTGACCTTAAGGCCCCGATCGCCAGCCGGTTGGATCCCACAGGTGGGGCGGCCGGCGCCATTGATGCGAAAGCAAGCCTGCGCGCGACGGCAATGCGCAGGCCGCCCACCGGTCTCAATGCAGGCGTTTGCGGCACATCAGCTGGGCCATTTTCGCGGCGTCCGGACGCTCGACCACGCCCTTCTCGGTCACGATCGCATCGATCAGGTCCGCCGGCGTCACGTCGAACACCGGATTGAAGGCCTGGACATCCGCCCCGACGCGCTTGCCGCCGACCTCCAGCAGTTCGGCGCCGTCACGCTCCTCGATCGGGATGTCGTCGCCGCTGGCCAGGTTCATGTCGATGGTCGAGCTCGGCGCCACCACCATGAAGCGCACGCCGTGGTGCATGGCGTTGACCGCCAGCTGATAGGTGCCGATCTTGTTCGCCACGTCGCCGTTGGCGGTGATCCGGTCGGCGCCGACGATCACCCAGGTGACGCCCTTGGTCTTCATGATGTGCGCGGCGGCGGAGTCGGCATTGAGCGTGACAGGAACGCCTTCGTTGGCCAGCTCCCACGCCGTCAGGCGCGAGCCCTGCAGCCAGGGCCGGGTTTCGTCGGCGTACACATGCTCGACCATGCCCTCGATGAACGCGGCGCGGATCACGCCCAGCGCGGTGCCGAAGCCGCCGGTGGCCAGGGCGCCGGTGTTGCAGTGGGTGAGCAGCGCCTGGGCGTTGCCCTGGTGCTTGCGGATCAGGTCGACGCCCAGCTGGGCCATGGTCAGGTTGGCTTCGCGGTCGCTTTCATGGATGGCGACGGCTTCGGCCTCCAGCGCCGCCAGCGGATCGGCGTGCTCCTTGAGGCGCTCCAGGCGTTCGCGCATGCGGCCCAGCGCCCAGAACAGGTTGACGGCCGTCGGGCGGGATTGCGCCAGCAGCGCGAAGTCTTCCTCCAGCGCCGCCTGCCAGTCGCCGCCGGCCGCGAACCGGGCACGGGCGGCCAGCACCACGCCATACGCCGCCGCGATGCCGATGGCCGGCGCACCGCGCACCACCATCGAGCGTATCGCTTCGGCCACGCCGGCGGCGCCGGTGTAGGCGATCCAGGTTTCCTCGAACGGCAAAATACGCTGATCCAGCAGGTAAAGCGCGCCATCACGCCAATCGATGGCCTTCACTTTCTCTGCAGCCAACAGACGATCGCGCATCCCTCACCCCGCACTCATGAACAAAAGCGGCCGATTATAGCGATCCCCCCGCGAAGACGCTCGGGTATACTTCGCCATCCTTCACAAAAGCCCTGGAACCGATCCTCGATGCCGAAACCTGCCATTGCGCTCGACTTACTCTTGCTGCCGACCTGGCTGGTACCCGTCGAACCCGCAGGCGTGGTGCTCAAAGACCACGGCCTGGGCATCCGCGACGGTCGCATCGCGTTCATCGGCCCGCGCGCCGAAGCGCTCAAGTGCGACGCCGCTCAGGTTCGCGAGTTGCCGGACACGCTGCTCAGCCCAGGCCTGATCAACGCCCACGGCCACGCCGCGATGACCCTGTTCCGTGGCCTGGCCGACGACCTGCCGCTGATGACCTGGCTTGAGAACCACATCTGGCCCGCCGAAGCCAAGTGGGTCGACGAGGCGTTCGTGCGCGACGGCACGGACCTGGCCATCGCCGAGCAGATAAAAGGCGGCATCACCTGTTTCTCGGACATGTATTTCTTCCCGAAGGTTGCCTGCGAGCGCGTGCACAACAGCGGAATCCGCGCGCAGATCGCCATCCCGATCCTGGATTTCCCGATTCCGGGCGCCGCCGACGCCGACGAAGCCATCCGTCAGGGCGTCGAGCTGTTCGGCGACCTCAAGCACCACGAGCGCATCAAGGTCACCTTCGGCCCCCACGCACCCTACACCGTGGGCGACGAGAACCTGGAAAAGATCCGGGTGATCGCCGAAGAGCTCGACGCCTCCATCCACATGCACGTCCATGAGACCGCGTTCGAGGTGCAGCAGGCCACCGAACAGCGCGGCGAGCGCCCGCTGGCCCGCCTCGGCCGCCTCGGCCTGCTCGGCCCGCGCTTCCAGGCCGTGCACATGACCCAGATCAGCGATGACGACCTGGCGTTGCTGGTAGAAAGCAACACCAGCGTGATCCACTGTCCGGAATCGAACCTGAAGCTGGCCAGCGGCTTCTGCCCGGTGGAGCGGCTGTGGCAGGCCGGCGTCAACGTGGCGGTCGGCACCGACGGCGCGGCCAGCAACAATGACCTGGACCTGCTGGGCGAGACCCGCACCGCCGCGCTGCTGGCCAAGGCCGTCGCCGGCTCGGCCACCGCGCTGGACGCCCACCGGGCGCTGCGCATGGCCACCCTCAACGGCGCCCGGGCGCTGGGCATCGACGCGCAGACCGGCTCGCTGGAGCTCGGCAAGGCGGCGGACATCGTCGCCTTCGACCTCTCGGGGCTTGCGCAGCAACCGGTCTACGACCCGGTTTCGCAACTGATTTATGCCACCGGACGCGACTGCGTGAAACACCTTTGGGTCGCCGGCAAGCCACTGCTCGACGACCGGCGCCTGACGCGCATGGACGAACAGCAGCTGGGCGAGACCGCCCGGGCCTGGGGCCTGCGCATCAGCGGCCGCACCGAATCGTAAACACCCCGGGGCAGGCTCCGGGGCTACAGACCTTTTCAGTTTTTCGAGGATTCAATGATGAGCAACGTCGACCACGCCGAAATCGCCAAGTTCGAGGCCCTGGCCCATCGCTGGTGGGACCGCGAAAGCGAGTTCAAACCGCTGCACGACATCAACCCGCTGCGGGTCAACTGGATCGACGAACGGGCAAGCCTGGCCGGCAAGAAAGTCCTCGACGTCGGCTGCGGCGGCGGCATCCTCAGCGAGGCCATGGCCCAGCGCGGCGCCACGGTCATGGGCATCGACATGGGCGAAGCGCCGCTGGCGGTGGCGCAGCTGCATCAACTGGAGTCGGGCGTGAACGTCGAATACCGGCAGATCACCGCCGAGGCCCTGGCCGAGGAAATGCCCGAGCAGTTCGACGTGGTCACCTGCCTTGAGATGCTCGAGCACGTGCCGGACCCGTCTTCGGTGATCCGCGCCTGCATGCGCATGGTCAAGCCCGGCGGCCAGGTGTTCTTCTCCACCATCAACCGCAACCCCAAGGCTTACCTGTTCGCCATCATCGGCGCCGAATACATCATGAAGCTGCTGCCGCGCGGCACCCACGACTTCAAGAAGTTCATCCGCCCGTCCGAGCTGGGCGCCTGGAGCCGCGCCGCCGGCCTCACCGTCAAGGACATCATCGGCCTGACCTACAACCCGCTGACCAAGCACTACAAGCTGGCGGCGGACGTCGACGTCAACTACATGATCCAGACCCTGCGCGAGGAGTGAGCCGATGACCATCAGAGCAGTCCTTTTCGACATGGACGGCACCCTGCTCGACACCGCGCCGGACTTCATCGCCATCTGCCAGGCGATGCGCGCGGAGCGCGGCCTGGCGCCGATGAACGACAAGCACATCCGCGACGAGATCTCCGGCGGCGCCCGGGCCATGGTGGCGGTGACGTTCTCCATGGATCCGGAATCGCCGGGCTTCGAGGAACTGCGCCAGGAGTTTCTGGAGCGCTACATGGCCGGCTGCGCCGTGCACAGCAAGCTGTTCGACGGCATGGGCGAGCTGCTGGCGGACATCGAAAAGGCCAACCTGACCTGGGGCGTTGTCACCAACAAGCCGGTGCGCTTCGCCGAACCGATCATGCAGCAGCTGGGGCTGGCCGAGCGCTCGGCGCTGCTGATCTGCCCGGATCACGTGAAGAACAGCAAACCGGATCCGGAGCCGCTGATCCTGGCCTGCAAGATGCTCGACCTGGATCCGGCCAGCGTGCTGTTCGTCGGCGATGACCTGCGCGACATCGAGTCCGGGCGCGACGCCGGCACCAAGACCGCCGCCGTGACCTACGGCTACATTCACCCGGACGACAACCCGCGCCACTGGGGCGCGGACGTGGTGGTGGATCACCCGCTGGAGCTGCGCAAGGTCATCGACAGCGCGCTGTGCAGCTGCTGAATGCAGGAGCCGCTCACCTGACGCCTTCGCGGGCAGGCCCACTCCCCCAGGCCCTGCGAAATACCTGTGGGAGCGGGCTTGCCCGCGATGACCGCGCAGCGGTCGCTTGGAAGCACTTACCGTTTTGTTGAGGTTTTTATGTTTGACTACTCCGCCCGCCCCGAACTGCTCAAGGACCGCGTCATCCTGGTCACCGGCGCCGGCCGCGGCATCGGCGCCGCCGCCGCGAAAGCCTACGCCGCCCACGGCGCGACCGTGCTGCTGCTGGGCAAGACCGAAGCCAACCTGACCCAGGTCTACGACGAGATCGAAGCGGCCGGCCATCCGCAGCCGGCGGTGATCCCGTTCAACCTCGAGACCGCCCTGCCCCACCAGTACGATGAGCTGGCGGCGATGATCGAGACCGAATTCGGCCACCTCGACGGCTTGCTGCACAACGCCTCGATCATCGGCCCGCGCACCCCGATCGAACAGCTCTCGGGCGAAAACTTCATGCGTGTCATGCAGGTCAACGTCAACGCCATGTTCATGCTGACCAGCACCCTGCTGCCGCTGCTCAAGCTGTCGCAGGACGCCTCGGTGGTGTTCACCTCCAGCAGCGTCGGACGCAAGGGCCGCGCCTACTGGGGCGCCTACGGCGTCTCCAAGTTCGCCACCGAGGGCCTGATGCAGACCCTGGCCGACGAAGTCGACACCGTGGCTCCGGTGCGCGCCAACAGCATCAACCCGGGAGCGACCCGCACCAGCATGCGCGCGCAGGCGTACCCGGGGGAAAACCCGCTGAACAACCCGACGCCCGAGGAGATCATGCCGGTCTATCTGTACCTCATGGGCCCGGACAGCGCAGGCATCAACGGGCAGGCGTTCAACGCCCAGTGATGCCATACGTCGCTTTTGTTGCCGCGGCGGTTTCCCGTCGCGGCAGGTTTTTACCGCTCATCCGTGACCGCATCAGTCAATAAACCAGCGCCTCGCTCCTCCCTTCAGTCACAACCCATTGATTCGTAACGATTTAAAAGATTGCGAACTGAATGGCACGACTTTCGCTCTAAATTTCCTCAAAGCACGCCGTGTGAAGGCAGTCGGGCGGGGCTTGATTCGATAGCTGACTAATCGACATCAAGCAGACTAAACTTGCGCCAAATGTCCTACGGGACTGATGGATCAGTATGACGCGCAGCCCATAGCCGCTTCACCCAGCCTGTAAGACAGACTTACTGCTTAGGGGCTCACGCCATATGAAATCACCCTCCCAGACCACTGCAATTGATTTTGACAGCGCAAAATTGCAACGCCTGGGCTTCGGTCAACAGCCTCCGCTTCTGGAACGGCCGGTCACTGTCGCGCAATTGCGCCAGCAACTGGGCCTGCAGCTGCAAACCAGTCTTGAGCCGCAACGCATCCTCGGCCTGTTTTTTCGCGAAGTTCAGCGCCTGGTGCCCCTCGACGCCCTGAGCTATCAGCACCAGAGCAGCGACCTGCGCCTGGAATTCGGCACCCGCGGCCGTCACTCGGTCAGCTACAGCCTCAGCCATGAAGGCGAGCACATGGGCGAACTGGTGTTCCGCCGCAACGAGCGCTTCAGCGAACAGGACCAGGGCCATCTCGAATCGCTGCTGTCGGCGCTGCTGTATCCGATGCGCAACGCCCTGCTCTATCGGGCGGCGACCCAAAGCGCGCTGCGCGATCCACTGACCGGCACCGGCAACCGCATCGCCATGGAGCAGACCCTGCAGAGGGAAATCGAGATGGCGCGCCGGCACCAACAGCCGCTGTCGCTGCTGATGCTGGACATCGATCACTTCAAGCGGGTCAACGACATCCACGGGCACACCGCCGGCGACGATGTGCTGAAGGCCGTGGCGGCCTCGATCAAGAGCCAACTGCGCAACGTCGACATGGTGTTCCGCTACGGCGGGGAAGAGTTTCTGGTTCTGCTGTCGAACACCGGCCGCGAGGCGGCGGCGATGGTCGGAGAACGCCTGCGCCAGGCTACCCAGGCCCAGGACTATTACGCCAGCAACCAGTTGATCGAACTGACCGTGAGCCTGGGTTGCTCGACCCTGTTGCCGGGCGAATCGGTCGACAGCCTGCTGCGCCGGGCCGACAGCGCGCTGTACGTGGCCAAGCGCGAGGGACGCAACCGCCTCACCATGGCGGGCTGACGGCCCGTCTTCGTTCCGTCAGGCGGCGCGCCCGCTGGCGCCATCGCCAGCAGGCCGGCTCCCGCAGGTTCCGTGACGCAACCGAACTTCCTGCGGGAGCAACCTGATCAGCTTTCGACCAGTTCCCGCCGCTCGCGCCCGGCCATCACCCGCTCCGCCGGCTCCAGCTGCATGCACCGCTCAAGGAACAGGTACATGTAGTCGTAGCTCTTGCAGATGGCCTGACGCAGCTCGACCTGCAGCGCCTTGCTCGGGTTCAGGCCCGCCAGCGTGCAGATGATCTCCAGCGCTTCCCAGGGGTGCGCATCGTCGTACTGGGCGTGCATCTTCAGCCATTTCATGGCCCGCTTGCGGTCTTCCTCAGGGAAGGCGGCGGCATAGACGCCGGTGGAGCAGACCAGCGCCGACCACTCCCCGGTCGCGCCTTCGATGGCGTAGTTGGTGGCGGCGATGGCCACGATGAGCGAGTCCGCCGAGCTGGTGTGCCAGCACCAGTGGCTCAAGGCATGCAGCTCCGGCGGCACTTGCTGGGCCTGCAGGTCTTCCAGGCTCACCCCATGGGCCCGGCTCCAGTTCAGCCAATAGTCGGCGTGGTTGAGCTCGACGCGAATGTTGCGCATCAGCCAGCGCCGCGCCATGTCTTCGCCAGGATGGCGGGCGAACTTGGTCTTGGTGAGGTTCTGCGCCATGTACAACGCAAATTGCTCGACCACCGGCCAGCCCCCGATCAGGTACTGACGCATGGTCTTGGCACTCAGTTTGTTGTCCCGCATGCGCAGATACAGTTCATGTTCGACAACCCGGCGTTTGCTCTCGCTGCAATCCTGGATCAACTGTTGCGCCCAGGCTGGGTAACTAGCGGCTTCCATGAGTGGACCGGTTCGGTTGAATGTGTCGATCACTGTTCGGCTCCTTTTGATTTGTGATTGTAAGGATCGGCGAGAGTCTTCAACGGAACGTGCCAGGCGCTTTGAACAACAGCGGCTGCGGCCTGGCGGGCCGACTTTGCAAACTGTCACAGGTGAACAACTGCGGGCGGTCGATGACATAACCCTGAGCGTAATCCACGCCGATTTCAAGCAATGCCTGCTCGATCTGCGGCGTTTCGGCAAACTCGGCAATCGTCCGCTTGCCCATGACATGCCCGATGTGATTGATCACTTCGACCATTGCGCGGTTAATCGGGTCGTCCAGCATGTCCTTTACGAAACTCCCGTCGATCTTCAGGAAGTCTACAGGCAAATGTTTGAGATACGCGAACGAAGACATTCCGGCGCAAAAGTCATCGAGCGAAAAGAAACAACCTAAACCTTTGAGCTCATTGATAAATCGAATGGCGCTGCCGAGATTGGCGATTGCACTGGTTTCGGTGATTTCAAAACAAATCATTTCAGGCGGAACATTGTAATTAACAAACTGTTCACGCAAGAAGTGCAAGAACGCGTCATCTCCGATAGTTATGCCTGAAAGATTAATCGCACACATCGCCAACGGCCCAGGACACTCCTCTTCAATGCATTGGCCAATGACCTTGAATACGTTCTGCACCACCCAACGGTCCAGCGACGTCATCAGGCCGTAGCGCTCGGCCGCCGGAATGAAACTGTCCGGGAGGATCATGCGCCCGGCCTCGTCATGCAGGCGCAACAGGATCTCGATGTGCCCGCGCGCGCCGTCGGCGGGGCCCAGCGGCGCGATCTCCTGGGCGTACAGGCAAAAGCGGTTTTCCTCCAGCGCCATATGCAGGCGCTGCACCCAGGCCATTTCGCCGAAGCGCAGCGACAGCTCCGAATCGTCGGCGTGATAGACCTGCACCCGGTTGCGGCCCTTCTCCTTGGCCATGTAGCAGGCCATGTCAGCAGCGCGCAGGGACGCTTCAAGGGTGGTAGGGGTCTGGGCGATGTGCACCAAGCCGACGCTCACGGTGGTCAGGAAGGGCCTGCCCTTCCAGACGAAATGCAGGTTCTGCACGGTCTGGCGCAGGCCCTCGGCGATCTTTTCCGCGGCCTCCGGCGCGCAGTTCTCCAGCAAGACGCCGAACTCGTCACCGCCCAGCCGCGCCAACGTATCGCCCTCGCGCAGACCGGACTGCAGCAGCGCGCAGATGTGCCGCAGCAACTCGTCCCCCGCCGCGTGGCCGCAGGTGTCGTTGACCAGCTTGAACTGGTCCAGGTCGAGAAACATCAACGCATGCCGCCCGGCCTGGCGGGACAGGTTATGCAGGGCCTGCTCCAGGCGGTATTCGAACTCCCGGCGGTTGGCCAGCCCGGTCAGCGCATCGTGGGTGGCCTGCCACGACAGATTGGCGATGTATTGACGCTCCTGGGTCATGTCGTGCAGCACCAGCACCGAGCCGCTGACTTTGCCGGCGTTGCGGATCGGCGCCCCCACCAGGGTCACCGACACCGTGCTGCCGTCCAGGCGCTGGATGAGCCTTGAATGCTCGCTGCCGCCGGTGAGCTGGCCGCTCAGGATGCGTTCGATCAGCGTCGGGCCTTCGGCCTGGGCATTGTCGTCCAGCAGGTTGAACAGCGCCGCCAGCGGCAGGCCGGCGGCCTGCTCCGCCTTCCAGTGGCTCAGGGCTTCGGCGGCGGGGTTCATGTAGTCGATCGCACCGTTGACGTCGGTGGTGATCACGCCGTCGCCGATCGAGTGCAAGGTGATGTGGGCGCGGTCCTTTTCCAGTTGCAGCGCCTCGGCGAACGCGTGCCGCTGCTTGAGCAGCTTGCGGGTGCGCCACAGGGCCAGCACGATCAGGCCCAGCGCCGTGGCCAGGTTGGTGAACAGCAACAAGCGCAGGATCACCCGCGATCCTTCACCCAACGCGTCGCTGAACGCCTTCGCCGCAGGCGTCACGCCATCGTTGATCGCAAAGATGCGCCCCTTCCAGCGTCGAATGTCTTCATCGCCGGCGGCGTTTGCGCTGATTTTCTCGTGCATCTCCCGGGCCACGCCGTCGAGCTCCACCAGATAGGCGTCGCCCAGGGTCCAGCGGTCGATGGCGGTCTCCAGATAGCTGAAGTGCCGGAAATTGAGGTACAGCCAGATCAGGCTGGAGACATCGTCGGGATGGTTGCCGCCCTTGAGGATGCCCTCCCGCGCCGCCTGCAGGTCGGGCGGACGCCGATCCAGGGCCAGGCGCAGCTGATGCCCGCCCTGAGGCACGGCGATCGCGTTCTGGTACTTGAGGTAGATCGCCTCGTCACGGCTGTCGGCGTAGAGGTTGAGGTAATAGATGGCGTCCTTCTGGCCTTTGGACCAGAGGCTTTCGCCAGCCACATAGCCACGTACCGCCGACAGGACGTAAAGGCTCACGCCCCCCAACAAAGCCTGAAACAGCACGACGGCGATGAATGGCCAGACGATGCCCAGCAACCGCGGCGTTCCGAGAGTACGCGTTCGAGTCATGTGGTTCCTTGCATGGTCACTGCCTGATCGTCCGTCTCTATCAGACCATCTCCCCAAGACTAGGAGGCCTTGCGGGTTACGGCAAGCGGCTGATCGGCCACCCTGCGGCAGAATCGTGCGCCCTGCATATGTACCGCCAACCGGGACGCGGACGCCGATTTACTGGGCACTCCGGATTCCCGACATGCCTGTCGGGACCATCGCCAAGGACTGCGACATGACCCAGACAACCGAAACGGCAACCGACACGACCGTCACCGATGAACATCGCGCGCGGCAGGCGCTCGGTCTCGATGACGTCCCGAGCGTGGAACGGCTGATCCGTCAGCCCGGTGCCAAGGACCGAAAACTGTTCCGATGGCTACAGAGCCACCATAGCGCCACCCTCCAAGCGCTGACGCTCGAAGACTTCGCGGCAAAGCGTCGCGACGCGCTGATCGTCACCACGGTGAAGCACTTCATGGCCGGCCGGCCGTCGCTGATCAGGAGGCTGGGCGCCGATGTACTGCGCTCCGTCAGCGAAAAGGAATTGCGCGCAACACCTTGGGCACTCCTGTCAAAAGTGCTGGAATCGCCGCCGGCGCAGGAGCTGACCGGCCGCCTGCTCCAGACGCTGAGGTGGCATGGCGCCGCCCCCGGCGAGCAGACCCCGGACTCATTGCGCCATCAGTTGCTGTGCCGGGCCATCACCGTCTACTCGTCCGGGCCGACGACGGACGATCCGCAAACCCTGGCCGGCTTCCGCTGGGGGGATCCTGCCCTCTGGGGCCATGGCTATCAGACCCTGCGCGAGCGCTTCGAACAGCACTTGCGGCAGACGGGAGCGGCTCGAACCGCCAAGGAAGCGATTTTGCTGGCCCATGTGCTGCAGACCCGGCTGTCAAAGGACTTCGCCGTGCGAGACATCCCCTGCGACCTTCGCTACAAGAGCTCGGTGGTGTGGGTGAACTTCATGCACGGTGTGCTGTTGTCCGAGGAACTGAGCCTGGATGATGCACAGCCGCTGTCGTTCCAGCAGCTCGTCGACCTGCCTCTGGAGCGCAGCGTCGATGCCTCCGCGCAGGAACTGGCGATGATCACACGGTTGCGGCTGACGCCCGCACTGGAGTGGGCGGTGTGCAACGGGGTGATTCGCTCCCGTCCCGCCGGCGATTACGAAAAGGCCGATATCGAACAGGTGTTCAGAGCCCTGGAGGCTCACGAAACCAGCCTGACCAACGCTGTGCTGGCACTGGACTCGCCGCCTCCGGAAAGAATGAAGATGGCCAAGCAGATCAAGGACCGCCTGTTCGGCGCCGACGCGTTCGAGTCCGACGGCCGCACACTTCTGCCGAACAGCCCCTCGAACAAGTACGGACACGGGCGCGTACCGACCCACACGCATCGAGGCAATACGTTTGTCGATGTCTATGCCGACGGACAATTCGAAAACGCCAGGAAGTGGTTTGTCACCAAGACTGACGGCAGGACACACAACGGCCACTGGATCAGGATCGACGGCCAGAGGATCGTCCACCACGAGGCAGAGGAAGCCCGGGGCAATGGAACGCTGCCGGTCATCTTCCTGGGAAGACCCAATCCAAACGGCAAGACACTGCCTGACATCAATGCTTTGTTCGAGGACAGTTTCAGCCTTTACCTTTCGACCGCCAGGGCCGCCTACCGAACCCTGATCACCGGCCTGCTGGCCTCTTTGCCGCTCAGCGACCGCCGTTTGCTGGAAACGGGCGAGATCCGTGTGCTGTGCCTGCGCAAGGTGCTGGGCGCAGGCCGAGGGCTTGAGACGGTTCAGGCAAGAAAGGGATTTCTTCTGGAGGTGCTCATCGACGATGACGCCCATTACTACGAGCTCATTCCGAGCGCCGGGATCGTTCGCCGACACACCGCCCTGAAGTTCGTCCTCTCCAGCGCGGAGGGCACCGAATACCCCTTGCGCGCCCCGATCTCGGGGAAACCGTTTGACCCGGCGGCCCACCATGACCTGTTGCTCGACTGGAACGCACACTTGAACGGCACGCCGCCCAAGAATGCAGCCTATTGCATTGCCTACATTGACGAAGTCGCCCATTTGTCCGCCGCCACGTCAACCGCCCCGGCCAACCGCGACGAAGGCCCCACGAGCTGGCATTCCCCAAGACTCATGGCACTGGCGCAATGCGTCGCTTCCGAGTTTCTGTTTGTCGACGAACACCGCTTGCGCACCCAGGCCCGTGGCTTGACCGTCTTCGACGAGCAAAGGGCCAGGGAGGCAGAGCGCTGGGAAACGCTGCTGGCGATCATCAAGGGACTGGTGCCTTTCTGGGGCAGCACTGAAGACCTTCAGTCCGAGAAGACCACCGACAGGATCATGGGCGGCATTGCGCTCTTCCTGGATCTGGCGTCCTTTCTTTTTCCTGTCGGCAAGTTCATATCGGGCTCGGTGCGCCTCGCCAGGGTCGGCGCCAAAGCCTCACAAATGGCGGTAAAGGCCAGTCTGCCTACATTCTCCACGCTGTCGCGCAAACTTTTTGTCAGCTCACTGAACAACCTGAATCCGCTCGACGGCCTGCCGACGCTGTTAAAGTCCCTGGTCAGCGGCGTACGCCTGGCAGGTCAGACCGGCCTGCACGCGCTCAAGAACCTGAGCACGGGAAAAAAATCCTTTCCCCCGCTCCATGACGGTTCCTACGCAATCGACCCTGCGCGCTGGAAGCCCATGACCGAGCGCGACCGACTGGCAACGGTCAACGGAACGGATGACGTGTGGGTGCGCAACACCCACCCATCGAATCCGGCGCGGCACCATCGGGTCGATCCGTCGACAGCGTTGCCCTACGGCCCCCGCCTGTCCCTTTACCCCAAGGATTTCGTGCAGGGACAGTCATCCTTCCCGATGCTGCCGCCGACCGACACCCATGCGCTGGCCTTGATTCCCGAAAAGGCGCATGTCCGGGAACTGCTCGAAGTCGACGGCCGCACCACGCTGCTGATCGATGACATTCCCTATCGGCTGGACGGCGATCAACTGCGCCGCGCCGACCTGATCGACGATCGGGTGATGCACAAACCCTTGCCTTGCCGGGCAAAGCGTTCGCCGGGAGATGAAGTCTGCCGCACGATCTATGTCACCCGGGAACCGGCCCCGACGCCCCCCATCGGCAGCCAGGACGAAAGCAAGGGCTGGGCGCCGTGGTTCGGCGATTTCCTCTACCAACCCGCCGTCGCAAGACAGCCGACAGCGTTGAAGGCCCTCAAAGGCATCAGAGGGCTCAAGGCCTACGTCAATTTCCAGAAAGGGATCTACGCACGGATCAAGGCAAGGATTCCCTATGGGCGACGCAATCTGTTCGACGAGTTCAAGGTCGGCGCCATCCTTGTCCCGTCGAAGGACGAATCAACGCGCTACCTGTTCACTCGGCTCTATGCAGGCGATTTCTATGTCGCCGAACTGGCGCCGGGCCAGAACATCTTTCCGCCGCTGTCCTTGCGCAAGGCAGATACCTTGCCCGCAGACCTGGCCGAAGAACTGAAGACGGTCTACACAGGCTCGCTCAACGCCAACAACATGGTCAGGATCCACGGAAAGGCGCTGGTGGAGCGCGCGCTGAAAACCATGGAGGAGATCGCCATTCCGATCGGCGGACATGCCAATCCTCCGCAAACGCTGAAGCGGCTCAAGGTCGACACCAGCCCGGGGGAAGCCCTGCTTTTTGACCACGCCACACGCATGATGGTCAGCCGCCTCCCGGCCGGAACCGCCTCATGGTCGCGCAGCAAGACCGCCGACGAATCCTTCCGCCGCCGGGCCGCCGAGATATTCGATACCTTGTTCGGGGAAAAGACCATTGCCGTCAAACCGAACAGCGACCTGAAAATCAACAAGGCGATGGACAAGTTTCAGAACCTGTTGCCTGAGCAACAGAGAACGACGAATGCGCGCAACATCGCGTATGCCGACGTCGAGACGGCAACCGGAGCTCGCGAAGTCTACGTAAGCGTTTCCGGCGGACAAGGATTGACGGGGGAACTGCCGCTGTTCAAGTCGGCGTCGGCCCAAGAGAAGGTTGTCGTCGACGGCACCACCTACATCAACGCTGACTTCGGTCAGGACGTTGCCAGAACGTCGTTGGGCGTCTCCGGCGAAGGAAAGGTGTACGCGATTCCCCTTACGATCCTCGACGTGGAAACCTACACGCCGGCAAGGACCGGCCGACCGACCTCGCTGGACAGCGAGGCCAAGCTGATCGCCCTCCTCAGGGAACGGTATCCGGACAAAAACAGGCTCCGATCGGTGGACGTGGCCACGACCATGCCGCCCTGCACCAGTTGTTCGGTCGTCATCAAGGAGTTCGGGTACGACGGTTCGGCAGAGGCGCTGAACATCCTGTGGGGCTGACCTACAGCCGCTGCAGGTGCCCGTAGAGCTTGGCGTACAGCCCGCCGTCGGCGATCAGTTGCTGGTGGTCGCCGTCTTCGGCCACCTGCCCGCCGTCGAACACCAGCACCCGGTCGGCCTGTTTCACCGCCGACAGGCGATGGGCGATGATCAGGGTGGTACGGCCGTCGAGGAACCGCGCCAGGGCCTGGTGCAGGTTGTACTCGGTGGCGGCGTCGAGGGCCGAGGTGGCTTCGTCGAGGATCACCACTTTCGGCTCGGCCAGGATCATCCGCGCGATCGCCAGGCGCTGGCGCTGCCCGCCGGACAGGCGTACGCCGGAGCGGCCGACGATGCTGTCCAGGCCATCGGGCAGCGCACGGATGGCGGGTTCGAGCTGAGCGATCTGCAACGCCTGCCAGCAGGCCTCGTCGCTGCGGGTGCGGCCCATGGTCAGGTTGGCCCGCACCGTGTCGTTGAACAGCGCCGGATGCTGCAGCACCACCGCCACGTTTTCCCGTACCGTCTCCAGGCCGATGTCCTGCTGGGTGCAGCCGCCGAAGCGGATGGTGCCGGCCAGCGGCGTGTACAGCCCCAGCAGCAGTTGCACCAGGGTGCTCTTGCCGCCGCCGCTGGCGCCGACGATGGCCACCTTCTCGCCGGGGGCGATGGACAGGTCCATCCGGTCCAGCACCAGCTCGTCGCCGTAGCCGAAGCTCAGGCCCTGCACCTGGATGCCGACCGTCTCGCGGCCCTTGAACGGATCGATGCCGCCGGGGTACTGCGGCTCGTCGGCGCGGGCCAGCAGTTCGTTGATCCGCGACAGCGCGCCGCCCGCCGCGTAGTAGGCATATTGCAGGTTCAGCAACTGCTCGACCGGGCCGATCATGAACCACAGGTAGCTGAACACCGCGAGCATCTGGCCGATGGACAGGTCCGAGAACAGCACCGTGAGCATCGCCGCCGCGCGGAAGATGTCGATGCCGAACTGGAACAGCAGGCCGCTGGCCCGATTGGAGGCGTCGGTCTTCCACTGCGAGTTGACCGCGTAGTTGCGCACCTCCTGGGCGCGCAGGCCGAGGCGACCGAGGAAGAAGCCCTGGCGGTTGCCGGCGCGCACTTCCTGGATCGCGTCGAGGGTTTCGCTCAGCGCCTGGGTGAAGCGCGACGTGCTGTCGTTCTCCAGTTTCTTCAGGTGCTTGACCCGTTTGCCCAACTGCACCGTGGCGTAGATCACCAGCGGGTTGAACAGCAGGATCAGCAGCGCGAGCTTCCAGTGCATCCACACCAGAATGCTCGCGGTGCCCACCAGGGTGAGCATCGCCACCAGGAAACGGCTGAGGGTTTCGCCGACGAACTTGTCCAGGGTGTCCAGGTCGGTGACCAGGTGCGTGGTCACCGTGCCGCTGCCCAGGCTTTCGTATTCGCCGAGGGAGATGCGCTTGAGGCGCTCGATCAGCCGGATCCGGATGCGGTAGACGATGTCCTTGGCCAGCCGGGCGAACAACCGCGCCTGCAGCACGCCGAAGCACAGGGCGCTGCAGCGCAGGGTCAAGGTCACCAGCAGCATGAGGCCGATGTAGCCGGCCGCCTGCTGCCACATCGACGGCAGCACGTGGTTCATGACCTTGAGCGCGGCGTCGCCGTGGCCCAGCAGGACTTCGTCCACCAACAGCGGCAACAGCAGCGGGATCGGCACGCTGCACAGCGTCGCCAGCACGGCCACGCCGTTGGCGATCCACAGGGCTTTCTTGTGATGCAGCGCCAGTCGCCGGACTTCAGCCCAGCTCAGCCGGTCGACACGCTTGACGGCTGGCGTGTCATCGGCCGGGTCAGACACAGGCGGCGCGCTCCAGCCATCGGCCGAGCAACGGCGAGAGCTCGCCCAACGGCTGATAGCCGTTGGTCAGCAGCGCCAACTGGCCGTTGCGCTCGGCCAGCAGGGTCGGGAACCCGGCGATGCCCAGGTCCTGCACCCAACTGAAATCGGCGGCGGTGGCCGCGTGCTGCTCGGCGCGGTCGAAGGCTTCGGCGAACTCGATGCGCGGCACGCCGGCCCGCTCCGCCAGCTCCACCAGTACGCTGGCGTGGGTGACGTCGCGGCCTTCGGCGTAGAACGCATGCTGGATCAGGCCCAGCAGTTTCCAGGCGCAGTCCGGCGCCAGGCTGCGTGCGGTGACGATGGCGCGGCAGGCAGGCTCGGTGTCGTAGACGAAACCGTCGGGCAACGCGCCTTCGAACCGGAACGGCTGGCCCGTGGCCTCGGCGACCGCGTGCCAGTGCTCAAGGATGTAGCGCCGGGTGGTCGGCTCCAGTGCCGCACCGCTGCCGGTGCGCAATCCGCCGACCACCAGGTGCAGCTCCACTCCCGCCGCCTGCGCTTGCTCGACCAGGGCCTTGGCCACCGGGGCGAACCCCCAGCACCAGGAACACATCGGATCCATCACATAGAGCAGGCGCGCAGACATGGTTCAGGCCTCGGTGGATGCTTGCTTATAGTTGTAGCCGATCGGGTGCGGCATGTTGCGCGCCTTGGCCAGTTCGATCTGCTTTTGCCGGTCGATGGCGCTGCGGCGGGTCTTCTCGCTGAGGGTGTCCCAGCAGTGCGGGCAACTGATCCCGGCCACGTAGTGTTCGGAGGCGCGATCCTCGACGCTCACCGGGTTGCGGCAGGCGTGGCATTGGTCGTAGTCGCCTTCGCTCAGGTCATGGCGCACGGTGACGCGGTTGTCGAACACGAAGCAGTCGCCCTGCCACTTGGTCTCTTCCTGCGGCACTTCTTCGAGGTACTTCAGGATCCCGCCCTTGAGGTGGTAGACCTCTTCGAAGCCTTCGCCCAGCATGTAGCTGGAGGCCTTCTCGCAGCGGATGCCGCCGGTGCAGAACATCGCGACCTTCTTGTGCACGGCCGGGTCGAAATGCGCCTTGATGTAGTCCGGGAACTCGCGAAAGGTCGTGGTCTTCGGATCGATGGCGCCTTCGAAGGTGCCGATCGACACTTCGTAGTCGTTGCGCGTATCGATCAGCAGCACCTCGGGATCGCTGATCAGCGCGTTCCAGTCCTGCGGTTCGACGTAGGTGCCGACCTTCTTGTTCGGGTCGACGCCCGGGACGCCCAGGGTCACGATCTCTTTCTTGAGCTTGACCTTGGTGCGGTAGAACGGCTGCTCGTCGCAGTACGATTCTTTGTGGTCGATGTCGACCATGCGCGGGTCGTCGCGCAGCCAGGCCAGCAGCCCGTCGATGCCTTCGCGGGTGCCGGACACGGTGCCGTTGATGCCTTCCTCGGCGATCAGCAGGGTGCCTTTGATGCCGTTGTCGAGCATGGCCTTGAGCAGCGGCTCGCGCAGGTCGACGTAATTTTCGAGGGTGACGAACTTATACAGTGCCGCCACGACAATCGGTTGTGTCATGGGTGTCTCTCCAGGTGGCTACCCTCGCAAAGGGTGAACCGGATGCGAAAAAAAACGCGCCGGGTCAGCGGCGCGTTGCGGATTCTAGCAAAAAACCAAGGGTCAATGCTTGCTGCCGCCAGCGCAGGTCGGCGACGCCGGGGCGGCCCCGACCTGCGCCCATTCCTGCGGGGTGTAGGTGTGCAGCGCCAACGCATGGAACTCGCCCATCAGCTCGCCGAGCGTGCCGTAGACCTTCTGGTGGCGCTTGACCCGGTTCAGGCCCTCGAACTGGGCGCTGACCACCACGGCCTTGAAGTGGGTCTGCAGGCCGCGGCTGTGCATGTGGCTTTCGTCCAGCACCTGCAGGTGTTCAGGCTGAAGCAGGGCCAGCGTCGATTCGATGCGTTGTTGCATGGTCATCACGGACTCCGCTTACGGCTTTTTCTTGGCCGGTGCCGCGCCTTTCGGGGCCAGCTCGTTGGTCATGTCGTCCAGCAGCTTGTTGACCACCGGCACGGCGCTTTCCAGCTTGGCCTGGGTCATCTGGGCCGATTGCTGGGTCAGCTGCGGCATTTTCTCCAGGACTTTCTTGCCCAGCGGCGACTGGTAGAACGCCACCAGGTCCTTGAGCTCCGATTCGCTGAAGTTGCTGGTGTAGAGCTTGACCATGTCCGGCTTCAGCTTGTTCCAGCCGATGGCCTGGTCCAGGGCGGCGTTGGCCTTGGCCTGGTAGGTCTCCAGCACGGCTTTCTTGGATTCGGGCGCCTTGGTCTGTTCAAAGCGTTGGGCGAACATCTGCTGAACCTGCATGTACACCGGAGTGCCCAGCTTGTCGGCGTGCGCCAGGGTCAGGAAAGCTTCGGCACTGGCGTTGTGGCTGGCGGTATCGGCAAGCACCTGGCCGCTGGCGCAGACCAGGGCAACCGCGGTGCAGATGGCACGAAGACGAGTCATCGAGTTTCCTTTTCTAGCAGGCGAGGTAAAACCCCAAGGGCGACCATTCTGCGCCTGATTAACATCGGGGCTCAACCCCCGGGCCTTGCCGCGCTTGCCTGGCGGGCGTGAGCGGTCAACAATCGGTTCGATGGAACCACCTTGGCCGAAGCCGGCCTAAACAGCGCAAATCAGACCGACAGGAGTGTGCACGATGAGCCGTATCGAAACCGACAGCCTGGGCCAGATCGAGGTCCCGGACGACGCTTACTGGGGCGCTCAGACGCAACGCTCGCTGATCAACTTCGCCATCGGCCAGGAGCGCATGCCGTTGCCGGTGCTGCACGCCCTGGCGTTGATCAAGAAGGCCGCCGCCCGGGTCAACGACCGCAACGGCGACCTGCCCGCCGACATCGCCCGCCTGATCGAACAGGCCGCCGACGAAGTGCTCGACGGCCAGCACGACGACCAGTTCCCGCTGGTGGTCTGGCAGACCGGCAGCGGCACCCAGAGCAACATGAACGTCAACGAAGTGATCGCCGGGCGCGCCAACGAACTGGCCGGCAACCCGCGCGGCGGCAAGCTGCCGGTGCACCCGAACGATCACGTCAACCGCTCCCAGAGCTCCAACGACTGCTTCCCCACCGCCATGCACATCGCCACGGCCCAGGCGGTGCAGAGCCAGTTGCTGCCGGCCATCGCCGAGCTGTCCGGCGGCCTCGCGGAGCTGTCGGCGCGGCACCTGAAGCTGGTCAAGACCGGCCGCACCCACATGATGGACGCCACGCCGATCACCTTCGGCCAGGAAGTCTCCGGCTTCATCGCCCAACTGGACTACGCCGAGCGGGCGATCCGCGCCGCCCTGCCGGCGGTGTGCGAACTGGCCCAGGGCGGCACGGCCGTCGGCACCGGCCTGAACTCGCCCCACGGCTTCGCCGAAGCCATCGCGGCTGAACTGGCGGCGCTGTCCGGGCTGCCGTTCGTCACCGCGCCGAACAAGTTCGCCGCCCTCGCCGGCCACGAGCCGCTGACCACCTTGTCCGGCGCCCTGAAGACCCTCGCCGTGGCCCTGATGAAGATCGCCAACGACCTGCGCCTGCTCGGCTCAGGTCCCCGCGCAGGCTTCGCCGAAGTGAAGCTGCCGGCCAACGAGCCGGGCAGCTCGATCATGCCCGGCAAGGTCAACCCTACCCAATGCGAAGCGCTGTCGATGCTGGCCTGCCAGGTGCTGGGCAACGACGTGGCGATCGGTTTCGCCGCCAGCCAAGGCCACCTGCAACTGAACGTGTTCAAGCCGGTGATCATCCACAACCTGCTGCAATCGATCCGTCTGCTGGGGGACGGCTGCAGCAACTTCCAGCAGCACTGCATCGCCGGGCTGGAGCCGGATGCGGAGAAAATGGCGGAACACCTGGAACGCGGCCTGATGCTGGTGACGGCGCTGAACCCGCACATCGGCTACGACAAATCGGCGGAAATCGCCAAGAAGGCCTACAGCGAAGGGCTGACCCTGCGGGAGGCGGCATTGCAGCTGGGTTACCTGACCGATGAGCAGTTCGACGCCTGGGTGCGGCCGGAGAACATGCTGGAGGCCGGGGCCAAGGGCTGATCCTTGCGGCGCCTTCGCGGGCGCCATCGCCAGCAGGCTGGCTCCCACAAAAGGCTCGGGTGAATGCAGCCCCTGTGTTCACCGCAGAACCCTGTGGGAGCCAGCCTGCTGGCGATGGGGTCGGCAGAGCGCCGCCTAGATTGTGGGAGCTCGGTTTGCCCGCGATGGCGTCAGCGAGGGCCCCGCTCAGCCCGGCACGACCTTGGCCCGCCGCGCCTTGAGCCCGGCGATCAGCGAAGGCCCCAGGGCCACCAGCGCCGAACCCAGCACCACCAGCACCGCCCCGCCGTACGCCAGCAGGTTGATCTGCTCGGCGTGCACGTAGTCAGGCCAGCACCAGGCCGCCACCGCCACCGCCCCGAACGTCACCAGCGGCGTGATCGCCAACGTCGCGCTGACCCGCGACGCCTCCCAATGCGCCAGCGCCTCGGCGAACGCGCCGTAGGCGATCAGGGTGTTCATGCAGCACGCCAGCAGCAGCCAGCCCTGCAACGGGCTGAGGCCGAGCGCCTCCTGCGGATGCACCCAGGGCGTGAGCAGCAAGGCGCAGAACAGGTAGATCACCATCATCACCTGCAGCGAATTCCACACGGTCAGCAACTGCTTCTGGCCCAACGCGTAGAACGTCCACACGGTCGAGGCCAGCAGCACCAGCAGGACGCCGGCGGTGTAGTCGGACAACGACGTCAGCAGCTCCGCCAGGCGCTGGTTGAAAAACAGCGCGAAGCCGATCAGCAGCACCGCCAGGCCGATGCCCTGGCCGATGCTGAAGCGCTCCTTGAACACGAACAGGCTGGCGATCAAGAGCATGATCGGCCCCATCTGCACCACCAGCTGCGCCGTACCGGGACTGAGCAGGTTCAGGCCCATCAGGTACAGCACATAGTTGCCCACCAGCCCGAGCACCGCCATCAGCACCAGCCACCCGCCCTTGGGCCCGAGCGCCTTGCGGCTGGGCAGGCGCCGGGTGGCCGCCAGATAGACGAACAGGCAACCGCCGGAGACCAGCAGGCGGAACCAGGTCACCGTGACCGGATCCATCGCCACCAGCACCTGCTTGAGCTTGATCGGCAGGATTCCCCACAGGAACGCGGTCAGCAAGGCCAGGAACATGCCGTACACCCAACGGCCCGATGAAATGTGCATGAGTACCCCGAAAACGACTGACGAGTGCGCTCATTCTAGGCGCGGCGACCGGCGCGACACAGGGACAGTTGGGGTCAGGCCGCAAACGGAACGGTGCGGGTCGCAGCGGAATGTTGACGTACGCCCGTTGATCGGCTCGGCAGGCGCGCCAAGTGCTTCAGGCATAAGCTCATTGGATCCTTCCAGCGCCCCTCCAGGAGACCCACCATGTACGGCATGCGCGCCCAGGATCCGGAACCCGCCATGCACTTTCGCAGCGACCGGCTGTGCCGGGTCAACGGCGAACTGTTCTTCAGCACGCGGGAGAACACCCTCGAAGGGCCGTTCGACAGCCTGGAGAAAGCCGAGCAGGAGATCCGCGCCTACATTGCGCGGATGCAACTGCTGGATGCTGGCAGATAGAGCAAGAACCTGTTCCCTGCTCGCGATGGCGGTCAATCAGGCGACCTTGCTGTCTCAGGGCTCAACGCACCGCCTCGAACAACCCCGTCGCGCCCATTCCGCCCCCCACGCACATGGTGACGATCCCGTAACGCAGGTTGCGCCGCTGCAGTTCGCGCACCAGATGCCCGACCTGCCGCGATCCTGTCATGCCGAACGGGTGGCCGATGGAGATCGAACCGCCGTTGACGTTGTACCGTTCGTTGTCGATCTCCAGCCGGTCGCGGCTGTACAGGCACTGTGAGGCGAACGCCTCGTTGAGCTCCCACAGATCGATGTCCGCCACTTGCAGGCCCTTGGCCTTGAGCAGTTTCGGCACCGAGAACACCGGGCCGATGCCCATTTCGTCCGGCTCGCAGCCGGCCACGGTGAAACCGCGGAAAAACGCCTTGGGCTTGAGCCCCAGCTGCAGCGCTTTCTCAAGACTCATCACCAGGGTCATCGACGCGCCGTCGGACAATTGCGACGAGTTGCCGGCGGTCACCGAACCGTCTTCGGCGAACACCGGCTTGAGCCCGGCCAGGCTTTCGTAGGTGGTGTCGGGGCGGTTGCAGTCGTCGCGGTCGACGATGGCGTCGAGGATCTGTTCGGCGCCGGTGGTCTTGTCCTCGACCCGGTACTTCACCGCCATCGAC
This sequence comes from Pseudomonas sp. B35(2017), assembly GCF_002113645.1. Lineage (NCBI taxonomy): Bacteria > Pseudomonadati > Pseudomonadota > Gammaproteobacteria > Pseudomonadales > Pseudomonadaceae > Pseudomonas > Pseudomonas sp. B35(2017). The sequence continues at coordinate 586,766 of NZ_NEIZ01000002.1, read as the reverse complement.
ACGATTTCGTCGTCGAACAGCCCCGCCGCCTGGGCCTGGGCAGTGCGCAGCTGGCTTTGCAGCGCATAGCGGTCCTGCGCTTCGCGGGTGACGCCATAGCGCCGCGCCACCGTTTCGGCGGTCTGGCCCATGGTGTGGTAGATGCCCGGCACCCGTTGCTTGAGCAGCGGGTTGATCAGGTGGTCGGTGTTGACGCTCTTGAGGGTCAGGCTGATCGACTCGACGCCGCCGGCCACGATGATGTCGCTGCAGCCGGACGCGATCTGGTTGGCCGCGATCGCGATCGCCTGCAGGCCCGACGAGCAGAAGCGGTTGAGGGTCATGCCGGCGGTGCCGGTGCCCAGGTGCGACAGCACCGCCACGTTGCGGCCGATGTTGTAGCCCTGGGCGCCTTCGTTGGAGCCGGCGCCGACGATGCAGTCCTCGACGCTGGCCGGGTCGATGTCGTTGCGGGTGAGCAAGGCATTGACGCAATGGGCCGCCATGTCATCGGGACGGGTCATGTTGAACTTGCCGCGAAAGGATTTGGCCAGGCCGGTCCGGACGCTGTCGACGATCACCACTTCACGCATCGCACACCTCATTGCAGTAGTCGGTTGGGAGTGGCTCCGAGCATAAGTCCACCCCTGGACCTGCCGCGACGATCATTCACCCGGCGTATGCGTGTCCATCGGTTCAGCTCTTGTGCTTTTTCTCCCGGCGGTCGGACTTTTCGAAGGCCTCCTCCAGCGCCCGGTTGATCGTGCGCAGCACCTTGACCCGGGCCCAGCGCTTGTCGTTGGCCTCGACCAGCGTCCACGGCGAGACCTCGGTGCTGGTGCGGTCGACCATGTCGCCCACCGCCGCGCGGTAGGCATCCCACTTGTCGCGGTTGCGCCAGTCGTCCTCGGTGATCTTGAAGCGCTTGAAGGGGATCTCTTCCCGGGCCTGGAAGCGTTCCATCTGGGTGTCCTTGTCGATGGCCAGCCAGAACTTGACCACGATCACCCCGGCGTCGGCGACCTGCTCCTCGAAGTCATTGATCTCGCCGTAGGCCCGCAGCCAGTCGGCCTTGCTGCAGAAGCCTTCGACCCGTTCCACCAGCACCCGGCCGTACCAGGAGCGGTCGAACACGGTGAACTTGCCCCGCGCCGGAATGTGCCGCCAGAAGCGCCACAGGTACGGTTGCGCACGTTCCTCTTCGGTCGGTGCGGCAATCGGCACGATGCTGTACTGACGCGGATCGAGCGCCGCCGCCACCCGGCGGATCGCCCCGCCCTTGCCGGCCGCGTCGTTGCCTTCGAACACCGCCACCAGCGCATGGCGGCGCATGCGCTTGTCGCGCATCAGCCCGGACAGCCTGGCCTGTTCGGTGATCAGTTGCTCTTCGTAGTCTTTCTTGTCCAGGGACTGGGTCAGGTCGAGGCTGTCGAGCAGGTTCATCTGATCGACCGGCGTGCCCAGCGGCGCGGCGTTGACCTCTTGCGCGTGCACGTCCTGACGCTTGAGCGCGTTCTGCAGCCCCTCCAGCAGGATCTTGCCCACCGCCAGGCTGCGGTAATGGGCGTCCATCCCCTCGATCACATGCCAGGGCGCGTAGTCGCGGCTGGTGCGGCGCAGCACACGCTCGCCGTATTTGACGAACTTGTCGTAGGTCTGCGATTGCTGCCAGTCCAGCGGGCTGATCCGCCAACTGTGCAGCGGGTCGTCGGCCAGGGCCTTGAGCCGCGCCTTCATCTGTTTCTTGGACAGGTGGAACCAGAACTTGAAGATCAACGCGCCTTCGTCGCAGAGCATCTTTTCCAGGCGCTCGGCGGCGTTGATCGCCTGATCCAGCCGCGGATCCTTGAACAGCCCGTGCACCCGCCCCTGCAGCATCTGACTGTACCAGTTGCCGAAGAAGATACCCATCCGCCCCTTGGCCGGCAGCATCCGCCAGTAGCGCCAGGCCGGCGGCCGGGCCAGTTCTTCGTCGGTCTGCTGATCGAAGGTGCGCACCTCGATCAGGCGCGGATCCATCCATTCGTTGAGCAACTTGACCGTTTCGCCCTTGCCGGCCCCCTCGATCCCGTTGATCAGGACGATCACCGGAAAACGCCGTTGCTGCTGCAGCTCGAACTGGGCTTCGAGCAGCGCTTCGCGCAGGGCCGGCACCGCGGCTTCGTAAGTGTCTTTGTCGATGGCGTGACCGATTTCAGCGGATTCGAACATGGGGCGGCTCCTTCCAGGGTTCAGCAAGACTAGCGGATCAGGCACCGGCGCGGCACAGAAATTCCGGCGGGCGGCGGATTGTCCGTAAACCTGCGGCCGCAAGCTTTGCCATGGATCAAGCCGCCCCTGCGCAATCGGCTAGAATGGCGGCCTTGCCGTTGCCGAGCCTGCCATGAAACCTGAACTGCCCCACGCCCAGCTCGACTGGGACGACCTGGGACGCCCGCGTTCGCGGGCCTTTGACGATGTGTACTTTTCCGACCAGTCCGGGCTGGAAGAGACCCGCTACGTGTTCCTCGAACAGAACCGCCTGGCCGAGCGCTTCGCCGCTTTGCCGGCAAACGGCAGGTTTGTGATCGGCGAGACAGGCTTCGGCACCGGGCTGAACTTCCTCTGTGCCTGGCAACTGTTCGAACAGTCTGCCCCGGCCGGTGCACGGCTGCATTTCGTCAGCGTCGAAAAGTACCCGCTGAGCCCTGCGGACCTTGAGCGAGCGCTTTCGCTGTGGCCGGAACTGACCACGTTCGCCGATCAATTGCTCAAGCGCTATGTAGCGATCCATCAAGGGTTCCAGCGCATCGTGCTGGACAACGGCCGGGTCACCCTCACCCTGCTGATCGGCGATGCGCTGGAGCAACTGCCGCAGTTGGACGCCCGGATCGACGCCTGGTTTCTCGACGGTTTCGCGCCGGCGAAGAACCCGGACATGTGGACCGCCGAACTGTTCGCCGAACTGGCCCGGCTGGCGGCGCCCGGCGCGACCCTCAGCACCTTCACCAGCACCGGCTGGGTGCGGCGCCTGCTCAATGCGGCGGGCTTCAAGATGAAGCGCACACCGGGCATCGGCCACAAGTGGGAGATCCTGCGCGGCGAATTCCTCGGCTGGCCGGCGCAAGTGCCCGCCCCCGCGCCGGACAAGCCCTGGTTCGCCCGCCCGGCACCGTTGACCGGTGAGCGCCGAGCGCTGGTGATCGGCGCCGGGCTGGCCGGTTGCGCCAGCGCCGCCAGCCTCGCGGCCCGGGGCTGGCAGGTCAGCCTGCTGGAGCGCCACGGTGCGGTGGCGCAGGAAGCCTCGGGCAACCCCCAAGGCGTGCTGTACCTGAAACTGTCGGCCCACGGCACGGCCTTGTCGCAGTTGATCGTCAGCGGCTTCGGCTACACCCGCCGTCTGCTGGAAAGCCTGCAGCGCGGCACCGACTGGGACGGCTGCGGCGTGCTGCAACTGGCGTTCAACGACAAGGAAGCCGAGCGTCACGCGCAACTGGCCGCCGCGTTCCCGCCGGACCTGCTGCAATGGCTCGACCAACCCGAGGCGCAAGACCGTGCCGGGATCGGCCTGGCCCACGGCGGCCTGTTCTACCCTGAGGGCGGCTGGGTTCACCCGCCGGCGCTGTGCCAGGCGCAGGCCGCGCAACCGAACATCGAACTGCTGCGCCATCACGAAGTGCTGGAGCTGCGCAAGGTCGATGGCCAGTGGCAGGCCTTCGACGGTGATCGCTTGATCGCCAGCGCGCCGGTTGTCGTGCTCGCCGGCGCCGCCGATGTCCGACGCTTTGCGCAAAGCGCCGAACTGCCGCTCAAGCGCATTCGCGGCCAGATCACTCGCCTGGCGCAAACGCCACAGAGCCAGGCGCTGAAGACCGTGGTGTGCGCCGAAGGCTATGTCGCCCCTGCCCGCTTGGGCGAACACACGCTGGGCGCCAGCTTCGATTTCAACAGCGACGACCTGACGCCGACCGCCGCAGAACACCTGGGCAACCTGGCGATGCTCGACGAGATCTCCGCCGACCTGACGGCACGCCTGAACATCCCCGGGCAGGACGTGAGCCATCTGCAGGGCCGCGCGGCCTTTCGCTGCACCAGCCCCGACTACTTGCCCATCGTCGGCCCCCTCGCCGACCGCGAAGCCTTCGCCCACGCCTTTGCCGCACTGGCCAGGGATGCCCGGCAAGTGCCGCAAGTGCCCTGCCCATGGCTCGATGGCCTGTACATCAACAGCGGGCACGGTTCGCGTGGCCTGATCACCGCACCGCTGTGCGGCGAGCTGCTGGCGGCATGGCTGGACGACGAGCCGCTGCCCTTGCCCAAAGCCGTTGCCCAAGCCTGCCATCCCAACCGCTTCGCCCTGCGCCGGCTGATCCGCGGCAAATGAGACCGGATCCGCAACCGTTCAGAAATCGGACAAGGCGCATACGCCCAGTTCGATGCGCTTGATGACGTCGTCGGTCAAACGCTTCATCAGGTTCGTTTCGGCGGTTTGCCTTTCAAGCGAAATCGCACTGACCTGTTCGAGGTAGTCAGAATCCGTCAGGGTATCGGCCTTCTCGAACAGGGCTTGCAGCCTGGGTGGGTAGATTGCTTCCGTCGAGCTGAACTGACGGGGATGATGCTGCCTCATGAGGTCGCACCAGAACGGCTGCTGCGCCAGATACGTCGGAAACCGTGTCGACAGCTCGGCATTCTTGACCTTGAGCAACGCGCCCTTGAGGTCATCATCGGTGACGCCGCTCAAGAACTCGAAACGCATGTGCCTGGGCTGGCCGGGCAGATCCAGGGCCTCGGCCAGGCCCGTGCGATAAGCCAGGCCAACCTCCAGCGCATCGACCCTCGGATGGCTGTCGATGTGGGCTTGGACGATCTGATCCACCTGCTCCAGACGAAACAGCCTCTGTCCCAGCCTCAGCAGGTCCGCGGCGCTCGCCTCGGCATTCGTCTGACGGTGGAGGATCTGATGCACCTCCACGGCCACTTCCAGATGACTGAAGTTCAGCGCGGCCGAGTCCGTGCAGCGGATCGGGTTGGCCGCCAGGTCCAGAACCTGTTCGCAAAGCACCGCATCGCCCTCGGCAGCCTGCAGCACACGCCAGACCCGGCGCGCCATGTCCTGATGAACGAATTCGGAGTCAGCGGTGTTCCCCAACTCCGAGAGCAGATGAAACAGACCGCCGGCCCGTGAATCTTCCTTGAAGGCCGTCCAGACCCTGTTTCGTTGCTCGAACATCTGCCCGGCCCGGTCCGTGAACCACAGTTCCTTGGCCTGTCGCTCGCTGAGACGGGTGATGTCGTCTTCGAAGAACCCCATCCCTACCCCGACACGGTCCCGGTATGCCAACAACAAACCGCGGCTGGGATCCTGCAGCGGATTGTGCCGCAGGTTGACCGTCTCGCTCATGCGCCTCGGCGCCTGGAACAACCAGTTCGGCAGTTGCCGGATATCGTTGTCGCGCAGATCGACCCGGTCGAGGTTCGGCAAACGGGACACGCCTTTGGGCAGCTCGGTCGCCCGGGTGTTTCGCAGGGACAGGAAGCGCAGATCGAACATCTTGCCGACATCCGGGGTCGCCCCCAGCGCGTTGCCGCTCAGGTTCAGCGAGTGCAACGAGCGCAGCCCGGACAGTTTCGCCAGTGTCTGCTCGGTCAGTTGCACGCGATTGTCCGAAAGGCTCAGGCGCGTGAGCGCAGGCATGTGCGAAATCACCTCCGGCAGCCGGGTCAGCTGGTTGCCGTCCAGGTCAAGGGACTCGGCGTTCTGGAAAGCCTTGAGAAAATAGACCCCGTCATCCGTCAGTTGCATGTTCTTCAAGGACACGTGCCTCACATGATCGAACGAAGCATTCGCGGGCAGGTGCGGCAGTTTTCCGATGCGCATGTCGTCGAGCCTGAGGCTGCAATGCCCGTCGGCCATCCTGGTCTTGCGCCGCCAGGCCTCAATGATCAGTCGAGCCGCCTGTCGCCGGCTCTGGCGGGCCTCACGCAGTTCGCCGCCCATGGCTTGCAGCGCCTCACCGTCCTCGCTCCAGCGTTCAAGGCGGGTGGTCAGGTCCTTCAGCGCCTGTTCCAATTGCCTGACCGCCCGGGCGCGGGTCAGGCGATCCGGGCCCAGTCCGTCGAGAAGCGCGTTGGCCTGCGCATCGGAAAACAACGGATAGAGCCGCTTGACCTTGCGTCGCAGGGCATCGGCGTGTTTCGGCGAACCGACGGGACTGTCGCCCTGCACGCACGCCACCCCCTTGCGCACCGGCAACGGCAGATCGTTGATCAGTGCCCGTTCGGCATCGAATCGGCCGTCCAGTGCGGTCTCCAACAGCCGAGCACGCAGGCGTGCGGCATCACCCGGCCGTTGTTCGGCAAACCCTGTGGTGGAGCGCCACGACGCCGGCATGCCTTTCAGTACAGCGGCATACAGGCTTTCTGGCCCTGGCAGCAGCCGGCCCAGGGACCGGTTCCCCTTGAACACCTCAAACCCGGCCGACGATTTGACGATCGTGCAGGTCTCGGCAAGCGCGGCAACCGGATGGCCGATGCCTTCCAGCAACGGGCCGGGGAACGTCCGTTCGCGCAGTTCCAGCCGCCAGTCCGCCTGCCAGCCGTCCAGATGCGCCAACAACCGAATGCCCAGCCTCTGCGTATCGTCATCGGCCAGTTCGGGCAGGTGGAATCCCGCCAGCGCCCTGTCCATCCGCACCGCGTCGCGGATCTGGCGCATCCTTTGCGCCAATCCCATCGGCAGCCGTCCGGTAGCCTGCAAGTGCTGGCGCTCGACGCTGGGGGCCAGATCGATGAGCTGCCGGGCACAGCGCTCAGGCAGGCCAGGAAACGCTTCACAGGCCTTTTTCACATCGCTAGCCCCGCCTGAGTCGTAGAGCCGGTAAAGCTGCTCGAACAGCGGCCGCCGCCCGGCCTTGAGCTCGGCGCCCAGTCGCTTCGCCAGTTGCGTGTCCTGCCCTGCGCCGATGGCGGGGGCGCCGATCAGCGTTTGCGCCTCTTCGGGGTAGAGTCCCCCGACAACCGTCTGCAGCAATTGCCCGGCGGCCAATTGAGTCTGGGTCACGTGGACGCAAAGGTCAGGGTCGCTCACCGCAGTGGGCGGGTATGTCGCCATGACGTTCGCCTCGTCATCCAGCACTTCGATGTAGCGCCCATGGGGCCAACCCTTGAGCATGGGCAACGCTTGCAACTGCTCCTGGGCATGCAGCGGGGCACCCGCATTGCCTTGCTCCATGTCGGCGATGAAACGGCGCAACTTGCCGTCGAGCTCGAAGCGCTTGGCCATGTCCTGCAGACGCAGCGGCAGGGGCGTACTGTCCTGCGCCAACCGATGCAGTTCATCGAGCGGTGTATCGGTCAGCCTGCAGATCATCCCCAACTGCCTGTCATCGATACCGGACAGACGCGGGTTCATGCGCTTGAGCACATAGGCAGAATCACGCCATCGCTCGACCTGCTCACCGGGACGCAGCCAGCCCCCTTCGCCATTGGGCAGGGGCTCAGGCGCAAAGGCCGTCTTGCGCGTCGGATGCAGGATCCGCCAGGTCTTCGAATCGGGATCGAGCGTCACGGCATAGTGCTTGTCCTCGATCTGCAGGAACGTCCGGTCGCGGGCCTGATACAACCCTGAATAATCGACCTGCGTCGGCGCCTCCGTTGCCGCAGGCTGCTCATACCCCTGCAACGACTGCATCCACAATCGCGATCTGCCCGCCCGATCGAACACCGCAGCGAAACGCCCGAAGAATTCCGGGTGCCGTGCAAGCGAGCGACTCACCACGCCCCCCAACGATTTGGCCACGCCTGCCGTCGCGGCCATGAGGGCAACGTTTTCCGCCACCCCGAGCATGTGCGCCAGGGCATCGTGGCGGTCGCCGCTGCCCCAGTCTTCGATGCCCTCGTAGACTTCCGCCAACAGTTGGCCGACCGCCACGCCCATCATCAGCTCGCCCACCACCGGCAAGAAAAACCCTGCCAGCCCGGCGATGGTCACGCCGGTGTCCAAATAGCCGAGCCAGCGTTCACGCGATGCCTCGGCGTCCACGTCGGCGGTGGGCACCGCAAGTACCCGCGCATCGATCTGAAGCTTGCCGACGTGGCTGTGCAGCATGAAATCGAACAACGACCGTGCAATCGGCCGGGCCTGGAGCGTCCCCAACTGCCGTGTGCGGGCGAAGGTCTGGAAAAAGTCCGCCTTGCTGTCTTCATCCAGATAGCGGGCGAAAGGCGCCGCATAGCTGCGCAGACCCAGCTTCAGCGTCAGGTATAGCTTGAACGTGCTGAAGGCGGGGTATTCGAACAGCGGACGGTAGGGTTCGCCGGGCATGTAGACAAGACACCACTCATCCGGATGTTCCTCCACCGGGCGTCGCGAAAACACCACCACACCCCAGAAGCAGATGTCCTGCCCCCCGAGGCCCTGCATAAGCAAGGGACGCCCCGCGTAATGCAGTGCCTTCGCGTCGCCGGCACCCTCGGCATCGATCAGCCGCTGCAGCATCTGATGCCCCTCCTGGGTGATGTCCCCTTTCATAGAGGCCAGATGCATGTCGAACGCCAGCAAGCGCTTTTTCAAGCGGACGATGTCCGGGCCCAGGGCGCTCGTCACCTCCGTTCGCCCGGCCCGCTCCTGCAGGCCGAACATCTGCGCGAAGTGCTCCTGATAGCGCTGCCCCAGATTCAGGTCGCGGCACAGGCCGGCAAAGGCCGACGGCGTCAATCCGGCAACGCCTTGCGGGTGGTTCTTGAGCTGGATCTCGCTGCCCTTGGGCAAGCCGTCGGAGCCCGCCTCTTCCACGGTGAAGTTCTGCATGGCCGCGTCCAGCAAGGTGCGCGTGCCCGGGTGGTCGCCCTTGAGCACCAGGCCATCGTGCTCGACCTCGAACGTCACCGGCCAGCGCAGGCGCAACGCGTGGCTCAAGGCGGAGGCGCAAAAGGCCTCCAACGGCCGCAGGTGGCTCAGTCCGACTTCGACCTTTACCTGACTGGCCCGAAGCTCCGAGGCAGCCTGCATCAATGCGGTGATCCTTGCAGCGGAGGCCTTGAGCAGCCATGAAGGGATTCGTTCCTGCAGCACCTCGGCGGTGTCCAGGTCCCCGGTGGCGTCCAGCAGGATGGCGAGCACCTGTTCGTTCGTGAGCGTGACAGGTGTCAGGGGAGTATCCGGGCTCGGCATCGGCAATCGTCCTTAATTGCGGGGTTCAGGCCTTTAACTTATCGATCCCGCCGAGCGATTGATAACGCGAAATCCTGCGCGTTTGCCGTTGCGGATCAGCAAGAATTCCCATGTTTTGCATAACCCTGTACCGCACAGAATCGTGGCGAAGCTGTTATGGGTTCTGGCCGACGACGACGCTTTATAACCGATCGTTCTAAAACTACCGGTTCCTGCGCAGGTCAGTTTTTCAGTACCGGCCATTCCGGCGCGGTGCGTCTTGACCTCCCCAACGGAAAAAACCGGTAAGGAACTTATGTGCGGATTAGCTGGCGAGTTACGTTTTGACCAACGCCCTGCAGACCTTGCAGCCCTCGAACGAATCACCCATCACTTGGCCCCCCGCGGCCCCGACGCCTGGGGCTTCCACGCCCAGGGGCCGGTCGCCCTTGGCCATCGACGCCTGAAAGTCATGGATCTGTCGGACGGCTCGGCGCAGCCGATGATCGACAGCAGGCTGGGCCTGGCCCTGGCCTTCAACGGCGCCATCTACAACTTCCCGGAACTGCGCGCCGAGCTCGAAGGCCTCGGCCATGTCTTCCATTCCGGCGGCGATACCGAAGTGCTGCTTCGGGGCTATCACGCCTGGGGCGAAGCGCTGCTGCCCAAACTCAACGGCATGTTTGCCCTGGCCATCTGGGAACGTGACGCCCAGCGGCTGTTCATCGCCCGCGACCGGCTGGGCGTGAAGCCCCTGTACCTGTCGCGCACCGGCGAGCGCCTGCGCATTGCCTCAAGCCTGCCGGCGCTGCTCAAGGGCGGCGACATCAGTCCGGTCCTGGATCCGGTGGCCCTCAACCATTACCTGAACTTTCATGCCGTCGTCCCGGCGCCGCGCACCTTGCTGGCCGGCATCGAGAAACTGCCCCCGGCCACCTGGATGCGCATCGGCGCGGACGGGCGCACCGAACGCAAGACCTGGTGGACGCTGCCCTACGGCCCGCACGAAGACGAGAAAGGCCTGACGCTTGAGGACTGGCGCGACCGCGTGCTCGACAGCACCCGCGAGGCGGTCGCCATCCGCCAGCGTGCGGCGGTGGATGTCGGCGTGCTGCTGTCCGGCGGCGTCGATTCGAGCCTGCTGGTCGGGCTCCTGCGTGAAGCCGGCGTGGACGACCTGTCGACCTTCTCCATCGGCTTCCAGGACGCCGGCGGCGAACGTGGCGACGAGTTCCAGTATTCGGACCTGATCGCCAGGCATTACGGCACCCGCCACCATCAACTGCGCATCGACGAAAAAGAGATCATCGAACAGTTGCCCGCCGCGTTCCGCGCCATGAGCGAGCCGATGGTCAGCCACGACTGCATCGCCTTCTACTTGCTCTCCCGCGAGGTGGCCAAGCACTGCAAGGTGGTGCAGAGCGGCCAGGGCGCCGACGAACTGTTCGCCGGTTATCACTGGTATCCCCAGGTGGACGGCGCGGCCGATCCGTATGCGGCCTACCGGCAGGCGTTCTTCGACTGCACCCACGACGGCTACAAGGCCACCGTGCAGCCGAAATGGCTGACGGCCGATGACGCGGCCGGCGACTTCGTGAAGGAACATTTCGCGCAGCCCGGCGCCGACGCGGCGGTGGACAAGGCCTTGCGCCTGGACAGCACGGTGATGCTGGTGGACGACCCGGTCAAACGGGTCGACAACATGACCATGGCCTGGGGCCTGGAGGCGCGGACACCGTTCCTGGACTATCGCCTGGTCGAACTGTCGGCGCGGATCCCCGCCCGCTTCAAGCTGCCCGACGGCGGCAAGCAAGTGCTCAAGGAAGCGGCGCGGCAGGTGATTCCTGCGCAAGTGATCGACCGCAAGAAGGGCTACTTCCCGGTGCCCGGCCTCAAGCACTTGCAGGGCGACACCCTCGACTGGGTCCGCGAACTGCTGCTCGACCCAAGCCAGGACCGCGGCCTGTTCGACCCGGTGATGCTCGACCGCCTGCTGACCGACCCGCAAAGCCACATCACCCCGCTGCGCGGCTCGCGCCTGTGGCAACTGGCGGCCCTGAACCTGTGGCTCAGCGAACAAGGAATCTGACCGATGAAACCTCATGCCACGGCCTTTGGCCAGCGCCTGCTGCGCGGTCAGTCGCCCTCCTACGAACGCTTGCAGGCGCGCCTGGCCGAAGACGGCAGCGCGCCGGCCGGCGCCCCGATCGCGGTGCATTGCGGCTGGGGCCGCCTGCTGATCGGCCATACGTTCCCGGATCCTTCGAGCCTGGCCGCAGAACTGCTCAAGGAGCAGCCGGGCGAACGTGACATCGCCCTCTACGTCGCCGCGCCGCAGCAGGTGCTCGGCCTCGAACCCGCGCAGCTGTTTCTCGATCCCTCCGACACCCTGCGCCTGTGGTTCAGCGACTACCGCCCGGCGACCCGGGTGTTTCGCGGCTTCCGCATCCGCCGCGCCCAAAGCGACACGGACTGGCAAGCCATCAACCGGCTGTATCACGCCCGCGGCATGCTGCCGGTGGATCCCGCCCGGCTCACCCCGCACCACCGGGGCGGGCCTGTGTACTGGCTGGCCGAGGACGAGGACAGCGGCGCGGTGATCGGCAGCGTCATGGGCCTCAATCACCGCAAGGCGTACCACGATCCGGAAAACGGCAGCAGCCTGTGGTGCCTGGCGGTGGATCCGCAGTGCCCGCGCCCGGGGGTCGGCGAAGTACTCGTGCGCCACCTGATCGAACACTTCATGAGCCGCGGCCTGAACCACCTCGACCTGTCGGTGCTGCACGACAACCGGCAGGCGAAGACCCTCTACGCCAAACTGGGCATGCGCAGCCTCCCGACCTTCGCCGTCAAGCGCAAGAACGGCATCAATCAGTCGCTGTTCCTGGGGCCGGGGCCCGAAGCTCCGTTCAATCCCTATGCGCGGATCATCGTCGAAGAGGCGCACCGGCGCGGCATCGATGTGCAGGTGGACGACACCGAAGCCGGGCTGTTCACCCTCAGCCACGGCGGACGCCGGGTGCGTTGCCGCGAATCCCTGAGCGACCTGACCAGCGCCGTCAGCATGACCCTGTGCCAGGACAAGAGCCTGACGCACAAAGTGCTGAAGGGCGCCGGGCTGAACGTGCCGACGCAGCGCCTGGCGGGCAACGCGGATGACAATCTGGCGTTCCTCGACGAGCACCTGCGCGTCGTGGTCAAGCCGCTGGACGGCGAACAGGGCCAGGGCGTGGCGGTGGATCTGCAGAGCATCGAAGAGGTGCAGCAAGCCGTCGAAGCGGCGAAGGCGTTCGACAGCCGGGTGCTGCTGGAGAGTTTCCACGAAGGGCTCGACCTGCGGATCCTGGTCATCGGCTTCGAGGTCGTGGCGGCGGCGATCCGGCGACCGGCGCATGTGGTGGGCGACGGCCTCCACCCGCTCGACGCCTTGATCGACGCCCAGAGCCGGCGCCGGCAGGCGGCCACCGACGGTGAAAGCAAGATCCCCATGGATGAGGAGACCCGGCGCACCCTGCACATGGCCGGCTACGACTGGGACAGCGTCCTGCCGGCGGGCGAGCACCTGTCCGTGCGGCGCACCGCCAACCTGCACACCGGCGGCACCCTGGAAGACGTCACGGCCATCCTGCACCCGACGCTGGCCGATGCGGCCGTGCGCGCCGCACGGGCGCTGGACATTCCGGTGGTCGGCCTCGACCTGATGGTGACCGCCGCCGACCGGCCGGAGCATGTGTTCATCGAAGCCAACGAACGGGCCGGCCTGGCCAACCACGAGCCGCAGCCGACGGCGGAGCGGTTTGTGGATCTGTTGTTTCCCCACAGCCGGCCGGCGGTCTGACCCGGATGCGTTGAATGGGCCACCGCTTTCGCGAGCAGGCTCGCTCCCACAGGCGTGCAGCGAGCTGCCCGCGGAGGTGCCCTGACGATCAGCGCATGCCTCTCACCCAACAGGAGATTCCATGTCCCCTCAACTTCCCGAACCGGACCTGAACTACCTGCAGAAAGTCCTGCTGGAAATGCTCGCCATCCCCAGCCCCACCGGGTTCACCGACACCATCGTGCGCTATGTCGCCGAACGCCTGGAGGAACTCGGCATCCCTTTCGAGATGACGCGCCGCGGCACGATCCGCGCCACGCTCAAGGGCAAGAAGAACAGCCCCGACCGGGCGGTGTCGGCGCACCTGGACACCATCGGCGCCGCCGTGCGCGCGATCAAGGACAACGGCCGCCTGACGCTCGCGCCGGTCGGCTGCTGGTCGAGCCGCTTCGCCGAAGGCAGCCGCGTCAGCCTGTTCACCGACAGCGGTGTGATCCGCGGCAGCGTCCTGCCGCTGATGGCTTCCGGGCATGCGTTCAACACGGCGGTGGATGAACTGCCGGTCAGCTGGGATCACGTCGAGCTGCGCCTGGACGCCTACTGCGCGACACGGGCCGACTGCGACTCGCTGGGCATCGGCATCGGCGATGTGGTGGCCTTCGACCCGTTGCCGGAGTTCACCGAAAGCGGCCACATCAGCGCCCGCCACCTCGACGACAAGGCCGGCGTGGCCGCCCTGCTGGCGGCGCTCAAGGCCATCGTCGACAGCGGCCGGGAACCGCTGATCGATTGCCACCCGCTGTTCACCATCACCGAGGAGACCGGCAGCGGCGCGGCGGCGGCCCTGCCGTGGGACGTCAGCGAGTTCGTCGGCATCGACATCGCGCCGGTCGCGCCCGGCCAGCACTCCAGCGAACACGCGGTCAGCGTCGCGATGCAGGACTCCGGCGGGCCGTACGACTATCACCTGTCGCGGCACCTGCTGCGCCTGGCCGACGAACATGAACTGCCGGTGCGCCGCGACCTGTTCCGCTACTACTTCAGCGACGCCCATTCGGCGGTGACCGCCGGCCACGACATCCGCACCGCCCTGCTCGCCTTCGGCTGCGACGCGACCCACGGCTACGAACGCACCCACCTCGACAGCCTGGCGGCGCTCAGTCGCCTGCTGGGGGCGTACATGCTCAGCGCGCCGGTGTTCGCCAGCGACGCGCAGCCGGCCGATGCGTCCCTGGAGCGCTTCAGCCACCAGATCGAACATGACACGCAGATGGAGAGCGACACGCGGGTGCCGTCGGTGGACAGCCTGGTGGGTCAGCGGTCCGACAGTTAGGTCGGCGGTGTCTGGGCCGGCGCCTTCGCCGGCAAGCCGGCTCCCACAGAGATCGGGCTTGCCGGCGAAGGGGGCGAACAGGCCACTGGTTCCTCCCGCGCTGGCCGCCGACCGCCAATCGCCGTAGCATCACGGCATTGATCGAGCCGAGGCCCCCATGCTGATTCCCCACGACATGCTTGAAGTCGACACCCTCACCCGTCTGATCGAGGACTTCGTCACCCGCGACGGCACCGACAACGGCGACGACACCCCGCTGGAGACCCGCGTGCTGCGGGTTCGCCAGGCCCTGACCAAAGGCCAGGCGCTGATCGTGTTCGACCCGGAAAGCGAGCAATGCCAACTGATGCTCAAACACGACGTGCCCAAGCACCTGTTCGACTGACCCTCAGCGCCCCTTGCCTGCGGCCTGCTTGCGCTGGATGCGCTCGTAGACCTCGGCGCGGTGCACCTCGACCTGCTGCGGCGCCTCGACGCCGAACCGGACACTGGAGCCGTTGACCGACAGCACGCGCAGGGAAATGTTGTGGCCGATGGAAATCTGTTCTCCGACGACACGGCTGAGTACAAGCATGGGGTTGATCCTTCAAGGTAAACGGGCCTTGAAGATGCGCGGCTTGCCCGCGCCCCACAATGCATGCCGGACAAATCAGTCATGCCCTACACGCGGTGGGTACATCGCCCTTCGGACGTTTCCCGCAAAGCGGCGATGGCCTACACCGTTTCAGGCAGCGGAAAAGCGCGGGCCGAACAGGATCACCGTGGCGCCGATCACGCACAGCGCGACGCCGATCCAGTCCGAACCCAAGGGCCGGATGCGCTCGACCACCGCCAGCCAGCCGATCGACGCGACGATGTAGATGCCGCCGTACGCGGCGTAGGCGCGGCCGGCGTAGGTCGCCTCGATGCGCGTCAGCAGCAGCGCGAACAGGGTGAGGCTCAGCAGCGCCGGGATCACCCACAAGGCGCTCTTGCCCTGGCGCAGCCACATCCAGAAGGCGAAGCAGCCGGCGATTTCGAACAGCGCGGCCAGAAGGAACCACAGGTAATTGAGCATGCAAGACGTCTCGTCAGGGTGACAGTTGCGGCCACCCTAGCGATGAGGCCCTGCGGGAGCAAGTTCAGCTGTTGCCCTGCCGGGCCTTGGCGCGCATTTTGTCGGCCATGGCGGTCATTTCGTCGTACAGCAATTGCGGATTCTTCTGCTTGAGCGCCCAGGCCATGCGCCCTTGCTCGTGGGGCAGGATCATGAACTCGCCGGCGGCGACCCGGTTGAAGATGTAGTCGGCGATATCGGCGGCGGTGATCGGCGAACTCTCCAGCAACTTGCCGACCTGGGCCTTCATGGCCGGCGTCGGGCCACGGAACGAGTCCAGCAGGTTGGTCTGGAAGAATGATGGGCACACCACGTGGACACCGACCTCCTGCTGGGCCAGTTCCACCAGCAGGCTCTCCGACAGCGCCACCACGCCGGCCTTGGCCACGTTGTAGTTGCTCATGGCCGGGCCCTGCATCAGCGCCGCCATGGAGGCGATGTTGATGATCTTGCCCTTGCTCTGCTCCAGCAGCGGCAGGAACGCCTTGCAGCCCTTGACCACGCCCATCAGGTTGATCGCGATCTGCCAGTCCCAGTCTTCCAGCGACAGCTCGCTGAAGAAGCCGCCCGACGCCACCCCGGCGTTGTTGACGATGATGTCGATGCCGCCGAACTTCACCTCGCAGGCCTGGGCGAAGGCGGTGAGCTGGCTGTAGTCGCGCACGTCGCAACGCTGGACGAAGCCGTCGCCGCCGGCCTCGCGCACGAGTTTGAGGGTTTCCTGCAGGCCCGCCTCGCTGACGTCCGACAAGGCCAGCCGCCACCCCTCACGCGCCCAGCGCAACGCGATTTCGCGACCCAGGCCGGAGCCTGCACCAGTGATCATCATGCGATTTTGCATAGCAGACAGCCTTGTTGTTCTTTGGAAGATGCGCGGAGTGTAGCGAAGGAACCGCGGCCACCCACGCTCCATCAGAGTGCTGAATGGCGAGGGCAAACCGCCACGCGATGCGTGGCTCGGGCCTGGGCGGAACGCGTTGCGGACAGCGCCAAAAAACATTGAATTTTCTGTCGGGCGCGCCGGTCGGAACTGGTAAGACGCCTGGATCCGCATGGTTTCCAGCCGGCCTTGGACTGCAAGACTTTCCGAAACCTTCTCGACAAGGAAACAGACATGGGCACAATCCTCATCATTATCCTGATCCTGTTGCTGATCGGTGGTCTGCCGGTCTTTCCGCACTCCAGAAGTTGGGGCTACGGCCCTTCCGGCATCATCGGCGTCGTGCTGGTCGTGCTGCTGGTGCTGTTGTTGCTCGGCCGGATATAGCGTTTTTCGCAGGCAAAAAAAGAGGCCCTTCAAGGGCCTCTTTTCATGGGGCGGAACCTGGCGTGCCTGACAGTCAGTCCGGCTTGCCGTTGACCACACCGGCGGTGTTGTCGATCAGGCTCTTGGTGGCCGTCTGCAGGAACGCTTCGAGCTTGTGCTTGAGCTCGGCGGTGCGCGGCGCATCGGGAATGACCTCGGCGTGAGGATTGGCGCCCAGCTCGTAGGCGTAGATCTTCGGCGCCATGTCCTTGTCCTTCGGCAGCACCAGGATCTGGTCGGCGGTCACGATGGCGGTGGTCTGCTCGCTGCCGGACGGCTTGATCACGCCGAAACCGGTGTCGCCCTGCGGCAGGTTGAGCAGGTCGCGGCCCCAGCACTGATGGCGCACTTCGCCGCCCAGGCGGCCCATGATGGTCGGCACGATGTCGATCTGGGTGCCCACGGTGTGGTCACGCTGGCCGAACTTCTCCTGGATGCCCGGCGCGATCATCAGCATCGGCACGTTGAAGCGGCCCAGGTCCATTTCGGTGATCTGGCGTTCGTTGCCGAAGCCGTGGTCACCGACGATGACGAACAGGGTCTCCTTGAAGTACGGCTCCTTGCGGGCCTTCTCGAAGAACTGGCCCAGCGCCCAGTCCGCGTAACGCATGGCGGTCAGGTGCTCGTTCAGGGTGCCGCGGTCGGTCACGCGCTCCACCGGCAACGGCGTCGGCAGCGCATACGGGGTGTGGTTGGACAGGGTCTGCAGCAAGGCATAGAACGGTTTCTTGTCCTTGCCGTCGCGGGCCTTCAGTTCTTCCAGGCCACGGTCGAACATGTCCTGGTCGGACACGCCCCACGTCGGGTCGGAGAACACCGGATTGACGAAGTCGTTGCGGCCGACGAAGTTGGTCATGCCCTGGTTGCTGAAGAAGCCCGACTGGTTGTCCCAGGCGAAATCGCCGTTGTAGACATAGACATCGTCAAAGGCGCGGGCACTGAGCAGTTGCGGCAGGCCGGACAGCTTGTGGCTGCCTTCCGGCGTCTGCATCAGGTATTCGAAGCCCGGCAGGTTCGGGAAGCACGCCATGGTGGCGAACATGCCCTGGTGGGTGTGGGTGCCGTTGGAGAAGAACCGGTCGAACAGCAAGCCTTCCTTCGACAGCTTGTCCAGGTACGGCGTGATGTTGCCCGGGCCGCCCAGCGCGCCCACCGAATGGCCGGCCATGCTTTCCATCAGGATCACGACGACGTTCTTGATCGGCAGGGTCTTGTCGGCCGGTGGCGTGTACTCGCGACGCACGGCGGCGATGTCGGCATCGACCAGCTTGTCGTCCGGCATCAGCAGCATCTCGCGCACCACCTTCTGCGCCTCAGGCTGCGGCAGCGTGGCCTTCCAGATGTTGTTGCGGTCTTCGCCCATCCGGTCCTTGGCCGCCGCGATCAGCGACAGCGTGCCGTTGAGGCCCAATTGGTTGGCGAAGTTCGACTCGGTGGTGTACACGTCGCCCCAACGCAGCGGCGGGCCTTGACGCAGGGTGCCGCGGGCGGCGACCACGCAGACCACCAGGCAGACCACGAACACCGCAAGGCGCGCATACCACGGCGCCACCTGACGGGTGCCGACGTTACCGCCGCTGAACGGCCCGCGCGGGCGGGTGGCGCGGTCGGCGCCCTTGAACGCCAGGGTCAGGATCAGCGTGCCCACGGCCCAGGCCAGCAGGTAGCGCACCACCGGGAAACCGTACCAGAGCATGCTCATGACGGTTTTCGGGTCTTCCTTCACGTACTGGAACACCAGGCCGTTGAGGCGCTGGTGGAACTCGCGGTAGAAGTCCATCTCCATCAGGCCGAGGAACAGCGCGATGCTGGAGACCACGGTCAGCCACAGGCGGAAGAACCCGCGGGCGGCCATCGCCCGGACGCTGAACAGCGCCAGCAGCAGCGGAATGCACAGGTAGACCACCAGGCGCAGGTCGAAACGCAGGCCGTTGGCGAAGGCTTCGAGGAAGGTGGAAGCCGGGGTGTCGAGGATCATCTCGCGGTTGTAGACCAGCAGCGCGAGGCGCAGCACGGACAACATCACCATCATGACCAGCGCGCACAGCAGCGTGTAGGCCAGATGCGATTTGACGGTCGGTTGCAGCAGGCGACTGGAAGATCGCTGCCGGTTCAGGGCGTCCGGGTTTGCCATGTCGTTTTAGGACCCATTGGAAGTTGAAATTGCAAGAAACAGCTGCGCCCTGCCCTCTGTTGGCCATTCCCAGGCCCCGGGGCTCGCGCGGTGCGCAAATGTTGCACGATAGACGGCGGCATTGCCATTGATTACTGCCCCGGCGCCGGACACTTTCATGTCGGGCCGGCAGGGTGCAAGGATGCGGGCGAATTGTCGGGAAGCAATTGTGAAAATTTCGTTCAACGCATATCCGGAAACACAAAATAAGTACAAAACCACCACAAAACAAAACGCCCCGAGGGATCAGGGCGTTTTCTCCATTGCGCCGGCGCTTACTTCTCGGCGCGGGCCTTGAGGGCCTTGAGCGTGTTGAACGGCGCATCCACCACGAACTTGTTGGCGACCATCGCCGGCACGCTGCCGCCCGGCTCGGTGTGCACCTGGTAGGTCACTTCGACCTGGTCGCCCTTGGGCACGAACTTCCAGAAACCCTTGACCTGGGCAACCCGCACATAGCCTTTCTCTTCCGGAACGTACTTCGGCACGCCTTCCAGGTTGCGGGTCAGGCTGCCGTCGGCGCCTTCGACGGTGGTGATGTGCAGCACCGAGTCACGGGGGGTGACCGGCCATGGCGTGTTGAAGCGGGTGTAGGTCCAGCTCTGGTCGCCTTCGTGCTTGAGCAGCTTCTGGGACTCGCACTCGTGGATCCATTTGCAGGCGCCGGCAACGTCTTCCTGGAGGGCGCGCAGCTTGGCGACGGTGGTCTTCATCAGCGTCACGCCCTGATAGGACTTGTAGTCCGAACCGGGCACTTCGCTCAGGGACACCTTGATCCCGTCCTCGTTCTTGGCGACTTTCCAGTCTTCGGCCTGGGCGGCCGAGGTGGCCAGCACGGCGGTCAGACCGCACAACACAGCGATACGGTGCAGCGAACCCATAGTCTTGTTCCTTATTGTTGAAGTTCCGTTCGTTTGACGCATCACGCCGCCGTCATCTGCTCCCACCAGCCGATCAGCCTGACCGCCTCTTCGCGGCTGTCGCCGCAGACTTCAGGATCGGCCTTGAACCCCGAACAGACCGCCGGACGCTCCGGACGGCCGAAAATGCTGCACAGGTTTTCGACCGAGAGCTGCACGCAGCGTTCCCCAGCGGGCTTGCCGTCTGGCATGCCGGGAATCGGTGAACTGATGGATGGGGCAATGCAGCAGGCGCCACAACCTTCACGGCAGTTCATGGCAACAGATTCCTCGCGGCGGGCAATGCATGAAAAGGACAGGGAACAGAGTAACGGCTAAAACGCCTGTTTTAAATTCCCTGAAACGGAGTTTTTGTGCGTAAACGGAAATGACCGACCAGTCTCCGACAAAGTGTCTGGCCGGCGGGTCACCGATGAGCGGGTTTCACTGCTTGAATTCGAAATCCAGCGCGGCCCCTTCGACATCCCGCCGCTCCTCGTTGCGCAGCTGCAACTGCATTTCGTTGCTCAGCAGACGGCCGTTGAGCTGGAAACCGCTGTTCTTCTCGCCGAACATCTGCGGCAGGATCGCCTCATGCTTGGGCAGCGGCACGGCGCCGGCCGGCTTCAGTTGCTGCACCATCTCCTTGGGCAGGCTCAGGTCGAGCCTGGCGGGCGGCAACGGCGTCTTGGCCACTTCACTGGCCGACTTCGACTTGGAAGCGACCGGCGCACGCTTCTTGACCGGCGCGGCCTTCTTTTGCAGCGCCTTCTTTGCCGGCGTCGCCTTGGCGGCAGCGGCCGGCTTTTTCGCGGCGGCGGCAGCGGGTGCCTTGTCCTGGGCAGCAGCCGCCAGGACGCCAGGCACCTGTGCGAACGCAAACAGGCAAAGCAAAACCCGGACGGCAGGAAGAATCGCTTTCATGAATCCAACGGGGCTAACGGCAGAGGGCCATATGCTCGCCTGTCGCAGAGCCTGTGACAAGCTCTGCCATCGACTCAGAAGCCGCCGGCAGTCTCTTGGCAGAGTTGGGTCGCCAGCAGGCCGAGGGTCATCAGCGTCCGCTCCGCCTCGCGGTTCCAGGAAATGCCGCAGTTGAGCCGGATGCAGTGGTTGAACTGCTCGGTGTTGCTGAAGATCAGGCCCGGCGCAATGCTGATGCCCTGTTGCAGGGCCCGCACGTGCAGCTCCTGGGTGTTGACCCGTCCCGGCAGGCTCACCCACAGAATGAAGCCGCCGGTGGGCCGGGTCATCTGGGTGCCTTCAGGGAAATACTGCTGGACCGCCAACTGGAAGGCGCTGAGGTTTTTCCGGTATTCCTGACGGATGTACCGTAAATGCCGGTCATAGCCGCCGTTCTCCAGGTACGCGGCGATCGCCATTTGCGTGACGCTGCACGCCGAATGGGTGCTGAAGGTCTGCAGCCGCTGGATCTCCTGCTGATACTTGCCGGCGATCATCCAGCCGATGCGCACGCCGGGCGACAAGGTCTTGGAAAAGCTCGAACAGTAGATCACCCGGTCGAGCCGGTCGTAGGCCTTGAGCGCCTTGGTGCGGCCCTGCTCGAACATCAGCTCGCCATAGATGTCGTCTTCGACGATCTGGATGTCGAAATCCGAAGCCAGGCGCAGCAGCTGTTTCTGCCGCTCTTCGGGCATGGTGCCGCCCAAGGGGTTGCTCAGGCGCGTGGTCAGCACCAGGGCTTTGATCGACCATTGGTTGGCCGCCAGCTGCAGGGCCTCCAGGCTCATGCCGGTGGCCGGGTCGCTGGGGATCTCGATGACTTTCAGGCCCAGCAAGTCGGCCAGCTGCAGCAGGCCATAGTAGGTCGGGGATTCGGCGGCGATCAGGTCGCCGGGCCGGGTCAGCACCCGCAGCGACATCTGCAGGGCATCGACGCAGCCGTGGGTGATCACCACTTCGGATGGGTCGACCACCACGCCCGCGTCGCGCATGCGGATCGCCACTTGCCGGCGCAGCGGTTCGAAACCGGGGCTGAACATATAGCTGAACGCCCGCGGGCTGTGGAACCGCGTGACCTTGGCCAACTGCTGGTGCAGCGCCCGCACCGGCAGGTAATCGACGCTGGGCACCGCAGCGCCCAACGGGAACACGCCTTCGCGGCGGGACTCGACCAACACTTGCTGAATGATGCTGCTGCGGGTGACCAGGCCCGGCCGTTCGACCCGCGCGATGTCCGGCGTCGGCGCCGTCAGGGCGGGTGTCTGGTGCACGTAGTAGCCGGACTGCGGCCGCGCCCGGATCAGCCCCTGATCCTCAAGGTTGGCGTAGGCCTGCAGCACCGTGGCATGGCTGACGTTGAGCTGCGAACTCATCTTGCGCACCGACGGCACGCGTTCCCCCGGCTGATACACGCCGCGACGGATGTCTTCAGCCAGTTGTTGAGCAATACGCTGGTAGAGCAAGAGATTGGTCATGACGCAGCACTCGATTTCACGGGGCGTTTTATTCTTGTTCGAAACAATACCGGAACAGTTTAGAAGTGTACTGGGACAGTTGCCACATTACTCGACCGTACAGTGCAGTGTCAGCCGTCGGCCTGAATATTTGAGCGCTATTCGACAGACGTAAAAAAGCCCGGCGCTGCCTGACAGCCCGGGCTTTCCAGTGACGCCGGCCTCAGCGGGCGGCGCCGAGCTGGCCTTTTTCGTCGGAGAACACGATTTCCACCCGACGGTTCTGCGCACGCCCGCGCTCGGAAGCGTTGGCGTCTACCGGGTACTCGTCACCGTAGCCTTCGACCTGAATGCGCTTGTCGTCGATGCCCAGATCCATCAGCACATCGGCCACCGACTGGGCGCGGTCGCGGGACAGCTTGAGGTTTTCCTGCTTGCCGCCGGTGCTGTCGGTGTAGCCCTCGATGCGCACCACCCGCTTGGGGTTGAGCTGCAGGAACTGCACCAGCTTGAGCACCACGCGGTTCGCCGAGTTGTTGAGCTCCGCTTCGCCGGTGTCGAAGAGCACGTCGCCGAGGGTCATCACCAGGCCGCGGTCGGTCTGGGTGGTGGCCAGGGCAACGATCTGCTCTTCCAGCCATTTGCCTTGCTGCTGCACGCTCGACAACTTGGATTCGCGCAGGGCCAGTTGCAGGCGCTGGCGCTCAAGCTCCAGTTTCGCGGCGTGCTCTTCGTTGAGCACCTGATTGGTGTGTTCGCGGGCGATCGCGCTGTAGCGCTGGCTCAGATAGGCGTAATGCTGCACGTCGCCGCCGCTGCCCCAGTACGTGGAGAGACGGTCGGCACGGGCCAGGGATTCGCCGGCGCGGATCACGTCCTTCGGCGCGATGCGCAGCACGTTGGAGTCTTCCTTGACCTTCTGGAAGTCGGCACCCGCCTGCTGCAGCGCCGATTCGCTCTGCTGGCCGGCGCAGCCGTAGAGACCGACGCAGCCGGCCACGACCAGGCCACCAAGGAGTCTGGACGTAAGGCTCATTGGGCATCCCCCAGTTGCTTGCGCAGACGGGCGATGCGGGTGTTGAGCGCATTCACCTGCTCTTCGCTCTTGTGGGTCAGCACCTTGGCCTCCGCCAGCCGCGCGTCCAATTCGGCCTGCTCGGCCCGCATCCGCGCGTTCTTGTAGGACTCACCGGCCATGCTGCCCTTGGCGCGGTTGTACTTGTCTTCGGCCAGTTTCATTTCCGGCACATCGTCGGCACTGGCGCCCACGGCCTTGGCCTGTTCCAAGGCCTGCCCGGTCAGGCGCATCTGCTCATTGGGCGCAGGATCGTTGGCGCAGCCGGCCAACGCCAGAACGGCCACCGCTGCGAAAAGAAGTCGATTGCTCACTAAGAATCCCTACTGTTTTGGGGCACTGACAGGTTGCTGCGGCTGTTGCTGCTGCGCCTTCCAGCGCTCGATGTTGCGCTGCAGCGCGGCTTCCGTCAGTCCGGACGCGGGCAATTCTGTCATCTTTTTGGCCAACTGTCCGCGCAACCACGGATCGTTGCAGGCCGAGTTGTGCGAAACCGCCAGGTACAGCCCCGGCCGGTCGACAGGCTGCTCGAAGGCCAGCAAGTCATCGGCCATCCCCAGCGCCTGCGCGGCCGCCATGCCCGAGTAGCGTCCGGCGAGTACATATTCCACTTCGCCCAGCAGCAATTTCTGCAAGGCCTGGGCGAGGTTTGCCGTACGGGTGAGGGTCAAATGCTGCTCGGCATAGAGGCTGAATGCCTGGGTCAAACGAGACTTTTCCGACAGAGCGCCCGAATGTCCGTTAAGGTCCTTCGCTTCGCCGTAGACCAACGCCGAGCCCTTCTTCGTCCATACCAGGTAATCGTTCTCCAGCAGCGGCGGGTGAATGTAGTCCAGATGCTCCAGCTCGTTGAAGGCCAGCGGCGCGTCGGCCAGCATGTCCATGCGCCCGCTGCGCACTTCGTCCAGCGCCTGGGAACGTTTGCCGGCGTACAGCAGCTCGACCTTGATGCCCAGCTCCTTGGCCGCCTGCTGAAGCAGGTCGGCACTGGCGCCGATCAGTTGCTTGGGGTTCTGCGGGTCCTGCCACAGGTACGGCGGCGCATCCGGACTGCCGGTGACCACCAGGCGCTCGCACTTGCCCGCGGCCATCGACAGGCCCGGCAACGACAAAAGACCCAGCAGCGACATAAGGCCCAACCGGCGACGCAGATCCATGGCGAAACGCTCCCACTCAAATCCGGAACAAAAAAAAAGCCCGACCAACAGGCCGGGCTCTTTATAAGTGAAGCCGCCGGATTAGACCAGCTTCTCCAGCTCAGGCACCGCTTCGAACAGATCCGCCACCAGGCCGTAGTCGGCCACCTGGAAGATCGGCGCTTCTTCGTCCTTGTTGATCGCGACGATCACCTTGGAGTCTTTCATGCCGGCCAAGTGCTGGATCGCGCCGGAGATGCCGACGGCGATGTACAGCTGCGGCGCGACGATCTTGCCGGTCTGGCCGACCTGCATGTCGTTCGGCACGAAGCCTGCGTCGACGGCAGCGCGGGAAGCGCCGACGGCGGCGCCCAGCTTGTCGGCCAGGGCGTACAGGTGCTTGAAGTTGTCGCCGTTCTGCATGCCGCGGCCGCCGGAAACGACGATCTTGGCAGCGGTCAGTTCCGGACGGTCGGACTTGGCCAGCTCTTCGCTGACGAAGCTGGAGATGGCCGGGTTGTGGGCAGCGGCAACCGATTCAACGGCAGCCGAACCACCTTCGGCGGCAACCGGATCGAAACCGGTGGCGCGCACGGTGATCACCTTGATCGCGGCGGTCGACTGCACGGTGGCGATGGCGTTGCCGGCGTAGATCGGACGCTTGAAGGTGTCGGCGCTCTCAACCGAGATGATCTCGGAGATCTGGTCGACGTCCAGCTGGGCGGCGACGCGCGGCAGGATGTTCTTGCCGTTGGAGGTGGCGGCGGCCAGGATGTGGCTGTAGCCCTTGCCCAGTTCGGCCACCAGCGGCGCGACGTTTTCCGGCAGTTGGTGGGCGTAGGCGGCGTTGTCGGCGTTCAGGACCTTGCTCACGCCAGCGATCTTCGCGGCGGCCTCAGCCACGGCGCCAGCGCCCTGGCCTGCGACCAGGACGTGGATGTCGCCGCCGATCTTGGCAGCGGCAGCAACGGTGTTCAGCGTGGCCGGGGCCAGCACTTTGTTGTCGTGTTCAGCAATAACCAAGATAGTCATTTAGATTACCTTCGCTTCGTTTTTCAGTTTCTCGACCAGTTCAGCCACCGACTTGACCTTGATGCCCGCGCTGCGTGCAGCCGGCGCTTCGACCTTCAGGGTCTTGTTGGTGGAGGCGGTGGAAACGCCCAAGGCGTCCGGAGTCAGAGTCTCCAGAGGCTTCTTCTTGGCTTTCATGATGTTCGGCAGGGACGCGTAGCGCGGCTCGTTCAAACGCAGGTCGGTGGTGACGATGGCCGGCAGCTTCAGGGAAACGGTCTGCGCGCCGCCGTCGATTTCGCGGGTCACGGCAACGCTGTCGCCGGAGACTTCGACTTTCGAGGCGAACGTGCCCTGGCCGTAGCCGCTCAGCGCGGCGAGCATCTGGCCGGTCTGGTTGTTGTCGCTGTCGATGGCCTGTTTGCCCAGGATCACCAGCTGAGGCTGTTCCTTGTCGACCACCGCCTTGAGCAGCTTGGCCACGGCCAGGGAGGTCAGGTCTTCAGCGGATTCGACGAGGATGGCGCGGTCGGCACCCAGGGCCAGTGCGGTACGCAGTTGCTCCTGAGCGGTGGACGGGCCGATGGAGACGACGACGATTTCGCTCGCCACGCCCTTCTCTTTCAGGCGCACGGCTTCTTCCACTGCGATTTCGCAGAACGGGTTCATCGACATCTTGACGTTGGCGAGGTCTACGCCGGAATTGTCCGCCTTCACGCGAACCTTGACGTTGTAATCCACAACGCGTTTGACAGCTACAAGAACCTTCATGGATTCCTCGTTACTCTCCGGTGAAAAGGAAATCGCCTAGGCGAACCTGGCGGTTGGTGCTCATCGGGCACAAGGGCACCTCTAAAAACGCCGGCTTCAGTACGGCTGACTTCTCCAGCGAACGACTGACCGTTCGTCAGGAGCGACCCGCAGGTCATTCATCTTCCCGGTGTGCAGACTGCGCGCTGCGCCTCACCGCCGTACCGCCCACGCCCTGTCTTTAGAGGTGCTCTTGAAACCACCATTCAGCCTACGGCGAGCGCAAAACCGCCCGTATCTTGACCGGAACGCCTATTCCGGTCAATACGGCAAAATGGTCGTCCATAAGCCGCGCTTCTTTGATTTCTCTGGCCTGCGGCCGATTCAAACAAACGTTTGTATTGGACGCTGGGAGTGGTGTAGATATAATGCGCCCCCTAGAGAGACGGGTGGCTTATCCATTATTTCCTTTGACGTTAACGTAAAGGCAATAACGAATGCGACATCAAACCTCCAAATTAGAAAAAAAACTGTTGAGCCTTGAGTAGGAGATAGCCTGTGGAACGCGAATACATGGAATTCGACGTGGTCATCGTCGGTGCCGGCCCCGCTGGCCTTTCCGCCGCCTGCCGCCTGAAGCAGAAGGCCGCCGAAGCCGGTAAGGAAATCAGCGTCTGCGTGGTCGAAAAAGGCTCCGAGGTCGGCGCTCACATCCTGTCCGGCGCGGTATTCGAACCACGGGCCCTGAACGAGCTGTTCCCTGACTGGAAGGAACTCGGCGCTCCGCTGAACACCCCCGTCACCCGCGACGATATCTTCGTGCTGAAAAACGCCGAAAGCGCGCAGAAAATTCCTGACTTCTTTGTGCCCAAGACCATGCACAACGAAGGCAACTACATTATTTCCCTCGGCAACCTGTGCCGCTGGCTGGCCCAGCAGGCCGAGAACCTGGGCGTAGAGATCTACCCAGGCTTCGCCGCCCAGGAAGCGCTGTTCGACGAGAACGGCGTGGTGCGCGGGATCATCACCGGTGACCTGGGCGTCGACCGCGAAGGCCATCCGAAGGACGGCCTGTACACCCCCGGCATGGAACTGCGCGGCAAGTACACGCTGTTCGCCGAAGGCTGCCGCGGCCACATCGGCAAGCAGCTGATCAAGCGCTTCAACCTCGACAGCGACGCCGACGCCCAGCACTACGGCATCGGCCTGAAGGAAATCTGGGAAATCGACCCGGCCAAGCATCAGCCGGGCCTGGTGGTGCACACCGCCGGTTGGCCGATGGACATCATGGGCACCGAGAACACCGGCGGCTCCTTCCTCTATCACCTGGAGAACAACCAGGTGGTGGTCGGACTGATCGTCGACCTGTCCTACAGCAACACCTACCTGTCGCCTTTCGACGAGTTCCAGCGCCTCAAGCATCACCCGGTGCTCAAGCAGTACCTGGAAGGCGGCAAGCGCATCAGCTACGGCGCCCGCGCGATCTGCAAGGGCGGCCTGAACTCGCTGCCGAAGATGGTGTTCAAGGGAGGCGCGCTGATCGGCTGCGACCTCGGCACCCTGAACTTCGCCAAGATCAAGGGCAGCCACACCGCGATGAAGTCCGGCATGCTCGCGGCCGAGTCCGTGGCCGACGCGCTGTTCGCCGACAAGGACGGCACCGAAGAGCTGACCGCCTACGTCGACGCCTTCAAGAACAGCTGGCTGCACGAAGAGCTGTTCGCCAGCCGCAACTTCGGCCCGGCGATCCACAAGTTCGGCGCCATCGTCGGCGGCGGCTTCAACTGGCTCGACCAGAACATCTTCGGCGGCAAGCTGCCGTTCACCCTGCACGACACCAAGCCGGACTACGCCTGCCTCAAGCCAGCGGCCGAGTGCAAGAAGATCGACTACCCGAAACCCGACGGCAAGATCAGCTTCGACAAGCTCAGCTCGGTGTTCATCTCCGGCACCAACCATGAGGAAGAGCAGCCGTGCCACCTGCGGCTGACCGACCCGAGCATCCCGCTGACCAAGAACCTGCCGATCTACGACGAACCGGCCCAGCGCTACTGCCCGGCCGGCGTGTATGAAGTGATCACCAAGGAGGACGGCGAGAAGCGCTTCCAGATCAACGCCCAGAACTGCGTGCACTGCAAGACCTGCGACATCAAGGATCCTGCGCAGAACATCACCTGGGTGGCGCCGGAAGGCGCCGGCGGCCCGACTTACCCGAACATGTAAGCCACACCGCAGAACAACGAGGCTCCCGAATGGGGGCCTTTTTGTTGCCCGGCATCTACAGGGCAGCGGGAAAACGGCAAGGCCTTCATCGCCAGCAGGCTGGCTCCCACAGTGGGCCCAGGTGCCCACAGAATCGGCGATGACCGCAAACCTGTGGGAGCGGGCTTGCCCGCGAAAGCGCCCGTACTGGCAACATCAATGCAAGCTGCCCCACCCGCAAGGCAGCAACGGTTCAGGCCGCGCGCTCCTCGCCCGGGCTGCGTTCGAAGTAGCGCTTGTACTCGCGGCTGAACTGCGACGTGCTCTGGTAGCCCACCCGGTGCGCCGCCTGCGCCACGCCCAGCCCTTCGGCGATCAGCAGCGTCTGGGCCTTGAGCAGGCGCAGGCGCTTGAGGTACTGCACCGGCGACAGCAAGGTGCTGCGCTTGAAGTGCTCGTGGAAGGTCGACACGCTCATGTTGGCGCAACCGGCCAGGGTCTCGACGTTCAGCGGTTCGGTGTAGTGGGTGTGCAGATGGCTGATCGACGCGGCGATCCGGGCAAACTGCCCCTGCTGCTCCACCAGCGCCCGCAGCACATCGGCCTGGGGCCCGCGCAACGCAGTGAACAGCAGCTCGCGGATGCGCGCCGGGCCGAGTATCCGGCAGGCCAGCGGATCGTGCAGGCAGCCGAGCAAGCGTTCGACGCAGCCGCGCATGTCGTCGTCGAGCACCACCGAGGTCATCGACTCCGGCGTCTGCGCCGCAATGTGCCGCCCCGGCGCCAGCCCCATGGCCAGCACCAGCTCGCCGAGCAGCACCCGGTCGATCGACACCGACACCCCCAGCAGCGGCGCATCCGGCTCGGCATAGGTCTCGCACTCGAACGGCACCGGCAATGCCTGGATCAGGTAGTGCCCGGCGCCGTACTCCATTGTGCGCGGGCCCAGGTACGCCAGTTTGCTGCCCTGGGCGATGATCATCAGGCTCGGCTCATAGATGTGCGGGCCCCGGGCGACATCGCAACTGGCGCGCAGCACCTGCACGCCCGGCAACCCGGTCTGGCTGAAACCGTCGCGCCGGGCCAGCGGCTCGATCAGCGAAACCAGCGTGGCATTGGCATCGAGGTGGCGGGTCAACTGCATGGAAAACTCTTCACGGAAAAGTGACGGAAAAAGGCACGAAACCATCATCGCAGATCCTTTGGCCCATGCGGCGCGCCAGCCCCGCATGCCGGAGGAATAGGCATGATACCCGGAGGAATCGTCATGGCCGGACACCCGGCCTGCGCCCAGAATGCGCCGCCTCATTTGTCAGCGCTTTTGCGAGGTTCCCCATGTACACCGCCATCGGCTACGCCGCCCAGACGGCCACCACTCCCCTCGCCCCGATGACGTTCGAACGCCGCAGCCTGCGGGCCGACGACGTCGCCATCGAGATCCTGTTCTGTGGCGTCTGCCACTCCGACATCCATCAGGCCCGCAACGAATGGGGCATCGCGGTCTACCCGCTGATGCCGGGCCATGAGATCGTCGGAAAAGTCACCGCAACCGGTGCGAACGTCACCCAGCACAAGGTAGGCGACCTGGTCGGCGTCGGCTGCATGGTCGACTCCTGCCGCACCTGCGAAGCCTGCAAGGCCGACCTGGAGCAGTACTGCCTCGAAGGCCCGACCATGACCTACGCCACCCCGGACCGGGTCGACGGCAGCAACACCATGGGCGGCTACTCCGACAGCATCGTGGTCAGCGAGCATTTCGTGGTGCGCATCCCCGCGACGCTGGACCCGGCCAACGCCGCGCCGATCCTCTGCGCCGGCATCACCACCTACTCGCCGCTCAAGCACTACGGCGTGAAGGCCGGCGACAAGGTCGGGATCCTGGGCATGGGCGGCCTCGGCCACATGGGTATCAAGTTCGCCAAGGCCATGGGCGCCGAAGTGACGCTGTTCACCCGCTCCGCCAGCAAGGCCGAGGAAGGCCGCCGCCAGGGCGCCGACCATGTGATCGTGTCCACCGACGCCGAACAGATGGCCGCCGCGGCCGGCCGGTTCGACTTCCTGCTCGACACCATCCCGGTGCAGCACGACCTCAACCCCTACCTCGACACCCTGCGCTTCGACGGCGTGCACATCCTGGTGGGCCTGATCGAACCGATCGATCCGCCGGTGCACGCCGCCAAACTGGTGCTGGGCCGCCGGGTGCTGGCCGGTTCGCTGATCGGCGGCATCGCCGAAACCCAGGAAGTGCTGGATTTCTGCGCCGAGCACAACATCACCTGCGACATCGAAATGCTCGACATCCGCCAGATCAACGAAGCCTACGCGCGGATGATCGCCGGGGACGTGAAGTACCGTTTCGTGATCGACATGGCGACGCTCAAGCGCTGAGGTTCAGACCTTAAGGCCAAGCTCCGCCGACAGCCGGGCCGTGACCCCTTTGATCAGGGGAATCAGCTCGGCCATCTTCTCCAGCGGCATGTACGGCACGGTGCTGGCGATGCTGATGGCCGCGACGATGCGCTTGCTGGCATCGCGCACCGGCGCCGCCACGCAGCGGATCGACGGTTCGTTGTCTTCCAGGTCGAACGCGTAGCCGCCTGCCACATACTCGCTCATGCGCTGTTCGAGCTGTTCCCAGGACTGCTGCGGATGCTGCGGCCAGAACTGGCTTTTCCCACCCGCCGGCAGGCTGATGTCGTACAGCCGCTGCCACTCTTGCGGGGCGTCGTCGAGCATCAGCGCCTTGCCGATCCCGGTGCGCGCCAGCGGCATGCGGTGACCGACCCGCGAACGCATCTCCGGGCCGTTGCGCCCCGGATTTTTCAGCAGGTACAGCACTTCGTCGCCCTCGCGGATGCCCAGGTGGACGGTGTCGCCGGTCAGCGCCGACAACTCGTCCAGATAAGGCCCTGCCAACGTCACCAGCGGCAGGTCTTCGCGGGCCTGGAAGCCCAGCTCGATCAGCTTCGGCCCCAACAGATAGCCGACCTGCGGCACCACCCGCAGGTAGCGCTCGTCCACCAGGCAACTGGCCAGACGGTGGGTGGTGCTGCGCGTGGTGCCGATCAGGCGGGCGATCTCCTTGAGGTCGCGGGCGCCGCTGGCGACGGCCTGCACCACACCCAACCCGCGAAGCAGGGTCTGGGTGCCGGTGGGCGCGGCGTCCTTGGCGGGTTTCGGAGCGTCTTCCTGCATATCCAGCCTTTTACCGTTGAGCGAGGGAACGGGCGGCATTATGGTCGCCCGGCGCCGGCGACTACAACTCGATGCGCTCCACCTTGCCCACCAGCAGCACGTAGGACAGCGCACCGATCAGCGCCAGCAGCGCAATGTAGGTGATCGCCGGGGCGAACGAATCGCCGCTGGCCAGGAAACCGATGACGATCGGCGTGGCGATCGCCGACAGGTTGCCGATGAAGTTGAACACCCCGCCGGTCAGGCCCAGCAGCCGCGCCGGGGCCAGCGTCGAGACCAGCGACCAGGTGATCGAGGCCAGCCCGTTGCCGAAGAACGCCAGCGCCAGGAAGGCGATCACCAGCGGCGTCGACTCGACGAAGTTGGCGCCGATGATCGAGGTGGAGATCAGCAGCCCGCCGATGATCGGCAACTTGCGCGCGAAGCCCACCGTGCAGCCGCGCCGGATCAGGAAGTCGGAAAAGAACCCGGAACACAGCACGCCGACGAACGCCGCCAGAAACGGCAGCGAGGCCAGCAGGCCGGACTTGATGAAATCCATGCCGCGGTATTTCACCAGGTAGGTCGGGAACCAGGTCAGAAAGAACCACAGCGTCGAGTTCAGGCAGAACTGGCCCAGGTAAATCCCCCACAGCTTGCGCTTGC
The DNA here is from genome assembly GCF_002113645.1 of Pseudomonas sp. B35(2017). Taxonomy (NCBI): domain Bacteria; kingdom Pseudomonadati; phylum Pseudomonadota; class Gammaproteobacteria; order Pseudomonadales; family Pseudomonadaceae; genus Pseudomonas; species Pseudomonas sp. B35(2017). Next base: position 554,599 of record NZ_NEIZ01000002.1, on the reverse strand, counting down.
TCAGGACGATGCCCAGATCGCGCCAGTTGAACGCCGCCTTCACCTTCGCCGCATCGGCCTGGATGTCCACCAGCCCGCCGCCCTCGCGGATCAGGTCGATTTCCGCGTCGTTGGCCCCCTTGAAATCCCGGGGCTCGCGATACACCGCGTACCAGATCGCGGCCCAGACGATGCCCACCGCGCCGGTGGCGACGAACACCATGTGCCAGCCGAACGCATGCTGGAGCCAGGCCAGCACCGGCGTCAGGAACGCCAGCCCGACGAACTGCCCGGACGTGTAGAAGCCGATGGCCGTGGCCCGTTCGCGCTCGGGAAACCAGGTGGTGACCACCCGGCTGTTGATCGGGTAGGCCGGCGCCTCCAGCGCGCCGACCGCCATGCGCAGCACGAACAGCGCGATGAAGCTGGCGGCGAAACCGAGCATCACCGTGGCCAGCGACCACAGCAGCAACGCGGCGCTGTAGAGGATGCGCGGCGGCACCCGGTCCACCAGCCAGCCGCCGGGGATCTGCATGGCGGCGTAGGTCCAGCCGAACGCGGAGAAAATCAGCCCGACATGGATCGGGTCGATGCCCAGGTCGCTGGTCAGCGCCGGAGCGGCGATCGACAAGTTGCTGCGGTCCAGGTAGTTGATGACCACGGTGATGAACAACAGCACCATGATGAAAAACCGCTTGCGGCTGGGCGTGACCAAGGACGCCTGCCCGGTGAGGGTTTGCGGTTGCATGGGGAGCCTCTTTCTTGTGTTTATTGAGGTCTGGGATGAAGGCCGATCCCCTGTCCCTGGAGATCACGCTGCGGGAGCCGGCAGGGCTGGCTCCCGCAGGGGATTGGCGGCGGGTCAGGCAGGACTCACCACTCGGCGAAGCTGCCGTCGGCATGGCGCCACACCGGGTTGCGCCAGCGGTGGCCGACGGCGGCGCGCTCGGTCACGTATTCCTCATTGATCTCGATCCCCAGCCCCGGCCCGTTCGGGATCCTGACGAAGCCCTGGTCGTAGTCGAACACCCGCGCATCCTTCACGTAGTCGAGCAGGTCGTTGCTCTCGTTGTAGTGGATGCCCAGGCTTTGCTCCTGGATGAACGCGTTGTAGCAGGCCGCGTCCAGTTGCAGGCACGCCGCCAGCGCAATCGGCCCCAGCGGGCAGTGCAGGGCCAGCGCCACGTCGTAGGCTTCGGCCATGTTGGCGATCTTGCGGGTTTCGGTGATGCCGCCGGCGTGGGACGCATCCGGCTGGATGATGTCGACGTAGCCTTCGCTCAGCACGCGCTTGAAGTCCCAGCGGGAAAACAGCCGCTCGCCGAGGGCGATCGGGGTGCTGGTCAGCGGCGCCAGTTCCTTCAAGGCTTCATAGTTCTCGCTGAGTACCGGCTCTTCGATGAACATCAGCTTGAACGGATCGAGCTCCTTCATCAGCACCTTGGCCATGGGCTTGTGCACCCGGCCATGGAAGTCCACGCCGATGCCGACGTTGGGCCCCACCGCATCGCGCACGGCCGCCACGTTGGCCAGGGCCTGGTCGACCTTGTCGAAAGTGTCGAGAAACTGCAGCTCTTCGGTGCCGTTCATCTTCACCGCCGTGAAGCCGCGGCCCACCGCCTCTTTCGCCGCCCGCGCGGTGTCCGCCGGACGGTCGCCGCCGATCCACGAGTACACGCGGATCTTGTCCCGCACCTGACCACCGAGCAGGTCGCTCACCGACACCCCGAGGGCCTTGCCCTTGATGTCCCACAGCGCCTGGTCGATGCCGGCCAGGGCGCTCATGTGCACGGCGCCGCCGCGGTAGAAGCCGCCGCGGTAGAGCACCGTCCAGATGTCCTCGATGTTGCGTGGGTCCTTGCCGATCAGGTAGTCGGACAATTCCTCGACGGCGGCGGCGACGGTGTGGGCGCGGCCTTCGACCACGGGCTCGCCCCAACCGGTGACGCCCTCGTCGGTCTCGACCTTGAGGAAGCACCAGCGCGGCGGGACGATGAAGGTGGTGAGTTTGGTGATTTTCATCTGTTTGTCTCTCTTGTAGATGAGCCGAATGCTTAGCGCAGGGCGTTCCAGGCAGCGACGTAGGCCTTGGCGCTGGCCGCCACCTGCTCCGGGGTCATGCCGGGCTTGAACAGGCCGGAACCGAGGCCGAAGCCTTTGGCGCCGGCGTCGATGAACGCTTGCATGTTGTCCGGGGTGACGCCGCCGACCGGCGCCAGCACCGTCCCGACCGGCAGCACCGCCAGCCAGGCTTTCACCACCGCAGGTCCCATCTGTTCGGCCGGGAACAGCTTGAGAATGTCCGCGCCCTCCTCCAGCGCCGCGAAGGCTTCGGTCGGCGTGGCCACGCCCGGCGACAGGTACAGCCCTGCCGCCTTCGCCGCCCGCAGGACTTTGGCGTCGCTGTGGGGCATGACGATCACCTGGCCGCCGGCCTCCTTGACCTGCTCCACCTGCTCCGGGGTCAGCACCGTGCCGGCGCCGATCAGGCAGTCGGCGGGCAACGCCTGACGCAAGATACGGATGCTTTCGTACGGCGCAGGGGAATTGAGCGGCACTTCGATGACGCGAAATCCGGCCGCATACAGGACGTGTCCGATCGCGGCCGCTTCCTGCGGGTGCAGGCCGCGCAGGATCGCGATCAGACCGTTTTGCGCCAATGCTTGCTTGAGCATGTCTGGCCTCCAGTCGGGGGTTAACGGGATGGGGAAACGATCAGTCCGGCGGCCAGCGCCAGTTGCCACAAGCCGCGCTCGGTGGCCTGCTCGGCCAGCGTCACGCGGGCGAAGCCGCAGGCGTCGAGGGCTCGACCGTAGCGGGCGCACAAGGCGCCATTGCCGATGAGGACGATCGCAGGAAGGTGCACGCTGTGGCGCCGCTGCCGCTGCACCTGGGCGAGGGCCGCCAGCTCATGGCCGATCAGCAGGCCGGACAGATAGTCAGGTTGCGCGGTGGCGCTGAGTTCGCCGGTGAGGCCCAGGCTGCGGGCACTGAACAGGGTGGACAACACGCCGATCTCACCCTCCGCCGACAACGCCACCTGCACGCCCCGGTCGAACGCCTGGCCGTCGAAGGCCGCGCCGAGCTGCTGGGTCCGCCCGAGGATGCTGTGCTCGCTGAGCACGGCGAACACTTCGCCGGTCATGAAAGTGTCGAACCGGGTGATGCAGCCTTCGGCCACCTCCACCCATTTCGAATGGCTGCCCGGCAGGCCGATCAACAGATCGCCGCCCGCCCCCGGCGCCAGGTTCTGCAGCGCGCCGAGGACTTGGGTCTCCTCGCCGCGCATCACGTTCGGCAGGCGCGAACGCTGGATCACGCCCGGCACGATGTGCACATCGACACCGCGCTGGCTGCGCACCACCTGCAGGGAATGGCCGAGGTCGGCGACGTCGGCCGGCGTCTCGCGGTAGGCCGCCTCGCGCCAGCCCTGGGCGCTGCCGACCATGCCGCAGGCGATCACCGGCAGGCCGGGCTGCGCATCGAGCCAGTCGCCGCAGGCCTCGTCGAACGCCAGTTCAAAACCGTCGACGCATTCGCGGCCATGGATGACCCGCGCCGTCTTCGGCAACTGCATAATCCCGAACGACAGCGACCGCTGCTCCAGCACTTGGCCGTCCGGCCCGAGTTTGTAAGCACGTAGGGAGGTCGTCCCCCAATCGAGGGCGATCAATTGCGCCAGCATCGCTTCACCTGTTTTGTTTTTGGCAGTGAGTGGGCTGGACTATAAACCTGGGCGCTGCAGAATCTCAATATATAAATATCAATCCCATATTATGGGACGTGAGTTTGACGCGCATACCTTCGCCAACGCTCTGAAATGCGCACCTGCGGCACGACTGCCGACGGATCAAGGAAGAAAGAAATGGGACATCCGCTGAAAACGCTGCTGCTCTGCGCTGCCCTGGCTTCAGCAAGGGGAAGGCCGGGGCGGGGCGACAAGCGCTGGATGGGTGGGTGCAGGGTAGTTGGGAAGAATCAGGCGGGTTTCATCCTTAGGGTGAGTTCATGGCTGCACGTCACCCAAAAACAATCTCTTTACCGACCATTCCTTCACTCAATGGCGCGCACAACCTCAACTGCCGGAACATTCATTGAATTCGAGTAATAACCGCCATATGAGTAAGAGGAAGTAAAAACCCTGCAAGCCAATAAATCCTGCCCCCTCAATACTTCCAGCAGTTGAGCCTTGGGAATGAAAGTGCTCGATATTCCGCCATCCGGTGTTTGCATGGCAAAGAGGCGAGCGGAGTAAATATGCTTCCCATCCGGCCCTGGCGCAGTGCCACCGACCTCAACCATTTCACCCTCAAGGTAACGCGGCAAATCCTGCCTCCTCTCAAAGGGAACATTCTGATCCAAAGAGCAGATCAGCGCTTCTCCCAATTGATCCTCGCCGGTATTTGACTTAAAGAACATCAACAGGTCGGTCTTCGAACTGAAGTGAAGATCAAGAAAAGGACTGCCTTTAATCTCCGCCACGGAAATAAACTCTATGCGCGGCTCAGGGAGCTTGATTTTTTTTACACAAGATGCACAAAGCATCAAGAAAAGTATTGAAAATTTGATCTTCACATCAGGATTACCTATTTGAACTTCTCGACCTCTCTCAGAAGGTCGGCCACCGGCAATCTCATTTCCTCTGACAAGTACACCTTATAGGAGTAGGAGTTTATCCTTACCTTACAAACAAGAAACTCTCTCCCCAGCAAACGTGATTTCAACCCTTCACTATCTAGGACTTTCTCGCTGGTAGCATCCTTCCTCTCGAAAAACAATACATCAGCCCTAAACTCCGGACTTTTACTTGAAACTATCGACTCTATAGATCCTTCCCCATAACTATCCATGGCATGAGAAACCGAAAAGTCCAAATCATCTCCAAACGAACAGATTAAAGCCTGACTTATTTTCGATTTGAATAAATCAACAACATCAACATCAGAAGCGAATCTTACCTGATATATATTCCTATCCAGATAGCGATCCACCCCGAGATATTTTAGGTTAGCAATAGGCTTCCCATGATTCATGGCACAGGACGAGCTAAGCAACAGAGCAACAAACAATATAAAATTACGCACACTGTCTTCCTTTAAAATGTTTGACAACAGACTGCATCAAAACATCTCTAGCCGATTTCCCACTCGGCAGTGCCCTTGTATATATATACCCAGCATCGGCGTGATTTACATCTACCCTTCCGTTCATATTGGGCCCGCTTTTCATATCCCATTGCTCCCCGAAATCAGCCACCAGATCAGAAAAGTTCCAGTTTTTCGCGTCGGCCCTGACATTTACCCAGTACTCGGCCTTCGGCTTCGGCTCCTGACGATAGATATTGGATATCCCCCACACAATCTTTCCTTCACCTACTGGATCAAGTGTGGCTAAAAACGAAACTCGATACCCCCTATCCGTCAAAACAGCGGACAAATGTGCACCATTCCAGCCCCCAAGGCTATGCCCAACTATGTATACGGGAGTCGTCATATCAGCAATCTTATCTAGCACATTACTTTTCAGGTCTTCATCATTAAAAAAATAGTTATAGCCAATATGATGCGCATCATAGTTATCTGCGCAAAGCCCCTCAGCATCCATATTCTTCACAAATATTTTTTGCACATCGGCAACGTTATTATTCGGCCCTGTACCATAATAGCTTTCTTTATCTCCAGCACCGCCCACGAAAAAGAGGACAATTTTCTTGGGAGCAACCGTCGCCTGCTTTACAGTCCCATCAGTTTTGCAAGTCAAGTCATGGGCCACGACCAGCCTTTGACACCCTTTAAGCGCAGGATTTTCAGCTGCCATAGTTTACTACTCCACAAACAACTTGATGGTTTCACGCAGATGCGAACTCACCATATGGGTGAAGCCCGCCTCATTCGTTACGCCGTGCTCTACGCTCCCATCACCACGCTGAATCGCATAAGGGTGATTTGGCATTGGTTCGCCGGTGATTTCATTGACCACCTGCATCCGGTCATTGAAATGCACCGGCATCGGCAACAACCCACTGAACGCCGCCCCTCCCCCGCTCTGCCCGATGATCACCGTCCCGGAACCGCCCACCACGACATTGCCGTGGCCTCCGGTGCTGTCGAGCGTCGCGGCGTTCAGGCCGTTGATGAATACGGTGGCGGAGACGCCGCCGGTGATCGGGCTGCCGCAAGCGGATTTGTCGGTCATGCGCGCGGCCGGGAGGCCGTCGAAGAACACGTTAGGGGAGCCGGAGACGATCGGGTTGTTGCCATGACCAGGCAAAGGGCACGCGGTCGGGTCTGAGACGCGGGCGGCGGGTTTTCCACTCAATTCAAAGCTCCTTGCTTCAAGGGTTCCGGGTGAGGCTGATGGATATCAATGTCGGTCGCGGCGAAGCGCCAGCGGTTGTCGGTGGGGTCGAACAAGCCGTGGCGATGCCCTCGGCCGTCGTGGGCGATGACGGTCTGCGCGCGCTGCCAGGCTTGGTCGGCCTGCCAGGCCAACTCCGCTGGCGTGGCGTCGTCGAGTTCGTTGAGCCAATCGTTGTAGTGGCGCAAACCGTGCGACCGGTAAGTGTCTTGCAGCAGTCCGGCCATTTGCGGGCCGAGCTCCAGGTAGTGCCCGGCCGTCCAGCGCCCGGCTTCGAGGTAGACATACCAGCCCATCGGCGACAGCGTGCCTTCATGCAGCATCGCTTGCCCGGCCGGGGCGGTGAAGCCGCAGCACACGTGAAGGATCAGCCAGCCGCAATGGGCGCCGATGAACGCATTCGGGTCGAAGGTGCGCAGCGGTATCACGCGGTAGCCCTCCAGCCCCGCGCTGCGCGCCATCAGTTCGGCGTCGAGGCGCGACACGAAGGCGCGGATGGCGTTGCCGCCCGTGCGGTTGACGGTGCAGAGAATGTCCACCGCCTGCCGATGGGGGTTGTCGGTAGAGCCGAGGTTTTTCACCAGGCCCTACAGACGCATGAACGCCCGTAGTCCGCTCATCGCCGGTCACTCATTGACGCAGCGAAGGCTCCACGGGCGTGGAGAAAGAGTGCCGAAGGCATTGCAGGTGTCGTCCGTGAGCGCGCAAAAAAAGGCGCACAGGATGCCGGACGGGAAGCGTGCGGACAATCAGGCGAACCCTGAACCGCCCACTTTTTTCAGCCCTCGGCAAACTCCCGCAACACCTTGCCGTCCATGCGGTAGCGCACCCACTCTTCCTGCGGCTGGGCGCCGAGGGATTTGTAGAATTCGATGGCCGGGGTGTTCCAGTCCAGCACGCTCCACTCGAAGCGGCCGCAGTCGTTGGCGCAGGCGATCTTGGCGAGGTGGCGCAGCAGGGTCTTGCCGGCGCCGCCGCCGCGCTGCTCCGGGGTGATGTAGAGGTCTTCGAGGTACAGGCAGTTGCTGCCGAGCCAGGTCGAATAGCTGAAGAAGAACACCGCGAACCCGATGGGCAGGCCGTCGCGCAGGCAGATCAGGCCGTGGGCGGTGGCGCCTTCGCTGAACAGGCTGCGCTCGATGTCGGCGACGCTGGCGATGACTTCGTGGCGGGCCTTTTCGAAATCGGCGAGTTCCGTGATGAACGCGAGGATTTGCGGTGCATCGCTGGGGGTCGCCGGGCGGATCTCGATCGTCATGGACGGGCCTTGTCGGAAATGGAAAAGCGCCATACTACGGCGGCGCGCAGCGCTCGTCACATGGCGATGCACGCACTACCCTATCCGGCCAGCCAGGCGCCGCCTGGACTGACGCCATCGCCAGCAGGCTGGCTCCCACAGGATCTTCGCATGCCGGACACAACGCCCATGAACAACCTCGCCTTTTCCCCATTGGCCCCGCTCGCCGCCCAACTGCTGCCCCACGCCCTGGAACCCTCGGAAGACGGCGCCCACGACCTGTCGCACCTGCAGCGGGTATGGCACAACGTGCGGGCCCTGCAGGCAGAGGAAGGCGGGGATCTGCCGGTGCTGCTGGCGGCGGTGCTGCTGCACGACTGCGTGGCGGTAGAGAAGAATTCGCCGCTGCGTTCGCAGGCATCGCGCCTGGCGGCGGCGAAGGCCGCAACGGTCTTGACGACGCTGGAGTGGCCCCAAGCCGAGATCGACGCCGTGCGTCACGCCATCGAGGCCCACAGCTTTTCCGCCGGCATCGAGCCGCTGACGCTGGAGGCCAGGATCCTGCAGGACGCCGACCGGCTCGATTCGCTGGGCATGCTCGGCGTCGCCCGCACGTTCTACACCGCCGGGCGCATGGGCAGCGCGCTGTACGATCCGCTCGACCCCGAAGCCAAAGACCGGGAGTACGACGACCGCCGCTTCTGCCTCGACCACTTCCAGACCAAGCTGCTGCACCTGGCCGCCGGTTTCCGCACCGTGGCCGGCCAGCGCCACGCGCAACTGCGCCATCAGCGCCTGAAGCAATTCATGGAGCAGTTCAAGGAAGAGATCGGCATCGCCTGACGGTTACTCCGCCCGGCGCCGATCCTGACTCCACCAACCTTTGACCTAACCCGCCCGCCCGGCATGGTAGATAGGGGACGCTCATTTCTGTCGGCTGAAGGAAACGCGTCATGCCTCACGCAACACCCAAGGTTCCGGACAGGCTGTTCGGCCTGTTTTGCCTGGCCAGCTATCTGCTGTCGCTGTCCTACGGCGCGACGTTTCTGCTGTCGCTGCTGATCGGCTCCCGCGGCGGCAACGAACACGACGCCGGAAGCGTGATCAGTGCGGCGATGCTCAGCACCTTTGCGGCGGTTCTGGTGTCCGGGCACCTGTCCGACTGGCTGGGCGCGGCGCGCTCCATTGCGCTGTTCGGCCTGCTGCTGGCGGCGGCGAGCCTGGGGTTTGCGCTGACGCCGGGGTTCGGTTCGCTGCTGCTGTTTTTCGGCCTGCTGCTGGGGCTGGGCTGGGGGGTGTTCTACACGCTGGGGCCGATCATCGTCGCCAGCCTGGTGAGCCCGACGCAACGGGCGAAGTATTTCGCCCTGCTGTCCGGCAGCATGATGACCGGGATCGGCAGCGGCCCGCTGCTCGGCCGTGCGGCCACCGCGCTGGATTGGCCGGTGACGTCGGCGTTCGTCCTCGCGGCGGCGGCGAGCCTGATCGGCGCAGGGCTGTTCTGGCGCCTCGGCGCACGGCTCAACGGCAGCCAGGCGACATCGGCCGCGCGCATTTCCTGGCGCGCGACGGCACAGGTGCTGGGTTCCCGGGCGGTGCTGCCGATCATCATGGTCGGGCTGGGCGGCGCGGTGTTCGGCGGCCTGTCGAGCTTCCAGACCAGCTACGCCGCCGGCCGCTCGCTGGATTACTCGCTGTTCTTCATCGGCTTCATGAGCGCGGCCATCAGCAGCCGCTTGCTGATCGCGGGGTGGGTGGTCAAGCGCGATCCGCTGCGGGCGTCGTGCCTGTTGTCGGGGCTGATGCTGGGCTCGATCGTGCTGTTCGCCTTCGGTGTGCACAGCGGCGCCGCTTACCTGCTGGCGGCGCTGATGCTGGGCGTCGGCTACGGCCTCACCTATTCGGTGATCAACGGCCTGGCGGCCAACGAAGCGCCGCCGGGCACCATGCCGCAGGCGTTGCTGCTGTTCAGCCTGGCGTACTTCATCGGCGTGTTCGGCTTTCCGCTGCTGGCGGGCAAGATTATCGTCGAGCGGGGCATGCCGGCCCTGCTGCTGACGGTTCTGGCGGTGGCGGCGCTGAACTGGCTGATCACCGTCGCCCGCCTGCTGTGGCGACGGTCACGGGCGCGCTGGGCACAAACGGCCTAGACCGTTCGTCATCGGCCGGGCACCTCGGCGCGGCAGCAGCAGACCAACGACAGGTAAGGACATCCATCACTGGAGACTCGCCATGATTGCGTCAAGGCTGACTGCCCTATTGCTCACCGCCGCGCTCTGCCCGGCGGCCTTCGCCGCCACGGTCACCGCCGCCGGCACCGGCCCCACCGATCCGGTCGAGCGGCCCAAGGCGCCCGCCATCCAAAGTGCCCCCGGCATGAACACCGATGGTTCGGGCGTGGAAAACGCCCTGCCGCCGGCCACCGGCATCGACCCCCGCACCCAGGGCAACGATCCGGGGCGCCAGGGTGGCACACCCGGCAATCCCGTCCCGCCTGCCGACCCCGCCCCTGGCAGCGGCAAGACGCCCGACGCCCTGCCGGGCTCCGGCAGCGGCAACCCGTAGGAGGAACACCCCATGCCCCGTGGAAGCAAAGCCAAATACACCGCCGAGCAAAAGCGCAAGGCGCAGCACATCGAAGAGAGCTACGAACACAAAGGCGTGCCGAAGGACGAAGCCGAAGCCCGCGCCTGGGCGACGGTGAACAAGCAGTCCGGCGGCGGCGAGAAGGCCGGCGGCTCGGGCCGCAAGAAACCGGCGCAGGCCAAGGCCAGGGACCGTGAGGAATCAGCGCGGCGGGCGGCCGCCAGCCGTGAAGGCCACCCGCGCGACAGCCGGGCTTCGCGCAACACCCAAACGGTCGAGAGCCTGAGGAAAGAAGCGCGGGCAAAGGCCATTCCGGGCCGCTCCACGATGCGCAAGCAGGAACTGATCGAGGCCTTGCGCAAGGCGGGATGAGTTTCTTCTGCGGACCTTGAGGTGCCTGGGCCTACGCCATCGCCAGCAGGCTGGCTCCCACCCTTTGCGACTGCGCGGTGCCTGGGCTGATGCCATCGCGGGCAAGCCCGCTCCCACAGGGTTCTCGGCTGAATGCAGGGTTTGCGTTCACCGCAAAACGAGGTGGGAGCCAGCCTGCTGGCGATGGCGTCGGTTCAGGCGCTGCCGGTCAGCGCTGCTTGAGCCGGTCGATGACCACCGCCAGCAGCAGGATCGAGCCGCGGATCACGTACTGGTAGAACGTGTCGATGTTCTTCAGGTTCATCGCGTTCTCGATGATCGCCAGGATCAGCACCCCGGCGATCACGTGTCGGATCATGCCGATCCCGCCGCTCAGCGAGACCCCGCCCAGCACGCAGGCGGAAATCACCGTCAGCTCGAAACCCTGGCCGATCATCGGCTGGCCGGAGGTCATGCGCGAGGCGAGGATGACCCCGGCCAGCGCGCCGATCACCCCGTGCACGGCGAAGATGATGATCTTGGTGCGGTCGACGTTCACCCCCGCCAGCAGCGCCGCTTCCTGGTTGCCGCCGATGGCCATGGTGTTGCGTCCGTAGGTGGTGCAGTTGAGCAGCCAGCCGAAGAACAGGAAGCACAGCACGGTGATCACGATGGGCACCGGCACGCCGAACATCTGCCCGTTGCCGAACACGAAGAACGATTCCCGGGACACGCCCACCGCTTTGCCGTTGGCGAAGATGTAGGCCAGGCCCCGGACGATCTGCATGGTCGCCAGCGTGGTGATCAGCGCATTGACCCGCAGCTTGGCGATCACGATCCCGTTGATCAGCCCGACGATCAGCCCCATCGCCAGCGCCGCGCCGACGCCGAGCAGCACGCTGTCGGTGTCGCGCATCACCACCGCCGCCACCACGCCGGCACAGGCGATCACCGAGCCCACCGACAGGTCGAAGTGCCCCGACGCCAGGCAATACAGCATGGTGCAGGCGGCGATCCCGGTGGTGGAGATCGCCAGCCCCAGCCCGCGCATGTTCAGCGGCGACAGGAAGTTGTCGATCAGCAGCGTGCAGGCGACGAAAATGCCGACGGCCGCCAGCAGCATCACCCAGTCGTCGAGAAAGCGCCGCAGGTCCATAGGCTTGCGCGGCGTCGGCAAGGTTTCGTTTTGAGTCGTCATCATGTTCACCTCTCAGTTCGCCGCGCCGGCGCGTTGGCGCGGCAGAGCCAGTTGCAGCAGGTTGGATTCGTTGGCCTGGTCGCGGCTGACCTCGCCGCGCACGGCGCCTTCGCACAGCACCAGGATGCGGTCGGAAATGCCCATCACTTCCATCAGGTCGCTGGACACCACAATCACCGAAATGCCGCCGGCGGCCAGGTCGTGGATGATTTGGTAGATCTCGGCCTTGGCGCCGATGTCAATGCCGCGGGTGGGCTCGTCGAGCAGCAGCACCTTCATCGGCATCGACAGCCAGCGGCCGAGGATCGCCTTCTGCTGGTTGCCGCCGGAGAGGAACTTGATCGGCTGCCCGGCGTGGGGCGTCTTTACCTTCAGCGCCTTGATCTGCTGGTCGGCGTTGCCCCGCTCCCAGACCCCGCGCAGCAGGCAGCCGAGGCCGGAGTGGGCGCCGCGGGCGCTGATGTTGATGTTCTCGGCGACGCTGGCCAGCGGGATGATGCCTTCCTTCTTGCGGTCCTCCGGGCACAGCAGGATCCCGGCGGCGATGGCGTCGCGGGGCGAGCGCAGCTTCAGTTCATGGCCGCGCAGCAGCAGGCGTCCGGCACTGTTGCGCGACAGGCCGCTGAGCAGGCGCAGCAGCTCCGTGCGCCCCGCGCCGACCAGCCCGAACAGGCCGAGGACTTCGCCCTTGTGCGCCTCGAAGCTGACCGGTTCGCGCAGGCCCGGCCCGAGCAGGCCGTCGACCTTGAGCGCCACCGCACCCCGGGGCCGGCTACGGTAGTCGTAGATGTCCTGGATGTCGCGCCCGACCATGCAGGTCACCAGGCGGTCATGGGTCAGTTGGCTCATGTCCTCGAACGTGCACACGTAGCGGCCGTCCTTGAACACCGTCACTGCGTCGCAGAGGCGGAACACCTCCTCCATGCGGTGGGAGACGTACAGCACCACTTTGCCTTCGTCGCGCAGGCGGCCGATGATCGCCATCAGACGCTCGATTTCCCGGGCCGAGAGGCTGCTGGTCGGTTCGTCGAAGGCAATCACGTGGGCGCCCCGGGACAGCGCCTTGGCGATCTCCACCAATTGCCGCTGGCCCAGGGACAGGCGTCCGACCTTGGTCTGCGGGTCGATCTCATCGGCCAGGCCCTTGAGGCAGGCCAAGGCCTGACGGCGCAACGCGCCGCGGTCCACCAGGCCGAAGCGCGCCGGCAGGTGACCGAGAAACAGGTTCTCGGCCACGGTCATCTCCGGCACCAGATGCAGCTCCTGGTGGATCACCGCCACGCCGCTGGCGATGCTGTCGGCGGTGGAGCGGAACGCCATCGTCCGCTCGCCGATCTGCAGTTCGCCGCTGCTGGGCAGGTAGGCGCCGCCGAGGATCTTCAGCAACGTCGATTTGCCGGCACCGTTCTCGCCCATCAGGGCGTGCACCTGCCCCGGCCGGGCGACGAAGCTGATGCCGTCCAGCGCCTTCACGCCGGGAAAGGTCTTGCCGATCCCGTTGAAGCGCAGGCTGCCGCCGGTAGAAGGCGGTTCGTGTTCGTGTGTCTGTTCTTGCGCGTGCATAAAGCCACCTCTTCACACCGTCCGGACAGTCTTCAGTTCCACAGGCCGATCTTTTCCAGCTCTTGCTTGAAGTTGTCGCGGGTGATCAGGGTGACGTCGTCCATCGCGGTGTACTTGGGCGGCTCTTTGCCGGTGGTGACCCACTCGTACATCATGCTCGCGGTGTTGTAGCCCTCGATGTGCGGGCTGGGCAGCATGGAACCGTGGAAGCCGCTGGCGGGCTTTTTCAGCTCACCGATGGCGTCGGTGCCGTTGATGCCGATGCCGATCACATTGCCGGCCGCGAACCCGGCCGCTTCGGTGGCGCGCACGCCGCCCAGCACGGTGTTGTCGTTCATGCCGCCGATGATCAGGTTCTTCGCCGCGCCCGGCAGCTTCACCAGGGCCGAGTTGGTGGCGTCCATGCTGCCCGGCACGTCGAGGGTCTTGAGCGCCGAGAACAGAATGTTGGCCTTCGGCATGCCGGCATCCTCCAGCGCCTTGACCGAACCGTCGGTGCGCTTCTTGCCGGTGTCGAGCTCGTTGTAGGTGTTGATCACCGCGTAGGTGTCTTTCCAGTCCCAGTTGCGCTTCTTGGCTTCGGCGGCCATGGCGGCGCCCTGCTTCTGGCCCACCTCGAACGCGGCCATGCCCAGGTACGGCACGTCCTCCATGAACTTGCCGCTGGCGTCGACGAAGCGGTCGTCCACGGCGATCACCTTCAGGTCGTTGAGCTTGGCCTTGGCCATGATCGCCGGGCCCAGGGACACATCCGGCGGGCAGATCACAAAGCCTTGGGCGCCGTTGGCGGCCAGGCTGTCGATGGCCGAGAGGGTTTTCTCGCCGTCCGGCACAGCGATCTTGATGAGCTCGAAGCCTTTGTCCTTGGCGGCCTTTTCGGCGAAGGCCCATTCGGTCTGGAACCAGGGCTCTTCCGCCTGCTTGACCAGAAAGCCGATCTTCACCGGGTCGGCGGCCAGCAGCGAGCCGCTGAGGCTGAACGCAGCGGTCGCCAGCGCGGCACTGCACAAATTGCGGATTCCGTAACGACGTTTCATGAGCAGACTCCTTGTTGTTTTTCTTGAGCGTTGTTCGAAAGCGTTAAGTCTTGGCGGCGAGGGCGCTTGCGCCTGCCAAGCGGCGAAGCCGCCCTCCCTCCGTACCGACAATAGTCATATCGTATGATGATTGAATTTCAGACGGACTGATCCGCCCCAAACGCCATTGCGTCAGTCGTGGTACAGCACCGAACGGCCGCCATCGATGGTGATGCACGAGGCGTTGATGAACGGCGCTTCGTCGCTGGCCAGGAACACCGCCGTCATCGCCACCTCGATGGGCTGGCCGATGCGGCGCGGCGGGTGCAGGTCGAAGGCGCGCTGGCGTTCGGCATGGGGGTCGTCGAAGCCGTTCCAGTAGTCGACGTTGAGCTGGGTTTCGATGTAGCCCGGCGCGATGGCGTTGACCCGGATGCCCTTGGGCGCGTACTCGATGCCCAGGGCGCGGGTCAGTCCAAGCAGGCCGTGCTTGGCCACGGGGTACGGAAAGCAGCCGGGAATGATGTTCGTCGAATGGGTCGAGGCGATGTTGATGATGCTGCCGACGCCCTGCTCGATCATCTGCGGCAGCACAGCCTTGCAGCCGTACCAGGCGCCGTCCAGGTCGATGGCGAAGCAGCGTTTCCAGTCCTCTTCGGTCATCTGCAGCGGGTCGCGGAACACGTTGACGCCGGCGCAGTTGACCAATACGTCGATGCGCCCGTGCAGGCCCACGGCCAGTTCGGCCATGGCGTGCAGGTCCTGCTGGGAGGACACGTCAGCCCTGACCGCCTGAACGTCGGCGCCCTGCCCGCGCCAATGGGCGGCGACCTTCTCGACTTTCTCGGCCTGGATATCGCTGATCACCAGCCGGGCCTGCTGCGAAGCGAACGCGGCGACGATCGCCTCGCCGATGCCCTGGGCGGCACCGGTGAGCAGCACGACCTTGTTCTTCAGGCGCTCGCCTTTCGGCGGTTCAGGCACCGGCGGCAGGGAAAGGGGTTCAGCCATGGATCAGGACTCCTGTTTCAAAGCGCAAAAAAAACCGGACATCTGACGATGTCCGGTACGGAAGGCTTCTGGAACAAACAGGCGCATGGACGCGACGGCACCGAAACGGCCCGAAGCGCCGGCTCCACTGGGGAGTGCGAGGGAGATTGGCTGCATCACTTCACCTGTTTTGTTCTTTTTGAGTGTGAGTGCGTGTCACTGCTGGGGCCGACTATAAACCCGACCGCCAAATAATCTCAATATATAATTTTGCATCCCATATTGTGGGAATCACCCAGCAAAGCGGGTGCAAGCCACGCCGGCGATATCCACCCCCATCGACAGCACCGCGCCGTCCAGCGGGTGGTTGCGCGGGCTCTTGGCACTGGTGATGTACAGGGTTTTCATGTCTTCGCCGCCGAACACGCAACTGGTCGGCCGGCTGACCGGCAGTTCGATCCGGCGGTCCACTTGGCCGTCCGGGGTCAGGCGCAGCAGGCAACCGCCGTCCCAGCGGGCGTTCCACACGTAGCCGTCGACGTCCATCGCCGAGCCGTCCGGCCCGCCGTGCTTGCCCTGGTGCTGGCCGGGGCCGTACCAGATGTAGGCGGTGTCGAGGTTGCCGTCGGTATGGACGAAGTAGCGGTAAAGCGTGCCGTCGAGGCTGTCGCCGAACAGCAGCGTGGTGCCGCCGTCGCGCCACAGCAGCGTATTGGGGATCCCCAGGCCGCGCAGCAGAGGCGTGACGCGCCTGTCCGGATCGATGCGGAACAGCCCGCCGGAGCGCCGCACGATGGGCAAGTCCTCGCCCTGTTCGCCGATGTTGTTCTGCATGGTGCCCAGCCACAGCCGGCCCAAGGCATCGCAGCGGGCCTCGTTGGGCCGGTTGCCGGGCTGCGGGTCGGCGACGCAGAACAGCGTCAGCCTGGGCTCAAGGCCCGGCGAGTCGAGATCCAGGCGGTACACGCCGCTGCTCAGGGTCACCAGCGCATCGCCGCTGGCGCAGGGAATGAACGCCGACACGTGCTCCGGCATCTGCCAGATCTGCACGTTGTGGCCGATCAGCCGCAAGGCCTGGCGGCCGGCGATGTCCACCCAGTACAGCGCCTGGGTCGGCGCATCCCAGAACGGGCCTTCGCCCAGGTGCGCCCGGTGCTGGGTCACTGCGGTCCACGTCATGCAACCTCCTTCGATCGTCTGTGTTGGCTGGGGATGGCGGTGTGTCAGTCGCTTCTGTGTCGGCCGAGAATCCGCCGTCGCAAGCGGGCTCGCTTCCACAAGGGCTGCGCTGCGGTCAGCCCTGTTGTCTGTCGGCCATCACCTGCGGGTAATGACGCTTGATCGCCAGATCCGCGTCGTCGATCAACGTCATGCAGGCCCAGACGCCCCGCGCGGCGTCACGGGCGGCGATGGCGTCGGCCATGTCTTTGTGGATCGGCAACGTGCGGCGCAGCTCATTGGGGTCGGCGGCGGACACCTCGAAGGACACCGCCAGCAACGCGCCGAGGGCCGGCACCATCTGTTCGATGAACTGGTTGTGGCTCGCGGCGAGGATGCATTCGTGAAAGGCCTGGTCGGCGCGGTTGTAATCGAGGCCGCCGTCCACCGCCCGTTCCAGCGCGTTGTAGGCCAGTTGCACGGCGTGCAGCTGTTCGGCCGTGGCCCGCTCGCAGGCCCAGCGCACCGCCATCGGCTCGATGGTGCGGCGCAGGTCCAGAAGGTCGTCGACGAAATTCTCCGGCAGCCCGTTGCGCGACAGCCAGCCCACCACCTGCGGATCGAACAGGTTCCAGCGCCGCACCGGCAACACCCGGGTGCCGACTTTCGGCCCGACCTCAAGCATGCCTTTGGCGACTAGGGTCTTGATGGCTTCGCGGATGACGGTGCGGCTGACGCCGAGCTGCTCGCCCAGATCGGCCTCGACCTTGATGGCCTGCCCCGGCTGCACATGGCCGGCCGCGATCCATCCGCCGAGCCAATCGACCGTTGACGCATGAAAGCTGCTGGACATGGACACCTCAACGCCATTTGCGATGGGTGCCCACGCTAATCATCATACGATTGGGAGTCAAATCGGATTATTCGATCCCACGCAAAAAACCTGCAGGAGCCAGCCTACTGGCTCCTGCAGATGATGCATGAACATCAGGGTTCCAGGCCGATGGGGAAGAACTCGCCCCCGCTCCACACGCCGAGCCAGCGCTGGCCGTCGATTTCGCGGCTGACCGCCAGCTCCACCAGTTGGTAGAACACGTTGCGGTGAATCAGCGCTTCCAGGTTGCTGCGCACATGCACATACGGCGCGGGCTCTTGCGTGAGCGGATCGGTCTGCACACGGATCGGGTGCTCCGCGCCGGCCTCGGCGGTCTCGTCGACGTTGGTGGTGAAACGCAGGACCTGCGCCTCGCCCTCGCCTTGCGCCTCGACGGCAATCGCCACGAACGGCGCATCGTCGACCTTGATCCCGACCTTCTCGACCGGGGTGATCAGGAAATAGTCATCGCCGTCGCGGCGGATGATGGTGGAGAACAGTTTGACCATCGGCTTGCGCCCGATCGGCGTGCCCAGGTAGAACCAGGTGCCGTCCCGGGCGATGCGCATGTCGATATCGCCGCAGAAATCCGGATTCCACAAGTCCACCGGGGGCAAGCCTTGGGTCTTGGGGATTTGCCCCAGCAAGTCATTGGCCTTTTGCGGTCCGCTCATGGCGCATTCCTCTGGTTATTGGTCGGCCACGCCCAGCAGGCTGCGCGCATATTGGGCAAGCGGCGGGCCGATCAGGTCTTCCGGCTTGTTGTCGTGGAACGTCAGCAACCCGCCACGGCTCTTGATCCGTGCAGTATCGATCAGATACTGGGTGCTGGTCTCGATCAACATGATCTGAATCACGCCGCTGTCGATGCCCAGGCGATCGACCGCCTCCTCGTCGAGCCATTCATCGGAGTTGCCGATGCGGTTGTCGGCCTTGGCGAAACGGGTGTACAGCAGGTAGTGGGCGCCGGCCTCACGGGCCTCGCCCATCGCCTGATCCAGGCCTTCCGGCGCACGGGCGCGGCGCACCATCGGGAAATACTCGACGAAGCCCTTGAAGGCTTCCTCGGCGACCACGTTCGGGCGCGGGTAAGAACCGCCCGGCGGCGCGAACGCCCCTTGGGCGATGTAGATGAACGAGTCCGGCTGAATGCGCAGGTTGTTCACGCGCCGGCTGTCACTGTGATCCAGCAGGCCCGCGTCGCTCATCTGATAGCGGGTGCCCTCCGCCATATCGCTGACAGTCATACAGCCACCAAGTGCCAGAACGGCCAGCAGCAAAACCAGGCTACGCATCCTCATCCTCCAGAAGCCGGTGACGGAAAACCGGCGAATGGCCGTAGGATGCAGCTTTTGCGCCAGCTCGGTCATCCGGTGCGTCTCACAGCTCGCAAAGAGGCCGGCTCAGCCACCGATGATCTTCATCACCGTCGCGCCGCCGGAGAACGCCACCTCCTGCTTGTCCCCCAGCGCCTTGACCAGCAACCGTTGCAACGCCGGCAACGCCTGATGGCGAGGCTTGTCGAGCAGGTCGCCGACATAGTGGCGGTTGCTCGACGACAGGCAGCCATGCAGCCAACCGGTGGAAGACAGGCGCAACCGCGAGCACGTCCGGCAGAACGGCACGCTTTCATTGGCGATCACGCCGAAATGACCGACGCCGGGAATCCCGTAGCGCACGGCGGTGGCATCGATGGGCGCATCGGCCTGGGCGAACTCGTAATGCTCGCCGATCAGGCTGAGCAACTGCTGCAGGCTGACGAACTGCTGCAGGAAGGCATTGGTGTCGTTGGCCAGGTGGCCCATGCGCATCAGCTCGATGAAGCGCAGCTCGTAACCCCGCGCCAGGCAGTAGTCGAGCAGCGGCATCACCTGATCGAGGTTCTGCCCGCGCAACGGCACCATGTTGACCTTGATCTTCAGGCCTGCCGCCGCAGCCTGCTCCATGCCGTCGAGCACCGTGGCCAGGTCGCCGCCACGGGCGATGCTGCGGAACGCGCCGGCGTCCAGGGTATCGAGGGAAACGTTGATCCGTCGCAGGCCGGCGTCGACCAGCAACGGCAGTTTTTTCGCCAGCAACTGACCGTTGGTGGTGAGGCTGATGTCCTCCAGCCCCATCTGGCCGACGGCGCCCATGAAGGATTCGAGCTTGGGGCTGACCAGCGGCTCGCCACCGGTGATGCGCAGACGCTCGATGCCCGCCGCCTCGATCAGATAGGCCACGCCGCGCGCCATGGCCTCGGCCGACAGCTCATCCTGCGCAGCCACCAGCCGCTTGCCGTTCGGCACGCAGTAGGTACAGGCGTAATTGCAGGCAGAGGTCAGGCTGATCCGCAGATTGCGAAAACGCCTGCCTTGACGGTCAACGATCATGATCACTCCGGCAACAGTAAATCGGGCGGCTAAAACTTGACTCACAAATCAAGTTTTAGCAACCCCTATGCCTGAGTATATTCCTGTGGTACTGCGCCATGCAGCGAAAACATGGCGCGATAAGGCAACTGAATGGCTTCAGTTGGTCGGCGCTTCAGGGTCACGCTTGCGCTTGTTGCCCATGCGCACGCCGATGTCCATCAGGAACTGGAAGAAACCTTCCTGGTCCTCCAGCACGTTGCTCCAGAACGGCGAGTGATACAGCGCCACGGCACCGTGCACCAGCGCCCAGGACGCGCAATAGTGGAAGTACGGCGGCACGTCCTCCAGCTTGCCTTCGCTGATGCGGCCTTTGATGAGCAGGGTCAGACGTTCGAAGTTCGAGGCGCGGATCTTGTGCAGCTCCTCGACCATTTCCGGCACCTGATTGCCCTTGACCACTTTTTCTTCCAGCCGGTCGAACAGGCGGTAACGCTGCGGATCGCGCATGCGGAATTCAAAGTAGGCACGGGACAGGGCTTCCTTGTCCTTGTCGACATCGGCCGAATGCAACAGCGCGTTCAGGTCCCGCTCGTAATCGAGCATCAGGCGCAGGTAGATCTCCGCCTTGGACTTGAAGTGCTTGTAGATCGTGCCTTTGCCGATCCCCACGGCATCAGCAATCATCTCGACGGTGACACTGTCTTCACCTTGTTCGAGGAACAGCTTGAGCGCGGTATCGAGAATTTCTTGCTCGCGGCGACGAAACTCACGGACCTTACGAGGTTCTTTGTGCATAAGAAAAGGTCTGTAGGGGTCAAAATACGAAGCCGCGTATTATGCCTAACTTGCGCAAAAATGCACGGATCATCCGACCATATCTGTGTTTCCCGTTCGTTTCACGAACGTTTGCCCGGGAATGAGAACTCAACCGAAGCGATCGTATTCCAAATTTGTTTAAAAACCCCGGCCGACCCACTGGACTGAACGCCAGACTGATCAATACTTGAACTGTCGGGCGGCATCTCCCCCAAGTGCCGCGCCGGTAAAGGTACCAAAGGACCGCGTGCCTTTGTTTTACTCCTAATGGTCTTAACCCGGATTCACCCCCCAGAACCCGGGTTTTTTTTGCCCGCGATTCAGGCGCTTACGTGAGCCAGCGGGAACAGCCGCCTGAAGTTCGCGGTGGTCTGGGCGGCGAAACGCTCGTAGTCCTCGCCCCGCAGCATCGCCAGGAACTCTGCCACTTCCCGCACGTACTGCGGCAGGTTCGGCTTGCCCCGGTACGGGATCGGCGCGAGATACGGCGAGTCGGTCTCCACCAGCAGGCGGTCCGCCGGCACCCGGCTGGCCACATCGCGCAGCGCATCGGCGTTGCGGAACGTGACGATGCCCGACAGGGAAATGTAGTAGCCCATGTCCAGGGCGGCCTTGGCCATGTCCCAATCCTCGGTGAAGCAATGCAGCACGCCGGCCTGGGGCAGCGCCGCCTCGCGCAGCAGCGCCAGGGTGTCCTCGCGCGCTCCGCGGGTATGGATGATCACCGGCTTGCCGGTCTGCTTCGCGGCCTGCAGGTGCAGGCGGAAGGATTCCTGCTGCAGTTCGGCGGCTTCCGGTTCGTAGTGGTAGTCCAGCCCGGTCTCGCCGATGGCCACCACCTTGGGGTGATCGACTTCACGCAACAGCCAATCCAGCGCCGGCGCCGCGCCCGGCTGGACGTCCAACGGATGCACGCCCACCGAACAGTCGACGTCGTCGTAGCGTTCGGCCAGCGCTTTCACGTCGGCGGCGTTGTCGGCACTGATGCCGATGCACAGGAAGTGCCCGACACCCCGCTGCCGGGCGGCGTCCAGTGCGGCATCCAGGGAGCCGTCGTGGGCGGCGAGGTCAAGGCGATCGAGGTGGCAATGGGAATCTACAAGCATAAAAGGACTGCAACTTACATCGTATGAGTGGGACGGTCGGACTTCAGGGCTCCGGCCAGATGGGTTTCGATGCGACTGCGGGCGGTGTTGTCGCCATCGTTGAACTGCACGCCGACGCCCGCCGCGCGGTTGCCTTGCGCCCCTTTGGGGGTGATCCAGGCCACTTTGCCGGCGACCGGTATCTTTTCCGCCTCGTCCATCAGGTGCAGCAGCATGAACACCTCATCGCCCAACCGATAGCTTTTGTTGGTCGGGATGAACAGGCCGCCGTTCTTGATGAACGGCATGTAGGCGGCATACAGCACCGACTTGTCCTTGATGGTCAGGGAAAGGATGCCGTTGCGCGGCCCGGGGCTGACAGGTTCATTCATGTTGACCTCCACTGCTGATCTTCAGAGTCTAGGCACACACCGCCGCTTTTGCGGCGCTCTCGCAAGCGTCAGCGCTGGGCAGGCAAGCCCGCCCACTGCACCAGCAGCGACTCCAGCAACAGCGCCGGATTGAGGTTGGCCTTGCTCAGCACCTTCTGGCGCTGGGCCAGGATCCAGTCCTGAATGTCGAGCACTTTGCCCTGGGCGCTTTTCTGCGCCAGGTACTGCACGACCTTCTGCATGTCGCTCAGACCCAGGCCGGTTTCATCCTGGGTCAACTGATAGCGCAGGATCAGGTTCGACCAATCGCAAAACCAGTCGAACAGGCGCAGCATCGGAATATTCTTCCATTCCTCGGCCAGCTGCATCGGCGATTGCTGTTGCTTGAGCAGCTTCTTCACCCCGTCGACCACCTGCGCCCGCTGCTCGCGCACGCCCTGATTGTGCAGGGTGACCGCTGCCAGCGGCGAACCGGCGGCCAGGGTCAACAGTTCGACACGCTCGTCTTCGGAACATTCCGGCAAGGCGCCGGCCAGCCAATTCAGGCTCATCGCCTCGCCCGGCAGCGGACAGGCCTGCTGCACGCAGCGGCTCTTGATCGTCGGCAGCAGGCGGCTCGGCTGATGGCTGACCAACAGCAGTACGGTATCGCCGGAAGGCTCTTCAAGGCTCTTGAGCAAGGCGTTGGCGGCGTTGATGTTCATCGACTCCACCGGCTCGATCAGCACCACCTTGCGCCCGCCCAGTTGCGCGGTCTGCACCACAAAGCTCACCAGATCGCGCACCTGGTCGACCTTGATCGCCTTGTCGGCCTCCTCCGGCTCCAGGATGTAGTTGTCCGGATGGCTGCCGGCCTTGAGCAGCAGGCAGGATTTGCATTCGCCGCAGGCGTCCGGTGTCGGGCGCTGGCACAACAGGCTGGCCATCAGCCGTTCGGCCAACGCCCGCTTGCCGATGCCGGCAGGCCCGTGCAGCAAGTAGGCGTGGGCGTGCTGGCTGCGTCCGGCCAGTTGCTGCCAAAGGCTGTCCTGCCAGGGGTAGGCTTCAGCCACGGCTGCGCTCCAGGAGACGCGGCAGCAAGGCGTCGAGGGATTGCTGAACCTGCGCCAAGGGCTGCGCGGCATCGATCAGCACATAGCGCTTTGGGTCAGCCTCGGCCCGCTTGAGGAACGCGCCGCGCACCGCTTCGAAAAACGCCTGACCTTCCAGCTCGAACCGATCCAACCGGCCACGGGCAGCGGCCCGGGCCAGACCGACGTCCACCGGCAAATCGAAAACCAACGTGAAGTCCGGACGCAGATCGCCCTGGACAAAGCTTTCCAGCGCGGCGATGCGCTCCAGCGACAAACCACGGCCGCCGCCCTGGTACGCATAGGTCGAATCGGTGAAGCGGTCGCACAGCACCACCGCTCCCCGGGCCAGCGCCGGACGGATCACTTCGGCCAGGTGCTGGGCACGGGCGGCGAACACCAGCAGCAGTTCGGCGTCGGAGTTCATGACTTCGTCGGCCGGGGCCAACAGCACCTCGCGGATGCGTTCGGCCAGCGGCGTACCGCCGGGCTCGCGGGTCAGCACCACTTCGATGCCGGCGGCGCGCAGCCGCTCGGCGAGGTATTCGCGGTTGGTGCTTTTGCCGGCGCCTTCCGGGCCTTCCAGGGTGATAAACAAGCCAGTCACGGACAGTCCTTCATCAAATTCATTGCGTCGTTTGCGGAGCGGTCGCCTCAGGGGCCGGCGCCGGCTCCTGCGGCGGAACCGGCGGCAACGATTCCGGCGCAGCATCGGGCGCGGCGGCGGGGATCACGTCATCGCCTGCCGGTGCGGTCTCCTGCGTCGGTGCCTGGCCGGCCGGCGCAGGGCTGGAGCGGTAATCGGCACGGCGCTTGAGCTGAAACTCGCGCACCGCGTTGTTGTGCGCCTCCAGATCGTCGGAGAACACATGGCTGCCGTCGCCCCGGGCGACAAAATACAGGCTGTTGCCTTCCACCGGGTTGAGGGCGGCATGGATCGCCTCGCGTCCGACCATGGCGATCGGCGTCGGCGGCAATCCTGGAATCACATAGGTGTTGTACGGCGTGGCTTCCTTGAGATGGGCCCGGGTCAGTTTGCCGGTGTAGCGGTCGCCCAGCCCGTAGATCACGGTCGGGTCGGTCTGCAGCTGCATCCCGAGCGCCATGCGCCGCACGAACACGCCCGCGATCTGGCCGCGCTCCTGAGGCACGCCGGTTTCCTTCTCCACCAGCGAAGCCATGATCAGCGCCTGGTAAGGCTCGGTGTAAGGTGCATCGGCCGAGCGGTTCTCCCACTCCTTGGCCAACACTTCGTCCAGGCGGTCGAAGGCCTTCTTGAGCAGTTCGGTGTCGCTCATGCCACGCACGAAACGGTAGGTGTCCGGGAAGAAACGGCCTTCCGGGAACAAGCCGCGATGGCCGATCTTCTCCATCACCTGGCTGTCGCTGAGGCCGTTGAGGGTCTGTTCGAGCTTCTCGTCCTTGGCCAAGGCGGCGCGCACCTGATGGAAGTTCCAGCCTTCGACCAGGGTCAGGCTGTACTGAACCACATCGCCCCGCTTCCACAACTCGATCAGCCCGTTGACGGTCATGCCCGGCTGCATGCGGTATTCACCGCTGTGAATCGGGGTTCCGGCCAGGTTGAATCGCCAATAGACCCGCAGCCAGAAAGCGTCCTTGATGACGCCGTCCGCTTCGAGCCCGAGGAACGTGCGGGTGGGGGTCGACCCCTTGGGAACATTCAGCAGTTCTTCCTGCGTGATGTTCAGCGGCTGTTCCAGCGCCGAATGGATCTTCCAGGCGCTGGCGCCCATCAGCAGCCCTGCCAGAACCAGTCCGGTCTCCAGCAGCAGCAAAAGTTTACGTCTCACGAATCAGGCATCCAGTAGCGCGCGGGCAATGGTTTGCAGTTTACGGGTGAGCGGACCAACCGGCCAGCTCAGTGCAGCGCAGGCACGTACCGGCCAGACGCCATAGACGCTGTTGCAGACAAACACTTCATCGGCCCATTGCAGCTGTTCGAGGCCGATGTCGGTGATTTGGGTGGCAATTCCGAGGGCACGGGCCTGTGACAGCAGCTCGGCGCGCATCACGCCGGCCACCCCGCAGCGCTTCAGGTCCGCCGTGACCAGGACGCCGTCGCGCACCAGGAACAGGTTGCTGAACACACCCTCGATCACCCGGCCGGCCTGGTCGAGCATCAAGCCTTCGGCGTGCTCGCTGTCCTGCCATTCGCTGCGGGCGATGACCTGTTCGAGTCGGTTGAGGTGCTTGAGCCCGGCGAGGAGCGGCTGGTGGGAAAGGCGCGTGCTGCACGGAAACAGGCGGATGCCCTGCTCACCGTGGGCGGCGGGATAGGACGGCGCAGGGCTGGCCTGCAGAATGCGCCGCCCCGGCGCCGTCGTGTCGGGCGCGTAACCGCGCTGGCCGTCGCCCCGGGTGAGGATGAGCTTGAGCACACCCTCCCCCATCGCAAGCGCATAGCTCGACAGCTCATCGCGGATCCGCTCGGGATCGGCCGCGATGGCCAGGCGCGAACAGCCTTCGGCCAGACGCGCCAGATGCCGGTCCAGCAGCAACGGTTGCCCGCCCCGCACGGCGATGGTCTCGAAAAGACCGTCGCCGTAGGCCAGGCCGCGATCTTTCAGCGACAGTGCGTCAGCCGGTTGACCGTCGACCCAGCAGTCCATCAGCCGGCGAACCGACGGAACGCCAACGTGCCGTTGGTGCCGCCGAACCCGAAGGAGTTGGACAGCACGACGTCGATGTCCATGTTGCGCGCGGTGTGCGGCACGAAATCGAGGTCGCAGCCATCGTCCGGCTCATCCAGGTTGATCGTCGGCGGCGCCACCTGGCTGTTGATCGCCAGCACGCTGAAGATCGCCTCGACCGCGCCCGCCGCACCCAGCAGGTGGCCGGTCATGGACTTGGTCGAACTGACCGCCAGCCGGTAGGCATGGTCGCCGAACACGGTCTTGATCGCCTGGGCTTCGGCGAGGTCGCCGGCCGGGGTCGAGGTGCCGTGGGCGTTGATGTACTGCACCTGGTCGGCGTTGATCTTCGCGTCGCGCAGCGCATTGGTGATGCAGCGCGCGGCACCGGCGCCGTCGGCGGGCGGCGACGTCATGTGGTAGGCGTCGCCGCTGGTGCCGAAGCCGATCAGCTCGGCGTAGATGGTCGCGCCGCGGGCCTTGGCGTGCTCCAGCTCCTCAAGCACCAGGGCGCCGGCGCCGTCGGACAGCACGAAACCGTCACGGCCCTTGTCCCATGGACGGCTGGCGCGGGTCGGCTCGTCATTGCGGGTCGACAGCGCACGGGAGGCACCGAATCCGCCCATGCCCAAGCCGCAGGCGGCCATTTCGGCACCGCCGGCGATCATCACGTCGGCTTCGCCGTACATGATGTTGCGGGCGGCCATGCCGATGCAGTGCGTGCCGGTGGTGCAGGCCGTCGCGATGGCGTAGTTGGGGCCCTGTGCACCCAGGTGGATCGACAGGAAACCGGAAATCATGTTGATGATCGAGCCCGGCACGAAGAACGGGGAAATCCGGCGTGGGCCGGTCTCATGCAACGTGCGGCTGGTCTCTTCGATGTTGGTCAGTCCGCCGATGCCCGAACCCATGGCCACGCCGATGCGTTCGCGGTTGGCGTCGGTGACTTCCAGGCCGGCGTTGCGCACGGCCTGAAAGCCCGCCGCGAGACCGTACTGAATGAACAGGTCGAGCTTGCGCGCTTCCTTGACCGACAGGTATTCCTCGACATTGAAGCCCTTTACCGAGCCGCCGAAACGGGTGGAATAGGCAGAAAGGTCGGTGTGTTCGATCAGACCAATGCCACTGCGGCCAGCCAGAATGCCCTGCCAACTGCTCGGCACGTCCGTGCCCAGTGGCGACAACATACCCATACCGGTGACTACGACGCGTCTACGCGACACAGCACTCTCCTTTTTCAAATGACGATTTGCATCAGACCTAAAGAAAAAACCGCACGCCATGATGGCAGTGCGGTTTTTCCATGACAGCGAACAACGATTACAAACTATTACGCCTGATGAGCGTTAACGTAATCGATTGCAGCTTGTACGGTAGTGATCTTCTCGGCTTCTTCGTCAGGGATTTCGGTCTCGAATTCCTCTTCCAGAGCCATCACCAGCTCAACGGTGTCAAGGGAGTCGGCACCCAGGTCGTCAACGAAGGAAGATTCGTTCTTCACTTCTTCTTCTTTAACACCCAGTTGCTCGGCAACGATTTTCTTGACGCGCTCTTCGATGGTGCTCATACCTTGTTTTCACTCCTAATGGACAAATTCAGGCAGCTGGCCAGTGGGTAAGTGTATAGAAAGGCTTTTCAGCTTTTCAACTGAAAGCTTCACTCCTCGAACCCTGCGGCCCCCTGCCTATAAAATAGATTGCAGCTTTATAACGGATTTTAGACAGCTCGTATGACATTTTTTTGAAGCAATCCGTCACATTTGTCTTACATGTACATCCCGCCGTTCACCGGGATTGTAGCCCCGGTCACGTATGCCGCGCCGTCGGAGGCAAGGAAAGCGACCACGGATGCGATCTCTTGAGCCTGCCCCAGACGACCCAGCGGAATTTGCGTCTGCAAGGCTTCACGCTGCGCTTCCGGCAGCTCGCGGGTCATATCGGTATCGATGAACCCTGGGGTCACCGAGTTGACCGTAATCGAACGCGAACCGACTTCACGAGCCATCGCACGGCTGAAACCTTCCAGACCGGCCTTGGCGGCCGCATAGTTTACTTGCCCGGCGTTGCCCATGGCACCCACCACCGAGCCGATACTGATGATCCGCCCCCAACGCGCCTTGGTCATGCCGCGCAGAACGCCCTTGGACAGGCGATACAGACTGTTCAGGTTGGTATCGATCACGTCGTACCATTCGTCGTCTTTCATGCGCATCATCAGGTTGTCACGGGTGATGCCGGCATTGTTGACCAGGATCGCCGGCGCACCGAACTGCTCCTGGATGCTTGCCAGCACCGCGCTGACCGATTCGTCGCTGGTGACGTTGAGTTCCAGGCCGGTGCCCTGGATGCCGTGTTCCTTCAGGGTGGCGGCGATGCGCTCGGCGCCCGAGGCGGAGGTCGCGGTGCCGACGACGATGGCGCCTTGACGACCCAGTTCCAGGGCGATGGCCTGGCCGATGCCACGGCTGGCGCCGGTGACCAGTGCAACTTTACCTTGCAGACTCATGCAAGCTTCTCCTGATTCAGGCCAGCGCTGCGCGGGCGGCAGCGAAAGCGTCTGGGGTGTTGAGGTTGGAGGTCGATACGCCTTCGGCGCAGCGCTTGTTCAGACCGGCCAGGACTTTGCCCGGACCGCATTCGACCAGGCTGGTGGCGCCATGAGCGGCCAGGGTCTGCACGGACTCGACCCAACGCACCGGCTTGTACAACTGCTCCAGCAGATCGCGCTTGAGGGTGTCCAGATCCGCCGGCACCTGCGCGCTGACGTTCTGCACCACCGGGATCTGCGGCGCCTGCCAATCGATGGCGGCGACGGCTTCGGCGAAGCGCTCGGCGGCCGGACGCATCAGCTCGCAGTGCGACGGCACGCTGACCGGCAGCGGCATGGCACGCTTGGCGCCCTTGGCCTTGCAGAGCTCGATGGCGCGGTCGACGGCTGCCTTGGCGCCGGCGATCACCACCTGGCCCGGCGAGTTGAAGTTGACTGCGCTGACCACTTCGCCCTGTGCCGCTTCGGCGCAGGCAGCCCGCACGTCGGCGTCTTCCAGGCCGAGGATGGCGGCCATGCCGCCCTGGCCGGCCGGAACCGCTTCCTGCATCAGTTGGCCGCGGCGCTCGACGAGCTTGACCGCATCGGCCAGGCTCAGGCTGCCGGCAGCGACCAGCGCGCTGTACTCGCCCAGGCTGTGGCCGGCGACGAACGCCGGACGCGCGCCGCCTTCAGCCAGCCACAGGCGCCACAGGGCGATGGAGGCGGTCAGGATGGCGGGTTGGGTTTTGTCGGTCTGGTTGAGCAGCTCTTCCGGGCCCTGCTGGGTCAATGCCCAGAGGTCGTAGCCCAAGGCGTCGGAGGCCTCTTTGAAGGTTTCGAGGATCAACGGATGTTCCGCGCCCAGCTCGGCCAGCATGCCGAGGGACTGCGAACCCTGTCCTGGAAAGACGAATGCGAGGGAAGCAGACATGTAACAAGCCCCTAATGATCTTGTCGTCGAAGAATTGGCGCCCCGCCGGGGGACGCAAGAAACTGACAGTTGGATGGCCCTTTGAACCGGGCGGTCACATTTAAGCATTGTCCGACGAAAACGCCTAAGACAACAAATCACCCAGACGACCGTGAAGACGCTCGGGCAGGTTCTCCTGAATTTCGATCAGGGCACGCTGAATGGCGCTCTGAAAGCCCTGCACCCCTGCCGAACCGTGACTTTTCACCACAATGCCCTGCAACCCGAGGAAACTCGCGCCGTTGTGCCGTGCCGGCGCCAGATCGGCCTGCAAACGCTTCATCAACGGCAACGCCAGCGCGCCGACCGCACGGGACGCCAGGTTTTTCCTGAACAGCGCCTCGATCCGCGCCGCGATCATCGCCGCCAGGCCTTCGCTGGACTTGAGCAGGATGTTGCCGACGAAGCCGTCGCACACCACAACATCCGCCTCGCCCCGGTACAGCCCGTCCCCCTCGACGAACCCGATGTAATGGATGCCCCGGGCCGCCTGCAGCAGCGTGGCCGCCAGCTTGACCTGCTGGTTGCCCTTGATGTCTTCAGTGCCGATGTTCAGCAACGCCACCCGCGGACGGGCGATGCCCAGGGTCTGCGCCGCCACCGAGCCCATCACCGCGAACTGCAGCAGATGCTCGGCGCTGCAGTCGACGTTGGCGCCCAGGTCGAGCAGCTGGCAATAGCCTGTCTGGGTCGGGATGGCCGCGACCATCGCCGGACGGTCAATGCCGGGCAAGGTCTTGAGCACGAAGCGGGAGAGCGCCATCAGCGCGCCGGTGTTGCCGGCGCTGACGCAGGCCTGGGCCTTGCCGTCGCGCAGCAGCTCAAGGGCGACGCGCATCGACGAGTCCGGTTTGCCGCGCAGGGCCTGGGCGGGTTTTTCGTCCATGGTGACGACTTCGGACGCCGGCATGATCGTCAGGCGCGAGCGATCCGCAGCCGACTGGCCGCTGAGCAGTTCTTCAAGCAGGGAGGGTTGACCGACGAGGGTCAGGTGCAGCGAGGGTGTGGCGGAGAGGCAAGCGAGGCTGGCCTGAACAATGCTGCGGGGACCGAAGTCCCCGCCCATTGCGTCAATCGCGATGACTTGAGCGGACAAGTGATTACTCGTCGGCGCCCTTGTCGATCACTTTACGGCCACGGTATACGCCTTCTGGCGATACGTGGTGACGCAGGTGTACTTCACCGGTGGTTTTTTCCACGGACAGAGCGTTCGCCTCGAGAGCGTCGTGCGAACGGCGCATGTCACGGGCAGAGCGGGATTTTTTGTTCTGCTGAACAGCCATAATTGATTAACTCCTAAACGTTTGGGTCACGCTTTAACTGCGCCAATACACTGAACGGGTTGGACCGCGTTACCTCGTCCTCGCTCGGCTCGGGCTCATCTGCGCCCGCCGGCTGCTGGCATTCTTCCGGATGATGAGCAGGCACAATGGGCAAGGCGAGCAGAAGCTCTTCCTCGATCAGTGACTGCAGATCCAAAGGATCTTCGCCCAGTTCCAGCACGTCATAACCTTTCGGTAACGACTGGGTATTCGCACCCTCCTTCACCACCGCGTAACTGCATTCGCTGTGGATCGGCAGGGTGACCAGCTCAAGACAACGCTGGCAAACCATTTTGACTTCAGTGTCGATAACGCTGTGGATCACCACGGCATTACGTTCATCTCGTTCAAAAACGAATTTGGCCTGCACCGTACCGACATCGTCGGAAAGCGGGTCGCAGAGTCTCTCCAAATCGGCCAGCAGCAGCTCACCTTGAAGGGTGGCGCCACGATCAGCCAATTTGCGCGGGTCAACGTGAGGTGGAATCGGGTCATTCAACATAGGCGCAGCATTATAGGGATGCCCCCGCCCATGTCAAAGGAAATTCCGCCCTGTCCGTCAGTTGCCTGCCTCCGCTAGAATCCCGCCCCTGCCTCAGGAGACGCGAATGCTGCCTTTATTACTCGCTTCAAGCTCGACGTACCGCCGGGAATTGCTCAGCCGCCTGCGCCTGCCGTTCACCTGCCGCTCGCCGGACATCGACGAAAGCCACCGCCCGGGCGAGTCCGCCACCGAGCTGGTCAAACGCCTCGCCGAACAGAAGGCCCGCGCCCTTGCCGGCAGCCACCCCGACCACCTGATCATCGGTTCCGACCAAGTCGCCGTGCTCGGCGAGCGCATCATCGGCAAGCCGCACACCTTCGAAAAGGCCCGCGAACAACTGCTGGCCGCCAGCGGCGCCGGCGTCACCTTCCTCACCGGCCTGGCCCTGCTCAACAGCCGCACAGGCCACTGCCAGATCGACTGCATCCCTTTCACCGTGCACATGCGCACCCTGGACGAAGCCCGCATCGAACGCTACCTGCGCGCCGAGCAGCCGTACGACTGCGCCGGCAGCTTCAAGGCCGAAGGCCTGGGCGTGAGCCTGTTCCAGCGCACCGAAGGCCCGGACGCCACCAGCCTGGTCGGCCTGCCGCTGATCCGCCTGACCGACATGCTGCTGGCCGAGGGCGTGCAAATCCCTTGACCACAAAAAACCGGCCCTCAAGGCCGGTTTCCGTTGTCAGCGAGCGCTCAGCGCAGCGACGGACCGTGAAAGCCCATCCACATCGCCAACTGCTCGGCCACGCTGGCGCCGAGCTTCTTGGAGAAACGGTCGAACGGCGATTCCTGCACCGTGAAGTCCACCAACTCCTTTTCGCCGATCACGTCACGGGCCACCGAACTGGCGTTGCCCAGCCCGTCGATCAACCCCAGCGGCAAGGCCTGCTCGCCGGACCAGACCAGGCCGGAAAAGAGCTCAGGGTGCTCCTTGTCCTTGAGCCGGTCGCCACGCCCCTTCTTGACGCTGTTGATGAACTGCTGATGCGTCGTGTCCAGCACTCCTTGCCAGAACGCGGTCTCTTCAGGCTTCTGCGGCTGGAACGGATCCAGGAATGACTTGTGCTCACCAGAAGTGTAGGTGCGACGCTCGACCCCCAGCTTCTCCATGGTGCCGACGAAGCCGTAACCCGCCGCCGTCACGCCGATGGAGCCCACCAGACTGGCCTTGTCGGCATAGATCTGGTCCGCCGCACTGGCGATGTAGTAGGCACCGGACGCCCCGAGATCGGAAATCACCGCATACAGCTTGGTGTCCGGATTGAGGCCGCGCAGGCGCTTGATCTCGTCGTACACGTACCCGGACTGCACCGGACTGCCGCCAGGACTGTTGATCCGCAGGATCACGCCCTTGACCGTCTTGTCCTCGAACGCCGCCCTCAGGCTGCCGACGATGTTGTCGGCGCTGGCCGGCTCCTTGTCGGCGATCATGCCGTTGATGTCGATCAACGCCGTGTAGTTCGAGCCGCGGGTGGCGTTCTTTTCAATGTCCATCAGCGGCGTGAACAGGATCAACGCAACGAACAAGTACACGAACGTCAGCAGCTTGAAGAAGATCCCCCAGCGCCGCGAGCGGCGTTGTTCCTGCACGCTGGCCAGGAGGGTCTTCTCCAGCAGCTTCCAGCTCTTTGCGTCACCGTCGTCGGCACTTGCCTTGGCCGGTGCTTTCCATTCGTCGGTCATGCCATCCACCCCAGCGAAAACGTATTAGGCCTGCTGCCCCAGCCAGGCATGCAATTGGGAAAAGCGATCGATCGCCAGGCGCGGCTCGAACACCTGCAACGCCTCGATCGGCTGAGCGCCGTAACTGACCGCCACCGACCCCATGCCGGCGTTGCGCGCCATCTGCAGGTCGAAGGAAGAGTCCCCGACCATCAGCGCCTGCGCAGGCTCCACGCCGCAATGGGCGAGGATCTGCTCAAGCATCAGCGGGTGCGGCTTGCTCGCGGTCTCGTCGGCGGCGCGGGTGATATCGAAATAATCTTCCCAGCCGTGCGCCCTCAGCACCCGATCCAGACCGCGCCGGGCCTTGCCGGTCGCCACCGCCAGGCGGTAGCCGTCGGCGCGGAACGATTCCAGCGATTCCGCCACGCCCTCGAACAGCGGCGAAGGCACGGCTTCGGCAGCGATGTAGTGATCGGCGTAGTGCCCGCGGAAGGCGATCAGTTCATCATCGCCGATCTCCGGGTACAGCGTGCGGATCGCCTCGGGCAACCCCAGCCCGATGATGCCCTTGACGGCAGAATCATCGCGCAATTCAAAGCCGGAACGCTCGGAGGCGACGTGCATCGCCTCGACGATCCGACCGATGGAATCGGCCAGCGTGCCGTCCCAATCGAAGATCAGCAGCTCGTAGTCAGGGTGCCGCACTGAGTCGCTCCACGGTCTTGGCCCACATGTCGTCCACCGGGGCCTGCAATTTCAGTTCACCGCCGTCGGGCAGCGGCACCGTCAGCATGTACGCATGCAGAAACAGACGCTTGCCGCCCAGCTCGCGGATTTCCTTGGTGAAATCGTCATCGCCGTACTTGCTGTCACCGGCGATGCAATGCCCGGCATGCAGGGTGTGCACGCGGATCTGGTGGGTACGCCCGGTCACCGGCTTGGCCTCGACCATGGTCGCGAACTCGCCGAAGCGACGCAGCACCTTGAACACGGTCAACGCTTCCTTGCCCTCGTCGTTGACCTCGACCATGCGCTCACCGGAACGCAGGTTGCTCTTGAGCAACGGCGCCCGCACCTGCTTGATCGATGTGGCCCAATGGCCGCGTACCAGCGCCATGTACCGTTTGTCGACGCCGTCGCCGCGCAATTGCTCGTGCAAGTGGCGCAGCATGCTGCGCTTCTTGGCGATCATCAGCAGGCCGGAGGTGTCGCGGTCGAGGCGGTGCACCAGCTCCAGCTCCTTGGCATCCGGACGCAACTGACGAAAGGCCTCGATCACGCCGAAGTTCAGCCCGCTGCCGCCGTGGACCGCAATGCCGGCAGGCTTGTTGATCACGATCAGGGCCTTGTCTTCGTAGACGATCGACTCTTCCAGGCGCTGCAGCAGGCCCTGGGCGACCGGCACCGGCTCGTCGCGCTCAGGCACGCGAACCGGCGGCACGCGCACGACATCGCCGGCCTGCAGCTTGTACTCAGGCTTGATCCGGCCCTTGTTCACGCGCACTTCGCCCTTGCGCAAAATGCGGTAAATCAATGTCTTGGGCACACCCTTGAGGCGGGCGAGAAGGAAATTGTCGATTCGTTGGCCGGCATATTCCGGCGAGACCTCAAGCATTTGAACGCCGGAAGTCGGAGGGGTCGTAGTCGTCATGGCGCGGATGATAACAATTTTTATGGAATTGAAGCACTTAATCATTGCTGCTATAGTCGCGAACGCCGCCAAAAGCGGCCTGGACAGCGGAACCACGGTCAAAGACCGGCCCTGACCAACGCAATTCACCAGGACGCAAGGCCGTCCTACGGGGCTTTCGCTACGTAACGGTGGAGTTTGCAGATGCAACGAGCGCAGGTGACATGAGGCCTGATTCACGCCGCCAGGCAGAGTTTCCACTCGCCAGGCGCGCCATATTCACGGCCAGTTCACAAAGTGCAGTCGTCTGCGGATGACCCCGAGCGAAGGCGTCGGAAACATCGCCTGAAAAGCCATGATGCGTGACCTCCCCAAACCGGAGCTCACGGTAAATGCCAACCCGCTGCGGATTCTGCGCGCGGCAGCACCCGAATTATCAGGGATACGTGTAGGGTGGAGATGCACAACCGCTGGACTGCGTAGCGACAGGCTTTATCAAGACGCTTCATCCCGTCCGCAGCCGCCGGTTGATTCCTCCTCCTGACTGAGTGCTTAAGTAGCCACAGCAAGCAGGACGCGTACGTCGCGATACCCGCGCCACAGGCCGGACATCGCTGGACACGGGAATGGCCAGCCACTCCCGACGCACCTGACACCGACCGTGAGAAGTCGTGTGTGCCGAACGCCGTTTCCGGCAGCCCGGAAACCGACGGTACTACATGAAAAGAATGCTGATTAACGCAACTCAACCCGAAGAGTTGCGTGTTGCCCTGGTAGACGGCCAGCGCCTCTACGACCTGGACATCGAGTCCGGTGCCCGCGAGCAGAAGAAGGCCAACATCTACAAGGGCCGCATCACTCGCATCGAACCTAGCCTCGAGGCCGCCTTCGTCGATTTCGGCTCCGAGCGCCACGGCTTCCTGCCCCTTAAAGAAATCTCCCGCGAATACTTCAAGAAAGCTCCCGAAGGCCGCGTCAACATCAAGGACGTCCTGAGCGAAGGCCAGGAAGTCATCGTCCAGGTCGAGAAAGAAGAGCGTGGCAACAAGGGCGCCGCCCTGACCACCTTCATCAGCCTGGCCGGCCGTTACCTCGTCCTGATGCCGAACAACCCGCGTGCCGGCGGCATCTCCCGCCGCATCGAAGGCGAAGAGCGCAACGAACTGCGCGAAGCGCTGAACGGCCTGGTGGCTCCGGCCGACATGGGTCTGATCGTGCGCACCGCAGGCCTTGGCCGCAGCAGCGAAGAGATGCAGTGGGACCTCGACTACCTGCTGCAGCTGTGGACCGCCATCAAGGAAGCCTCGCTTGACCGTTCCGCGCCGTTCCTGATCTACCAGGAAAGCAACGTCATCATCCGCGCCATCCGCGACTACCTGCGCCAGGACATCGGCGAAGTGCTGATCGACAGCGTCGAAGCCCAGGACGAAGCCCTGACCTTCATCCGCCAGGTGATGCCGCAGTACGCCAGCAAGATCAAGCTGTACGAAGACAGCGTGCCGCTGTTCAACCGTTTCCAGATCGAAAGCCAGATCGAGACCGCCTTCCAGCGCGTCGTCGAACTGCCGTCCGGCGGCTCCATCGTCATCGACCCGACCGAAGCCCTGGTGTCCATCGACATCAACTCGGCGCGCGCCACCAAAGGCAGCGACATCGAAGAGACCGCCCTGCAGACCAACCTTGAAGCCGCCGAAGAGATCGCCCGTCAGTTGCGCCTGCGCGACATCGGCGGCCTGATCGTCATCGACTTCATCGACATGACCCCGGCCAAGAACCAGCGCGCCGTGGAAGAGAAAGTCCGCGAATGCCTGGAAGCCGACCGCGCCCGCGTGCAGATCGGCCGCATCTCGCGCTTCGGCCTGCTGGAGATGTCCCGTCAGCGCCTGCGTCCGTCCCTGGGCGAAAGCAGCGGCATCGTCTGCCCGCGCTGCAGCGGCACCGGCATCATCCGTGACGTCGAGTCGCTGTCCCTGGCGATCCTGCGCCTGATCGAAGAAGAAGCCCTGAAAGACCGCACCGCCGAAGTCCGCGCCCAGGTGCCGATCCCGGTGGCCGCGTTCCTGCTCAACGAAAAACGCAACTCGATCACCAAGATCGAACTGCGCACCCGCGCCCGCATCGTCATCCTGCCGAACGACCACCTCGAAACCCCGCATTTCGAAGTTCAGCGCCTGCGCGACGACAACCCGGAAGCGGCGAACAACCAGTCCAGCTACGAGATCGCCGCTGCCGCCGCCGAAGCCGAAGAAGCCCAGCCGACCGCCGCGACCCGCACCCTGGTACGTCAGGAAGCGGCCGTCAAGACCGCTCCGGCCCGCGCCAACGCTCCGGTTCCGACCGAAGCCGTCGCCCCGGCCCCTGTGGCCCCGGCCCCTGTCGCTGCGCCTGAGCCAAGCCTGTTCAAGGGCCTGGTGAAATCCCTGGTCAGCCTGTTCGCCAGCAAGGAAGAGCCTGCCGCTCCGGTCGCGGTCGAAAAACCGGCCACCGAACGCCCGGCCCGCAACGAAGAACGCCGCAACGGCCGGCAACAGAGCCGCAACCGTAACGGTCGCCGCGACGAAGACCGCAAGCCGCGCGAAGAGCGTGCGCCGCGTGAAGAACGTGCACCGCGCGAGCCTCGTGAAGAGCGTCAGCCACGCGAAGCCCGTGAGCCACGTGAACTGCGTGAGCCTCGCGAAGCCCGTGACGATGCGCCGGCTGCCCGCGAAGAGCGCGCACCGCGTGCCCCGCGTGAAGAACGTGCGCCACGCGCACCGCGCGAAGACCGCAAGCCACGCGGCGAGCGTGAAGAGCGCGTGCGCGAACTGCGCGAGCCTCTGGATGCCGCACCGGCCGCCGCCGCTGAAGAGCGTCCGGCGCGTCAGCCACGCGAAGAGCGTGCGCCGCGTCCTCCGCGTGAAGAGCGTCAACCGCGTGCCGAGCAGGCCGCTGCCGCCGTGGCGGAAGAGGAACTGAACGCACAACCGGTCGTCGGCGAAGAGCAACTGCCGGAAGACGGTTCGGAAAGCGCCGAAGGCGACCGCCCACGCCGCCGTTCCCGTGGCCAGCGCCGTCGCAGCAACCGTCGCGAGCGTCAGCGTGATGCCAACGGCAACGTGATCGAAGGTTCGGACGAGTCCGAATCCGGCGAAAACGTACCGACGCCAGCCGCTGCCGACCTGGCCGCCGGCCTGGCGGTCACCGCTGCCGTCGCCGGCACCGTGATCAGCGCACCGGCC
The DNA here is from genome assembly GCF_002113645.1 of Pseudomonas sp. B35(2017). Lineage (NCBI taxonomy): Bacteria > Pseudomonadati > Pseudomonadota > Gammaproteobacteria > Pseudomonadales > Pseudomonadaceae > Pseudomonas > Pseudomonas sp. B35(2017). Next base: position 517,047 of record NZ_NEIZ01000002.1, on the reverse strand, counting down.
GAAGCCGAGGCCAACGAACAGGCCGAACGCGCCACCGCCGCCGTCCAGGACGCTGCACCAGCGGAAGCGCCGGTCGTCGAAGCGACCTCGCCGGTGGAAGCGATTGCCGCACCGGAAGTCGAAGTGGCTCCGGCCCGCGAAGAACAGCCTCAGGCTGAAGCGGTCGCCGAACCAGCCGTCGCCGAGGCACCGGTCGTTGTCGAAGAGTCGGTTGTCGAAACCGTCGCTGAAACCGTGACCGAAACCGTGCGTGAAGTCCGCGAAGAGCAGACCGCATTCAACTGGGCCGCCGAGCCTGCTGCCGAACCTGCCGTCGCCGAAACGCCTGCGCCTGCCGTTGAGGCAGCGCCGGTTGAAGAAGCCAAGGTAGAGGAAGCGGCTGTCGAGCCGGCTCCAGCCGTCGAAGAAGCGCCAGCCGTCGCCGAAGCTGCACCAGCGGCAGAAGCGGCTCCGGCCAGCGCCCTGAGCCCGAGCGGCCGCGCACCGAACGACCCACGTGAAGTGCGTCGCCGCAAGCGTGAAGCGGAAGCCGCTGCTGCAGCCGCCGCTGCCGCAACCGTTGCCGTCGTGGAGCCGGTCGCTGAAGCCGTGGTCGAGGCAGCCCCTGCCCCGGTCGCCGAAGAAGCCACTGCGCCGGTTGAGTCCGTGATCGACGAAGCGCCGCGCTCCGTACAGGAAGCGGTCGAGCAGCACGAACGGTCCGAGGAAAAAGAACACGAGAGCAAACCGCTCGTCTGATTCCGACAGCCGTTAAAAAGCCCCGCCTGGTGATCCAGGCGGGGCTTTTTTTGCCTTCGCGAACTGTGAATCCCCTGCTCGCTCCTACAGGGGCACGTCAGGATGGCGTGAAAAGCAGCGCCTGCGGCACATCGATGTCCCATAACACCCCGGGATCATCCACCGCCACCTCCACCACCATCCGCCCTTGCTCAAACAGCCGCCTGGCGCCCCGATCGCCGGACAGCGCCTGCAACTTCGGCCCGAACGCGTGGCCAAATCCGACCGGATGCCCGAACTCGCCGTTGAACACCGGCACACTGACGCCATCGTCAGCGACGGCAGCCACCACCTGCTCAATGCTGGACGGCAGGATGAACGGCATGTCGCCCAGCACAATCAGCCAGCCGTCCAGATCAGGACATGCCGCAACCCCCGCCGCAATACTGTCGCCCATTCCGGTGGACTCGATCGAGACGATGTCACAACCATACGCCTGCGCCATGCGCATGGCCTGCGGGCGCGCTTCGGTGGTCACCAGCACGCGCCTGTCGAGTTCAGCCGGCAGATTCACCAGCACCTGTTCGATCACCGAGCGCACCGCGCCGTCACGCCCGGTGCAATCGGCCAGCAGCTTGTCCTTGTCGGCCCCCGCCACTTCGCGAAACCGTCTGCCCTCGCCTGCCGCGAGCACAATCACGCCGATGGATCGACTCATACGCTCTCCATTGCCTCTTTCTGTTTCTGCCCGGCACCGTTTTTCAACGCCACGATTTCCGCCAGCAACGACAAGGCGATCTCCGCCGGGGAATGGCTGCCGATGGGCAGGCCGATCGGCCCGTGCAAGCGGGCGATGGCCTGTTCCGACAAGCCTAGCTCAGCCAGGTTGTCGCGCCGCTTGCGGCTGTTGACCCGCGAGCCGAGGGCGCCGACGTAAAACGCCCTGGAGTCGAGCGCCGTGAGCAACGCCATATCATCGAGGCGCGGGTCGTGGGTCAGCGCCACAATCGCCGTGCGTTCGTCGGCCTGGATGCTCAGCACGGCGTCGTCCGGCATGCCGGGGACGAACCGCCCGTGCAGCGCTTCCCAATCCTGCACGAACTCCGTGCGTGGATCGCAGATCAGCACCTCGAAATCCAGCAGCCGTGCCATCTCGGCCACATAACGCGACAGTTGCCCGGCGCCGATCAACAACAGCCGCCAGCGCGGGCCGTAGATGGCGCGCAGGATCCGGCCGTCGAAGGTCAGCGAATCCTGCTTGCCGGCCGCCTGCAACGTCACCTCACCCGTCTCGACATTCAGCGTCCGGGCGACGATTTCGTGGTCATCGCAACGGGCGATCAGCTCGGCGACCCAGGCCGGATCACCGACCCGCTCCTCGGTCAGGCGCAAGGTACCGCCGCAAGGCAGGCCGAAGCGCGCCGCCTCCTCCTGGGTCACGCCATAGGTGATCAACTGCACCGGCGGCCCGTCGGCAGGGATCCGGCCGTCGTGCAGACGGGCGATCAGATCGTCCTCGACACAACCGCCGGACACCGAACCGATCACCACGCCATCCTCACGCAGCGCCAGCATCGCGCCAGGCGCCCGGGGCGCGGTGCCCCAGGTCTGCACCACGCTGAACAGCACCACCCGCTGCCCGGCGCGGCGCCACTGGAGCACGCTGCGCAGGACGTTGAGATCGACGCTGTCCATCACGCCTGCGCCTTTTGCCAGCCCTGCAACTGGTAGCGCACCGGCAGGCTGCGGATCCGCTGGCCGGTGGCAGCGAAGATCGCGTTGCACAGCGCCGGCGCAATCGGCGGCACGCCCGGTTCGCCGACGCCGCCCAGCGGCACGTCGCCCGGCGGCGTGACCAGGTGCACCGCGACCTCCTTCGGCGCCAGGGACATGCGCGCCACTTCATACATATGGAAGTTGTCCTGCTGCACCTTGCCGTCCTTGAAGCTGATTTCGCCCCACACGGCATTGCCCAGCCCCATCACACAGGCGCCCTCGAACTGCGAACGGATGCGCTCGGGGTTGATCTGCGGCCCGCAGTCCACGGCGATGTCGGCCTTGTGCACGATCAGCGTGCCGTCGTCCTTGACCTCGACTTCGATCACCGCCGCCACGTAGGTGACGAAGCTGTAATGCACCGCCAACCCCAGCCCGCGCCCTTTCGGCAGCTTGCGGCCCCAGCCGGCGGCCTTGGCTGCTGTCTCCAGCACGGTGCGCATGCGCCCGGTGTCGATCGGATAGCGCTCCGGGGATTCGCCGTAGTTCCACTCTTCGCTCAGGGTGCGCGGGTCGATCTGCCGATCCGGGCCGAGCAGCCGGATCTGGTACTTGAGCGGATCCTCACCGGCCCTGTGCGCCAGCTCATCGACGAAGCTCTGGATCGCGAAGCCATGGGGAATGTTGGACACCGAGCGGTACCAGCCCACCCGGGTGTGCACGGCGGCTTCGGGGTTCTCCAGGCGAACGTTGGGGATCGCGTACGCCATGTTGGTGAAGCCCATGCCCAGCTCGAACGCCGCCTCGTGGTTCATGCCCGGCGCGAACAGCGCGCTGATGCTCGGCGCCACCGTGCGATGCAGCCAGGCGGACGGCAGGCCGTCCTTGCCCACGCCGGCCTTGAGGTACTCGGCGGAGACGGTGTGGAAATACGAATGGTGGATGTCGTCTTCCCGCGTCCACTGCACCCGCACCGCCTTGCCGGGGAATTCCTTGGCCAGGATCGCGGCTTCGATCACGAAGTCCGGCTTGGACTTGCGGCCGAAGCCGCCGCCCAGCAGGGTGACGTTGAAGGTGACGTTGTCGAACGGCAGGCCCAGACGCTCGGCGATCCGCTCGCGGGTGACCTGGGGCGCCTGGCTTGGCGCCCAGGCTTCGCAGGTGCCGTCCTCGTAGCGGGCGACGGCGACCATCGGCTCCATCGGCGCCTGCGCCAGGTGCGGCAGGTAATAGGAGGCGTCCAGGGTGCCGGCGGCTGCGGCGATGGCCTTGTCGACGTCGCCGGTGTTGCGCACCACTTTGCCCGGCTTCAGCGAAGCGGCTTCCAGCGTCTTGCGGTAGGCCACCGAGTCGTAGCTGGCGTTGGGCCCGTCGTCCCACTCGATCTTCAGGGCTTCGCGGCCCTTGAGCGCCGCCCACGTGTTGCTGGCCACCACCGCCACGCCGCCCAGCGGCTGGAACTCCGAAGGCAGCGGACGGCCGTCGATCCGGATGACCTTGAGCACCCCCGGCACTTTCAGTGCGGCGCTGTCGTCCACCGAGCGGACCGTGCCGCCATACACTGCCGGCCGGGCGATGACGGCGAACAGCATGCCGTCGAAATGCACGTCGGCCCCGTACACGGCACGTCCGTTGACGATGTCGGCGCCGTCGATGGCCTTGGTGCCTTCCTTGCCGATGTAGCGGAACTCCGACGGCTGCTTGAGTCGCAGGCCGTCACGGGCCGGCACCGCCAACGCACTGGCGGCGGCAGCGAGTTCGCCATAGCCCAGCTCGCGCCCGGACGGTTTGTGAATGACCTTGTGCAGTTGCGCATGGCATTCGCTCACAGGCACCTTCCACTGGGCGGCGGCCGCCTGTTCGAGCATGGTGCGGGCGGCGGCGCCGCAACGGCGCATCGGCTCGTACCAGTGGCGCATGCTGCGCGAACCGTCGGTGTCCTGGTTGCCGAAACGCACCTCGTCACCGGGCGCCTGCTGCACTTTCACATGGGCCCAGTCGGCTTCCAGTTCGTCGGCGACCACCAGGGACAGGCTGGTGCGCACGCCCTGGCCCATTTCCGAACGGTTGCACACCACCGTCACCGTGCCGTCGGCGGCGATGCTGACGTAGACCTTCGGGTCGTCCACCCAGCCGTTGGGCATGCCGTCGGCGCCGAACTGCTTGGGCTTGTCCTCGGCCAAAGCGTCCTGCCAGCCCCAGCTCGCCGCCAGCACCAGGGCGCCGGTCGCGCCGACGCCTTTGAGAAAGCCCCGGCGGCTGAGGTTGCTCAGGGCGAAATCGTTGGGTAGACGGCTCATGCCTTGGCCTCCTTCAGGTGGGTGGACGCCTGGCGGATGGCGGTCTTGATCCGGTTGTAGGTGCCGCAACGGCAAATGTTGCCGACCATCGCCTCTTCGATCTGCTCGTCGCTAGGGTTCGGGTTTACCTTGAGCAACGCGGTGGCGGACATGATCTGCCCGCCCTGGCAGTAACCGCACTGGGCCACGGCGGTGTCGAGCCAGGCCTGCTGGACGATCCGGCCCACCGGGTCGGCATGCAGGTTGTCGAGGGTGGTCACGTCCTGCCCGGCCACCGAACCGATCGGCGTGATGCAACTGCGGGCCGGCGAACCGTCGATATGGATGGTGCATGCACCGCACAGGCCCATGCCGCAGCCGAACTTGGTGCCGTTGTAGCCGGCGACGTCACGGATCGCCCACAGCAGCGGCATGTCTTCGCCGACATCGAGTTGATGGTCTTGACCGTTGAGTTTCAGGGTAATCATGGGCACGCCCGCATATTCATGGAGGTTATGGGGTCGAGCAATCTGCCGCCGCAGGCACGGCGGTGGTTCGTGCAGATCGACTCAGGCTAATGCGGCTCTCTTGTGCCGACGGCGTACGTCTGCACCGGGCCTTTGGTGAAGCAAATGACTCGTATCGTTAGCTCGCTAAGTTAACCCAGCATTAACAAAAAAGCCCTGCACCGGTGTCCGGTGCAGGGCTTTGGGCCGGGCCTTGGAAGCGTAGCCTCAATACCGGTTGGGCTCCATTTCCAGCTCGACATTGAAACGTTCCGCAATGTCTTTCTGGATGCGTTGCGCCAGGTCGAACAGTTGCAGCCCGGTGGCCGCGCCGTAGTTGACCAGCACCAGGGCCTGGAGCTTGTGCACCCCCGCGTCGCCCTCGCGGAACCCCTTCCACCCGGCCCGCTCGATCAGCCAACCGGCGGCCAGCTTCACCTGACCGTCCGCCTGCGGATAAGCCACCAGGTCCGGGTGCTGCGCCTTGATCTGCGCCGCCGTGTGCGCCGGCACCAGCGGGTTCTTGAAGAAACTGCCGGCATTGCCGAGCACCGCCGGATCCGGCAGTTTCTCGCTGCGGATGCTGCAGATGGCGCGGCTCACGTCGCTGGGGGTCGGCTGCTCGATGCCCTGTTCGGTCAGGCGCTGACGCACCGGCCCGTATTCCAGATGCAGATGGGCCGCCCGGTTCAGGTTGAAGCGCACCCGCAGGATCAGCCAGCGACCAGGGTGCTGCTTGAACACGCTGTCGCGGTAGGCGAACCCGCACTCCGCCAGCGTGAAATCGCGCAACGCTCCGGTCTGGCGATCCAGCGCCGTCAGGCCGGCGAACACGTCCTTGATCTCGACGCCATAGGCGCCGATGTTCTGCATCGGCGCCGCCCCGACGGTGCCGGGGATCAGGCTGAGGTTCTCAAGGCCCGACAGGCCCAGCGCCAGCGTGTGCTGCACGAACGGATGCCACGGCTCCCCGGCCTCGGCTTCCAGCACCACACGGTCGCCGTCGTCGCCGACCACCCGGATCCCGCGGCTGACCATGCGCAGCACCAGCGCCGGCACATCCGCCGTCAGCAACAGGTTGCTGCCGCCGCCGATCACCAGCAGCGGCACGTCCTGCTGCGCCGCATAAGCCAGCGCGTCACGCACATCGGCATCGTTGCGGGCTTCGGCGAACAGCTGCGCCCGCACGTCCACGCCAAAGGTATTGAACGGCTTCAGGGAAACCTGCGGTTGCACCGACAGACTCATAGCCGCCCCTTCACTTCGATCAGCAGTTGGTCGCAGGCGCGCTCGATCAGATCCAGCACTTGCTCGAACCCTTGATCGCCGTCGTAGTACGGATCCGGCACTTCATCGACCTCACCTTCGTAGCGGCGCAGGAACAGATCCAGTTCGGCCTTACCGGTAGACGGCTGCATCGCCTTGAGGTTGCGCAGGTTGCTGTTGTCCATGGCCAGGATCAGGTCGTAGCTGGCGAAGTCGGCCCGACTGACCTGCTGCGCCCGTTGGGCCGACAGGTCATAGCCGCGCAGCTTCGCCGCCGCCTGGCTGCGCTTGTCCGGCGGATTGCCGACGTGCCAGTCGCCGGTGCCGGCGGAGGCTACTTCGACCTGCCCCGCCAGCCCCGCTTCGCGCAGCTTGTGGCGCAGCACGCCTTCGGCGGTGGGCGAGCGGCAGATGTTGCCCAGACACACGAACAGAACGCGCATCAGGCCTCCAGCAGGCGACGGACGCGCTCGAGGTCTTCGGCGGTGTCGACCCCCGTCGGCGGTGCGATCAGCGCGTCGGCCACATGGATGCGCACGCCGTGCCACAGGGCACGCAGCTGCTCCAGGGACTCGGTGTTCTCCAGCCAGCACGGGCCCCAGTTCACGAAGTCCTGGAGGAACCCGGCGCGGTAGGCATAGATGCCGATGTGGCGGCGGTACGGCACGCCCTCCGGCAATTGCTCGCGGCTCTTGGCGAACGCATCGCGGGCCCACGGCAAGGTCGAGCGGCTGAAGGTCAGCGCCAGGCCGTTGAGGTCGCTGACGACCTTGACCACGTTGGGGTTGAACAGCGTGTCCACGTCCTCGATCGGCTCGGCCAGGGTGGCCATGCGCGCCTCGGTGTGGGCCGCGAGGTTGGCGGCCACCTGGTCGATCACGCTCGGCGGGATCAACGGCTCGTCGCCTTGCACGTTGACCACGATGGCGTCCGGCGCCAGGCCCAGTTTCGCGGCCACTTCGGCCAGGCGGTCGGTGCCGGAATTGTGGTCTTCGCGGGTCAGCACCACTTCGGCGCCAAACGCCTTGCAGGCCTCGACGATGCGCGCATCATCGGTGGCCACCACCACGCGGTCGGCGCCGCTCTTGCTCGCCTGTTCCCAGACGTGCTGGATCATCGGCTTGCCGGCGATCGGCAGCAGCGGCTTGCCCGGCAGGCGGGTGGAGGCGAAGCGCGACGGGATGACGACGGTGAACGCTGTGCTCATTTGTCCAGGCGCTCGTCGCTGGTCAGGGTGCGGGCTTCGCTTTCGAGCATCACCGGGATGCCGTCGCGGATCGGGTAGGCCAGGCCTGCGCCCTTGCTGATCAGTTCGGTCTTGTCGGCGCTGAGCTTGAGCGGGCCTTTGCAGACGGGGCACGCGAGGATGTCGAGCAGTTTGGTGTCCATGAACATTCCCTGGATGAAAACGGTTTAAGGCAAAAGCCGATCCGGCAGCAGGCGCATCAGTTGGGTGTCGAACCAGGCCACGAAGGCCGGCGACGGCACGGCATCGACCGCCAGGTACCACCAGTCGGCGGCGGCGAAGGCGCGGCACTTCACCGCGTCCTTCTCGGTCATCACCAACGGCAATGACGGCGTGAAATTCAAGGCCTGCACGCTGTACTCGGCGTGGTCGGCAAACGCATGCGGAACCGGTCGCCAGTCTAGCGCTTCGAGGGTATTGAAGAAACGTTGCGGATTGCCGATCCCGGCCACCGCGTGCAGGGCCTGGCCGGCAGGGAAATGATCCAGCGGCCGGCGTTCGCCGCTGCGCAGGTTGACCAGCGCCGTGGGTTGCAGGCGGAAGGCGAAACCGTCGTCGCGGTCGGCGGCGGCGCCGTTGTACAGCACGCCGTCGACGCTCTGCAGGCGCTCGACCGGTTCGCGCAGCGGCCCTACGGGCAGGCAGCGCCGGTTGCCCAGGCCGCGGGCGGCGTCGATCAGCACCAGCTCCAGGTCCCGGGCCAGCCGGTAATGCTGCATGCCGTCGTCGGACAGGATCAGATCCAGCGGCTCGCGCTCGAGCAAGGCTTTGACGGCAGCGCTGCGGTCGGGGTCGATCATCAGCGGCACGCCGGTGCGCCGCACGATCAGCAACGGCTCGTCGCCGGCGACGTCGGCGCCCTGATCGGCCTCGACCCGCCAAGGAAATTGCGGCGGCCGGGCGCCGTAACCGCGGCTGACCACGCCGACCCGCAGGCCGCTGCGCCGGCAGTGCTCGATCAGCCAGAGGATCATCGGCGTCTTGCCGGTGCCGCCGACCGTGATGTTGCCGACCACGACCACCGGCACCGGCGCCTGATAGATCGCGCCTTCGCCGTCCAGGAAGCGCCGGCGCTTGCCGTCGACGACGCGGCGGTACAGCCACTCCAGCGGCCGCAGCAGGCTCAGGGCCGGATGCCCCGCGTACCAGGCAGCGAGCAATCGATCGGACATGGCCATCAGGATTTGGGCGCCGCCTCGACCGTGGTCATGCGCAGATGGCTGAAACCGAGCTTGCCGGCCGCGTCCATGGCGGTGATCACCGATTGGTGCTGGGTCTTGCCGTCGGCGCTGATCGACAACGGCATGTTGGTGTCGCCGTTGGATTCCTTCTGCATGGCTTCCATCAGGGTCGCCAGATCGCTCTTCGGCAGGATCCGGTTGTTCACCGAGAACACGCCCTCGGCGTTGATGGCGACGTCCAACTGCTTGACCTGCTGGTCTTCGGCGGGCGAACCGCTGACCGCTTCCGGCAGGTCGACGCGCAGCTGGGTCTCACGGGTGAACGTGGTGGTCACGACGAAAAACAGCAGCAGGATGAACACCACGTCGATCAGCGACGCGAGGTTGATGTCGATGGTTTCCCGGGGCTTGCGACGGAACTTCACGCTTTGGCTCCGGCCAGGTCGACGTCACGGTCGCCCTGCACCACCTCGACCAGCTTGATCGCTTCCTGCTCCATGCCCACCACCAGCTCATCGATGCGCCGCTGCAGGAAACGGTGGAAGAACACCGACGGAATGCCCACCATCAGGCCCGCCGCCGTGGTGATCAACGCCTTCGAGATGCCGCCGGCCAGCACGGACGCGTTGGTGGTCATGCCGGAGCCGGTGAACGCACTGAAAATGTCGATCATGCCCAGCACCGTGCCCAAAAGGCCCAGCAGCGGAGCCATGGCGGCGATGGTGCCCAGGGCGTTGACGTAGCGCTCCAGCTCGTGGATGACCCGGGCGGCCGCCTCCTCGATGCACTCCTTCATGATCTCGCGACCGTGCTTGGAGTTGGCCAGGCCCGCCGCGAGGATCTCGCCCAGCGGCGAATTGGCGCGCAGTTCCTTGAGTTTTTCCTTGTTGAGCTGCTTGTCCTTGATCCACACCCAGACCTGGCCGAGCAGGTGCTCCGGGGTCACGCGGCTGGCCCGCAGGGTCCACAGGCGCTCGGCGACGATCGCCATGGCGGCGACGGAACTCAGAATGATCGGCAACATCATCCAGCCGCCGGATTTGACCAATTCCCACACAGTGACAGCCCCCTCGAAAAAGTGCGCCACTTTACCATACCGGTTCGCGATGACGACCCGTCGCTCCGACGACCGTGCCCTGCGGCGGCTCAACGGTGCGTCTCGGCCGGCGGCGGCGCGTCGCGCCAGAACCGTCGCTGCTGGCGCAGAGTACGGGGCGGCTGGAACCGGCCGAGCCGAAGGTGGATGGCGCCGTGCCGGGCGCTGTCGTAGACGTGGATGCCCTGATGGCGGTAACGCGCGGTCACGGTGGGGTGCGGATGGCCGAACGAATTGCCTTGCCCCCGGGAAATCAGCACGGACTCGGGACGCAAGCCCCTGAGCAACGCCATCGACGATGACGTGCGGCTGCCGTGGTGCGGCGCCTGCAGCCAGCGCACCGGCTGCGCCAACGGGCTGTCGAGCAGGGCGCGCTCGGCGGCGGCATCGATGTCGCCGGTCAGCAGCAGGCGCTCACCGGCGGCGTCGACCTGCAAGACACAAGAGCGTTGATTGCTGTCATGGGCCGCGTCCCATTGCCACAGCCGGAAACCGACGCCGTCCCACTGCCATTGCCGACCGCTGGCGCACGCCTCCGCCGTCAATCCGGCGGGAAGCCCTCCCGGATCGCCGCTCATCACCCGGCCGACCGGCAGCCCGCGCATCAGCGCCTGTGCTCCGCCGGCATGGTCGGCGTCGGCATGGCTGAGCAACAGCAGGTCCAGCCGCCCGACATCCAGTTTGCGCAGGGCCGGCAACACCACCCGCTCACCGGCATCGAAATCGCCCATGCGCGGACCGGCGTCAAACAGCAACGCGTGATGGCGAGTACGCACCAGCACCGCCAGGCCCTGCCCGACATCGAGCTGCCAGACGTCGGCCACGCCCTCGTCCAGCCGTTCCCGGGGCGGCGCCGCCAGCAGCAACAGCAACGGCCAGCCCAAGGGGCGCATCGGCACACCCCTGGGCAACAGCAGCAGAAAGGCCCCCAGCCCTCCCGCCGCCAAGACCCAGCCCGAGACCATGGCAGGCGTCCATGCCGGCCATTGCCCGGCGATCACGGCCAGACCGCGGAACAGCCCCTCGATCAGTCCGCCGGCCAGCCACAGCAGGGCTTCTCCCACCGGCGCAACCGGCAGCAGCAAGGTGCCGAGCAAGGCCGGCGGCAGCACCGCCAGACTGACCCAGGGCACCGCCAGCAGGTTGACCAGCGGCCCGCTGAGGCTGACCGGCAAGCCCAGCGCCAACAGCACCGGGCACAGCCCGAGCGCAATCAGCCATTGCGCCCGCGTCCAGGTCTGCCACCATCGCCATGGCCCCAAACGTCCGCCGAAGGTGAAGATCAGCACCGCCACCGCCGCAAACGACAGCCAGAACCCCGGGCGCAGGCTGGCCAGCGGATCCATCAGCAAAACGGCGTCGAACGCCAGCAGCAGCGGCCACCAGAGGCCCAGATGGCGAAAGCGCAGGCGCCACAGCAGCACCAGCGCGACCATCACGCAGGCGCGCCGCACCGGCACGTCGAACCCGGTCAGCAGCCCGTATCCCAGGGCCGTCGCGAACGCCAGGCCGCAGGCCCACGGCAACCAAGGCCAACGCACCGGCCACAGGCCCCACCTCGCCAGGCCGGCGACCAGCCCATAGACGACCGCCGCCAAAAGGCCGATGTGCTGGCCCGAGATCACCAATAGGTGCACGGTGCCGGTGTCCTGAAGGATCTGCCAGTCTTCGCGCGCCAGCCCCGAGCCGTCGCCCAGCACCAGCGCCGCCAGCGCGGCATTGCGGCCCTGCGCGTCCACGGCGAGCAGGCGCTGACGGACGCCGTCGCGCCAGGCCCCCTGCGCCGCCGACAACCGTTGGCCGTCCTTGACCGTGCCGGTCGCGCCGATGCGCTGCGCCAGCGACCAGGCCTCGGGGTCGAAGGCGTCGGGATTGAGCAGGCCGCCCGGGCGCTTGAGCTTCACCGCCAGCCGCCAGCGCTCGCCGCTGTTGACCGGCGGCCCGTCGTACCACGCCAGGCGCATCTTCGCCGGCAGCCGTTCATGGCGCGAACGGGCGTCGGCCAGCTCGAACCGCACCACGCCTGCGCCGTTCTGCGGCAGGCCGGTCACCCGCCCCTCGACCCAACGGGTCTCGCCCTCCAGCGCCGCCGGCAAGCGGTCGTCCAACGCCCAATGGGCGCCGAGGCCCGTCCACATGAAACCGAACAGCAGAAAAGCCAATGGATAGCTGCGAAACGGCAGCAGCATCAGCACCGCCACCGGCATCGCCCACAAAAGCCCGACCGGCGGCAAGGCCGGCAAAAAAACCGGGGCCAGCAGACCGGCTGCCAGCGCCATCATCCCTGTGCGCATACGCCCGTCCTTGAGAGTCCCGCCTTCAGGCATAGCGGATCCGGGGCCCTGGCGTCGTCAACAATTGTCACAAAGTCTGAATGGGCCGCTTCTAGAATCCAGACATACTTGCCGCCTTGACCGACCGAGAAGCCTTATGCCCCGGCGCCTATTCAAACGTTACATGCCCGATCCGACGAGCATCAGGGAACACAAGTCCTTACGCTTTCTCGGCACGTTGCTGCATGACCCCAACCTCTGGCACCTCAACCGCCACTCGGTGGCCCGCGCCATGGCGGTCGGCCTGTTCGCGGCGTTCCTGCCGATCCCGGCGCAGATGCTGGTGGCGGCCGTGCTGGCGATCATGGTGCGCGGCAACATGCCGATCGCCGTCAGCCTGGTCTGGCTGACCAACCCGATCACCATGCCGGCAGTGTTCTTCTGCACCTATCAGGCCGGCGCGTGGCTGATGGACGTTCCGGCCAGGACCCTGCCCGACGAACTGACCTGGGAATGGATCAGCGGCGAACTCTCCACCCTGTGGAAGCCGTTCCTGCTGGGGTCGGTGGTGACAGGGCTGGCGCTGGGCGCCCTCGCCTATTTCACGGTGATGATGTACTGGCGCTGGTGGGTGGCCCGGCAATGGGCGCGCCGCAAGAAGAACCGAATGCCATGAACGCAAACGGCCTCCATCACTGGAGGCCGTTTTCTTTGGGGTGCCTGGTGTGCAGCCATCGCCAGCGGGCTGGCGATGAACGCAACCGGTTCTTAGGTGCGCATTCCGCGCCCGCTCACCAGCAACCGTGCGCAACCGATGTACAGCACCACCGTGGCCACCAGCATGAACGTGATGGCGGTGCCGATGCTGATGTCCGACACGCCGAGGATCCCGTAGCGGAACGCGTTGACCATGTGCAGCACCGGGTTGGCCAGCGACACGGTCTGCCAGAACGGCGGCAGCAGGCTGATCGAATAGAACACGCCGCCCAGGTAGGTCAGCGGGGTCAGCACGAAGGTCGGGATGATCGAAATGTCGTCGAAGTTGCGCGCAAACACCGCGTTGATGAAGCCCAGCAGCGAGAAGATCGTCGCGGTCAGCATCACCACCAGCACGGTCACGCCCAGGTGATGCACCTGCAGGCGGGTGAAGAACAGCGACAGCAGGGTCACGATGATGCCCACCATCAGGCCGCGCAGCACGCCGCCCAGGGTGTAGCCGACCAGGATCGTGTGCGGCGACACCGGGGAGACCATCAGTTCTTCGATGGAACGCTGGAACTTGCTGCCGAAAAAGCTCGACACCACGTTGCCGTAGGAGTTGGTGATCACCGACATCATGATCAGCCCCGGCACGATGTACTCCATGTAGGTGAAGCCGCCCATGTCGCCGATCTGCCGACCGATCAGGTTGCCGAAGATCACGAAGTACAGGACCATGGTGATCGCCGGCGGCAGCAGGGTCTGCGGCCAGATCCGGGTGAAGCGTTTGACCTCGCGGTAGACGATGGTGTTCAGGGCGACGAGGTTGGGGCGCAGTTCGGAACTCATACCGCCACCTTCGACAGGTTCTTCTCGACCAAAGACACGAACAGCTCCTCGAGGCGATTGGTTTTGTTGCGCAGGCTCAGCACTTCGATGTTCTGCAGGGCCAGTTGGCCGAACAGCGCGGTGATGCCCATGGATTTGTCGACCTGGACCTCCAGGGTGTGGCCGTCCACCAGCCGGCACGGATAGCCGGCCAGTTGCGGCGCGGCCTGCAGGCCGGTCTTGAGGTCGAGCAGGAAGGTCTCCACATGCAGTTGGCCGAGCAGTTGCCGCATGCTGGTGTTCTCGACGATGGTGCCGTGGTCGATGATGCCGATGTTGCGGCACAGCTGCTCGGCCTCCTCCAGGTAATGCGTGGTGAGGATGATCGTGATGCCCTTCTGGTTGAGCTCGGTGAGGAAGCTCCACATCGAGCGGCGCAGTTCGATGTCGACGCCTGCGGTCGGTTCGTCGAGGATCAACAGGCGCGGCTCGTGGATCAGCGCGCGGGCGATCATCAGGCGCCGCTTCATGCCGCCGGACAGCGAACGCGACGGCACGTCGCGCTTGTCCCACAGGCCGAGCTGGGTCAGGTACTGCTCGGCGCGCTCCTTGGCGATCCGCGCCGGGATGCCGTAGTAGCCGGCCTGGGTCACGACGATGTCGAAGGTCTTTTCGAACTGGTTGAAGTTGAACTCCTGGGGCACCACGCCGATCGAGCGCTTGAGCGCGGCGGGGTTCTTGTCCAGGTCGTTGCCGAAAATGTTGACCGTGCCGCTGGTCTTGTTCACCAGGGTCGACAGGATGCCGATGGTCGTGGACTTGCCGGCGCCGTTGGGGCCGAGCAAGGCGAAGAAATCACCTTCGGCGACGTCCAGATCGATACCGTTCAAGGCCTGGAACCCGTTGCCGTAGGTTTTGGTTAGCTGCCGGATGGACAGAGCGGAACTCATATCGGATTTACGCACCAAGAAGGAAATATGGAATGGGGAAAAGCCGGCGGCGAGGGAAACAACCGCGACGCATGGGCGCCATGGTGCTTGCCGTCGCCGCACAAGTACAGTCAAGTGTGTCGATAGTAGGTATTAAGTCAACGCGGTCATGACCGCCTTGCGGTAAGCCGGACGCTGCTTCAGTCGCTCGTACCAGGCCTGCAGGTGCGGCAACGGCGCCCGCTCGATGGGCATTTCGAACCAGGCATAGATGAAACTGCCCAGCGGAATGTCGCCCATGCCGATTTCGTTTCCGGATAAGTACGGCTGCTGCTTCAGGGCTTCGTCGGACATCGCCAGCAGCCCTTCGCATTCCTTGACGGCGGCGTGGATCGCCGGCCAGTCCTGTTGCTGGGCCGGCGTGCGCAGCACACCCCAGAACACGGTGCGAAACGGCCCGGCGAAACTGGAGGTCGTCCAGTCCATCCACTTGTCGGCGACGGCGCGGGTGCGCGGATCGGCCGGATACCAGGCGGTGCCGGCCGCATGCGTGGCCAACAGGTAACGGACGATGGCGTTGGACTCCCACAGCACCAGACCGTCGTCCTCGATCACCGGCACCCGGCCGTTCGGGTTCATGGCCCGGTACTGCGGCGTATCGACCACGCCGAACGCGCCGCCGGCATCGATCGCCTCGTAGGCCAGCCCCAGCTCTTCGGCGGCCCACAGCGGTTTCCTGACATTCGACGAATTCTTGCGACCCCAGATCTTCAGCATGACCGCCTCCTTTCCATTGAACGGGCGGGCAGCATACGCCGGATCAGCCGCCCTTGGCATCACACGTCAGGTCGCCCTGCATGTCTCCCAGCAACGGCGGCTGCCCCTCGCCGAACAGGTGCGGGTAGCACTGCCTGATATGCCCGAAAAACAAGTCGTCCGGCACGTCGGCGAACTGGCCGTGATCCACCAGGTACTCCATCAGCAGTTCGCCGTCGCGGTTGTAGGGGTGGAACACGCTGTCATGAACCCCGTCGAACTCCAGCGGCGCGACGTTGAACAGCTCGCAGAGCCCTTGGTTGAACGCCGGCGTGGCCTTGACCCAGCGGCCGTCCAGGAACAGCTCGGTGTAACCGTGCATGGCGAACACATCGCTCCTGAGCAGCTCCAGCAGGCGCGGGGTCGACAGATGATTGCGCACGTCGGCCAGGCCGATGCGCGCGGCGATCCCGCAATGCCGTGCGCAACCGGCCAGCAGCGTGGCCTTGGGCACGCAATAGCTCTCGCCCGCGGCCAGGGCATAACTGCCGCGCAGGGTGTCCGGGTCGCGGCTGAAGGTATAGGGGTTGTAGCGCACCGCCTCGCGCACGGCGTAATAGAGACTGACCGCCTGCGCGCGCGGATCGCGGTCCGGGCCACGGTGCAGTTCTGCGAACTCCACCACCGCGGGGTGGTCGCTATCAATGAAGCGGCCGGGACTCAAATACTCGCGCATGACGGTTATCTCCTGGGTGAATCCCGAGTCTAGCGAGCGCCCGGGCGCAGAGATAACGACGTTTCGGCCAAACATGCACGCAAAGCTGCGGGATTGACGAACGATTTCCCACAGCTGTTGCCCACCGAACTTACGAAAGCCATCCGGGGCTTCCCACGCGTTCAGTCAGCCCGATCCGACCGTCCGTTTTCGCGGATGCCGTCTAAGCTCTGGGAGGTCGTTTTGCCCTGGTTCACGGAGGACTCAATATGCTGTTGTTGTGGATACTGGTTCTGATCGTCGGCGTGGCGTATCTCGCCCATCGCCGGACCGCACCGCTGCCGGCGCTGGGCATCGTCGCCGCCTACCTGCTGGCCATGGGCATTTTCGGGCGGGCTCCCGGCGGGCTCTTGCTGGTGTTATGGATCGTACTGGCGCTGGTCGCCGCCCCGCTGCTGCTGCCGGACCTGCGCCGCCGGCACTTCAGCGCACCGCTGTTCGCCTGGTTCCAGAAGACCCTGCCGCCGATGTCGCAGACCGAACGCGACGCCATCGACGCCGGCACGGTCTGGTGGGACGGCGAACTGTTCAGCGGGCGTCCCGACTGGGACAAGCTGCTGTCCTATCCCAAGGCCGAGCTGACCGAAGAGGAACAGGCGTTCATCGACGGCCCCACCGAAGAACTGTGCGCGATGGTCAGCGACTGGCAGATCGGCCAGGCGATGGATCTGCCGCCCGAAGCCTGGACGCACATCAAGGAACACGGCTTCTTTGCCCTGATCATTCCCAAGGAGTTCGGCGGCAAGGGCTTCTCGGCCTATGCCCACTCCCAGGTGGCGATGAAGCTGGCCACCCGCAGCGGCGACCTCGCCTCAACGGTCATGGTGCCCAACTCCCTGGGGCCGGCCGAGCTGCTGCTGCACTACGGCACCGACGAGCAGCGCAACCACTATCTGCCGCGCCTGGCCCGTGGCGACGACATCCCGTGCTTCGCCCTCACCGGGCCGCTCGCCGGCTCCGACGCCGGCGCCATGCCCGACACCGGCATCATCTGCAAAGGCCAGTGGGAAGGCGAGGAAACCCTCGGCCTGCGCCTGAACTGGGAAAAGCGCTACATCACCCTCGGCCCGGTCGCCACCCTGCTCGGCCTCGCCTTCAAGGCCTATGACCCCGATCACCTGCTGGGCGACCAAGAGGACCTGGGCATCAGCCTGGCGCTGATCCCCACCGACACCCCCGGCGTGAACATCGGCCGTCGCCACCTGCCGCTGGGCGCGGCGTTCATGAACGGACCGAACTCGGGAACGGACGTGTTCATCCCCCTGGACTTCCTCATCGGCGGTCGGGACATGCTCGGCAAGGGCTGGATGATGCTGATGAACTGCCTGTCGGTGGGGCGTTCGATCTCGTTGCCGGCGGTCGGCACCGGCGCGGCCAAGTTCACCAGCCTGGTGACCGGGCAGTACGCGCAGGTTCGCGAGCAGTTCAACGTGCCGCTGTCCGCCTTCGAAGGCATCCAGGAAGCCATGGCGCGCATCGGCGGCAACGCCTGGATGATGGACGCCGCGCGGATGCTGACCGCCAATGCGGTGGACCTGGGCGAGAAGCCTTCGGTGCTGTCGGCGATCCTCAAGTACCACCTCACCGAACGCGGCCGCGAATGCATCAGCCACGCCATGGACGTGCACGGCGGCAAGGCGATCATCATGGGCCCGAACAACTACCTGGGGCGCAGCTGGAACGGCGCGCCGATCTTCATCACCGTCGAAGGCGCGAACATCCTGTCGCGCAACCTGATGATCTTCGGCCAGGGCGCGATCCGCTGCCATCCGTTCGTGCTCAAGGAAATGGCCCTGGCCGGCCGCGAAGACAAGGAACAGGCGCTGAAGGAGTTCGACGGCCTGTTGCTCAGGCACATCGGCTTCGCCGTGGGCAACGCCGCCAGCACCCTGGTGCTGAACCTGGGCCTGGGCCACTTCGAAAAGGCGCCGGGAAACCGGCTCAGCCAAGGGTATTTCCGCGCGCTCAACCGCCAGGCGGCGGCCTTCGCCCTGCTGGCCGACCTGAGCATGATGCTGCTGGGCGGCGAACTGAAGCGCCGCGAACGGCTGTCGGCGCGGCTGGGCGATGTGCTGAGCAACCTGTACCTGGCCTCGGCGGCGCTCAAGCGCTACCACGACCTGGACTCACCGGAGCACATGGAGCCGCTGTTCACCTGGGCGATGGAGGAAAGCCTCGGCCAATCGGAGAAGGCGCTGGACGAGTTGCTGACCAACTTCCCGAACCGGGTGTTCGGCTGCCTGCTGCGGCTTGTCGTGTTTCCGTTCGGCCGACGCCACAAGGGCCCGTCGGACAGGCTCGGCGCCGAAGTGGCGGCCGTCATCGGCCGCGCCAAGGGAGATCCGGCCTTGGAGGAACTGTTGGGCGGCTGCTATCGACCGCAGTCGGCCGAGGATCCGGTGGGCGCCCTGCAGCACGCCAGCGACCTGCTGTCGGCTGCGCAGCCGCTGCACAAAAAGCTGCACACGGCGCTCAAGAGCGGGCAGGTCAGACCGTCCGCAGGGGAACATGCCATCGAAGCGGCGCTGGAGGCCGGCGTGCTGCAGCCGATGGAGGCCCAGACCCTGCGCAACGCCGAGGCGGCGCGACGCAAGGTGATCGATGTCGATGACTTCGACAAGGCGCAACTGGCGCTGGCCGAAGGCAAGGTGCGCTGAGCCTTCGGGCCATGCGGCGCTTTGGCCGTGAAAAAGGGGCGCGGTGGCTTTATACTCCGCGCCCGTTTTGCTCTTGAGGACTTATCCCGTGTCCAACATCGTTGCCGATCATCTGGTTTTGCTCGACCACCTGCGCACCATCCTGGTCGCCGTGGGCGAGGCTGATCAAGTGCCTGAAGAGAGCCATGCCCTGTTCCTGGAGCGCTTCGACGAGCTCCGCGCACAACTGCCGGTCGACCCGATCGAGAGCCAGTACCTGGGCCAGGACATCCTGTGCCAGATCATCAGCCGCTACCCGCAGATCGCCCACCTGATCCCGCGGGATCTGCTGTGGTACTTCGGCGGCGACTGCCTGCACTACCTGGCCGACGAAGAGATCGACCTTTACCAGGCGCTGGAAGAGCGTCGCTACGAAGCCGAACAGAACGACGAACCGTTCGACTGGAACCAGGAAAAGCAGTTGCTGGCGATGCCGGACCAAGACATCAAGCACTGAGTCTCCCGGTGATACGAAAAGGCCCGCATGGTTGTCCATGCGGGCCTTTTCATTGCGCTTGCCTACAGCAGGCCGTCGCTTTCCGGCAGTTCGTAGGCGGCCATGACCTTGTTCGCGCCACCCGGCTTGCCGGGCTTGCTCAGGGTCGGTTCCTTTTCCAGGCACGCCACCAGATAGTCGATGAACACCCGCAGCTTGGGCGGCAAATACCGCGTCGGCGAATGCAGCAACCACAACCCGCCGTGGTAGGACGCCAGGAACGTCCAGTCTGGCAGCACCTGCACGACCAGGCCCTGCTCCAGGGCATAACGGGCGGTGAAGTACGGCAGGCTGCCGATCCCGATGTGCTGCAGCACCGCCCCCAAGCGCACGCCGGTGTGGTTGGCGGCATACCGGCCGCGTACGCCGACGGTCACTGACTTGCTGCCTTTCTTGAACTTCCAGCGCGCATCGCTCGGGGTTTCGCCCAGATAGATGCAACTGTGGTTGAGCAAATCGTGGGGGTGGGTCGGCGTGCCGTGTTCGGCCAGATACTGCGGCGTGGCGCACAACAGATGGTCGATGGTCAGCAACTGACGCCCGACCAGCCCGGCCGGAGGGCGGTCGGTGATGCGGATCGCCAGGTCGACATGATCGTCGATCAGATCCACCTGACGGTCCTCCAGCAACAATTCCACATCGACCTTGGGATAGCGGCGCAAGAACTCCGGCATGTGCGGATGGATCACGAACCGCCCCACCGCTTTCGGCACGCTGACCCGCACCAGCCCTTCGGCCTCATGGGTGTACTGGCCACTGATCTCCATCACCGACCTGGCGGCGCTGACCATTTCCCGGCAACGCTTGAACACCTCTTCCCCGCCGTCGCTCAGGCGCAGCTTGCGTGTGGTGCGCTGCAGCAGCCGCGTGGCCAGAGCCTTCTCCAGACGGGAAATGCTGCGGCTGACCGCCGATGGCGAAGAGCCCAGTTGGCGGGCCGCCTCGGAGAAGCTGCCGGTCTCCACGACCTTGACGAAGATCGCCATTTCACCCAGCAGCGGCAGCGGTAGATTTATGCTCACAGCGCAACAGTCCTTTGATCTTTGAACGGATTATCACGTTATTGCACGATTCATATAATTAAAAAAGAAACTTTAATAAGGGCATGGAATATGACGCTCCGCCTCTTTTTCCATAGTGATGACCTCAAGGCCAATGTGGAAGTCCTCGACTGCACGCCCCACGAAAGCGAATTCGCCGTGGTGCTGCGCGCGACCCTGTTCCACCCGCAAGGCGGCGGCCAGCCCTGCGACACCGGATGGATCGGCGAAAGCCAGGTGCTGCGCGTGGTGCAAGAGCCGGAGCGGATCGTCCACTACGTCGACCGGCCGGTTGCGCCGGGCATGGTGCAGATCCGCGTCGACGAACAACGCCGCCGCTTCAACACCCGCATGCATTCGGCCGGCCACCTGATCGGCCATTTCGTGCAGGCCCTGGGCTGGACGCCCATAAAGGCCCATCACTGGCCGGACGAAGGCCGGGTACAGTTCAAGCCGGGGGACGCAGCGCAGGAAGTCGACGCGCAGACCGTTCAATACGGCATCGGGCAATGGATCGAACACGACCTGCCCCGCTTGACCTCCCTGCGCGAAGGCGCACGGGAAATCGGTTTCGGTGCGCTGCCGGCCTACGGCTGCGGCGGCACCCATGTTCGTAGCCTGAAGGATTTGGGCACAGTCACGATCGCGTCCCTTTCGCAGAAAAAGGGCACGTTATCCGTCCACTACAGCGTGGATTGAGCATTTCGGACGCTGACTTGCGCAGCGTCCGACGCCGGGGAACCGTCTTCGCCGGTTCCGTTGACTATTCGATAGATGGACCTGACAACATGATGCTTGACGTCGAGCGTCTCGATGAGACGTGCATAAAAAAACTGGCCAACGAAGAAGTCCTCGCCATCCGCGTCAAAGGCTTTTTGCCCCAGGCGCTGGCGATCCAGATTGGCGACAAGATCCTGGCCCCCGGCTTCGAGGGCTACATCAACGCCCCCAGCATCGGCCGCATCGGCATGGCCTTCTACGAGGCGGAAAACCAGCCGCTGCTGATCGAGGACTACTTCGAGCGCGCCACCAGCAACATCGCTGAGTTGCGCAACCGCTGCGCGCCCTACTCTTCGCCGGTCGACACCTTGCGCTGCATGCTCGACGAATCCTGGCCCGCCGGGGCCCATCTGGAAAACCTCTACGGCCGCAAGATGTACGTCGGCCTCTCCCGGGTGGTGAAGCCGGGCGTGTGCTTCCTGGCCCACCACGACATTTTCGCCAAGGATGCGCCGGAGAGTTTCCAGGCCAAGAGCCTGGCGGCGCAGTTCGCCTGCAACGTGTACCTGAACATGCCGACCGAAGGCGGCGCGCTGCAGATGTGGAACGACGACATCTCCCCCGACCGGTTCGACGAAATGCGCGGCGACAGCTACGGCATCGACCCGCAGCTGCTCGGCCCGCCAGCGCTGGAAGTGCGGCCGCAGCCGGGGGATTTCATCATGTTCAACTCGCGGCGCATGCATTCGGTGACGCCCGGCGTGGCCGATCCGCGCCTGAGCCTGTCCTTCTTCGTGGGCTACCGCGGCAACGCTTCCCCCCTGACTTTCTGGAGCTGAAATGCAATCGAACTATCTGGGCGAGTTTCTCGCGCTGGCCACTATCCACTTTCTGGCCGTGGTCGCTCCCGGGCCGGACTTCGCCGTCACCATCCGCCAAAGCGTGCGTTTCGGCCGGCTGGTCGGCATCTGCACGGCGCTGGGCATCGGCGCAGGCATTTCCGTGCACGTGCTGTACACCCTGCTGGGCGTCGGCGCCTTGATGCACGCCACGCCCTGGCTGCTGACGGTGGCCAAGGTGGTGGGCGGCGCCTACATCTTCTACCTCGGCATCAGCCTGATCCGCAGCCAGCCCAAGTCGGCCCTGGAAGGAGACAAGCCCACGACCGAAACGCCTGAGGGACAGTCGCTGTTCAAGGCCTTCACCACCGGGTTCCTGACCAACGCCACCAACCCCAAGGCCACGCTGTTTTTCCTGGCGATCTTCACCACCGTCATCAGCGCCACCACGCCCCTTGAAATACAGGCGCTGTACGGCGTCTGGATGTGCAGCGTGAACGCCTTGTGGTTCGTGATCGTCGCGCTGTTCTTCTCCAGCAGCCGGGTGCGCCTGCTGTTCATGCGCCTGGGACACTGGTTCGAGCGCAGCATGGGGGTGATCCTGATTCTGTTTGCCGGGCGTCTGGTGCTGTCGATGTAGCACAGTCGGATCAGTGAAAGGCTCGACCCGTCAGTCAGGGTCGGGCCTTTTTCGTTTCTGCGCCGAATTTGCGGTTCTGTGCGACAGATCCCGTTTCCGGGGCTCCCCTATCGTGGGATGGCGGTGTTAGTTTGGAAAAGTATCTGTCTGATCGTTCAGACATTTCCCACTCACCGCCTGCAAAGGAATGCCCACAGCAATGAACGTCCCCTTCAAGCGCCTAGCCGCTTCGACCCTGATCCTGGCCGGCCTGTCCGCGCTCGCCCTGCCTGCCGCCGCCAACGTCACGCCGCAGCAGAGCGCGGCCATCATCAAAACCTTCAGCGAGACGCCGGCCACCGATTTCCGGCAGTTTCTGGGCAACCTGGCCAAGAGCGACCTGGGCAACACCGCAGACGTCGGCCCGGCCATCAAGGCATTCCTCGACAACAAGGACCTGACCGCCGAACAACGCAACGAGATCCATCGCCTGCTCGGCCTCTATACCCGGGTCAAGTACGGCAATGCGGCCAAGGAGACCCTGCGCGAACTGGTGGAGATCCCGACCTTCCGCAAGGACGGCGTCGCCCAGCACGAGAACCCTGAATTCATCAAGATCGCCGACAAGATCAAAAGCCTCGCCCAGGCGTTCAACCTGAACTATCGCAACATCGACAACCGCGTCTACGAGATCTCCCTGGAAGGCAGCGGCAAGGAAGTCGTGGGCATCCACGCCCACGCCGACGTGGTGCCGGTGACGCCGGAGAACTGGGTTCTGCAGGACGGCACCCGCCTCGACCCGTTCAAGGTCACCGTGATCGGCGACCGCATGTACGGACGCGGCACCGAAGACGACAAGAACGGCATTGTGGTGACGCTGTACGCGATGAAGGTCATCAAGGAAGAGAAGCTGCCGCTGGCGCGCAACTTCAAGCTGCTGGTGGACACCACCGAAGAGACCACCGGCGATGCGATCCCTTACTACTTCGAACGCAACCCGACGCCGGAGTACAACCTCGCGCTGGACGGCGGCTACCCGGTGGTGATCGCCGAAAAGGGCTACGGCACCGTGATGGCCCATTTCCCTCTGCGCAAGGCCGAGGGCAAGGGCGCCGAGATCGTTTCGATGACCGGCGGCCTGGCGACCAACCAGATTCCTTCGGTTTCGGTCGTCACCCTGGTGACCGACAAGCCCGCCGAACTGGCGGCCGGCCTGCAGAAGGCCGGCGATGAGTACGCCAAGCGCAACGGCGGGGACTTCCAGGTCAGCGCCAAGGTCGACGGCAAGGACGTCAAACTCTCGGTCACCGGTGTTTCCGCCCACTCCTCCGAACCCGAATCCGGGGTGAACCCGGTGGCGCGGATGCTCGATTTCATTCACGGCCTCGACGGCAAAGTCGCGCTCAAGCGCAACGCCTACACCGATGCGGCCCGCTACGCCGCCGACAACTGGGGCCTGGACTACAAGGGCAACAAGCTGGGCGTGGGCTTCTCGGATGCGTTCATGGGGCCGCTGACCACCTCCTTGACCTATGTCGGGAAAGACGAGAAAGACTTCAAGCTGGCGGTGAACCTGCGCGTGCCGAAGGGCAAGACGCCGGAGGTGCTCAAGACGGAAATCGCCGACAAGCTGGCGGCCTGGAGCAAGAAGAACAAGGTCGCGGTCAACTTCGACTACTCGGTGGCCGAACCGATGTACCGCAACCCCGAAGGCGAGTGGGTCAAGGCCTTGCTGGCCGTGGCCAGCGAAAACCTGGGCATGAAGCATGAGTTCGGCACGTCGGCCGGCGCCACGTCGGTGCACGAATTGCCCAACGGCGTGCAGTTCGGCTTGGCCCGGCCTGAAGAGAAGTACACCGGCCACACCGACGGCGAGTTCAAGACCAACGAGCAGTTTTTGCTGGATCTGCAGATCGTGACGGAAATGATGGGACGCATCGGGCAATTGCCGACGCTTTGAGGAGATGACAGGGCCTGCCCGAGCGGCGGGCCCGACCCTTCAGCGCTGCATTGGCTGACGCACCGTCAGCGCGGGCAGGCTCGCGCCCACAGGCCACACAAACTCTGGACAAACAAAAACGCCGCTCATCTCTGAGCGGCGTTTCTGTGAAATTGGAGCGGGAAACGAGACTCGAACTCGCGACCCCGACCTTGGCAAGGTCGTGCTCTACCAACTGAGCTATTCCCGCAAATGGCGTCCCCTAGGGGACTCGAACCCCTGTTACCGCCGTGAAAGGGCGGTGTCCTAGGCCACTAGACGAAGGGGACACGCTACCCGGAACACATGGTGTGTGTTTCGGTGTCCAGATCCGCATCCGAAGACTTGGTTCTGGTTTCACTCGACCCTGCCCGAAAGCAGTGCCGTTTAAAATTGGAGCGGGAAACGAGACTCGAACTCGCGACCCCGACCTTGGCAAGGTCGTGCTCTACCAACTGAGCTATTCCCGCATTGGCGTCCCCTAGGGGACTCGAACCCCTGTTACCGCCGTGAAAGGGCGGTGTCCTAGGCCACTAGACGAAGGGGACACGCTACAACATTCACTCCCTGCTTCGTTTCGCTGTGTGCTTTACGCTGCAAGTGGCGCGCATTCTATGGATGGTTTGAGAGGTCGTCAACCCCCTGATATAAATTTATTTAAATCAATGACTTCGACCTGCTTTCAGAGGCCGTCCGGGCTTTTCTGCCGTCCGGCGTTTGACGCCTATATTCCGACACCCGCCAAGGCGCTATAGTCCACGGCATAGGTGATGGCAATCTGAACCCCACGCGCCAGCATTCATATAAGCAGGCGCCTGGCCGATACAGGTTCAGCCACGCCGATCCAACTCGTCGAGCGGCCCTAGGCGCTTAAATGCCTAGCCACTACACTCGATCGTGAACCCTATAAAGAGGTCTTACCGGTGACACCACTCATGATCACCCTGCTAGTCGTAGCCGGGATCGCCCTACTGATCGCCATTGGCTACATGAACCATGTGGTGGAAAACAACAAACTGGAGAAGGCCCGCACCAAGGTCGAGCTCAACGACCGCCTGCGCCGCTGCGGCGAACTGACCGAAACCTTCCCCGGCCAGTTCATGACCCCGGCCCTCAAGCTGCTGCTGACCCGTCTGGAGCTGAACGTCTGCCAGCGCCTGCTGAACCTGGAAAAGACCAGCGCCACCACCAAGGCACGCATCACCGAACTGAGCGCGCTGGTGGCCCAGGGCGAATCGATCCCGGTCAACAACCCGCCGTCGCCGATCCAGACCGAAGCCAAGGCCAAGGACGTGCGCTTCCTGCTCGAAGCCCTGCACGGCCAGATCACCCGCGCCGCCCAGGACGGCTTCCTGCCGCCGAACGAAGCCAAGCACTGGGTCCGCGAAGTGCGCCATATCCTGGTGCTGCTGCACATCGAGTTCTTCAACAACCTCGGCCAACACTTCCTGCAGCAGAACCAGCCGGGCCAGGCCCGCCTGGCCTTCGAGCGCGGCGTCCAGTACCTGCGCAAGCAGCAGGATCCACGGATCTACGCCGAACAGCTGGAGTACCTGGAAAAGCTCCTGGCCCGGGCCAACGCGCAGGTCATGGACAAGATCGCGCCGGTGGAAGGCGAAGAGAACCAGTTGACCGCCGGCCTGAAGGAAGTCGAAGCCGATGCGGACTGGAAGAAACGTGTGATCTACGACTGATCGGATCCGCAATGAGAAAAGCCACCGCAAGGTGGCTTTTTTGTGGCTGGCATAAACCGGGGCGCGTCGCGCGTGGGGTTCAGAGCCTGAAGTGCCCCACCATCCCCTTCAGTTCATGCCCCAGCTGCGCCAGTTCCACGCTGGACGCCGCATTGCCCTGCATCGCAATCGAGGACTGGTCCGCGCTCGCCCGGATGCTGGTCACGCTGCGGTTGATCTCCTCGGCCACGGAACTCTGTTCCTCGGCCGCCGCCGCGATCTGCTGATTCATCTGCTGGATCAACGACACCGCCGCCGCGATGCTGCCTAGCGCGCTTTCCGTCTGCAGGGCATCGCTGACCGCCAGCTTCACCAGTTCGCCGCTGCTCTGGATCTGCTGCACCGACGCATGCGCCGCCGCCCGGAGCGCGCTCACCAGCCGCTCGATCTCTTCCGTCGACTGCTGGGTACGCCGCGCCAGCGCGCGTACCTCGTCGGCCACCACCGCGAAGCCCCTGCCCTGCTCGCCGGCCCGGGCCGCCTCGATGGCCGCGTTGAGCGCCAGCAGGTTGGTCTGCTCGGCGACGCTCTTGATCACACCGAGCACCGTGCCGATGTTCTGGATTTCCGCGCTGAGGCTTTCGATGCTGGAACTGGCGGTCGTCGCCGACTCCGCCAACTGCTCGATGCGCGCCATGCTCTGGCGCACTACCTGCTGGCCGCTCTCGACCTTGCCGTCGGCCGTCTGCGCCGCCAGCGCCGCCTCTTCAGCGTTGCGCGCCACGTCATGGACGGTGGCGGTCATCTGGTTCATGGCCGTGGCGACCTGTTCGGTCTCTTCCTTCTGGCTGCTGACCTCAAGGTTGGTCTGCTCGGTGACCGCCGACAGCGACTGCGCCGAACCGGCCAATTGCTCGATGCCCGCCTGCAATCCGCTGACGATGGCACTGAGCCCGTCGCCCATCTGCTGCATGGCGGCCATCAGTTGGCCGATCTCATCGCGGCGGGTCACTTCCACCTTCGAACTCAGGTCGCCGGCGGCGATCTGCTGCGCGACACGGATCACGCTGCGCAGCGGCGCGACGATCAGGCGGGTGATCACCCAGGCCGCGACCAGGCCCACCAGCAACGCCAACGCCGAAGACCCGACGATCAGCACCGAGTTTTTCTTCAGTTCCGCCTGCATCGAGCCGTCTTCGTCGGCATAGGCCTGATCGACCCGCGCCACCACCTCGGCGGCGCGCTGATGCAGTTGTTCGTACACGGTCTTTTCCTGAGCCAGCAGGCCGGTGTACTCGGCCAGCTTGTCGTTGAAACCGGCGATGTGCCCGGACACCTCGTTGAGCACCGTCAGATAGCCCTCGTCCTTGACCGTCGTCTTCAACTGCTCGGCCTGGGACAAGGCCTGGGCCGCCTGCTCGATGTTGCCTTTGCCGGCGCTGTCGGCATCGCCCTTGCGGCTCTGGTCCAGGCGCACCCGCGCCTCGTTCATCGCCTGCAGCATCAGGCGCGACACCTGGCTGACCTGGCTGGCCTGCTCAATGAACTGCGCACCGTCCTTGCCCTCGGAATCCTTGAGGGTGTACGCGCCGTCATCGGCCAGACCGGCCTGCAGCACGTCCAGGTTGTTGGCCACGCTGGACACCGACCAGCTGGCCATCTCCAGCGCCAGATCCTTGGCCTGGGTCAGGGACACGAACTCGTCGAACGCCTTGCGGTAGGCGCCCAGCGACTGTTCGACGTCGCTCATCACCGAAGCGTTGACCGCCGATTGCGCCTTGAGCTGTGCGGCCAGGGCCAACAGGCCGTCGACGCCCTCGTGCAAGGCGTCGACGGTTTTCGGATTGGCGTGCAGCGCGTAGTCCTGCTCCAGCAGACGCACCTTGAGCAGGCCGCTGTTGAGCGATGACATCTGCTTGAGGCCGTCGAAGCGCTGACTGATCGTTTGCAGGGACCAGACGCCGATGGCTGCCACCAGGGCGGTCAACAGCAGCACCAGAACAAACCCGACACCCAGTTTTTTCGCCATACCGAGGTTGGCAAAACGTCCTTGCACGGCCGAAATCATTGCGCGTAGTCCCCTGCCATTGTCTGTAGCCGAAGATTCGCAACGGCCATGGAACAGCACAAGTCTCTGGCGTCGGAATAATGGCAAAAAGCTAGACACCCGTCGTTTTCAGAACATTCGAGGTCGATCTGCCGCCACTCCCCGGAAGAACCGCCGGGCCCGGGGATCGCAGGCGTAGGCCACGTTGATGCGCTGCCAGTCGCTGCATTCGCCGCTGGGGCTGAACGCATCGGCCGATGCCAGCATCACGCCGCAACCGCGCGCCCGCTCGCGCACCCACGCCTGGTCGTCCCGGGTCGGGCGGGCCCAGATGAACAGCCCCCCTGCCGGTTTGCCGAACACCTCCCAATCGGCCTCCTCCAACATCTCCAGCGCGGCCGTGCGGTCGGTGCTCAGACGCTGCCGCTGACGCTGCACCAGTTTGCGGTAGGCACCGCTGGCCAGCAGGCTCGCCATCACCGCTTCGCAGAAGCCTGACCCGCCCAGGCTGCTGACCGTCTTGACGCGGGCCAACTGCGCGATGGTGTCGGCATCGGACGCCACGAAGCCGACCCGCAGCGAACTGCTGAGGGTCTTGGAGAAACTGCCGACGTAGATCACGCCCTGCCCGTCGCCCTGGGCCGCCAGCCGTACGCCTCGGCCATGATGCAGGTCCGCGTAGACGTCGTCTTCGATCAGACGCACGCCGTGGGTCGTGCACAGTTGCAGGACCCGCCTGGCCACCGCCGGCGCCAGGCTGCTGCCCGTGGGGTTCTGGTGATGGCTGTTGATGAACAGTGCCTTGGGCCGCAGGCTTCGGATCAGCGCCTCGAGCGCCTCGGTGTCCGGACCGTCGGGCAGCCGCCGCACCTCGAGCATGCGCACGCCCTGCAACCGCAGGAGATCGAACAGCGGCGCGTAGCCGGGGGACTCGACGAGCACGCTATCGCCCGCCTTGAACAGCGCCCGTACGATCAGGTCGAGGCCCTGGCTGGCCCCGGCCGTGGTCAGCACCTGTTCGTCGCCGACCTGGATGTCCAGGCCCTTGAGGCGTTTGACGATCTGCGCGCGCAGGGCCGGCAGACCCAGCGGCGTGCCGTAGTTGAACAGGCCGGCCATGTCCGTGCGGGCCACCTGACGGATCGCATAGCTGAGGTCATCGGGTTCGCGCCAGCTCTCGGGCAGCACGCCGCAGCCCAGCATCAACGCCTCGGCCTGGCCTGGCGCCCCCACGGCATAGGCGGCGCCGCTACATCTCACCGAGCCTCCCGGGGCCACCATGAAGCCCGAACCCGGCCGCGCCGCCAAAAGGCCTTGGGCCACCAGACGCTCGCAGGCCTCGGCCACGCACGACTGGCTGAGCAGGTTGCAGCGCGCGATCTGCCGTACGGACGGCAATCGCGTGGACGGGGCCACGTCGCCCTGCAGGATCCATTCGGTCAGTCCGTCAACGATCTGCTGGACGACGGGCACCAGTGCCTGTCGATCAATTCTCAATTCCATGAGCAAGCCAACTCCTGTCCGTTTTGCTGACGGCAGTAAAGCACAGCGGCGCCGGGCACGTTGTGCGACAACGCCGCCAAAAGGGGCTCCCCTAACTATTTGAAATACAATGTTTAAATGGCTCACCGAGCCAGTTGAAAACAAAAAACCCGCACGAAGGCGGGTTTCCCGAGGCGTTGTCCCGCCTGCATTCAGAACGCCGTGACGCCGCCGTCCACCGCCAGGGAATGGCCGGTGGTGAACGCCGCGCCGTCGCTGCACAGGTACAGCACCGCGCTGGCGATCTCCTCGACCTTGCCGATGCGGCCGACCGGATGCATCGCGTTGGCGAACTCGCCTTTCTTCGGATCGGCCTCGTAGGCCCGGCGGAACATGTCGGTGTCGATCACCGCCGGACACACAGCGTTGACCCGGATCTTTTTCTTGGCGTACTCGATGGCCGCCGACTTGGTCAGGCCGATCACCGCATGCTTGGAGGCGGCATAGATGCTCATCTTCGGCGCGGCGCCGAGCCCGGCCACCGACGCGGTGTTGACGATCGCCCCGCCACCCTGGGCCAGCAACAGCGGCAACTGGTACTTCATGCACAGCCAGACGCCCTTGACGTTGACGCCCATGATCGCGTCGAACTCGTCCATCGAGCCTTCGGCCAGCTTGCCCTTCTCGATCTCGATGCCGGCGTTGTTGAAGGCATAGTCGAGACGGCCGTAGGCGTTGATCACTTCGTCCATCAGATTTTTCACTTCGCTTTCGACGGTGACGTTGCAGCGCACAAAGGTCGCTTCACCGCCGGCGGCGCGGATCAGCGCCACCGTGCCTTCCCCTCCAGCCGCATCCAGGTCCGCCACCACCACCTTCAGGCCCTCGGCGGCGAACGCCAGGGCGGTGGCGCGGCCGATGCCGTTGGCCGCGCCCGTCACTACGGCAACCTGGCCGGAAAACGTCATGCTCATTGTTGTGTCCTCGAAGGATTGTCAGCACAGGGAAACATCGGCGTCGAGGATAGCCACAACGGCCGGCGGCGCGTCAGCACTATCAAGAGCCCCGTTGGCGGCCCATGGATCCCAGTGATGGATACCCCTGCAGCACTATCACCGAATCGGATAAACCTGCATTCGCCCCGTCAGCCGACCTTGCGGCATCGGCGATGACGGTCTATCAACAAGGCTTCACACCGTCCGAGTGCCTGCCATGACTACCCAGAACAACCGCCAGTTCCTGCTCGCCAACCGCCCCGTGGGCGCCGCGACCCGCGAAACCTTCACCTATCAGACCGTACCGGTCGGCGAACCGGCGGCCGGGCAGATCCTGGTCAAGAACGAATACCTGTCCCTGGATCCGGCCATGCGCGGCTGGATGAACGAAGGCAAGTCCTACATTCCGCCGGTGAACATCGGCGAGGTCATGCGCGCCTTGGGCGTGGGCCGGGTCACCGCCTCGAACCACCCCGGTTTCGCGGTCGGCGACTACGTCAACGGCGCCTTGGGCGTGCAGGACTACTACCTCGGCGAGCCGGAGGGCTTCTACAAGGTCGATCCGAAACTGGCGCCGCTGCCGGTCTATCTGTCGGCGCTGGGCATGACCGGCATGACCGCCTACTTCGCGCTGCTGGACGTCGGCGCACCGAAGGCCGGCGACACGGTGGTGCTGTCCGGCGCGGCCGGGGCCGTGGGCAGCATCGCCGGGCAGATCGCGAAAATCAAAGGCTGCCGGGTGGTCGGCATCGCCGGCGGCGCCGACAAGTGCAAATACCTGGTCGATGAACTGGGCTTCGACGGGGTCATCGACTACAAGAGCGAAAACGTGCTGGCCGGCCTCAAGCGCGAATGCCCGAAAGGCGTGGACGTGTACTTCGACAACGTCGGCGGCGACATCCTCGACGCGGTGCTCAGCCAACTGAATTTCAAGGCGCGGGTGGTGATCTGCGGCGCCATCAGCCAGTACAACAACAAAGAAGCGGTCAAAGGCCCGGCCAACTACCTGTCGTTGCTGGTCAACCGCGCACGGATGGAAGGGTTCGTGGTGCTGGACTACGCCGCGCAGTACGCCGACGCCGCCAAGGAAATGGCCGGCTGGCTGGCCAAGGGACAGCTCAAGAGCCGGGAAGACATCGTCGAAGGGCTGGAGACCTTCCCCGAGACGCTGGCGAAGCTGTTCAGCGGCGAGAACTTCGGCAAGTTGGTGCTGAAGGTCTGAAGCCCCCGGAAACCACTGCGGGAGCGACGGTGCAAGGTTGCACCGCCGCTCCCGCAGATGTTCGGCTATGTCCGGGTCAGGCCAGCTCGGCCACGACCGCCGCCAGGGCCTTGGCCGGATCCGCCGCCTGGCTGATCGGGCGACCGATCACCAGGTAGTCGGAGCCTGCGTCCAGCGCCTGGCGCGGGGTCAGGATACGGCGCTGGTCGTCCTGGGCGCTGCCCGCCGGACGGATCCCCGGGGTCACCAGTTGCAGCGCCGGATGCGCCGCCTTCAAGGCCTGGGCTTCCTGGGCCGAGCACACCAGGCCGTCCATTCCGGCCTTTTCGGCCAAGGCGGCCAGGCGCAGCACCTGCTCCTGAGGCTCGATGTCCAGGCCGATGCCGGCCAGATCCTCGCGCTCCATGCTGGTCAGCACGGTCACGCCGATCAGCAGCGGCTGCGGGCCGCTGCGCTTGGCCAGCTCTTCGCGGCAGGCCGCCATCATGCGCAGGCCGCCGGAGCAGTGCACGTTGACCATCCACACACCCATCTCGGCGGCGGCCTTGACCGCCATCGCGGTGGTGTTGGGGATATCATGGAATTTCAGGTCAAGGAACACCTCGAACCCCTTGTCGCGCAGGGTGCCGACGATTTCCGAGGCGCAGCTGGTGAACAGTTCCTTGCCCACCTTGACCCGGCACAGCTTCGGGTCCAACTGGTCGGCCAGCTTCAGGGCGGCGTCACGGGTAGGGAAATCCAGGGCGACGATGATGGGTGTCTGGCAGGCGGACATGGGCGGGCTCTCAGGCAAGTCGAAATCGGCGCGCATTGTAGCGGAACCGGCGCCCGCGCGGCACCCGATGATCGGCAAATCGTGGCGAAGGCCGTGTCCGGGGCGGCGTTCGGCGCTATTGTGTCGATCCCGATACACAACCGACACGCCGGCAACATGCGTGCGCGCTAGCCTCGCCCGCCGCAACACGTCCCTACAGCAGCCCTTCCCGCCCCACGGCCGGACGCCTATGCTGAAACCACAACCTCGCAGCCTATCTTTGTGGTTGGCGGCCCACTGGCAGATGAACAGCCCCATGCACAACACCCAAGCCCCCGTGAACGAAGAGCACAAAGACGACAAGCGCTGGAGCATCCGCGCGCTGATCGTCGACGATGACGTGCCGATCCGCGAGCTGATGATCGACTACCTGGCCCGCTTCAACATCCACGCCAGCGGTGTCAGCGACGGCGCCGCCATGCGCCAGGCCCTGCTGGCCGAACATTTCGACGTGGTGGTGCTCGACCTGATGCTGCCCGGCGAGGACGGTCTGTCGCTGTGCCGCTGGCTGCGCGCCGAGTCGGACATCCCGATCCTGATGCTCACCGCCCGCTGCGAACCCACCGACCGCATCATCGGCCTGGAACTGGGCGCCGACGACTACATGGCCAAGCCGTTCGAGCCCCGGGAGCTGGTGGCGCGGATCCAGACGATCCTGCGTCGTGTGCGCGACGACCGCACCGAGCAGCGCGCCAACATCCGCTTCGACAACTGGCGCCTGAACAGCGTCCTGCGCCAGCTGATCGCCGACGACGGCCTGGTCGTGCCGCTGTCCAACGCCGAGTTCCGCCTGCTGTGGGTCTTCATCGAACGCCCGCGCCGGGTGCTCAGCCGCGAACAGCTGCTCGACGCCGCCCGGGGACGCTCGATCGAGGCGTTCGACCGCAGCATCGACCTGCTGGTGTCGCGCCTGCGGCAAAAGCTGGGCGACGACCCGAAAGCGCCGCAGCTGATCAAGACCGTGCGCGGCGAGGGCTACCTGTTCGACGCGCGGGACATCGGCTGATGCGGGCGCGCTTCGACACGCTGTTCGGCCGCCTGTTCGGCGTGCTCTTTCTGGCGATCGTCCTGGCGCACCTGTTGGCCTTCGCCTGGTTCAGGCTGTACGGCCCTCCGCCGCCGCCCCCGATGCCTGCGCAGTTCTCCGGGCAGTTCGACCCCAAGCGGCCGCCGGACCCGCGCTTTGCCCAACGCCCTCCCCGGCCCTGGTTCGGCGGCCCGCTGGTGCCGCTGACCTTCCAGTTCGTCTCGCTGATGATTGCCGCCTGGTACGGCGCCAAGCTGCTGAGCCGGCCGATCCAGCGCCTGAGCGACGCCGCCGAACGCCTGAGCGAGGATCTCGACAGCCCGCCGCTGGACGAATCCGGCCCGCGGGAGGCGCGGCAGGCGGCGCACACCTTCAACCTGATGCAGCGACGCATCCGCGAGCAGGTGCAGCAGCGCGCCCGGATGCTCGGCGCGGTGTCCCATGACCTGCGCACGCCGCTGTCGCGCCTGAAGCTGCGCCTGGAGAACATCAGCGACGACCGCCTGCAAGGCCAGATGCGCCAGGACCTGGACGACATGATCGGCATGCTCGACGCTACCCTGACCTACCTGCACGAACAGCGCACCAGCGAAGCGTTGCAGTGGATGGACGTGCAGGCGCTGGTCGAGTCGTTGTGCGAGAACGCCCAGGACCAGGGCGCCGACGTCCAGGTCAGCGGCCACTGCGCGCCGTTGCAGGTGCAGCCGATGGCGCTGCGTTCGTGCATCAACAACCTGATGGACAACGCCCTGCGCTACGCCGGCCAGGCGCACATCGAACTGCACGACCAACGCGGGCACTTGCTGATCCGGGTGGTCGATCACGGCCCCGGCATCGCGGCGGACAAACGCGAAGCGGTGTTCGAGCCGTTCTACCGGCTGGAAGGCTCGCGCAACCGCAACTCCGGCGGCGTCGGCCTGGGCATGACCATCGCCCGGGAGGCGGCGCAGCGCCTCGGCGGGCAACTGACCCTGGAAGAGACCCCGGGCGGCGGTCTCACCGCCGTCATCCTCCTGCCCCGCGCCTGAGATCCGGCCGAGCCCTCTATAAGGGCGAGCCTGCTCGCGATAGGGCCCTCACCCCCACCAGAGAGACTGGCTGACAGAACGCCTTCGCCAGCAGCCTCGCCCTCACGCGTGTGTACTGCCCGGTACAAAACCCACATACCCACGACAACTCGCCCCCCGAGGCTGCACAAGCCGGTGCACCCACCGGTTTCCAGCCCAAGGAGTGAGCCCGATGATCGGCAGCGTCAGCAACTACACGAGCTATACCGGCACCAGCAGCACCGCCATGCAAAACGCCCGCAGCCAGCAACTGCAGAAGGAGCTGTTCGCCAAGCTCGACAGCAACGGCGACGGTTCGGTGGATCAGGACGAATTGGGCAGCGCCCTGTCGCAGAAGTCCGACGATGGCCTGCTGGTCAGCCTGAGCCAGCAGTTCGGCGATCTGGACAGCGATGCCAGCGGCAGCCTCAGCGCCGAAGAAATGACCGCCATGGCGCCTCCGCCGCCACCGCCCCACGACCAAGCGCCGAACACCGAACTGGCCGATGCCCTGATCAGCGCCCTGGACACCGACGGCGACGGCGCCATCAGCGGCGACGAACTGAGCACCGGCCTGACCAGCGCCGGCAGCACTGCCGACAGCAGCGAAATCTTCTCGGTTTTGGACAAGAACCAGGACGGCGTCGTCAGCCAGGACGAGCTCGCCGCCAGCCTCGCTCCTCCATCGCCGCCGCAGCAGCCGATGTCCGGCGATGAACTGTTCAGCCAGCTCGATGCCGACAGCGACGGCAGCGTCACCGCCACCGAACTGAGCAGCGCCGTGCAGACCGGCGCCAGCGCCTCGTCCTCCGACACCGACAACGCCGCCGCGCTGCTCAAGGTGCTGGACAGCGACGGCAGCGGCGGTGTCAGCAGCGACGAGTTGAAGGCTGCGCTGCAGGCCGGCCGCGAACGCCCGAACGACGAAGCGACGGCCGACACCCGACAGTCCACGGCCCAGGCGCTGAACCGCATGATCGCCAACCTGAGCAAGCAGTACTCGCTCGACAACGCGGCGCCGGTGGGCAAGTACCTGAATGTGTCGACTTGAGCCGAAGGCATGACGGGCAGGCCCGCTCTTGCAGGTTCCTGTGGGCGCAACTGCCTTGATCCGGCCTTGCGGCGCCTCGACTGACGCCATCGCCAGCAGGCTGGCTCCTACAGGGGATCTCTGCTGAACGCGAGATTGTCGTTCAACGCAAAACCCTGTGGGAGCCAGCCTGCTGGCGATGGGGGCGCAGCCGATGGCCGGGCAACGCCTCAGCGCCGGTCTTCGACCCGCGCCTGGCTCTTGCTCCAGTCGGTCAGCAGGCTGTAGGCCACCGCCAACAGGGTCGGCCCGATGAACAGGCCGATGAAGCCGAACGCGATCAAGCCGCCGAACACTCCGAGCAGCACGATCACCAGCGGCAGGTTGCCGCCGCGGCTGATCAGGTAGGGCTTGAGCACGTTGTCCACGCCGCTGATGATGAACGTGCCCCAGATCCCGAGAAATACCGCCATCCCGTAGTCGCCCTTCCAGGCCAGCCACGCCGTGGCCGGGATCCACACCAGCGGCGGCCCCATCGGGATCAGGCTGAGCAGGAAGGTGACGATCCCCAGCACCAGCGCCCCCGGCACCCCGGCAATCAGGAAGCCGATCAGCGCCAGCAGCCCCTGGGCCGCCGCCGTGCCGATCACCCCGTTGACCACCCGCTGCACCGTGCCGGCCACCAGTTCGATGTAGTAACCGGCGCGGTCGCCGATCAGCCGCTCGAGCAGGCTGTGGACGAACGCCGCCAACCGCGGGCCGTCACGGTAGAAGAAGAACACGAAGACGATGCTCAGGGTCAGTTCGAGCATGCCGCTGCCGATCTGCGCGCTGCGCGCCAGCAGCCAGTTGCCGACCTGCCCGAGGTAAGGCTTGACCGCCACGATCACCGCGGCGCCCTGCTGATCGATGCTGTTCCAGACCCGCACCAGCCGCTCGCCCACCAGCGGCACGGCGCCCAGCCAGTCCGGCGCCTCCGGCAGGCCGTCGACCTGCACGTCCTTGATGAACGACGTGGCGTCACGCACATGGTCGGCCAGGTTGAACCCCAGCCATACCAGCGGCGCCGC
This sequence comes from Pseudomonas sp. B35(2017), assembly GCF_002113645.1. Classification (NCBI taxonomy): domain Bacteria; kingdom Pseudomonadati; phylum Pseudomonadota; class Gammaproteobacteria; order Pseudomonadales; family Pseudomonadaceae; genus Pseudomonas; species Pseudomonas sp. B35(2017). The sequence continues at coordinate 479,986 of NZ_NEIZ01000002.1, read as the reverse complement.
CACCAGCAGCATCCAGCCCAGGGTCAGCACCAGCGCCGCCAGGGACTCGCGGCCATTGAGCCAACGGGTCAGCAGGCGCATCAGCGGCCAGCTGGCGAACGCCAGCACCGCGCCCCAGAACAGCGCCGACCAGAACGGCGCCATCACCCACAGGCTGGCGCCGAACAGCACCAGCAGGAGGATCTGCACCAACAGCCGATCGTTATTGAGCATGTGAGGTCCCGAAACAATGATTCAGCCAAAGAGTAGGCGAACACGCCGCCCGTGTCCGCCCGATGTGCCTAGCGCAACAGGTCGATGCGCAGGCCGGAACCATCCCCGCTGCCGGTTTCCATTCGGGCCGCACGCACGCCGGAGCCGATCAGCGCCTGGCGCCAGGCCTCGGCCTTCGGTCCTGCGACCGTCACCCGCAGCGTAGTGTCGAGGTTCAGCCCACGGGACAGCAGGCGCAGCCAGGTGTCGTCCGGCTCGCCGGAGAGTTTCGGGAAATCCAGCTCGCCGGTGCTCTTGAGCTGGCGCAGCAGGGTCGCGGAGGTCGGCAGCAGGTCACCGAGCGGCGCGCCGGACTCGAACTGCTCGACGTGCAGGTAGGCCTTGCGGTTGCCCCGCGTGATGCCGTAGAGCGCCACCAGCGTGTTGTCCCGTGGCGCCGCCAGCCTCAGCAGCAGATAGGCCTGCTGCTCGTCGGCGCCGTACAGCTTGGCGTTGCCGAACACTTCGTTGGCCCACAGGCTGCTTTCGCCGCAATCCCGGGCCTGACACCAGAACAGCAGTTCGGCGTCCTGCTTCTGCAGGGCCTCGCGGGCGACGGTGAAGGCTTCGGTGGAGGAATGCTCCGGCGGCAGCTCATAGGTGACGGAGGTGGTCTGGCCGCGGGCACCGACCTGGCCGTCGAAGCGCAACTGGCCGCTGATCTTGCGGATGGCGCCCAACGGGTAGATGCGTTCCATCTCGACGGGCGCGCGGTAATCGACGATCTGGGCGTCGGCCAGGCGCGGCACGATCGGCAGATCCTGGCTGCCGGGCAGGTCGGCGGCCGACGCCGCGGCGCTGAAGCAGCCCAGCGCCAGCAGGCTGATGAATCGAATGCGCAGGCTCATCGGATCGGCATGGCCTGGGCGCCCTGGAGGCGGTGCGGGGTTGCGGTGTGGAAATCCATCTTGGTCGTCTCCCATTTCAACCCGCCCAGCCTCGACAGTTGCCCGGCGCAAGTCAAGGAATGGCGAAGAACCGATTGAAACAGTCTGCGACAAGCCCCGCGCCGGACGTGTCGTTCAGGTGCAGGTGGTGCCCGCCGGGCAGCTGTTCACGACTGAAGGGTAGACGCTCCAGCAGCTGCGGATGCTTGGCCAGCATGCCGTCGGCCGCCACCACCAATTGCGCGGGGCAGGTGATGCGCTGGACGAACGCCAGCGCCTGCTCCTGGGTCAGGCGCAGCGGCGACGGCAAGGTCAGGCGATTGTCGGTGCGCCAGGTGTAGCCGCCCGGCACCGGCATCAGCCCGCGTTGCGCCAGCAGTTCGGCGGCCTCGCGGCTGACCGCCACCAGGCCTTTCATGCGCGCTTCGATGGCGCGGTCGAGGGTGGCGTAGACCGGTTTGCGCTTGTCCCGCAGATCCAGTTGCGCCTGGAGGGCCATGCCCATGCGTTCGGCGGCGTTTTCGCCCTTGTCGGTGGGCGGGATCACCCCGTCGATCAGCGCCAGGTGGCTGATGCGCTCCGGCATCGAGCCGGCCAGCACCAGCGAAACGATGGCCCCCAGCGAATGCCCGAGCAGGCCGAAGCGCGTCCAGCCCAATTGCTCGGCGACTTGCAGCACATCGTGGGCGTAGTCCCACAGCGCATAGCCGGCGCCGTTCGGGCGGTGCCCGGAATGCCCGTGGCCGGCCATGTCCAGGGCGACGATGCGCAGGCCTTTGAGCATCGGCGCCAGGCGGGCGAAGCTGTTGGCGTTGTCCAGCCAGCCATGCAGGGCGATCACCGGCAGGCCGTCTTCGGGGCCGAACAGGTGCGCCGCCAGTTCGATGTGCGGCAGGCTCAGGCGCACCTCTTCGACGGCCGGGCTCATGCGCAGTCCTTGCTTTGGCGGCTGTCCCAGCGTTCGAACAGCCCTTTGAGCAGCCGCGCCGTGTCCTGCGGGCGTTCGAGGGGAAACATGTGGCCGCCGGGCATGCTCAGCGCCTCGCCCTGGGGCAGGCGCCCGACGTGACGGGTGTGGTGGTTCATCACCACCCGGCTCTTGTGCCCGCGCACCACCGCCAGCGGCACTTTCAGCTGACGGGTGCGGCCGGGGCTGGTGTGCGGCACGCTGCGGTAGATGCTGATTTCGGTGGCCGGGTCGAAGCGCAGGCGCAGCTTGTCGCCGACCTTGTGCAGGCCGTGCTGCAGGTAGGCATCGAAGCATTCCGGGTCGAAGCCCCGGAACAGGGTCTTGCCGGCGAAGTAGCTGCGGGCGCTGGCGAGGTCGGCGAACTCTTCGCGCCGGCCCAGGGTGCGCCCTGCCGGGGTCAGCCGGTCGATGAAGCCGAAACGCTTGGCGGCGCGGATCACCCACTGATCGGTGCGGGTCAGCACCGGCGAGTCGAGCATCACCACCCCGCGGTACAGCTCCGGGCACCGCAGGGCGGCATGCAGGTGCAGCATGCCGCCGAAGGAGTGGCCGACGCCCCACACCGGTTCGTCTTGCTGGCGCAGGTGATGAACCAGCTCGTCCACGAGGTTGTGCCAGTTGTCGTCCGCCGGGAAACGCGGGTCATGGGCGTGCTGCTCCAGATGCGCGACCCGGTATTCCGGCGCCAGCGCCGCGAACAGTTTGCCGTAGGTGCCCGAAGGGAACCCGTTGGCGTGGGCGAAGAAAATCGGTTGCGGCATACCGGCAGATCCATGAGCGGAAAACATGCGGCGATTGTCCGCAAGAGCGCGCCGCGCAGCAATGACCGTAACTGCCAGGAATGATGACAGTCCGGTCATGGCTATGGCGCAATCGTCACTCAGCGCGCCGGCGGTCGCTCGCCCAGCGGCACCACCGCCATGGTCAGCCGCGACACGCAACTGGCCTTGCCTTCGTCGCTGGTCAGGCGGATGTCCCAGACATGGGTGGTGCGCCCTAAGTGAATGGCCTTGGCCACCGCCGTCACCCGCCCGCTGCGCAGGCCGCGCAAGTGGTTGGCGTTGATCTCCAGGCCCACGCAATAGAATTTGCTGGCGTCGATGCACAGGTAGCTGGCCATCGAGCCGACGGTCTCGGCCAGCACCACCGAGGCGCCGCCGTGCAGCAAGCCATAGGGCTGGTGCGTGCGGTGGTCGATCACCATGCTGGCGGTCAGGGACTCGTCGTCGAAGGCTTCGAAGCGGATGTCCAGCACTTCGCCGATGGTGTTTTTCTGGATCGCGTTCAACTGCTCGATGTTCGGGGTGGTGCGCCACAGGCTCATCGCAGGGTTCCCTTTATTGTTTTGTTCGTCGCTCAATCCTGCCACAGCACCGCCTCGCCGCGCTCGCTCCATTGAGCAAAGCTTGCCCCGTAGGCGTCCTCGATGACGTTGCGCTTGATCTTCAGGGTCGGCGTCAGGAAGCCGTTCTCCACCGCCCACGTGTCCTTGACCACCACCAGCCGATGCAGGCGCTCGTGCTTGTCGAGTGCGGCGTTGACGTCCTCCAGCAGCCTTTCCAGGCTCGAATGCAGCCCGGCGCGGCCCTCGTCCCGGCCGGCGAGCGACAGCACGCACAGCCCCAGCGGCGCGATCAGGCCGTCCCCGACCACGCACACCTGCTCGATCCGCGAATGCACCGCCAGGCGGTTCTCGATGGGCGCCGGCGCCACGTACTTGCCTTTGCTGGTCTTGAAGATTTCCTTCAGCCGCCCGGTCAGGCGCAGGCGCCCCTCGGCATCCTGCTCGCCCTTGTCGCCGGTGCGCAGGAAGCCGTCGTCGGTCAGGGTCTCGGCGGTCTTCTGCGGATCCTTGTAGTAGCCGAGCATGTTCGCCCGGCTGCGCACCAGCACTTCGCCGGACGCGTCGATGCGCACCTCGACGTCCGGGCACGGCTTGCCGATCCAGCCCTGCCGGTACTCGCCGGGCAGGCAGATGTGCGAATAGCCGCAGCTTTCGGTCATGCCGTAGACCTCCAGCACCTCAAGGCCAAGCTTCTGATACCAGTCGAGCAAGGCCTGCGGCACCGGCGCCGCGCCGGACAGCGCCACGCGCAGGGCGTCCAGCCCCAGCCCGGCCAGCACCTTGTGGCCGACCCGCTTGCCGATGAAGGGCAACCCCAGCAGAAAATCGAGACGCTTGGCCGGGATCTTGCCGTACACCCCCATCTGGAACTTGGTCCAGATCCGCGGCACGCCGAACATCGCCGTCGGCCGCGCCCGTCGCAGGTCGGTTAGGAAGGTGTCGAGGCTTTCGGCGAAGAACACCGTCTGGCCGGTGTAGACCGCCGCCAGTTCGACGAACATGCGCTCGGCGACATGGCACAGCGGCAGATAGGACAGCAACCGGTCATGCTCGCCCAGGCCGAACAGCTGCGTGCCGCGGGTGGTGGCGAAACCGAGGTTGCCGAAGCTGTGCATCACGCCCTTGGGCAGGCCGGTGGTGCCGGAGGTGTAGATGATGGTCGCCAGTTGATCGGCGTCGGGACGCGGATCGTCCTGGATCGGCGAGCTGCGCTGCAGGTCTTCCCAGCTGAAGTCGAAGCTGCCCCCAGGATGCAGCGGCAGGCTGACGGTCGGCAGGCCCTCTGGCACGCCGGCCGACATCGCCGGCCAGTCGTCCAGCTTGCCGATGAACGCCAGCACGCTGTCCGAATGGCGCAGCACCTGGCCGGCCGACTCGGCGGTGAGGTTCGGATAGAGCGGCACCGACACGTGCCCGGCCATCCAGATCGCCAGATCGGCGATGATCCAGTGCGCGCAGTTCTTCGAGATCAGGGCGATGTGGCTGCCCTGGGGCAGTTCGCGGGCGCGCAGCCAGTGCGCCGCACAACGGGCCTGATGGCCGACGTCGGCCCAGGTCAGGGTTTCGACCTGCCCGCCGCCGAGGGGCTGCACCAGGAAGCGTTGTCGGGGGTGACGGGCCTCGCGTTCGTAGAACACGTCCAGCGGCAATCGGAAAGGGGCAGGCATGGGACTCGCTCCTGGTTTTGGGTCAGGAGCAAGCGTAGTCAACCAAGCAAGTGCTTGGTTGGAAATTTCGCACAAATCATTTCAAGGCAATCCCGTGCTGCGGTGCGCCGTCTGACGCCATCGCGGGCAAGCCCGCTCCCACAGGGATCCGGGGTGCATACAGAATCTGCGGCCGCCGAAAACCAAAGTGGGAGCAGGCGCCTGCGCCTCAAGGATGCTTGAGGCTGTTGAGCGTCATCGAGCCGATCAGCAGTTCGCTGTGCTCAAGTTCGGCCAGCCCGGCGGTGCTGACCTTCTCCGGCGGATAGCCGGCGCCGTGCTGCAGGTAGCTCAACAGGTGCCCCACCAGCGGGTTGTGGCTGACCAGCAAGACATTGCTGACCGACACCAGTTGCTCGGCGACCTTGTCCGGGTCGGTTTCCGGCATGAGCCAATCCACCGTGCGGATCTCCGGCTCGAAGCCGAGCGCCTCGCGCACCAGTTGCGCCGTCTGCTGCGCCCGCAGATAGGGGCTGGCGTAGATCGCCGTCAGCGGCTGGCCCATCAGCCTGGCCGCGCTGCTCAGCACTTCCTTGCGGCCATGGGCGGTCAGTTCCCGCTCGGAGTCGGCGCGCGAGCCGTAGGGCTCGGCCTCGCCGTGACGCAATACCCAGAGTTTCATAGCTTGGGTTCCTCATCTCGAACCGGGTGCGCAGCCGGCGCAACGGTGTGCGGCGCTTCGCCTTCCGGGGTGCGCGGCGTCGGCCAGTCGGCGAACGGCCAGGGTTTCTGGTCGCTGTGGAAACTGCCGAAACGGCCGATCTGGGCCAGGAACTGGCTCAGGCTGTCGCCGAAGTTCATCAGGCCGGCGTTCGGGGCGCCGTAGATCAAACGATAGATCAACTGCACCAGCACCACGGCCCCGAGGATGAACTGCGCCACCTGCCAGACCAGCGCGTACACGATCATCCACAGTACCCGCAGGAGAATGGATTCGTAGCCCGCTTCGTTTTTCGGATCGCTCATGTCTCGTCCCCTGCTGACTCAGTTGAAACCACTGGTGGAAATGAAATCGACATCGGTCTTCGGCTCGCCGCGCATCAACAGGCCGATGACCTGCTCCAGCGTGCGCCCTTCGAACAGAATCGCATGCAGCCCGGCGACCAGCGGCATGTACACGCCGACCTCCTGCGCCTTGGCCTTGAGCACCTTGAGCGTGTTGACCCCTTCGGCCACCTCGCCCAGGCGCGACACCGCCTCGTCCAGGCTCAGCCCTTGGCCCAGGGCGAAGCCGACCTGGTAGTTGCGGCTCTTGGGCGACGAACAGGTGACGATCAGATCGCCCACCCCGGCCAGCCCCAGGAAAGTCATCGGGTTGGCGCCCTGGTTCACCGCGAACCGGGTCATCTCGGCCAGGGCTCGGGTGATCAGCATGCTCTTGGTGTTTTCGCCCATGTCCAGCGCCACCGCCATGCCGGCGATGATCGCGTAGACGTTCTTCAGCGCCCCGCCCAACTCCACGCCGAAGCGGTCGGCGCTGGCGTAGACGCGGAAGGTGCGCCCGTGCAGCGCGGCCTGCACCTGGCGGCACAGGTCTTCGTCCTCGCTGGCGACCACCGTGGCGGTCAACGCATGCTCGGCGATCTCCCGCGCCAGGTTCGGCCCGGACAGCACGCCGATGCGCGCCTCTGGGGCGATCTCTTCGAGGATCTGGCTCATCAGCTTGAAGGTGTGGGCTTCGATGCCCTTGGTCAGGCTGACCAGCATCTTGCCCCGCAGCCGTTCGGCATGGCTGGCCAGCACGGTGCGCAGCGCGCTGGAAGGCAGCGCGACAAAGCACAGGTCGCAGGCGTCGAGGGTCTCTTGCAGGTCGGTGACGGGGGTCACCTGAGGCAGGATCTTGATGCCTTTGAGGTAACGCGGGTTCTCGCGGTTGACCCGGATGGCCTCGGCCTGCTCGGGGTCGCGCATCCACTGCCGGACTTGATGGCCGTTCTCGGCCAACAGATTGGCCACGGCGGTACCGAAACTTCCGCCTCCCAGGACCGCGATCGGGCGCTGTACAGTCATATGTAATCCGTCAATCCATACCAGTGGCGATGGCGGCATTATACGGGGCGGCCCCCGCCGGGACAGCCCCGGCAACAATTACCGCCGCATGTAGGAAGAAGACCAATAAAACCGAGGAAAATGCCTGCATCGTGAATGGAAAAGTCACTGCGCTCGGTTAACATGCGCGCCACTTATTCGCTATCAAGGCTGTCTCGTGTCTTTTGGCCCATCTTCCACACGTTCCTCCCTGCTGCTGGCGCTGCTGTTCAGCCCGGCCGTGCTGGCGGACGACCTCTTTCTGGACAGCGAGGCCCTGCCGCAGATCCTGACCGCCACCCGCCTGAAACAGTCGCCGGCCGAAGTGCCCGGCAGCATGACCGTGCTCGACAGCGAACTGATCAACGCCAGCGGCGCCCGGGACATCAGCGAACTGCTGCGCCTGGTGCCGGGCATGATGGTCGGCGACATCAGCGGCAACCAGGCCGCCGTCAACTACCACGGCACCAACGCCACCCAGGCACGGCGCATGCAGGTGCTGATCGACGGCCGTTCGGTGTACCGCGCCGGCCTGGCCACGGTGGACTGGAGCGACATCCCGGTGGCCATGGAAGACGTGGAGCGCATCGAGGTGTTCCGCGGCCCCAACACCGTCAGCTACGGCGCCAATGCGCTGATGGCGGTGGTCAACATCATCACGCGCAACCCGGCGGACAGCCACGGCACGCGCGTCAAGATCAGCCGCGGCCAGCGCGGCATCAACGACTACTACGCCAGCCAAGGCACCGGCTGGAACGGCGGCAACCTGCGCCTGTCGCTGTCCGGCCAGCAGGACGACGGCTTCGATGAAGACCGCACCGGCGCCGACTACCGCGACAGCCGACGCCTGGACCGCTTCAGCCTGGCGGTCAGCCACACGCTCAGCGACGATCAGAGCCTGGATTGGCAGATCAACGCGAAGGACGGCACCAACCAGCGCCCCTACACCTACCGGCCGGTGTTCTACGGCATCACCGCGGCCGGCAACAATTCCGACGTGATCGCCAAGGACTACGCCGGCTCGGTGCGCTGGAACCTCGACGTCAATCCCGACCACAGCCTGTATGTGCAGGGTTCGGCGCAGCACTGGGACCGGCAGCAGACCTGGCGCGCCTGCGACGCCGAAGTGTCGTTCAGTCCGCAACTGACCGAGCTGTGGAAACTCAACCCCAACTACACCGAACTGCTGGCGCGCAACATGAACCGCTTCACCGGCCCCGGCGCACCGCCCGGCACGCCGGCCGAGATGGCGCTGGCCAACCAGGTGCTGGACCAGTGGCGCAACGGCGCCAGCCGCACCGTGTGCGGCGACATCGACCAGAGCATCCGCGAGTCGCGCTATGACCTAGAACTGCAGGACACCCTCAGCCTGTCCGACAGCCTGCGCCTGGTCAGCGGCATGAACTACCGTTACGACCGGGCCGAGTCCGAAACCTATTTCAACGGCACGCTGGACGACACCACCTGGCGCACGTTCGGCCAGTTGGAGTGGCGCGCCAGCGAACATTGGCTGCTGCAGGGCGGTGCGATGTTCGAAGACACCCGGCTGGTGGGCAGTTCGCTGACGCCCAGGTTCGCGGTCAATTACCTGATCAATCCGCGCCACGGCCTGCGCGCGGTGTATTCGGAGGCGATCCGTTCGCCGGGCATGTTCGAGAACAACGTCAACTGGAGCTATCAGGTCTCGGGGCTGCGGCCCTACGCCTACGGTCAGTCCTCGGCCCGCTACTTCGTCAAGACCCGCGGCCCCGGCGACCTCGACCAGGAACGCATGCGTTCGCGGGAACTGGGCTACAACGGCTTTTTCGCCGACCTGGGCCTGGCCCTGGACGTGAAACTGTTCTACGACGAAATCACCGGCATGATCAGCGAGCCGCTGCGCAACAATCAGTTCATCGCCAGCAACGCCAACAGCGCCCGCTTCCGCGGCACCGAAACCCAGGCGGACTGGCGCCTGAGCGCCGCCGACCGGTTGCGCCTGACCTATGCCTTCGTCGACGCGCAGGCCAGCAACCCCCAGGACCAACAGTTCACCGCGCGCAACAGCGGTTCCGCCGGCTGGCTGCGCGACTGGGGCCGGGGCTGGAGCAGCGCCCTCTTCTACTACGGCGACAACGCGCTCAACGGTTACCGCTTCGAGCGGGTGAACACGCGCATCGCCAAACGCATCCCCCTGGGCAAGGCCCAGCTGCAATTGGCCGGCGTGGTGCAGCAGCGTCTGGACCATGAGCCGACCACGTTCGTCGACAACAACTACGACGACCGCCGCGTGATGTACCTCAGCGCGGAGCTGGAGTTTTAAGATGCGTCTGCCCCTGTCACGGAAGATGCCGGGCGTCGGCCACTGGCTGGCCGGGCTCTGCCTGTTCCTGACAGCGTGGCTGCACGGCGTGGCCGTGCAGGCGGCGGACATCCTGTTGACTGGCGCCGAGGAAAGCCCGGGGGTGCAGTCCTTCGTCCAGGCCCTGAGCGAGCTGCGCCCCACCGACCGCGTACGCTTCCAGCCGTTGGCCAGCCTGCCGGCCCCGGGCAAGCTGCCGGCCAGCCTGCGCCTGATCCTGCTGGATCTGCCGAGCCTGGACTGGCGCCTGCAAGAGACCCCGGGGCCGGCCACCCTGGTGCTGCGCATCAGCCGCCTGCAAGCGCAGCAACGCTTCGGCAACGCCCAGCCGCCGTCGCACCTGAGCCTGCTGTGGAGCGACCCGATGCCCGGCCGCCAACTGCAGCTGATCCGCCGGCTCCTGCCCCAGGCCCGCCGGGTCGGCGTGCTGTTCGACCGGCACAGCGAGTTTCTTTTGCAGGAGCTGCACCTGGCGGCCCGGTCGCTGGATCTGGAAATCGTCGGCGAGCGCTGGGACAACACCCGCGACAGCCGCCCGTTGCAGGCCCTGCTGAAAAACAGCGACGTGCTGCTGGGGCTCGACGACCCTGACCTGTACAACCCCAAGACCGCGAAAAACCTGCTGCTCAGCAGTTATTCCCGACAACTGGCGCTGATCGGCCCCAACGTCGCGTTCGTGCGCGCCGGCAGCCTGGCCAGCAGCTACAGCGACCAGAGCGACTGGCTGGCCATTCTCGACGCCTTGCTCGACCGTCCGCCGGCCAACTGGCCGCGCACGCTCTACCCCGATCGTTTCAAGGTCTCAAGCAATGCCCAGGTGGCTCGTTCCTTAGGTATCGAACTGCCCGATGAAGTGTCTGTGGCCAAGGATTTGGCCGAAGGAGAGCGCCGCCCATGATTTTCCGCCGCCGCTGGGACATCAACACCCGCACCCAACTGATCAGCCTGGGCCCTGCGCTGTTGCTGACTTTGCTCCTGATCACCTTCTTCACCTTCGTGCGCATCCAGGATCTGCGCCAGGAGCTCACCCGCACCGGCCAACTGATCGCCAACCAACTGGCGCCGGCCACCGAATACGGGGTGATCTCCGGCAACAACGAAGTGCTGGAGAGCCTGCTCAAAGCCACCCTGGCTACGCCCAACGTACGTTTCCTGGAGGTGCAGGACAGCGGCAACCGAGTGCTGGCCTACGTCGAGCAAGCGGCGAACGCCCACAACCGCCCGCATCAGGTCGAGGTGTTCCAGGCGCCGGTCAGGCTGCAGCGGATCGCCCTGCACAACGACTTTTTCCAGGACAGCCGTCCGGCCAGGAACGGCACCGGCGAGGATTACCTGGGCCGGGTGATCGTCGGCCTGTCCAGCGACGCCTTCAGCCAGCGCCAGCAGGAAATCCTGCTCAAGGCCGGCATCCTCGCGCTGTTCGCCCTGCTGTTCACCTTCGTCCTGGCACGGCGGCTGGCCGGCAGCCTGTCCCAGCCGATCCGCGACATCGGCCATGCGGTGCGGGCCATCCAGGACGGCGACTTCAAGACGCCGCTGCCGATCGTCGACGACACCGAACTGGGCGCCCTGTCGCAGCACATCAACAACCTGGCCCAGGCCCTGGAACAGGCCAGCCGCGAACAGCAGCAGGCCATGGCGCAACTGATCCAGACCCGCGAAGAGGCGGAAAAGGCCAACAACGCCAAATCGGACTTCCTGGCGATGATGAGCCATGAACTGCGCACGCCCATGAACGGCGTCCTCGGCATGCTGCAGTTGCTTGAGACCACCGAGATGACCGAAGAGCAGATCGAGTACGCCGCCCTGGCGTCCGAGTCCACCGAGCACTTGCTCAAGGTCATCAACGACATCCTGGACTTCTCGCGCATCGAGCGTTCGGAGCTGGAACTGGAGCACATCCCCTTCAACCTGGCCGACCTGATCGCCGCCTGCGCCCAGTCGTTCCAGCACAGCGCCCTGCAGCGCGGCTTGAGCCTGCAGTTGCGGATCCCGGACGACATGCGCGATCTGCAGGTGCAAGGCGATCCGACGCGGATCCGGCAGATTCTGGTCAACCTGGTGGGCAACGCGCTGAAGTTCACCGAACAGGGCCAGGTCGGCATCGAAGCGCAGTGGCAGTCGCTGGACCACGAACTGCTCTGGTTCACCTGCTCGGTGCGCGACAGCGGCATCGGCATCTCTGCGCAAAGCCTGGAACTGATGTTCAACGCGTTCCAGCAGGCCGACAGTTCGATCTCCCGACGCTACGGCGGGACGGGGCTGGGCCTGCCGATCGCCCGCACCCTCGCCGAACGGATGGGCGGCACCCTGCGGGCGCAGAGCGAAGAAGGCCGCGGTTCGGTGTTTACCCTGGAAATCCCCTTGGCTATATATAAGCAGGCGTTGCCGACACTGGCGGCGCCACGCCTCTTGGCCGGCGACGGCCACGGCGAAGGGCGCAAGGTGCTGCTGGTGGAGGACAACCCGGTCAACCAGACCGTGATCGAAGCGATGCTGCGCAGCCTGGGCTTTGCCGTCAGCATCGCCACCGACGGCGCGCAAGCGGTGCGCTGCGCCGACGGGCAGCGATTCGAAGCTATCCTGATGGACTGCCGGCTGCCGGTCATCGACGGCTACGAGGCGACGCGCCAGATCCGCCGCCTGCCCGCCTGCAACGATGTGCCGATCATCGCGCTGACCGCCAACGCCTTGCAGGGCGACCGGGAAAACTGCCTGTCGGCGGGGATGAACGACTATCTGGCCAAGCCGTTCAAACGCAACGATTTGCAGCAGATCATGCAGCGCTGGGTGCAGTAAGGGACAGCCTTTCAAGCATCTGCGACTGGCGTGGAAAGCGAAAGTGCGGCAGTCTTAGGCTCCCGAACGGGCCTCAAAAGGGGCTTGAATAAAAATTTCAGTGCACAAGTGTACATTCATGTCCTTGGTGCTGTGACTTTCACTACAACGCAATAGTCTATGAGTAGGCTGCCGGATCGAGGCATGAACGCTTCGGTCGGCCGGGAAGAACGCCCCACCTGCCGCATGGGACTATTGAGGAGCTCGCATGACCAAACAAAACGCCTTTACCCGGGAAGACCTGCTGCGCTGCAGTCGCGGTGAGCTGTTCGGCCCAGGTAACGCGCAACTGCCCGCCCCGAACATGCTGATGGTGGATCGCATCACCCACATCTGCGAAGAAGGCGGCAAGTACGGCAAAGGTGAATTGGTCGCCGAGCTGGACATCACCCCGGACCTGTGGTTCTTCGCCTGCCATTTCGAAGGCGATCCGGTGATGCCGGGCTGCCTGGGCCTGGACGCCATGTGGCAACTGGTCGGCTTCTTCCTGGGCTGGCAAGGCCTGCCGGGCCGCGGCCGTGCGCTGGGTTCGGGCGAAGTGAAGTTCTTCGGCCAGGTGCTGCCGACCGCCAGCAAAGTCACCTACAACATTCATATCAAGCGCGTCCTCAAGGGCAAGCTGAACATGGCCATCGCCGATGGTTCGGTCAGCGTCGACGGTCGCGAAATCTACACCGCCGAAGGCCTACGGGTCGGCGTGTTCACCTCCACTGACAACTTCTAAGGGTTATCCGCATGCGCCGCGTCGTTATCACTGGTCTGGGCATCGTTTCTTGCCTGGGCAATGACAAAGAGACCGTCTCCGCCAACCTGCGTGCAAGCCGCCCTGGCATCCGGTTCAACCCGGAATACGCCGAAATGGGTCTGCGTAGCCAGGTTTCCGGCTCCATCGACCTCAACCTCGAAGAACTGATCGACCGCAAGGTCTACCGTTTCGTCGGTCACGCAGCCGCCTACGCCTACCTGGCGATGGCTGACGCGATCAAGGACTCCGGCCTGACCGAAGAGCAGGTGTCCAACCCGCGCACCGGCCTGATCGCCGGCTCCGGCGGCGCCTCCACCCTGAACCAGATGGAAGCGCTGGACATCCTGCGCGAGAAAGGCGTCAAGCGCGTCGGCCCGTACCGCGTGACCCGCACCATGAGCAGCACCGTGTCGGCCTGCCTGGCCACACCGTTCAAGATCAAGGGCCTGAACTACTCCATCGCCTCCGCCTGCGCCACCAGCGCCCACTGCATCGGCACCGCGATGGAACAGATCCAGATGGGCAAGCAGGACATCGTCTTCGCCGGCGGCGGCGAAGAAGAGCACTGGAGCCAGTCGTTCCTGTTCGACGCCATGGGCGCCCTGTCCAGCAAGCGCAACGACACCCCGGAAAAGGCCTCCCGCGCCTACGACGCCGACCGTGACGGTTTCGTCATCGCCGGCGGCGGCGGCATGGTGGTGGTCGAGGAGCTGGAGCACGCTCTGGCCCGCGGCGCGAAGATCTACGCGGAAATCGTCGGCTACGGCGCGACCTCCGACGGCTACGACATGGTCGCCCCGAGCGGCGAAGGCGCGATCCGCTGCATGCAGCAGGCGCTGTCCACCGTCGACACCCCGATCGACTACCTGAACACCCACGGCACCTCAACCCCGGTCGGCGACGTCGCGGAAATGAAAGGCGTGCGCGAAGTCTTCGGTGACAAGGCGCCGGCCATCAGCTCCACCAAGAGCCTGTCGGGTCACTCCCTGGGCGCCGCCGGCGTTCACGAAGCGATCTACTGCATGCTGATGATGGAAGGCAACTTCATCGCCGGCTCCGCCAACATCGACGAGCTGGATCCGGAAGTGGCCGACCTGCCGGTGCTGACCCAGACCCGCGAGAACGCCAAGATCGACACCGTGATGAGCAACAGCTTCGGCTTCGGCGGCACCAACGCCACCCTGGTGCTGAAGCGCTGGACCGGCAAGTGATTTCACGCTGCTGAGCCGCACATGAAAAACGCCCCGACCGGTTCGGGGCGTTTTTTTTTCGCCTGGAGAAACCTCGCCGCCGGACGCCCGCCAAGGCACAACGGCTTGCGCAAAGGGGTGCGCAACGCCCCGCCAACATGAAACATCTGTCATGCAACTTCCCGCCCTGCGACTGAATGTCGCGTATCACGCGGGCTCCAGCACTGTTGCGAAATCCGCAAGGATACATTGCAGAAATCGAACGTTTACTTAGCAAGCTAACAAACTCTATAAAAGAGTCCTGCACATGCCTTGCTGCAGATAACAGAGATTGGAGCTAGCAGATGACTGTAAAAGTGACTGAACGCGACGATTCACACATGTCCCATGAAGGCGTGGCCGCCGGCGTACGGATCTGGGACGTGCATCAACAGGACTTGCTGGTGGGGATGTTCCACAACGAGGCCGACGCCCACAGCTACAAGGCCGAGCTGGAGCTGCTGGAGCGCCAGCGCGAACAGGGCTGAGCGGCAAGCGACACAGCATCCATAACGACGAACCCCGCCATGAGCGGGGTTCGTCGTTATGCGTGTCGGACGCTTACCACATCAGATCGTCAGGGATCTGATAGGCCGCGTACGGATCGTCCTCGTCCGTGACCTCTTCGGTCTTCTCGTTCATCTGCACGATGCGCTGCGGATCGCGCTCCTGGATCTTCAGGGCGGCCTCGCGCGGGATCACTTCGTAGCCGCCGGCGTGGTGCACGATCGCCAGCGAACCGCTGCTGAGCTTGTTGCGCATCAGCGTGTTGACCGAAAGGCGCTTGACCTTCTTGTCATCGACGAAGTTGTAGTAGTCCTCGGTGTTCAGCTTCGGCAGGCGCGACACCTCGATCAATTGCTTGATCTGCGCGGCGCGGGCCTTGGCCTCGGCCTTTTCCTGCTGCTGGCGGTTCAGCTCCTGGTCGCGCTTGACCTTCTCGGCCTGGGCCTCCTGGGCCGCGCGCTGCTGCGAGTCGTCCAGCTCGATTTGCCCCTTGTGGGCCAGGCGTTGCTGCTTTTGCTTGTCCTTGCTGACTTGCTTGACCTGCTTTTGGTTGACCAGCCCTGCCTTGAGCAACTGGTCGCGAAGGGAAATACTCATGGTGCTTACTCACTTGGGCAAATTGCTCAGCCGCAGCCGGGCGCATTCTTTTCCTGTCGTTTGGCTTCGCCCCACAAGGCGTCCAACTCTTCGAGGGTGCAATCTTCCATGGGACGACGGGTGTCGCGCAATGCCTGTTCGATAAAACGGAAACGCCGCTCGAACTTGCCGTTGGCGCCGCGCAGCGCGGTTTCCGGATCGACCTTCAGGTGCCGGGCCAGGTTGACCACCGAAAACAGCAGATCGCCGATCTCGTCGGCCACCGCCGCCGGGTCGTTTTCCGACATGGCCTCAAGCACCTCGTCGAGCTCCTCGCGTACCTTGTCCAGCACCGGCAAAGCGTCCGGCCAGTCGAAACCGACCTGCCCGGCGCGCTTCTGCAGCTTGGCCGAGCGCGACAAGGCCGGCAGCGCGGCGGGCACGTCGTCGAGCAGCGACAGTTGCTGCGGCTCGGCGGATTTCTCGGCGCGCTCTTCGGCCTTGATCTCTTCCCAACGCTCCTTGACCTGCTCTTCGTTCAGCCGCGGCACGTCCAGCGGCGCATACAGGTCGCCGGTGGGAAACACGTGCGGGTGACGGCGCACCAGCTTGCGGGTGATGCTGTCCACCACGCCGGCGAACTCGAACCGACCCTCCTCCCGGGCCAACTGGCTGTAATACACCACCTGGAACAGCAGATCGCCCAACTCGCCCTGCAAGTGATCGAAATCGCCGCGCTCGATGGCGTCGGCGACCTCGTAGGCCTCTTCCAGGGTGTGCGGGACGATGGTGGAGTAGGTCTGCTTGATGTCCCACGGGCAGCCGTACTGCGGATCCCGCAGACGGTTCATCAGGTGCAGCAGGTCTTCCAGGCTGTACGTCATGTCTGTCTCACCACAAAACCCTGCGCAAGCGGACAAGCCCGCTTGCGCCGTTGCTCCTCAAGGCGTGCGGTTGCGCCGCGTCTCGATGATGTTCGGCAACTGGGAAATCCGCCCCAGCAACCGCCCCAGCGCGTCCAGCCCCGGGATCTCGATGGTCAGGGACATCAGCGCGGTGTTGTCCTCCTTGTTCGAGCGGGTGTTGACCGCCAGCACGTTGATGCGCTCGTTGAGCAGCACTTGCGAGACGTCACGCAGCAGCCCGGAACGGTCGTAGGCGCGGATGACGATGTCCACCGGGTAGGTGAGCACCGGCACCGGGCCCCAGCTGACCTGGATGATGCGCTCCGGCTCGCGGCCGGCCAGTTGCAGCACCGAGGCGCAGTCCTGGCGGTGGATGCTCACGCCGCGGCCCTGGGTGATGTAGCCGACGATCGCGTCGCCCGGCAACGGCTGGCAGCAGCCGGCCATCTGCGTCATCAGGTTGCCGACGCCCTGGATCTGGATGTCGCCGCGCTTGCCCGGCTTGTAGCCGGCGGCCTTGCGCGGGATCAGCTCCAGCTGCTCGTTGCCGCGCTCCGGCTCGACCAGCTGCTGCGCCAGGTTGACCAGCTGCGCCAGGCGCAGGTCGCCGGCACCGAGGGCGGCGAACAGGTCTTCGGCGGTCTTCATGTTGGCCTTGTCGGCCAGCTTGTCGAAGTCCACCGCCGGCAGGCCGAGGCGGTTGAGCTCGCGCTCGAGCAGGGTCTTGCCCGCCGCGACGTTCTGGTCCCGGGCCTGC
Source organism: Pseudomonas sp. B35(2017) (assembly GCF_002113645.1). Classification (NCBI taxonomy): domain Bacteria; kingdom Pseudomonadati; phylum Pseudomonadota; class Gammaproteobacteria; order Pseudomonadales; family Pseudomonadaceae; genus Pseudomonas; species Pseudomonas sp. B35(2017). Next base: position 462,900 of record NZ_NEIZ01000002.1, on the reverse strand, counting down.
AGCTTGAACCAGTGGACGATCTTGGCCCGCGCCCGGGACGTGGTGACGTACCCCAGGTTCGGGTTCAGCCAGTCGCGGCTCGGGGTGCCGTGCTTGCTGGTGATGATCTCGACCTGCTCGCCGGTCTGCAGGCTGTAGTTGAGCGGCACGATCCGCCCGTTGATCTTGGCGCCGCGGCAGTTGTGGCCGATCTCGGTGTGCACGCGGTAGGCGAAGTCCAGCGGCGTCGCGCCCTTGGGCAGGTCGATGGCATGGCCGTCCGGGGTGAAGATGTAGACCCGGTCCGGCTCGATGTCGACCCGCAGCTGTTCGGCCAGTCCGCCGATGTCGCCCAGCTCTTCATGCCACTCGAGCACCTGACGCAGCCAGGAGATCTTCTCTTCGTAGTGGTTGGAGCCGGACTTGACGTCGGTGCCCTTGTAGCGCCAGTGCGCGCAGACGCCGAGTTCGGCCTCCTCGTGCATGGCGTGGGTACGGATCTGCACCTCCAGCACCTTGCCTTCCGGGCCGATCACGGCGGTGTGCAGCGAGCGGTAGCCGTTCTCCTTCGGGTTGGCGATGTAGTCGTCGAACTCTTTGGGGATGTGCCGCCACAGGGTGTGGACGATGCCGAGCGCGGTGTAGCAGTCGCGCATCTCCGGCACCAGCACGCGCACGGCGCGCACGTCGTAGATCTGGCTGAACTCCAGGCCCTTGCGCTGCATCTTTCGCCAGATCGAATAGATGTGCTTGGCCCGGCCGCTGATGTCGGCCTCGACGCCGGTGGCCTGCAGTTCGTTCTTGAGCTGGGTCATCACGTCGCTGATGAAGCGTTCGCGGTCGAGCCGCCGCTCGTGCAGCAGCTTGGCGATCTGCTTGTACTGGTCAGGCTCCAGGTAGCGGAAGGACAGGTCCTCCAGCTCCCACTTGATGTGGCCGATGCCGAGCCTGTGCGCCAGCGGCGCATAGATGTCGAACACCTCCCGGGCGACCCGGTTGCGCTTCTCGTCGTCGGCGGTCTTCACCGCCCGGATCGCGCAGGTGCGCTCGGCCAGCTTGATCAGCGCGACGCGCACGTCGTCGACCATGGCCACCAGCATCTTGCGCAGGTTCTCGACCTGGCCCTGGGTGCCCAGCACCATGGACTGACGGGGGCTGAGGCTGGCGCTGATCGCCGCCATGCGCTGCACGCCGTCGATCAGCTTGGCGACCACCGGGCCGAACCGCTGGCTGACCGCCGCGAGCTCGATCTGGCCTTCGCGCACGCCGCGGTACAGCACGGCGGCCACCAGGGAATCCTGGTCGAGCTTGAGGTCGGCCAGGATCTCGGCGATCTCAAGACCGGTGCTGAAGCTGCCGCTGCCCTCGGCCCACAGATTGTTCGCCGCTTTGGATTGCTGCTCGGCCTGACGGGCGTATTCGCAGGCCTCCTTCAAGGCTTCGCGATCCAGCGCCAGATCGACGCTGACCGCATGATCGAGCCAAGCCTCGAGATTGATACTGCCGTCGGTGTTGATCGGCTGGTGTGCTCTCACCTGTACCATCTTGCTTTACCTTCCCTACGACGCAGATTCAATGCGTCAAATCGCTGACCTTCATTGCCCGTTCGCGCTCGCGGGGCTGGGACGAGCGCTGTCCGGGCGGACCAGACGGATCAGACGGGCCATCCTAGCCCGCTTCAAATAACGCCATGGCCTCGACATGCGCCGTCTGAGGAAACATATCGAGAATCCCGGCACGTTTTAACCGGTAGCCCTGCTTGATCAATTCGACCGTGTCGCGCGCCAGAGTTGCAGGGTTGCACGACACGTACACCAGCCGTTGGGCACCCAGGGTCGCCAGCTTGCGCACCACCTCGAAAGCACCGTCACGGGGTGGGTCCAAGAGTACCGCAGAAAAGCCGTTTCCGATCCATTCGGCATCGGTCAAAGGCTGGGATAAATCGGCCTGAAAAAACTTTGTGTTATGCAAATTGTTGCTGGCGGCGTTCTCCGCCGCACGGTCGACCATCGTCTGCACGCCTTCGACCGCCACCACCTCACGCACGGCCTTGGCCAACGGCAAGGCGAAGTTGCCCAGGCCGCAGAACAGGTCGAGCACACGCTCATCGCCCGTGGGCTTGAGCCACTCCAACGCCTGGGCGACCATCGCCTCGTTGACGCCGGCGTTGACCTGGATGAAGTCGCCCGGACGCCAGGCCAGCTCCAGCCCCCACGTCTCCAGGCGGTAGCCCAGCGACTGCCTAGGGTCCGCCGGCTGCGGCTCGCCTTCGCCGTGCAGCCACAGCTGCGCCCCGTGGAACGCGCAGAAATCCTTGAGGATCGTCAGGTCCGCATCCGACAGCGGCGCCGTGTGCCGCAGCAGCACCGCCAGCGACGAGCCGCTGAACAGTTCCACATGCCCCAGCGCCTGAGGCTTGCCCAAGCGGCGGAGCATGTCCGGCAGCCGGCTCATGATCGGCTGCAAGGGCTGTACCAGCACCGGGCACTCGTCGATCGCGACAATGTCCTGGCTGCCGGCGGCGCGAAAGCCCACGTCCAGCCGCTTCGCCTTGGCGTCCCAGCGCACCGCCACCCGGGCGCGGCGCCGGTAGCCGAATTCGGGGCCGGTCAACGGCGCGGCCCATTCTTGCGGTTCGACGCCGGCGACCCGCGACAGCTGCTCGGCCAGCATGCGCTGTTTCAGGGCAAGCTGTTCAGCGTGGGGCAGGTGCTGCACGCTGCAGCCGCCGCAGCGGCCCGCGTGCGGGCAAAGGGCCGGACGGCGCAGTTCGCTGGCCTTGAGCACGCGCTCGGCGCGGGCCTCGACCACTTTGCCGTGGGCGCCGAGCACCCGCGCCTCGACCTCCTCGCCTGCGAGGGCGCCGAGGACGAACCAGGTGCGGCCTTCGAAGAACGCGATGCCGCGACCGTCATTGGCCAGGCGCTCGATGCTCAGGCGCTGCTTCTTGCCGGTCGGGAGTTGCGGGGCCTTGCTGCCGCCGGTGGGCTGGAAGCGCAGGCCTCTTGCTTGCTTGGCCATCAGTTGGGCGCGTCGAACAGGCCGGTCGACAGGTAGCGGTCGCCGCGGTCGCAGATGATCGCGACGATCACCGCGTTCTCGACTTCCTTGGACAAGCGCAGCATCGCCGCCACCGCACCGCCCGAGGACACGCCGCAGAAGATGCCTTCTTCGCGGGCCAGGCGACGGGTGACATCTTCGGCTTCGCTCTGCGCCATGTCGACGATGCGGTCGACGCGGTCGGCCTGGTAGATCTTCGGCAGGTATTCCTGCGGCCAGCGGCGGATGCCGGGAATGGCCGAGCCTTCCATCGGTTGCAGGCCGATGATCTGCACGTTGTCGTTCTGTTCCTTGAGGTAGCGCGACACGCCCATGATGGTGCCGGTGGTGCCCATGGAACTGACGAAATGGGTGATGGTGCCCTGGGTCTGGCGCCAGATCTCCGGGCCGGTGGTGGCGTAGTGGGCTTCGGGGTTGTCGCCGTTGGCGAACTGGTCGAGCACCTTGCCGCGGCCTTCGGCCTCCATCCGCTGGGCCAGGTCGCGGGCGCCTTCCATGCCCTCTTCCTGGGTGACCAGGATCAGCTCGGCGCCGTAGGCGGTCATCGCCGCCTTGCGCTCGGCGGTGGAGTTGTCCGGCATGATCAGGATCATCTTGTAGCCCTTGATCGCAGCGGCCATCGCCAGGGCGATCCCGGTGTTGCCCGAGGTCGCCTCGATGAGCGTGTCGCCGGGACGGATCTGCCCGCGCAGCTCGGCGCGGGTGATCATCGACAACGCCGGACGATCCTTGACCGAACCCGCCGGGTTGTTGCCTTCCAGCTTGAGCAAGAGGGTGTTGCTGGTGGCGCCGGGCAGGCGCTGCAAACGCACCAGCGGCGTGTTGCCGACGCAATCGGCGATGGTTGGGTACTGCAAGGTCATGGCGTTTTTCGCAATCCGGACAGCGGGGGCGCCTATCATACCGGCAAACCCGCGCCGGCCATATCACGCAAAGTATGGTGCTTATGGCTTATGGGAATAAGTGAAGAAACCGTGGGGCCGTCAGCTGATCTGCGGCTGCAGCCCGTCCGCCGCCGGCGCAGGCCGGCCCTGCACCGCCTCGCAGGCGGCGTCGTGCGCCTTCAACCGCAGGTTCAGCCGCAAGCCGTCTGCGCCGTTCTCGGCCCACAGCCTGCCGCCCTGACGCTGCACCGCATTGCGCGCGATGCTCAGGCCCAGGCCGAACCCGCCGTCGCCGGGCCGCGAGCCGTCGAGCCGGATGAACGGCGAGAAGATCCGCTCCAGGTCCGCCTCGGCCACGCCGCCCCCCTGATCCTCCAGCCACAGGTGCCAGCAATCGCCGTCGCGCCGCCCGCCGAGCCGCACCACGCCGCCCGGCGGCGAATGGCGGATGGCGTTGCGCAGAATGTTTTCCAGCGCCTGGGCCAAGGTGTTGAGGTGGCCGCGCACCCAGCAGGAGGCCTCCACCGTGCACTGCAGCTGCAGGCTCGGCCAGCCGCTTTCGTAGCAGGCGTTGTCGGTCAGCATTTCCCACAGGGCCTGGATCTGGATCGCCTCGTCGGGCAGCGGCGTGCGCTCGGTGTCGAGCCAGGCCAGCTGGAGGGTGTCTTCCACCAGCCGCTGCATGATGTCGACCTCGCGCCCGATCCGTTCGCGCAACGGCAACAGCGCCTGCTCGCCTTCGCTGGCCACCCGCAGGCGGCTCAATGGCGTGCGCAGTTCGTGGGACAGGTCGCGCAACAGTTGCTGCTGCAGCGCGACGGTCGATTGCAGGCGCTCGGCCATCGAGTCGAAGGCCCGGGCCAGTTCGCCGAGTTCGTCGGGACGCTCGGTGATGCCGCTCGACAGCCGCACATTCAGTTGGTCGGCGCGCCAGGCGTTGGCCTGTTCGCGCAGGTTGTTCAGCGGCATCACCAGCAGGCGGTACAGGCCGACGCACAGCAGCAGCGTGAACAGGCCGGGGATCACCCCGTTGGTGATGACCCGCCAGAACGTCTTGTAGCGCCCCGGCAGGAAGCGCTCGGGCAGCTCGATCACCAGGCTGCCGGCGGAGGGGTTCTCGGGGAACGGCACCCGCAGCCACGGCAGGCCCTTTTTGTGGATCGGCCAGTCAGGCCCGCGCAGGAAGGTCAGGCGCAGGGTCTCGGCCTCGCTCAACGGCTGGCTGCCCAACGATTGCAGGTGGCCGCCGATCACTCCGACCCAACCCGCCTCGCGCCAGTGCATGGTCCGCAGCCAGGCGTCGACGCCCTCCTGCCGCCCTGCCCGCCAGGCCTGCTCGGCCTCGGCCGCATAACGGGCCAACGTGCCCCGGGCCTCGTCGGACAGGAACTGATTGCGCTGCTCCATGTAGCGGCCCCAGGACCAGCTCAGCCAGATCATCAGCAGACAGAACGCCACCAGCAGGCAGGCAAGTTTCCAGAACAGCGAGTGCCGCCCCGGCAGCTCAGACGGTTTCATCGGGTGCGCTCAATACGTAGCCCTTGCCCCACACCGTGCGCACTTCGCGCTCGCCGTAGCCGACGGCCTTGAGTTTGCGGCGGATCTGGCTGATGTGCATGTCGAGGCTGCGGTCGTGGGGCGCGTAGCCGCGCTGCAGCACGTGCTGATAGAGGAAGGCCTTGCTCAGCACCTCTTCGGGGTTGCGGTCGAGGGTCTCCAGCAGGCGGTACTCGCTGCGGGTCAGGCCGGCGGGCCGGCCTTGGTAGGACACATCGCACTGTTCATCGTCGAAACGCAGCGCGCCCGCCGCGACGGGTTCGGCCAACGGCGCCGGACGCCGGTCGAGCGCGACGCGCCGCAGGATCGCCTCGATGCGCACATGCAGCTCGGCCATGCTGAACGGCTTGGGCAGGTAGTCGTCGGCGCCGAGGCGAAAGCCGCTGATGCGGTCGGCTTCGGCGCCCAGGGCGGACATCAGCAGCACCGGCGTGGAGTGGCTCTGGCGCAGTTGCGTGAGCACATCGAGCCCGTCCAGCCCCGGCAGCAGGATGTCCATCAGCACCACGTCGAACGGCTGGTGCCGGGCGACATCGAGGCCCTCCTGGCCGTTGCGGCACCAGGTCACCTGAAAGCCGCTGCGGCCCAGGTGCTCGTGGACATAGGCACCGAGCACAGGATCGTCTTCGATGGAAAGGATGCGGGGCTGGCCAACAGAGACAGGAGTCATGACTATCTGCAAATAATTCTCAGTTGGCGGATTATTCAAGATTGCCGGGCGCCGGGCAACCCGAGCCTGATCCGGCAGACGGACGTCGCGGCTGCGGCCGATGGACGGCGGCGGCATTTTTCCCAAGATTGCCCGCGAGCAAATCGCTACACTGCGCCAAAGCCGCGTGCCGGACGCACGCGAGAGTCAACGGATCAGCGGGATGCGGGAGATGGGCGTGCTCAAGAAACTGGGAATCAAAGGTCGCGTGCTGTTGCTGACCCTGTTGCCCACCAGCCTGATGGCGCTGGTGCTGGGCGGCTACTTCACCTGGACGCAGCAAGTCGACCTGCAGGCCCAACTGATGCAGCGCGGCGAAATGATCGCCGAGCAACTGGCGCCGCTGGTGGCGCCGGCCATGGGCCACGGCGACAGCGAACTGCTCGAACGCATCGCCACCCAGTCCCTGGAGCAGTCCGACGTGCGCGCCGTGACCTTCCTGGCGCCGGACCGCTCGCCCCTGGCCCACGCCGGCCCGACCATGCTCAACCAGGCCCCCAGCGGCGACAGCCTGCAACTGCTGCGGCGCAGCGGCAACGATGCGACCCGCTACCTGCTGCCGGTGTTCGGCAAGCACCGCAACCTGGCCGGCGAACTGATCCCCGAAGAGTCCGACCGCCTGCTCGGCTGGGTCGAACTGGAACTGTCGCACAACGGCATGCTGCTGCGCGGCTACCGCAGCCTGTTCGCCAGCCTGCTGCTGATCGGCGCAGGCCTGGCCGGCGCGGCGCTGTTGGCCGTGCGCATGGGGCGCACCATCAACCGGCCGCTGAGCCAGATCAAGCAAGCCGTCGCGCAGCTCAAGGACGGCCACCTGGAAACCCGCCTGCCGCCCCTCGGCAGCCAGGAACTCGACGAGCTGGCCTCCGGCATCAACCGCATGGCCGGCACCTTGCAGAACGCCCGGGAAGAACTGCAGCACAGCGTCGACCAGGCCACCGAAGACGTGCGCCAGAACCTCGAAACCATCGAGATCCAGAACATCGAACTGGACCTGGCGCGCAAGGAAGCCCTGGAGGCGAGCCGGATCAAATCCGAGTTCCTGGCCAACATGAGCCACGAGATCCGCACGCCGCTCAACGGCATCCTCGGCTTCACCCACCTGCTGCAGAAAAGCGAGCTCACCCCGCGCCAGCTCGACTACCTGGGGACCATCGAGAAGTCCGCCGACAGCCTGCTGGGGATCATCAACGAGATCCTCGACTTCTCCAAGATCGAGGCCGGCAAGCTGGTGCTCGACCACATTCCGTTCAACCTGCGCGACCTGCTGCAGGACACCCTGACCATACTGGCCCCGGCCGCCCACGCCAAACAGCTGGAGCTGGTCAGCCTGGTCTACCGCGACACGCCGCTGTCGCTGGTCGGCGATCCGCTGCGGCTCAAGCAGATCCTCACCAACCTGGTCAGCAACGCGATCAAGTTCACCCGCGAAGGCACCATCGTCGCCCGGGCGATGCTCGAAGAAGAGCACGAGGACAGCGTGCAGCTGCGCATCAGCATCCAGGACACCGGCATCGGCCTCTCGGCCCAGGACGTGCGCGCCCTGTTCCAGGCCTTCAGCCAGGCGGACAACTCGCTGTCGCGCCAGCCGGGCGGCACCGGCCTGGGGCTGGTGATCTCCAAGCGCCTGATCGAGCAGATGGGCGGCGAGATCGGCGTGGACAGCACGCCTGGCGAAGGCTCGGAGTTCTGGATCAGCCTGAGCCTGCCCAAGACCCGCGACGACACCGACGACCTGCCGGCCGCGCCATTGCTCGGGCGCCGGGTGGCGGTGCTGGAGAACCACGAACTGGCCCGCCAGGCGCTGCAGCACCAACTGGAGGACTGCGGCCTGGACGTCACCCCGTTCAACACCCTGGAGAGCCTGACCAACGGCGTCACCGGCGCCCACCAGACCGAGCAGGCCATCGACCTGGCGGTGCTCGGCATCACCAGCAACGACATGCTTCCGGAACGGCTGAACCAGCACATCTGGGATCTCGAACACCTGGGCTGCAAAGTGCTGGTGCTGTGCCCGACCACCGAACAGACCCTGTTCCACCTCTCGGTGCCCAACCCCCACAGCCAGCTTCAGGCCAAACCGGCCTGCACGCGCAAACTGCGGCGGGCGCTGTCGGACCTGGTGCTGCCGCGCCAGACCCGCAGCGAGCCGGGCGAGCCGCTGTCCAGCCGTGCACCGAAAGTGCTGTGCGTCGACGACAACCCGGCCAACCTGCTGCTGGTGCAGACGCTGCTCGAAGACATGGGCGCCAAGGTGCTGGCCGTGGAAAGCGGCTACGCGGCGGTCAACGCCGTGCAGAGCGAAGCGTTCGACCTGGTGCTGATGGACGTGCAGATGCCGGGCATGGACGGCCGCCAGAGCACCGAAACCATCCGTCAGTGGGAAAGCGAACGGCACTGCACGCCGCTGCCGATCGTCGCCCTCACCGCCCACGCCATGGCCAACGAAAAACGCGCCTTGCTGCAAAGCGGCATGGACGACTACCTGACCAAGCCGATCAGCGAACGGCAACTGGCCCAGGTGGTGCTGAAGTGGACCGGGCTGGCGCTGCGCAATCCGGTGCAGGAGCGCGCCGCCGACGGCGTGGCCGGCCCTCAGGATCTGCCGGTGCTCGATCACGAGGAAGGCCTGCGCCTGGCCGCCGGCAAGGCGGATCTGGCGGCGGACATGCTGGCGATGCTGCTGGCCTCGCTTGAGGCCGACCGGGAAGCGATTCGCACGGCCCGCGACGGCAACGACCAGAACGCCTTGCTCGAACGGGTGCACCGCCTGCACGGCGCCACCCGGTACTGCGGCGTGCCGCAACTGCGCGCCGCCTGCCAGCGCAGCGAAACCCTGCTCAAGCAGCAGGATCCCAACGCCGCCCAGGCGCTGGACGAGCTGGACCGGGCGATCAACCGCCTGGCCGCGCAAGCCAGGATCAGTGCCTGATCCAGGACAACGCCGGCGGCGCCACGGACGGCTACAGTGAGCGTGGGCCATCAGGCCCCGCGACCCGGTTTCAGGAGGCCAGCATGCGCACGATCGTTTTCAGCAGCCAGACGTATGACCGCGACAGTTTCCTCGCCGCCCCCTGCCCGGACGGCATCGAGCTGCACTTCCAGCCGGCGCGGCTGTGCCTGGACACCGCCGCGCTGGCCGAGCATCACGAGGTGGTCTGCGCCTTCATCAACGACGACCTCGGCGCACCGGTGCTGGAACGTCTGGCCGCCGGCGGCACGCGGCTGATCGCGCTGCGTTCGGCCGGCTACAACCACGTCGACCTGGCCGCCGCCCGGCGCCTGGGACTGGCGGTCGTGCGGGTGCCCGCCTACTCGCCCCATGCCGTGGCCGAACACGCGGTGGCGTTGATCCTGGCGCTCAACCGGCGCCTGCACCGCGCCTACAACCGCACCCGCGAAGGCGATTTCAGCCTGCACGGCCTGACCGGCTTCGATCTGGTGGGCAAGACCGTCGGCATCGTCGGCACCGGGCAGATCGGCGCCACGTTCGCCAAGATCATGCACGGCTTCGGCTGCGAACTGCTGGCCTACGACCCGTACCCCAACCCCGCCGTCGAAGCGCTGGGGGCCCGCTACCTGAGCCTGCCCGAGCTGCTGGCCCGGTCACGGATCATCAGCCTGCACTGCCCGCTGAACGCGCAGAGCAAGCACCTGATCAACCGCCAATCGCTGGCGTGCCTGCAACCGGGGACGATGCTGATCAACACAGGGCGCGGCGGGCTGGTCGACACACCCGCGCTGATCGACGCCCTGAAGGACGGCCAGTTGGGGTATCTGGGGCTGGACGTCTATGAGGAAGAGGCGCAGCTGTTCTTCGAAGACCGCTCCGACCTGCCGCTGCAGGACGATGTCCTCGCCCGCCTGCTGACCTTCCCCAATGTGATCGTCACCGCGCACCAGGCCTTTCTGACCCACGAGGCCCTGGGGGCGATCGCCGAGACGACCCTGCGCAACATCGCCGCCTGGGCCCAGGGCGCGCCGCAGAACCGGGTCGAGGCCTGAGCCGGGTCAGGACGGCTTGAGCGACGACGCCAAGATCAGCAACGCCAGCCAACCGAAGCCCAGCAGCCGCTGTTTGGCCGAGTGGCCGCTGCGCAGCAGGAACCAGACAAAAAAGCCCGGCAGCAGGAACACCATGATCTTCAGCCAGCCTTCCACCGGCCGCGAACCGTCGGCGTTCAACTGAGGCTCGACCGGTTGCGCCGCCTGCGCACGCCGGCGGCGACCGGCCGCCGCCGGCGTGGCCCGTGGCTGCGGCGCAGGCGCTGCGGGCGCGATCGACGCTTCGGGAACGGATTCGTTGCGCGGCAGGCGGCCAAAGGAAATCGGCGACTTCGTTGCCTCAGCGCCGCCCGCGCCGTGCTCCAGCGGGGCTCCGCAATGGATGCACGCCGACGTCTGCGAGCTGATGCTGCGCTTGCATTCATAACATTCGATCAGCGCCATGTTCCGTTCCTTAGAAAAAAGAAGCGGCAGTTTGCCATGACTGCGGTGCCGGTTTGAACCGGATCGAAGGTCGCAAGCGCGCGTCATTCTGCAATCCGGCCCGTGCTAGCATGTCGCGCATATTTGGAGGCTCCATGGTCGAACACGATTTCCGCTACACCCTGATGAACCCGCAACACACCCTCACCGAATGCCGCGCCATCGTGCCGGGCCGCTATCAGGTCACCGGCAACGGCGGCTCGATCCGCGTCGGCGACGTCCTGGTGGTCACCCTCAAGGGCAGCAAGGACCTGTCCATGCGCCTGACCGTCGAAACCGTCCGCCACCTGATCAACCCGCCGGGCCAATGGACCGCGATGACCCAGGGGCCGGTGTTCGGCGAACTGGCGATCCACACCTGGCAGGTCAACTGCGATGCGTGCGCCAAAGCCCTGAGCTTCGAGTTCGCGGTGGACGCCAAGCTCGGCAAGCCGGCCGAGACGGCCGCCGCCACCGCACGCATCGCCGAACTGGGCTGGCAGGCCGTGGGCGGCAAGCATGTGTGCCCGAGCTGCCGGGAGTCCGCGTGATGAAACACCTGGCCCTGACCGCCGCCGTCGGTGCCGGCCTCGCCGGGTGCGCCGCCGAGCCGGTGCAGCTGCAGCAGAACCGCAGCTACATCCTGGAATGGATCGGCGAACGCCCGCTGATGGACTACAGCCACTTGACCGTCACCCTGGGCGACGATGGCCGGGCCTACGGCAACGGCGGCTGCAACCATTGGTTCGCGCCGTACACCCTGGACGGCGACAAACTGAGCTTCGGCAAGATCGGCAAGACCCGCAAGCAATGCGCGCCGGCGCTGATGGAGCAGGAACAGCGCTTCTTGCAGGCGCTGGAGAAGGTCGAGCGCTGGGACGTCTCGCCGATCGAGCAGATGCGCTTCTGGCCCGTCGAAGGCAAGCCGTTGCGCTGGTGGCTGGAAGAAGGCTGAAGCCTTTTTATGGCGAGGGAGCACGTTCCCTCGCCACAGCGCCCCTTCAGTTGGTCGCCTTCAGCGCCTCCAGCTTCGCCATCACCCCCGCCGCCGTCTGCTCGCCCAGCAACTGCTCACGCACCTTGCCCTTGTCGTCGATGATGTAGGTCACCGGCAAGGCCTCGCTGCGCGGCAGTTCGAACAGGTCCGCCGGATCCTGCGCCAGCACGGTGAAGCGGATGCCCAGCTTCTCGCTGGCGCCTTTGAGCTCCTCACCTTGCACGTTGTCGAAGTTGACCCCGAACACGCCGATCTTCCTGTCCTTGAGCTGCTCGGCCAAGTGGTTGAGCTCCGGGATCTCGGTGCGGCACGGGCCGCACCATTCGGCCCAGTAGTTGAGCACCACCCACTGCTTGTCGAGGCGCTCGGAGGCCACTTTCTGCCCGTTCTGATCGATGCCATAGTCGTTACCGCAGCCCCCCAGCATCAACGCTCCGATGATCGTCAATGCCGCTGCCAGTCGCCGTGTCATGTCATGTTCCTTGTGAAAAATTGAATGCGCCTGCGACCCGTCGCCTCCCGAGGTTCTGGATTGCGCGCTGCACAGTTAGAATAGCCGCCACTTTACGCCATAAGCGACCCGCCATGACCGATCTGACGCTCTATCACAACCCGCGCTGCTCGAAATCCCGTGGCGCACTCGAACTGCTCGAAGCCCGTGGCCTGACCCCGAACGTGGTGCGTTACCTCGAAACCCCGCTGGACGCCGCGCAGATCAAGGCCTTGCTCGGCAAGCTGGGGATCGGCGCCCGGCAACTGCTGCGCACCGGCGAAGATGAATACAAAACGCTTCAGCTGGCCGACAGCAGCCTCAGCGAAGAACAACTGATCGCCGCCATCGCGGCCCATCCGAAACTGATGGAGCGCCCGATCCTCGAAGCCGGCGACAAGGCCGTCATCGGCCGTCCGCCGGAGCGGGTCCTGGAGCTGCTGCCGTGAGCGATCCGTACATTCTGGTCCTGTATTACAGCCGCAGCGGCTCGACCAACGAGATGGCCCGGCAGATCGCCCGCGGCGTCGAACAGGCCGGGCTCGAAGCGCGCCTGCGCACCGTGCCGGCGATCTCCGCCGAGTGCGAAGCGGTGGCGCCGGACATTCCCGACGAAGGCGCGCTGTACGCCACGCTGGACGACCTGAAGAACTGCGCCGGCCTGGCCCTGGGCAGCCCGACCCGCTTCGGCAACATGGCCGCGCCGCTCAAGTACTTCCTCGACGGCACCAGCAACCTCTGGCTGACCGGCGCCCTGGTGGGCAAGCCGGCCGGCGTGTTCACCTCCACCGCCAGCCTGCACGGCGGCCAGGAGACCACGCTGCTGTCGATGATGCTGCCGCTGCTGCATCACGGCATGCTGATCACCGGCCTGCCCTACAGCGAATCGGCGCTGCTGGAGACCCAGGGCGGCGGCACGCCGTACGGCGCCAGCCACCATGCCGGGGCCGACGGCAAGAGCGGCCTGGACAGCCACGAAATCGCGCTGTGCCGCGCCTTGGGCGCACGCCTGGCGAAAACCGCGCAGAAGCTGGGGAGCTGAGGATGGCGAAAAAGCCCAAAGTCTTGCCCGCCGTCGAATGGCTCGCGCCGCGGGTGCGGGTGATGCGGATCGTCAGCCTGCTGTGTTTCTTCGCCCTGGCCGGACTGCTCGCCGCCTACTACCTGGTGTTCGCCGACCTGCACGGCGCGCGCCCCTGGGTGATCCTGCTGATCGAGCTGATCCCGTGGATCGTGCTCGCGCCGGGCATGGTCACGGGCAGCCCGCGGGGGCATTCGTGGATGTGCTTTGCGGTGAACCTGTACTTCATCAAGGGCGCGCTGGCCGCGTATGACCCGGGCCGTCAGCTGTTCGGCGTGCTGGAGATGATCGCCAGCCTGGCGGTGTTCTGCTCGGCGCTGCTGTATGTGCGGTGGCGGTATCAGCTGGACCGCAAGCGGGCGGGCGAAGGCGAGGTCAGCGTCGCCTGACCGCTCGCCATCGCCAGCAGGCAACCCCGATCTTAATGATTGACGGTATAGGCCAGCATCATCGAGATCTGGCTCATCGGCCGTCCGCCGCTCTCTTCGTGCCAGCGGTTGAAGGCGTCCTGCACCGTGGCCAGGTCGCGCAGGCTGCTCGGCACCTTGTCGATGATGCCTTGGGCGTTCAGCGCCGCCACCACGTCGTAGCTCGGCACGAAGGTGTCCTTGCCGGCCATCCGCAGGAACCGCGGCGCCGACAGCCCGCCCAGTTGGTGGCCGCGCTTTTTCAGGTACGTCCACAGGCCGACGATGTCGGTCACCGGCCAGTCGGCGAGCAAGGCGCCGAAGCTGCCCTTCTCTTTCTCCACGTCCAGGATGAACTGCGCATTGCGCGGCACGCTCTTGAGCTTGCCCAGGTGGCGGATGATCCGCGCGTCCTGCATCAGGCGCTCAAGGTGCTCGGCGCTCATCAGCACGACCTTTTCCGGGTCGAAGCCGAAGAACACCTCCTCGAAGGCCGGCCACTTGGCGTCCACCAGGCTGTGCTTGAGCCCGGCGCGGAACACCCGCAGGGCCATGGTCGACAGGTAGCGGTCGTCGCCCACCGCACGCAGTTGCGCCGCGGTCTTGGGGACAGGCAGGTGGGCTTCCAGTTCGGCCGCCGAACCGAAACGGTTCAGACAGTATTCGTGCAGCCACTTGTAGTCGCGCATGCCCTCTCCTGAGGTCTGAAATGAATGTCGCCCGAGAACACAAACGACAGTGGGAGCCAGCCTGCTGGCGATGACGCTGCATCACTCGTGACGCACCGGATCGCCAGCAGGCTGGCTCCCACCTTGACGGGGCCTAGAGATTGACGACGTTGACGAAGCGCGAAGCCGCCGTCTCGTCGATCTTCAGGCTGGTGAAGTCGAACAGGTTGCGGTCGGCCAGTTGCGACGGCACCACGTTCTGCAGGCTGCGGAAGATGCTTTCGGTGCGGCCCGGGGTCTTGCGCTCCCAGTCCTGGAGCATTTCCTTGACCACCTGGCGCTGCAGGTTTTCCTGGGAGCCGCACAGGTTGCACGGGATGATCGGGAACTGCTTGAAGTCCGAGTAGGCCTGGATGTCCTTCTCGTTGCAGTAGGCCAGGGGGCGGATCACCACGTTGCGGCCGTCGTCGGCGCGCAGCTTGGGCGGCATGGCCTTGAGGGTGCCGTTGAAGAACATGTTCAGGAAGAACGTCTCGACGATGTCGTCGCGGTGGTGCCCCAAGGCCATCTTGGTCGCGCCGATCTCGTCGGCGAAGGTGTACAGCGTGCCGCGGCGCAGGCGCGAGCACAGCGAGCAGGTGGTCTTGCCTTCCGGCACCAGCTCCTTGACCACCGAGTAGGTGTCCTTTTCGACGATGTGGTACTCGATGCCCAGCTCTTTGAGGTAGGCCGGCAGGACGTGCTCGGGGAAGCCCGGCTGCTTCTGGTCCATGTTCACCGCGACGATCTCGAACTTGACCGGCGCGACCTTCTGCAGGTGCATCAGCACATCGAGCATGGTGTAGCTGTCTTTGCCCCCGGACAGGCAGACCATCACCTTGTCGCCGTCCTCGATCATGTTGAAGTCGGCGACCGCTTCGCCGGCCAGGCGGCGCAGGCGCTTTTGCAGTTTGTTCTGGTTGACGGTGAGAGTGCCCATGACGCGAAATCCGTGAGGTGTGACGAAGGGCGGGCATTTTACGCAAAAACGCCGCCCGGGCGAAGGGCCGCGGGTCTGTCGCTGCGCCGGCGGCTCAAGTCCCTGCGGCGATTAAGCCCTGGGTTTACAGCGCGATTTGCTCTAAGCCCCTACACCCTGTGCGGTCAAGACCTTCCTATACTGCGACATAAGGTCGCATCGATGTCTGGAGACCTGAATTTGCTCGGCCACCTTGGCCCGAAGGCGCTCCGTTGGGGGGCGATGGCAATACAAAGAGGAGTGACTGGCATGATCCATCACGTAGTGGGGCTCTTCACCCACCCCGATCAGGAATGGAAGGAAATCCGTGGCGACCAGGAAGAAAGCATCAGCCACATGTACCTGACGCACACGCTGATCCTGGCGGCGATCCCCGCGGTCTCGGCGTTCATCGGCACGACCCAGGTCGGCTGGGTGATCGGCAGCCGTGCGCCGGTGATGCTGACCCTCGAGAGCGCGCTGTGGATGACGATCATGTCGTACCTGGCGATGCTCGGCGGCGTGGCGGTCATGGGCGCGTTCATCCACTGGATGGCCCGCACCTACGACGCCAACCCGAGCCTGGCCCGTTGC
The DNA here is from genome assembly GCF_002113645.1 of Pseudomonas sp. B35(2017). Taxonomy (NCBI): domain Bacteria; kingdom Pseudomonadati; phylum Pseudomonadota; class Gammaproteobacteria; order Pseudomonadales; family Pseudomonadaceae; genus Pseudomonas; species Pseudomonas sp. B35(2017). The sequence continues at coordinate 447,010 of NZ_NEIZ01000002.1, read as the reverse complement.
GTGGCCTTCGCCACCTACACCGCGACGCCGCTGTTCGTCGGCGGGCTGGCGGCGCTGTATCCGCACATGTGGCTGGGGATGATCGTCGGCACGGCGGCCATCTGCTACACGGTGTACCTGCTCTACGTGGGCCTGCCCACCTTCATGAACATACCGACCGATGAGGGATTCCTGTTTTCCAGCTCGGTGCTGGCGGTAGGCCTGGTGGTGCTGGTGGCCATCATGGCGTTCACCGTGATTGTCTGGGGGCTGGGCGTGGGCCCGGTCTACACCAACTAGCGATCCCCCCGAAAAGAACAAGATCCGCCAACACCAGGCCGCCGCAAGGCGGCCTTCTCATGCCCGGGAAAGCCGCGACCATTCGGCGGTCCGGCGATGCGCAAGGCCGGAAGGTTGCGGCATACTCCAAGCCTCTGGAGATCCATCAAGCATGCCCGAGCAACTCAATACCCGCGTCGAAGACTGTTTCCAACTCGCCGAATCCTTTTTCAAACGTCCTTTCAAGCGCCCCGTGGTGAGCCTCAAGCTGCGCGGGCAAAAAGCCGGGGTCGCGCACCTGCACGAGAACCTGCTGCGCTTCAACCCGCAGCTGTACCGGGAAAACACCGAGCATTTCCTCAAGCAGACCGTGGCCCATGAGGTCGCGCACCTGATCGCCCATCAACTGTTCGGCGACCGCATCCAGCCCCACGGCGAGGAATGGCAGCTGATCATGCGCGGCGTCTACGAATTGCCGCCCGACCGCTGCCACACCTATGAGGTCAAGCGCCGCAGCGTGACCCGCTACATCTACAAGTGCCCGTGCGCCGACAGCGACTTCCCGTTCACGGCCCAGCGCCATAGCCTGGTCAGGCAGGGGCGACGGTACCTGTGCCGCAGATGCCGGAACACCTTGGTGTTCAGCGGGGAGATGCGGGTCGAATAGCGCGGATCCTGTGGCGCCTGCTCCGGCCCCATCGCCAGCTGGCTGGCTCCCACACTGGATCTTTGGCGTTCACACATCCCCTGCTGGCGAAGGGCCGGGACAGCCGCTAGAGCACCACCTTGGCTTGCCGCAGCGCCTCGATCTCCGCAGCAGCGAAGCCCAACCCCTCCAGCACCTGATCCGTATGCGCCCCCAGCGCCGCCCCGACATGCCGCGGCGGCGGCAACGCTTCGGAGAACTTCAGCGGGCAAGCAATCTGCGCCTGGGCCGTGCCGTCCCCACGCGGTACCTGCGCCACCAGCGCCCGCGCCTGCAACTGCGGATGCCCCACCGCCTCGCCCAGATTCAACACCGGTTCGACGCAGGCATCGATGCCGGCGAACAGCTCGCACAGGTCGGCAAAGTCATGTTTCTCGAACTCGACCTTCAAGGCCTCCTTGAGCGCCCGTTGCTGCTGCGGCTTGGGTGACAAACCCTGGGCCGCCAGTTCCGGCCGCCCCAGCGCCGCACACAGTTGCTGCATGAAGGCCGGCTCCAGGCTGCCCACCGACATCCAGCGCCCATCCCGGGAGCGGTAGTAATCGTAGAAGCTGCCGCCATTGAGCATCTGATCTTCCCAGCCCGGTAGTTCACCACACGCCAGATACCCGGCGCCGGCCATGGCGTTCAGGCTGAAGGCGCAGTCGGTCATGCTCACGTCCAGGTGTGTGCCCTGCCCGCTCTGCTGGCGAGAAATCACCGCCGCCAGCAAACCGATCACCCCGTGCAGCGAGCCGCCGGCGATATCCGCCACCTGCATGCCCAGCGGCAACGGCCCGCTGTCGGCGCGCCCGGTGTGGCTGGAGAGCCCGGCCAGGGCCAGGTAATTGATGTCGTGGCCGGCGCGATCCTTGTAAGGGCCGGTCTGGCCGTAGCCGGTGATCGACACGTAGATCAGCCGGGGGTTGATCGCCTTCAGTGCCTCATAGCCCAGCCCCAGGCGCTCCATCACGCCGGGACGGAACTGCTCCAGCACGATGTCGTAGTCCGCCAGCAAACGCTTGATCACCTCCAGCGCTTCGGGCTGCTTCAGGTCCAGGGCCAGGCTGCGCTTGTTGCGGTTGAGGTAGGCGTGGCTGGCCGATATCCCGTGATCGTGGGGCGGCAGCACCCGCACCAGATCCAGGCGGGTCGGAGATTCGATGCGCAGTACCTCGGCGCCCATGTCCGCCAGCAGCAGCGACGCGAACGGCCCCGGCAGCAGGGTCGAGAAATCCAGGATTTTCAGTGAGGCCAGCGGTGCGGACATGGGCGATCTCCGTGAACGATCCCAGCAGCCTAGGCAGCCCCGGCCGGGGCGGCAATCACCGGATGCGTCAGCGGCAGTGACCGTTGCGCTCAAACCGCAGGCAAGAAAAAACCCGCCGCAGCGGGTTTCTTCATGACGCCAGCGTTACTTGACGCTGCTTGGGGTCGCGCCTTCGGCCACGCCCAGGTCGTCTTCCGGACGGGTATCGGCGATGCCGCGACCGCCCGAGGCCAGCTCGGCCTGCAGCACGTCGGTGTCCAGCTCCTTGACCCACTTGGCGACCACGATGGTGGCGACGGCGTTGCCGACCAGGTTGGTCAACGCACGGGCTTCGGACATGAAGCGGTCGATGCCCAGGATCAGCGCCAGGCCGGCCACCGGCAGGTGACCGACGGCCGACAGCGTGGCCGCCAGCACGATGAAGCCCGAACCGGTCACGCCGGCCGCGCCTTTGGAGGACAGCAGCAACACCACCAGCAGGGTGATCTGATGGGTGATGTCCATGTGCGTGTCGGTGGCCTGGGCGATGAACACGGCGGCCATGGTCAGGTAGATCGCGGTGCCGTCGAGGTTGAACGAGTAGCCGGTCGGGATCACCAGACCCACGACGGATTTCTTCGCGCCCAGACGCTCCATCTTGATCAGCATGCGCGGCAGCACCGATTCCGACGACGAGGTGCCGAGCACGATCAGCAGCTCTTCACGGATGTAGCGGATCATCTTCAGCACGCTGAAGCCGTGCATGCGGGCGATGGCGCCGAGCACGATCAGGATGAACGCCAGGCACGTGATGTAGAAGCACGCCATCAGTTGGCCCAGCTGCACCAGCGAGCCGACGCCGTAGGCGCCGATGGTGAACGCCATCGCACCGAAGGCACCGATCGGCGCAAGCTTCATGATCATGTTGATGATGTTGAACATCACGTGGGCGAAGCGATCGATGAAGTCGAGGATCGGCTTGCCGTAGGCGCCCAGGCGGTGCAGGGCGAAACCGAAGATCACCGAGAACATCAGCACTTGCAGGATGTCGCCGGTGGCGAAGGCGCCGACGATGGTGCTCGGGATCACGTTGAGCAGGAAGCCCACGACGCTCTGCTCGGCGCCTTGCTGCACGTAGGTGGCGACTTTCGAGGCGTCCAGGGTGCTCACGTCGACGTGCATGCCGTTGCCGGGCTGCACGATGTTGACCACGACCAGGCCCACCAGCAGGGCGATGGTCGAAACGATTTCGAAGTACAGGAGCGCGTAGCCGCCGGTCTTGCCGACCGATTTCATGTTCTGCATGCCGGCGATGCCGCTGACGACGGTGCAGAAGATGATCGGGGCGATGATCATTTTGATCAGTTTGATGAACCCGTCACCCAGCGGCTTTACGGCCACACCGAGCTGCGGATAGTAGTGGCCGAGCGCGATACCGATGCAGATTGCGACGATCACCTGGAAATACAGGGATTTGTACAGTGGCTGACGAGTCGTCATTGCAAGTTTCCTCAAGAGTCCCGCGGGCAACATCCATCTGTTGAACACGACACTTGAATTGCGAACCCTCCTGCACTGGAGGGATTTGTTGTGTCGAGCGACGCTTTCCGGACCGGCTCGGCGCACGCTTCTGGCGCTTGTATCGCAAACCGCGTGCCACTTTGGCGCATTTCGCTGAAAGCCTTTTGATATCAGGGATTGCGGCCCGATCACGGTCACCGTTGCGCCGACCCAACGTGGCGGATTTCCGCCAACACGCCCGCTCTCGTCCTACAATTTGGCGGAAATCCGCCTTGTTGCACGTTCGGGCCGCCGGCTACCATCCGTCGCCTGAGGGAGGACTTGCCGCTTATGCGCGAACGCACCATTGCCAGCCATTTCGCCCGCGCCGCCCTGGTCGGCGCGCAACGTGCGGGCCACGACTGCTCGCCATTGCTGCAGCAGCTGGGCATCAGCCCGGAACTGCTGGAGGAACCGCGCGCGCGGATCGCCCCGGAGCAGTTCACCCGGCTGATCCAGGGCCTGTGGCTGGCGCTGGACGACGAGTACCTGGGCTTCGGCCGGGCGCCGAGCAAGCCCGGCAGCTTCGCCATGATGTGCCATGCCGTGATCCATTGCCGCACGCTGGAGAAGGCGCTCAACCGCGGTTTATTGTTTTATAGCCTATTCCCCGAGGCCCCGCGCCTGACCCTGCACCGCGAGGACGAGTGGGTGCGCCTGAGCCTGGACGATTCGCAGTTGTGGGATCCGGATCACTTTCTGACCGAAAGCCTGCTGGTGATCTGGCATCGCCTGGGCAGCTGGATGATCGGCCAGCGGATCCGCCTGGAGCAGGCGACATTCAGCTACCCCAAGCCTGCCCACGGCGCCGAGTACGATCTGCTGTTCTCCTGCCCGTTGTCGTTCTCGGCCGGGCAAAGCAGCCTGCGCTTCCACAGCCGCTACCTGAACATGCCGCTGCTGCAGGACGAGCGCACCCTCAAGCATTTCCTCGAACGCTCCCCCGCCGACCTGCTGTCGCGCCCGGACGACGGCAACAGCCTCAGCAGCCGGCTGCGTCGCCTGCTCAGCCAGGACAGCGCGCGCTGGCCGGACCTGGAAGCGGTGGCGGCGCACCTGCACATCAGCCCGCAGACCCTGCGCCGGCACCTGCGCGAGGAAGGCACCAGCTTTCAGGAGCTCAAGGATCAGCTGCGGCGGGATATCGCCATCTATCACCTGGGACGGGCCGATCTGTCGTTGCAGGCGATCGCCGAGCAGTTGGGGTTTTCCGAGCCGTCGGCGTTTCACCGGGCCTTCAAGAAGTGGACGGGGCTGACGCCGGGGGCTTACCGGGCGCAGGAGCATTGAGCCCTGCGGCGACCGGACATGCCTCATCGCCAGCAGGCTGGCTCCCGCAACGTCCAGCGCCGCTCACCCGTCCCTGTGGGAGCCAGCCTGCTGGCGATGAGGCCGGCACGGTCAACCGCTAGACCGCCGGGAAGTGAATCCTGAACGCCGCCCCGCCCATCGGCGAATCCCCCAAGGTCAGCTTGGCGCTGTAGCTTTCGATGATGTCCTTGACCACCGCCAGGCCGATGCCCTGCCCCGGATGCTGCCGGTCCAGCCGCTCGCCGCGCTCCAGGATCCGTGCACGCTGATCCTGCGGCACGCCGGGGCCGTCGTCTTCCACGCACAGCTCGACCCCGGCCAGGCTCTCGCGCACGCTGATGCGCACTTCGCCCAGGCACAGGCGGTAGGCGTTCTCCAGCAGGTTGCCCATCATTTCCAGCAAGGCGCCCTGCTCGATCGGCACGTAGCAGTGCTCGGGCAGGTCGAAGGCGACCCGCACACGCTTGTCGCGGTAGACCTTGTCCAGGGTGTCGCACAGGCTCTGCAGCACCGGGCGCAGGCGCACCTGATGGCGCACCAGCCCGCTCTTGCGCAGGCTCGCCCGCTGCAGCTGGTAGCTGATCTGCTGGCTCATGCGCTCGATCTGGTTCTGCAGCACCCAGGCCTGGTCCCGGTCCTGGGGGCGCAGGGCCATGTCTTCGCTGACGCCTTGCAGCACCGCCAGCGGGGTTTTCAGGCTGTGGGCCAGGTCGTCGAGGGAGTCCCGGTAACGGCTGCGCTGCTGGCGTTCGCTGTGCAGCAGGCGGTTGAGCGAGCCGGTCAGGCGCAGCAGTTCGCGCGGGTGCTGTTCGCTGAGGCTCTCGCGGGTGCCGCTTTCGATTTCGTCCAGCTCCTGGCTGAGCCGGCGCAGGGCCTTGAGGCCCCAGGTCAGGCCGATCCACAGCAGCGCCAGCAGCACCAGCAACGCGGCGCCGAAGCCCAGATAGAGATTTTCGCGCAGGCCCTCCAGGGTGGTTTCGTACTCGCGCACCGGTTGCAGGGCAACGATGCTGAACGCCGCGCTCTTGCCGCCCAGCAGCTTGACTTCGACGTCGTAGACGAAGAACTCCTGGCCGTTGCTCTCGCGGATCCGCGCGAACTCGTTGCCGAGGCCGTCGTAGCGCGGCTTGTAGTTGATCTGCTCTTCCTGGGTCGCCTTGGAGCGCCAGACCAGATGCCCTTCGCGGTCGTAGATGTAGCCCAGCAGGCGGAAATCGGCGAGGTTGAAGCGCTCGTCCGGCAACTGCGTGGGCATCACCAGGCGACCGTTCTCCACGCGGGCGGCGGAGATCAGCGTGGTGACGTCCGACGCCAGGCGCTGCTCGATCGAATCCTGCAGCGCCAGGCTGAACGCGCCCTGCATCGCCGGCAGCAGGGCGAGCATGAACAGCACCGCCAACGTCGTGGCGGCGAGCATCAAGCGAACGCGAAGGGAGCGGATCAAGTGCAGCGCTCGTTGAACAGGTAGCCCAGGCCGCGCACGGTGTCGATCGGCTTGAACCCGGCCGGGCCTTCCAGCTTGCGACGCAGACGGCCGACCAGCACTTCGATCACGTTCGGATCACGCTCGTCGTCATCCGGGTACAGCTGCTCCATGAGGCGGTCCTTGGGCACCACCTGCTGATGATGGCGCATCAGGTATTCGAGGATCCGGTACTCGTAGGCGGTCAGCGCCAGCGGCTGTTCGTCGAGGGTTGCCTGCTTGCGGTTGAGGTCCAGCAGCAGCGGGCCGGCGACGATGGTCGACTGGGTGAACCCGCTGGAGCGGCGCAGCAGCGCATTGAGGCGCGCTTCGAGCTCCTCGAACTGGAACGGCTTGACCACGTAGTCGTCGGCGCCGGCGGCCAGGCCTTCGACCTTGTCCTGCCAGTTGCCGCGGGCGGTGAGGATCAGGATCGGGAACGCCTTGCCCCCCGAACGCAGCTGACGGATCAGGTCCAGCCCGCCCATGCCCGGCAGGCCGAGGTCGATCACCGCCAGATCGAAGTTGAACTGGCCGGTCTGGTACAGCGCCTCCTCGGCGTTGGCCACGGACTCGACCACATGGCCGCTTTCCGTGAGGCGGGTTTGCAGGTGATGGCGCAGCAGCGCTTCATCTTCGACGACCAACAGCTTCATGACCTTCTCCCAGTCAATCGATATTTCCGGACACAACAGGTGGAAGCCAGCCCGCCGGCGATGGCGGTCCGGCAGCCGACAAAGGGTCGACCGTCAGGACGCCATCGCCAGCAGGCTGGCTCCCACAGGGCTTTGCAGTCAACCGCGCCTCAGAAAGCGTAGTTGGCCGACAGGTACGTCTGGGCGCTGCTGGTCAAGTCCAGCGAGCCCTGCTTGCTGCCGCCGCGCTCGCTCATCTCGGTGCTGGCGTTGCTGCGCAGGTAACGGTAACCGAGTTCCACCGAGGTGTTCTGCGACACTTGCTGCAACACACCGAATTGGCCGCCGACGGCGTAACCGATGTCGCTGTCGTGGCTGAAGCCCGGGGAATTCTGGCTCAGCTTGGTCAGGCCGGCGGTGGCGCCGCCGAACAGTTTGGTGCTGTCGCCCACCGGATAGAACAGATCGTAGCTGCCGAGCAGGTTTTCCTGGCGCAGTTTAATGCCATTGTGCGAACCGGACACGGTGTCGTAGGTGGCGTAGTAGCGGCCCTGGCTGTTTTGCTGACCGAGGCGCACGCCCCAAGTGTTGTCCTTGCCGATCACGCCGTCGGCGTCCGGGTGACCCAGGTTCTCGTTCAGGGCGTTGGACTTCTTCACTTTGTCGCTGGTCTGGCCGAACGTCAGGCCTGCGAAGTTGGAGGTGGTATCGGCATGGGCGGCGATGCTTGCGCTCATGACGGTGAAGGCCAGCAGCAGTTTGTTCAAACGAGTCATCGGATGTTCCTCTTGAGTGCTCTTCAGGTATGGCGCAAGGTTAACGGCCCTCCCCTGTACAGCCCCTGAACGCTCTCTGAACCTGCGCTGAACCAAATGGACTAGGCTGTCTTGACCCCTTTTCTGTCAGGAGACCCGACCATGCGCCTGTTCCTCGCCCTCACCCTGCTCCTCGCCAGCGGTTTCAGCCAGGCGGCGATCAAGACCCAGGAGATCCCTTACCAGAGCGCCGACGGCACGAAGCTCATCGGCTACTACGCCTACGACGACGCCCTCAAGCGCCCTCGCCCGGGCGTGGTGGTGGTGCATGAATGGTGGGGGCTGAACGACTACGCCAAGCGCCGCGCCCGCGACCTCGCCGGGCTGGGCTACAGCGCCCTGGCCATCGACATGTACGGCGACGGCAAGAACACCGAGCACCCCAAGGACGCCATGGCCTTCATGCAGGCGGCGCTCAAGGACAGCGCAGCAGCGGGCGCGCGGTTCCAGGCCGGCCTGGACCTGTTGAAGAAACAGCCGCAGACCGACCCGCAAAGACTCGCCGCCATCGGCTACTGCTTCGGCGGCGGCGTGGTGCTGAACGCCGCGCGCCAAGGCGTGCCGCTGGCCGGCGTGGTGAGTTTCCACGGCGCGCTCGCCACCAGCACCCCGGCCGCGCCCGGCAGCGTCAAGGCGAAGATCCTCGTCGAGCACGGCGCGCTGGACAGCATGGTCACCCCAGACAACGTCGCGGCCTTCAAGGCGGAAATGGACAAGGCCGGGGCCGACTACCGTTTCGTCACCCTCGACGGCGCCAAGCACGGCTTCAGCAACCCCGACGCCGACCGCCTGAGCCACGGCGAACATGGCGGCCCGGACATCGGCTACAACAAGGCCGCCGATGAAAAGTCCTGGGCGGACATGCAGGCCTTCTTCAAGAACATCTTCGGTTGACCCGAAGGCATCGCCGGCAGGCTCGTTCCGATGCGGGAGCGAGCCTGCCGGCGATGAATCCGCCGCCGGCCTTGAGCTGAGCACCGGCCACCCGGCAAAATGCCCCCATGAATGCCGAACCCCTGCTCCCCGCCTGCTGCTCCGCGCTCGACGCCCATTGGCCGTTGCCCACGACGCTGCCCGACACCGTGCTGCTGAGCACCCGTTTCGACCCGTCACGCCTGCTCGGCGATGACTTTGCCCGCGCCGCCATCGAGCCCCCGCCGAGCATCCAGCGCTCGGTGGCCAAGCGTCAGGCCGAGTTTTTGGCCGGACGCCTCTGCGCCCGCGCTGCGCTCCAGCAGTTGGAAGGCATAGGCGTGGTGCCGGCCATCGGCGAGGATCGCGCCCCGGTGTGGCCGGCGCACATCTGCGGTTCGATCACCCACGGCACCGGCCGCGCGGCGGCGATCGTCGCCCGCAAGCGGCACTGGCGCGGGCTGGGCATGGACCTGGAAAACCTGCTCGACGCCGAACGGGCCGAGCGCCTGGCCGGGGAAATTCTCACCCCGCCGGAACTGCAGCGCATGGCCGCCGGGCCCAGGGACCAGATCGCGCTGTGCGTGACGATGACGTTCTCGGTGAAGGAAAGCCTGTTCAAGGCCCTGTATCCGATCGTGCAGCAGCGCTTCTACTTCGAGCATGCCGAAGTGCTGGAGTGGACGCCGGAAGGCGCCGTGCGGTTGCGCCTGTTGACGAACCTGTCCGGCGAATGGCGTAACGGCACGGAACTGGAGGCGCAGTTCGGGGTGCAGGACGGGCAACTGCTGAGCCTGGTCAGCATTCCCTCCTGAAGGATTGAGCCTTCACTGACGCCATCGCCAGCAGGCTGGCTCCCACAGGTTCTGCGGTGAAAGGTAGGAACAGGCTGGCACAGCCGACGTTTCAGCGCCTGTCCCGCCGCCATCGCCGGCAAGCCGGCTCCCACATTGTCCGGTGCCATCCATCAAACGGTGGGAGCCAGCCTGCTGGCGATGACGCCGTTGAGGACAATCGGTGCAATGCCATGCCTGCAGACACTGTCACACAGTGTGGGAGCGGGCTTGCCCGCGATGACGATGGCACCGTCACCGCAGGACTCAGCGCCGTTCCTGATTGCGCGGCCAGCTCAGGCTGAAGCACGCCCCGCCCAGGCTCTTGCTCTTGCCGATCAGCGCCCGGCCATCGTGCCAGTGGATGATCCGCCGCACGATCGACAAGCCCAGCCCATGCCCGCCGGACGCCCGTGTGCGGCTGTCGTCCAGGCGCAGGAACGGGGTGAAGATCTTCTCCCACGCCGCCTCCGGCACACCGGGCCCATCGTCCTCGACGTCCACCCGGCAGCGCAGCTGGCCCACCTGATAGCTCACCGTGACCTTCGAGCGCGCATGCCGCATCGCGTTGCGCACCAGGTTCTGCAGCGCCCGGTGCAGGTAGCGCGGCTCGGCCTCGACCCAGGCATCGTCGCAATCGGCCGCCGACAGGCACAGCCCGCGCTGCACCGTGACCTCGGCGCGCAGCGGCGCCAGCTCGGCGATCACCTGATTGACCAACGCATCAAGGTCGATGCGCTGGAAGGTCAGCGCCGGCGAGCCTTGCTCCAGCCGCGCATAGGTCAGCATCTCGTCCACCAGCTTGTCGAGATCCTCGATGTCGTGGTCCATGCCTTCGCGGTATTTCTCCAGCGCCTGCGGGGTGGTGGCCGAGCCGATCATCTCCAGCCCGAAGCGCAGGCGCGCCACCGGCGTGCGCAACTCATGGGACACCGCACGCACCAGCTCGCGCTGGATGGCCAACAGCTGCTGCAGGTGCTCGGCCATGCCGTTGAACGCCGCCGCCAACTTGCCCACCGAGTCGGCGCCCCGCGCCGGCACGCGGGTCTCCAGGCTGCCCTTGGCGATGCGCGTGGCCGCCGCCTCCAGGCCGCGCAGGCGCCGTTCGAGCTGACGCACCAGCAGATAGACGATCAGGCCGATCAGGGTCAGCCCGAGGGCGGCGATCAGCACCAGCCATTCCGGTGGATAAGGGTTCATCTGGTACAGCGGGCCGATCTCCAGCACCCACGGCGTGCCGACCATGCCGGCGAACACCCGGATCGAGTCGCCGCCCTTGCCCAGCGCCATTACCGTGTCGCCCTCGGCCACGCGGCGGCTCTGGTCTTCGTCCATGTCGGCGTCCTGCACCGTGACCAGCCGCAGGTCGAAGCCGAAGCCCTTGTCGTCCTTCAGTTGCGCCAGCCGCTTGGGCTGGTCGCCCACCGGCACCCGCACCAGTTCGTCGGCCAGCAGATAGATAGTCGCCCGCGCCAGTTGCTCGCTGATCTGCTGCACGTCGCCGGTGAGCACCAGTTGCTCCTTGTCGCTGACCAGCCGGTAGACCCGCGCGGCGTGCGGCCCGGTCTGCTCCACCAGGGCCTGGCCGCGCAGCACGCGGGTGCGCTGGGTCAGGTCAAGGTCGGTCTGGGCGAAGGTCTTCAGCGCCAGGGGAATGCCCAAAAGCCGCTCCCACACCAGCAACGCGCGGTGGCGCTCGGTTTGGTTCATCGGCTGCAGGTTGTCGGCCATCAGCGAAAAGGTGCCATGGGCCAGGCGCTCGCGGTACTGCTCGCTGCGCACCTGATTGAGCAGGTGCAGGGCCAGCACGCCGAGCACCGCCACCAAAATCAGCGCGGCGCACATGCCGCCGTAGATGCGCAGGAAGATCGAATTCACAGCGGCAGTTCTGCGCAGGCTTCCGGCACGAACAGGTAGCCTTTGCTGCGCACGGTCTTGATCAGCCGCGGATGGTCCGGGTCATCGCCGATCTTGGGGCGGATCCGCGAAATGCGCACATCGATCGAACGGTCCTGGCCGTCGTAGCCGATGCCCCGCAGCGCGGTGAAGATTTCCTCCCGGGACAGGATCCGCCCGGCGTTGGACACCAACAGCCAAAGCAGGTCGAACTCGGCGCTGGTCAGCTCGATGCCGCTGTCGCCCAGCCAGGCCTCGCGCAGCGCGCTGTCCACCACCAGGGGGCCGAACTGCAGGCGGCGCGCCTTCTCCGCCGCCGGCTCCGGCGCTTCGCTGCGCCGCAGCAACGCCTGGATGCGGGCCAGCAGCAGGCGCGGGCGCACCGGTTTGCAGACGTAGTCGTCGGCGCCCAGGTCCAGGCCCAGAATCTGGTCGGCGTCATCGGTGCGGGCGGTGAGCATCAGGATCGGCCCGTCGTAGCGGTCGCGCACCTTGCGGCAGATGCTCAGGCCGTCTTCGCCCGGGAGCATCAGGTCGAGGATCACCAGATCCGGCTGCTCCTTGACGATCCGCGCCGCCGCCAGGGCGCCGTTGCCTTCGATCTCCACCCGCAAACCGTTGGCCTGCAGGTATTCGCGGGTCAGTTCGGCCAGACGCTGGTCGTCCTCGACTATCAATACCTGCCAGGCTTCTTGCTCCACGGGTGACCTCTGCTTGCCGATGCTGCCGATAAAGGAAGGGGTTTCCCGGCGGGGAAACCATCAGGATCCTCCCGTCTTTTTGTCATGTTTGGGGAGGATAAGAATGCTAGCGCACGGGCCGATTGTATAAACGTCGACCGGCGAGAACACAAGTCGGCAAATGCGTCTGGACACGCTGCCTTTTTGTGATAGGGTTCGCGCCCTCAAAAATTTGCCGGCGTCATTTTTTGCGGCGGAAAACAGTGACAAACGGTCTGGCCCGGCAGGTTCGCGGCCTACACGCGATTTCTCGTTTTCCCACACAATTTACGCACAGGGTTATCCACAGGTAGTACGTTGCAATCCCTCCCCCAAACGCATTATCTTGTAGCCCGCGCGCAAAAAAACCCTAGATGTTGGGGTTGGCGCCCAAAACCCAAACACAAACCCGGCAGTGAATTCAAGGCTTTTTATTGCCATTGTCAGGTTGAACCAAACGTATTTTCAGAAGCCCAAACCGCGCCTGCGGATGGCAACCGTTTTTCAGCCGTTCACGGCGATGACGGTACGGGAGTTGCAGTCCGGAACTGCCCCCGGAACGGAATGCGGTTTCACGCGCACCGCGCGTGACCGAAGACTTCGGCATGGAAGCGGCGCCCACAAGGCCCCCTTCCTGAACTGTCCCGAAGTCGTTATGCCCGGCGCTTGCCGGCTGTAGTGCTTCAGGACGGAACGGTGGGCACCGAGACGGTGCCCAAACAAACATAGAGAACGTGGAGACACCCATGCAAACCGACACAACTCGCGAGAACCCGCAGGGCACCTTGCCGCAGGCCGCCGATTCGAATTCGGATCTGGCCGCCACCGCGCCTGGCCAACTGCGCGTGATCAAGCGTAATGGCACTGTCGTTCCTTACACCGATGACAAGATCACCGTCGCTATCACCAAAGCGTTCCTCGCAGTTGAGGGCGGCACCGCTGCCGCCTCGTCGCGAATCCACGACACCGTCGCCCGCCTGACCGAACAGGTCACCGCGACCTTCAAGCGCCGCATGCCGTCGGGCGGCACCATCCACATCGAAGAGATCCAGGACCAGGTCGAACTGGCCCTGATGCGCGCCGGCGAGCAGAAAGTCGCCCGCGACTACGTGATCTACCGCGACGCCCGCTCCAAGGAGCGCGCCACCCGCACCACCGCCGAAGCCCCGGTGCAGGCTCACCCGTCGATCCGCATCACCCGTGCCGACGGCAGCCTGGCGCCGCTGGACATGGGCCGCCTGAGCACCATCGTCAGCGAAGCCTGCGAAGGCCTGGAAGAAGTCGACGGCGAACTGATCCAGCGCGAAACCCTGAAGAACCTGTACGACGGCGTGGCCCTGAACGACGTCAACACCGCCCTGGTGATGACCGCCCGCACCCTGGTCGAGCGTGAGCCGAACTACTCGTTCGTCACCGCTCGCCTTTTGATGGACACCCTGCGCGCCGAAGGCCTGGGCTTCCTGGGCGTCGCCGAGAGCGCGACCCACCACGAGATGGCCGACCTGTACGCCAAGGCCCTGCCGGCCTACGTCGCCAAAGGCATCGAGTTCGAACTGCTGAACCCTGTGCTGGCCGACTTCGACCTGGAGAAACTGGGCAAGGCGATCAACCACGAGCGCGACCAGCAGTTCACCTACCTGGGCCTGCAGACCCTCTACGACCGTTACTTCATCCACAAGGACGGCGTGCGCTTCGAACTGCCGCAGATCTTCTTCATGCGCGTGGCCATGGGCCTGGCCATCGAAGAGAAGCAGAAAGAAGACCGCGCGATCGAGTTCTACAACCTGCTGTCGTCCTTCGACTACATGGCGTCGACCCCGACCCTGTTCAACGCCGGCACCCTGCGTCCGCAGCTGTCCAGCTGCTACCTGACCACCGTTCCGGACGACCTGTCGGGCATCTACGGCGCGATCCACGACAACGCCATGCTGTCCAAGTTCGCAGGCGGCCTGGGCAACGACTGGACTCCGGTGCGTGCGCTGGGCTCGTACATCAAGGGCACCAACGGCAAGTCGCAAGGCGTCGTGCCGTTCCTCAAGGTGGTGAACGACACCGCCGTGGCCGTGAACCAGGGCGGCAAGCGCAAGGGCGCTGTCTGTGCGTACCTGGAAACCTGGCACATGGACATCGAAGAGTTCATCGAGCTGCGCAAGAACACCGGTGACGACCGTCGCCGCACCCACGACATGAACACCGCCAACTGGATCCCGGACCTGTTCATGAAGCGCGTCTTCGACGACGGCAAGTGGACCCTGTTCTCGCCGTCCGAAGTGCCGGACCTGCACGACCTGACCGGCACCGCCTTCGAAGAGCGCTACGAGTACTACGAAGCCCTGACCGAGTACCCGGGCAAGATCAAGCTGTTCAAGACCATCCAGGCCAAGGACCTGTGGCGCAAGATGCTCTCGATGCTGTTCGAGACCGGCCACCCGTGGCTGACCTTCAAGGATCCGTGCAACCTGCGCAGCCCGCAGCAGCACGTGGGCGTGGTGCACAGCTCGAACCTGTGCACCGAGATCACCCTGAACACCAACAAGGACGAGATCGCGGTCTGCAACCTGGGCTCGATCAACCTGCCGAACCACATCGTCGACGGCAAGCTGGACACCGCCAAGCTGCAACGCACCGTGAACACCGCCGTGCGCATGCTCGACAACGTGATCGACATCAACTACTACTCGGTGCCGCAGGCGAAGAACTCCAACTTCAAGCACCGTCCGGTGGGCCTGGGCATCATGGGCTTCCAGGACGCGCTGTACCTGCAGCACATCGCCTACGGCTCGCAGGAAGCGGTCGAGTTCGCCGACAAGTCGATGGAAGCCGTCAGCTTCTACGCGATCCAGGCGTCCTGCGACCTGGCCGACGAGCGCGGCGCCTACGAGACCTTCGAAGGCTCGCTGTGGTCCCAGGGCATCCTGCCGCTGGACTCCCAGCAGATCCTGATCAAGGCCCGCGGCCAGAAGTACATCGATGTGGACCTGAACGAATCCCTGGACTGGGCACCGGTTCGCGCCCGTGTGCAGAAAGGCATCCGTAACTCCAACATCATGGCCATCGCACCGACCGCCACCATCGCCAACATCACCGGCGTGTCGCAGTCGATCGAACCGACCTACCAGAACCTGTACGTGAAATCGAACCTGTCGGGCGAATTCACCGTGATCAACCCGTACCTGGTGCGCGACCTCAAGGCCCGCGGCCTGTGGGACTCGGTCATGATCAACGACCTGAAGTACTACGACGGTTCGGTGCAGCAGATCGAGCGCATCCCGGCGGAGCTCAAGGCGCTCTACGCCACCGCGTTCGAAGTGGACACCAAGTGGATCGTCGACGCCGCCAGCCGCCGCCAGAAGTGGATCGACCAGGCTCAGTCGCTGAACCTGTACATCGCCGGCGCCTCGGGCAAGAAGCTGGACGTGACCTACCGCATGGCTTGGTACCGTGGCCTGAAGACCACCTACTACCTCCGTGCCCTGGCCGCGACCAGCACCGAGAAGTCGACCATCAACACCGGCAAGCTGAACGCGGTGTCCGCGGGCGGCAACCACGGCGACGACGCTGTCCTGGCGGCACCGACCGCACCGGCAGGTCCTGCTCCGGTGCCGAAGGCCTGCGCCATCGACGAGCCGGATTGCGAAGCTTGCCAATAAGCTGAGCGCCTTCAGGCGTTGCGAGACGCCTGAACGAACAACCCCCGACAGACCTTCGGTTTGCCGGGGGTTTTCTTTGGGCGCAGGAAAAACGGGCCACAAAAAACGGCGAAGCCCCTTCAGGCTTCGCCGTTTCCTTTGCCGCTACGGGGTATCAGACCATGAACGACTCGGTCATCGCCTGCCCTACGACCGGAATGGTGAAGCTGTCACCGTTGGCGGTCGTGAAGGTCTCGATGGTGGCGGAACCGGCGTACCAGTCGGCCAGCACCACCGCGTTGCCCTTGTAGCCGGCGTTCCAGTCGGACGCCTTGTAGATGTAGGCATTGACGCCGTCGCTCGCGATGAACACATCCGCTTTGGACTGGATGTTCGACAGCACGACCTGATCGCCGCTGGAGCTGCCGTCATCCTTGATCACGAAACGTCCCCCCGTCCCGGTCACCTTGTAGGTGTCGGCGCCTTCTCCGCCGAAGGCAAAACCGTTGCCGACCATGATCAAGGTGTCTACGCCCGCGCCACCGAACAGCTGGTAGCCCGGCCCTTCGCCCACCATCGCGTCGTTGCCTTCGTCACCGTAGGCGATGCCGGCGTAGACCGTGATGCTGTCATTGCCGGCGTCACCGTGAAGGATACTGCCGCGGTCGTTGCTGGCGCTCCACATGTCGTCATCGCCGTTGCCGCCGAACAGCATGTCCGCTTCCGCCGGACCGCTGCGGTCAGGGCCGTTGAACGCAAACGGCTCGTACTTGCCGCCGTGGATCGTGTCATGGCCGTCGCCGCCGCGGATCACGTCATTGCCCGCACCGCCATAGAGCTCGTTGTTCAGGGCATTGCCGGTCAACGTATCGTCGAAGGCCGAACCGTGCAGGCCTTCGATGTTGACCAGCACGTCGCCGGTGGCGTCGCCGCCGGTCACGGTGTTGGCCAGCAGGTCGATCTGCACCGCCGCCGAGCTGCCCAGGTACCAGGCCGCGTCGGCGCCCGCGCCGCCGTCGATGTAGTCGGCGCCCTTGCCGCCGATGAACGTCTCGACGCCGGCCGTGCCGATCAGCGTGTCGTTGAACGCGGTGCCTTCCCAGTTCTCGATGTTCAGGTAAGTGTCGCCGGCCGCAGCCCCGGTCAGCGGCTGGCTGAGATCCAGCGTGATGGCCGAGCTTTCGAACGCAAAGCTGACAGTGTCACGTCCGTAGCCGCCGTCGAAGATGTTGGCCTGGTCGTTGCCCATGAAGGTGTCGTCGCGACCCGAGCCGACGATCTTCTCGATGCTCTGGAAAGTGTCGCCCTTGGCGATCGCCGTGTGCTCGCCGGTCTTGAGGTTGACGACCACGCCCACCGGGCCGATGTCTTCATAGCTGACGGTGTCGAAGCCGTCGCCGCCGATGAAGGTGTCGCCGCCGTCGCCGCCCATCAGCACATCGTTGCCGGCACCGCCGGTGATGACGTTGTCCAGCGCGTTGCCCCGGGCCAGGAAGGTGCCGGTGCCGGTGTAGGTCAGACGCTCGATGCCAGCGTTCATGACGTAGAAGGCCTGGTTGGTGCGCACCTCATCGTTGCCGCCGTCGGCCAGCTCGATGATCGAGCCGAACGTGGCATTGTTGAGGATGTAGACGTCGTCGCCGGCGCCGCCCTGCACGGTGAAGGAGCCCGAGTTGGCGTTGCTGACGAATACGTCGTTGTTGGCCGAACCGATGATCTTCTCGATCCCGGTGAAACTGTCGCCTTCGGCGTCGCCGCCGGCACCGGTGCCGGCTCCGGCGCCGGTGGCGCCCAGGGTCAGGGTCACGCCCTGTGCCGACTGCGAGTAGTCCGCCACGTCGACGGCCGTGCCGGCGCCGCCGTCGAAGCGGTCCGCGCCGCTGCCGGACATGAACGTGTCGCCGTACTGCGAGCCGCGGATCAGCTCGATGTCGGTATAGGTATCGCCTGCGGCGATGCCGCTGTGCACCCCGGTCTTGAAGTTGAGCGTGACGGCCGCGCCGCTGTCTTCGTAGCTGACGGTGTCGGTGCCGGCGCCGCCGATGAAGCGGTCGGCGCCTGCGCCGCCCATCAAGGTATCGTTGCCGGCGCCGCCGGTGATGATGTTGTGGGAGGCGTTGCCGCGACCGGTGAAGTTGCCGGTGCCGGTGTAGGTCAGGCGCTCGACCTCGGCGCTCAGCGTCATGTTCGCCAGCGTCGTGCGCACTTCGTCGTTGCCGCCGCCGGCGGTCTCGACGATGGTCTGGAAGGCCGGGCCGTTGATGATGTACAGGTCGTCGCCCGCACCGCCCTCCAGGGTGAAGGCCCCGGCGCCGGTGGTGAACACATCGTTCTGGGCCGAACCGACGATCCGCTCGATGTTGGTGAAGGTGTCGCCCTGGGCGTCGCCGCCCTGCCCGCTGCCCGTGCCGACCGTGGTGAGGGTGATGTTGACGGCCTGTTCGGAGGTCGAGTAGTCGACGGTGTCCACGCCACCGACGACGCCGCCGTCGAAGATGTGCGCCTCCAGCCCGCTGACGAAGGTGTCGCCGAACTTGCTGCCGCGGATGATCTCGATGTCGGTGAAGGTGTCGCCGGCGGCGATGCCCCCATGGACGCCGGTCTTGAGGTTGACCGTCACGCCTGCTGCGGTGCTGTCTTCGTAGCTGACGACATCGGTGCCGGCGCCGCCGATGAAGCGGTCGCCGCCGGCGCCGCCCATGAGCAGGTCGTTGCCGGCGCCGCCGGTGATGATGTTGTCCGAGGCGTTGCCGCGGCCGGTGAAGTTGCCGGTGCCCGTGTAGGTCAGGCGCTCGACTTCGGCCGACAGCGTCAGGCTGGCCTGATTGGTGCGCACTTCGTCGTCGCCGCCGCCCGCCGATTCGATCACCGCCGCCGAGCCGTTGCCGTTGATGACGTAGACGTCGTTGCCGGCGCCGCCGCTGAACGTCGTGGAGCCGGCCGTCACGGTGAACACGTCGTCGAAGGCCGAGCCGTAGAAGCCTTCGATGTTGCTGAACAGGTCGCCTTGGGCGTCCCCGCCCGAACCGCTGCCGGCGTTGCTCGCCACGGTCAGGCTGACGCCCTGGGCAGAACCGGCGTAGCTCACGGTGTCGGTGCCGGTGCCGCCGTCGAAAGTGGTGGCGCTTTCATCGGCGACGAAGTTATCGGCGTAACTGGAGCCGCGGAACACTTCGATGCCGCTGAACGTATCGCCCGTGGCGATGCCGGTGTGGACGCCGGTCTTGAGGTTGACCGTCACGCCGACGCCCGAAACGATGTCTTCGTAGCTGACGGTGTCGATGCCCGCGCCGCCGATCAAACGGTCCGCGCCGGCACCGCCGATCAGCAGGTCGTTGCCCGCGCCGCCGGTGATGATGTTGTCGCCGGCGTTGCCGCGGCCGGTGAAGTTGCCGCTGCCGGTGTAGGTCAGGCGCTCCACTTCGGCGCTCATGTTCATGCTGGAAAGGTTGGTGCGAATCTCGTCGTCGCCCCCGCCGGCCAATTCGAGGGCCCCCGCACCGCCGGCGCTGTTGATGATGTAGATGTCGTTGCCGGCGCCGCCGGTGGACGACGCGTTGCCGGACGTGATGGTGAAGACGTCATCGTAGGCCGTGCCGATGTACGACTCGATGTTGCTGAACATGTCGCCTTGGGCATCGCCGCCGGAGCCGGTGCCGGTGGTGCCCGTCACGGTCAGGTTCACCGCCTGGTCGGACAGGGCGTAGCTCACGCTGTCGTAGCCGACGGCACCGTCGAAGGTGTTGGCCGACGCATCGGCGAAGAATTTGTCGTGGTAGGTGGTGCCGCGGATGACCTCGATGCTGTCGAACGTGTCGCCCTTGGCCAGCCCGGTGTGCTCGCCGGTCTTGAGGTTGACCGTCACGCCTAGGCCGGAGTTGTCGTCTTCGTAGCTGGCGGTATCGATGCCCGCGCCGCCGATCAGACGGTCCGCGCCGGCGCCGCCGATCAGCACGTCGTTGCCCGCGCCGCCGGTGATGATGTTGTCGCCGGCGTTGCCGCGGCCGGTGAAGTTGCCGCTGCCGGTGTAGGTCAGGCGCTCGACTTCGGCGCTCATGCCCATGCTGGACAAGCTTGTGCGGATCTCGTCGTCGCCGCCGCCCGCCAGTTCGCTGACACCGGAGAAGGTGGCGCTGTTGATGATGTAGACATCGTTGCCGGCGCCGCCGCTGAAGGATCCGCCGCCGGACGTCACGGTGAAGACATCGTCGTAGTCCGAGCCGATGACCACCTCGATGTTGCTGAACGTGTCGCCCTGGGCGTCGCCGCCGGTCCCGCTGCCGACACCGCCTGCCATCGTGATGTTCACGGCCTGCTCGGAGAGGGCGTAACTCAGGGAGTCATAGCCGTTGCCGCCATCGAACGCGTAGACGTTGCCGTCGGCGACGAATTTGTCGTGGTAGGTCGTGCCGCGGATGACCTCGATGCCTTCGAAGGTGTCGCCCAAGGCCAGCCCGGTGTGCACACCGGTCTTGAGGTTGACCGTCACGCCCGCACCCGATACGTCATCTTCGTAGCTGGCCGTGTCGGTGCCGGCGCCGCCGATCAACCGGTCAGCCCCCGCCCCACCCATCAGCACGTCGTTGCCGGCGCCGCCATCGAGGATGTCGTCGCCCGCCATTCCGCGGATCTGGTCATCTCCTGCGGTGCCCACCAGATTGTCAGGGCCGTTGGAGCCATTAATTACCGCCATTGCATCTTCCTTGTGTATGTTGTGGAAACTACGGTGAAACAGGGAATGAAGCTTCCTGATTTCCATATCGCCAAGCCGTGTCCTGGCTCAATGAAGCAGGTGAAAGCGTTTTTGACACGTACGTGCCGGATGCGGCGGGAGTGCAAAAATCAAACCAAGAATCCGACGAACGGCAGTCAGTTGTTCTATAGACGATTTCGGCAGGCATAAAAAAACCGGCGCCACTGGCGCCGGTTCTCTTGTTGCGATCAACCCGGATCAGGTCATCTGAATGATGGTCTGCATGATGGTGCTTTGGGTCGAGATGGTCTTGGCGTTCGCCTGATAGTTGCTCTGGCCCTTGATCAGGTCCACCAGCTCGTTGGTCAGGTTGACGTTCGACTCTTCCAGCGAGTTGGATGCCACTTCGCCCAGGGTACCGGTCTTCGGTGCGTCGTAGCCCGGGATGCCCGAAGCGTAGGTCTCTCTCCAGGCGGTGCCGCCGACAGGCTGCAGGCCCTGTTCGTTGGTGAAGCTGGCCAGCGCGACCTGGCCGATGGCCTTGCTCTGGTTGTTGCTGAAGTTGGCGAACAGGGTGCCGGTGCCGTCGATGGTCAGGTTGGTGATCTGGCCGGTGGCGTAGCCGTCCTGGGTCGGGATCGAACGGGCGGTGTCGGCGTTGAACTGGGTGGTCTTGGCCATCGAGATGGTGATGCCCGCCGGGTTGGCCGCCGCGCCGTTGGCCTTCCAGACGCCGTTGGTCACGGTGCCCGGCACCCAGCCAGTGAGTTTCAGGTCGCTGCTGATGATCGGCGCGCCACCGGACGGGTTCGGGGTGCTGACCTGAGTCAGTTTGCCGGCGGTGTCGAAGGACATGGTCGAAGCCACCGGTGGAGTGGTCTTCGGATCGCTGCCGGTGGCGTCCGGGTTGCGGCCGTCCACCAGGGTGTAGACCTTCCAGGTGTTGGCGCCGGTCTTGACCATGTACTGGTCCATGACGTGGGAGTTGCCCTGGCTGTCGTACACCGGGGTGCTGAACGACTTGGTGTAGGACGCCGTATTGGTCGGATCGAACGGCACGCCCGTTGTCGCAGTATCGTCGATCACCGGCGCGGTGGAGTTCAGGTTGATGGTCGAGGTCACCAGCGAGGTGGACTTCGGCGCCAGGTTCGAGGTGTCGATCTTCAGGTCGGTCAGCACGCCGTTGATGATCTTGCCGTTGGCGTCCACACCGTAGCCTTGCAGGCGCGAGGTGTAGTCGGTGTTGGTGATGAAGCCGTCCTTGTCGACCTTGAACGTGCCGGCACGGGTGTAGGTGATCGAACCGTTGTTGCTCAGGGTGAAGAAGCCGGAACCGTTGATGCCCATGTCCAGCACGTTGCCGGTGTTGCTGATGTCACCTTGGGTGAACTGCTGGGACACGTTGGCCAGGCGCACGCCGTTGCCGATGACCTTGCTGCCGCTGCCCAGGCGGGTCGACGAGTAGACGTCGGCGAATTCGGCGCGGGAGGACTTGAAACCGGCGGTCGCGACGTTGGCGATGTTGTTGCCGGTCACGTCCAGTTGTTTGTTGGCTGCATAGAGACCGCTGAGGCCGATGTTAAAAGACATATTTCACTCCTTTGTGCCGGTGGGTCGGCTCTATATACCAATGGTTTGTACTTTGGACAGGGCGACGGTGCCCTTGCCGGACAGGTTGAGCATCAGCTCGCCGCCGGTCTGGCTGATCGTCACGCTGGTGACGGTGGCCGGCAGGTAGGTCGCCAGGTCCGTCGCCGTGCCGTTGATCGGGGCATTGGCCTTGACGGTGTAGGTGCCGGCGGCGACCAGGTTGCCGTCCTTGTCCTTGCCGTCCCAGGTGAAGCTCGCATTGCCTGCGGCGCGGCTGCCCAGGTCGATGGTGCGCACGGTCTTGCCGGCGCTGTCGGTGATGGTGACGGTGCCGCCGGCGATCGACGAGGTGACGTTGACCGAACCGGTCATGCCTTTGCTCGGGTCGTCGAGCTGCACGGTGTTGGTCTGCACAATCACGTTGCGGCCCACCAGCGACGAGGCCTGCAGGGCCTGCGACGAGTTGTAGTTGCCGGCCAGCGAACTGACGGTGCTGTTGAGGGTGGTGATGCCTTCAAGGCTGCTGAACTGCGCCAGCTGGGCCACGAACGCGCTGTTGTCCTGCGGGTCCAGCGGGTTCTGGTTCTTCAGCTGGGTCACCAGCAGTTGCAGAAACGCGTCCTTGCCCAGGGCTTTGCCGCCGGTCGAACTGTTGGTGGCCGAAGCGATGCCATCGGCGGTCGAACTGGTCTTCTTCGACGAGTTCGCCAGGATGTCGTTCAGGCTCAGGCTGCTGGTGGTATCGGTAACGCTCATGGCAGTCGCCCCTTATCACTGACCGAGGGTCAGAACCTTCTGCATCATGGTCTTGGCGGTGTTCATCATTTCCGCGTTGGTCTGGAACGAACGGCTCGCGGAAATCATGTCGGCCATCTCTTCCACCACGTTGACGTTCGGGTAGTAGACGTAGCCCTTGGCGTCGGCCGCCGGGTGGTTAGGCTCGTAGCGCGCCTCCAGGTTGCTCTGGTCTTCGACCACGCCCAGCACCTGCACGCCCTGGCCTGCGGCGTCCTGGTTCTGGAACAGGGAGTTGCCGCCGGAGCTCTGCTCGCCCTGGAACATGGTGGCGAACACCGGGTGACGGGCGCGGTAGGTCTGGTCGATGCTCGACGAGACGGTCTCGGCGTTGGCGATGTTCGACGCCACGGTGTTCAGGCGGGTGTTCTGTGCGCTCATGCCGCTGCCGGCAATGTTGAAAACGCTGGACAGGGACATGGATTACTCTCCGCGCAGGGCCGATACCAGCCCTTTGAATTTGCTGTTGAGCAGGGTGAAGCTGGCCTGGAAGCCGACCGCGTTCTGCGCGTAGTTCGACTGCTCCAGTTGGGCGTCCACGGTGTTCTGGTCGATCGACGGCTGCATCGGCGTGCGGTACATCAGCGACTCGTCGCCGTTGCCCAGGCCTTCGGCCTCGATGTGACGGCTGTTGGTCATGTTCAGGGCGAAGGTGCCGTTGGCGTTCTTCTGGCTCTGGGCCTCCAGCACCTTGGAGAAGTCCAGGTCCCGGGCCTTGTAGTTCGGGGTGTCGGCGTTGGCGATGTTGTTGGCCAGCACCTCGGCGCGCTGGGCGCGGAAGCCCAGAGCCTTTTCGTGGATGCCGAGCGCTTTGTCGAAGCTGATGCTCATGTCGGGAACCTTCAGGTGACCGGAGTTTTTCGTAATCGGGTTATAGCAAGCGGCATGCCAATTTATAAAAGCCCCGGATTACGGGGCCTTGCCGACCAACGGCAAGGCGGCAATGCCAGAAAAGCGGCAACGGGTTTCCGCCGCCTGCCGCTTTTCTGCCGCTTGAGGCACAAAAAAACGGGAGCCCTCGCGGACTCCCGTTTCTTGTGTCGCCATGTGCCGGTCACTTCGCCTGGTAGATGATCCCCGGGCTGCACTGCACCATCTGGTAATGGTCGGGCAGCCCGTTCAGCGCTTCGGAAGCGCCGAGGAACAGGTAACCGCCCGGCTTCAGCGTGCTGTGGATGCGCATCAGGATGTCTTTCTTCACCTCGGCGGAGAAGTAGATCAGCACGTTGCGGCAGAACACGATGTCGAACTTGCCGAGGCTGGCGTAGCTGTCGAGCAGGTTGAACGAGCGGAACTCCACCCGGCTCCTGATCGGCGCCTTGACCGCCCAGCGGCCCGGCCCCTTCGGATCGAAGTAGCGCTGCAGGCGATCGGCGGACAGACCGCGGCCGATGGCCAGGCTGTCGTACTCGCCGGTCTTGCAGTTGGTCAGCATGCTGCCGGACAGATCGGTGGCGACGATCTGCACGCCCATCTTCAGCTGGCCGATGTTGGTCCGCTCGAACTCGTCGATCGACATCGACAGCGAATACGGCTCCTGGCCCGACGAGCAGGCCGCCGACCAGATCCGCAGACGCTGGTTGGGGCTGGCCTTGATCGCCTCGGGCAGCACCTTGTTCTTGAGGACCTCAAACGGATAGGTGTCGCGAAACCACAGGGTCTCGTTGGTCGTCATGGCATCGACCACCTGCTCGCGCAAACCGCTGCGCGGCTGGGTCTGGATGCGCTGCACCAGCTCACCCAGGGACTTGATGCCTTGCTGCTCCATCAGTTTGTTGAGACGGCTCGACACCAGATACTGTTTGTTTTCACCGAGCAAGATGCCACAGGCTTTCTCCAGGAACACCCGGAACTGTTCGAAATCCAAATTACCCGTAGACAAATTGATGCCGCCTCTTAAATCGTGTTGACCGCCAAGGGCGAACGCCCCTAGCTGATATCTGCTGCTTTGATCCGGTCGACTACCCGGGATGCCAGGTCATCAGGACGGAACTTGGCCAGGAAGTCATCGGCACCGACCTTCTTGACCATCGCCTGATTGAACACACCCGACAACGAAGTATGCAGGATGATGTGAAGCTTTTGCATGCGCGGGTCGCTGCGGATCTCGGCCGTGAGGGTGTACCCGTCCATCTCCGGCATCTCGATGTCGGAGATCATCATCAGGAACTCTTCTTCCGGCTTCTTCCCTTCGTCGACCAGCTTGCGCAGGTAATCCAGCGCCTGCCGGCCGTCGTTCAGCGCCACCACCTCGACGCCCACCGTCTGCAGGCAACGCGTGACCTGCTTGCGCGCCACCGACGAGTCGTCGACCGTCAGCACCCTGAGCGACAACGCCTTGCTCTGGGTCTCGACGTCCACCACGCCGTGCGAAATCGCCTCCGGCGTCGGCGCGACTTCCGCCAGCACCTTCTCGACGTCGATGATTTCGACTAACTGATTGTCCACCCGAGTCACAGCGGTCAGGTAGTGATCGCGACCGGTGCCCTTGGGCGGCGGATGGATCTCTTCCCAGTTCATGTTGACGATGCGCTCCACCGAGCGCACCAGGAAACCCTGGGTCTTGGTGTTGTACTCCGTGATGATCACGAACGGACTGTTCTTGTCTTTCAAAGCCCCGGAACCGGTCGCCATCGCCAGATCAAGGATCGGAATGGTCGCCCCCCGGATATTCGCCACCCCGCACACGACAGGACTGGACTTGGGCATCAGCGTCAGTTGGGGACATTGCAGCACTTCCCGAACCTTGAACACGTTGATCCCGTAGAGCTGCTGACCGTCGAGACGGAACAACAGCAGCTCCAGGCGATTCTGCCCCACCAGTTGCGTGCGCTGGTTCACCGAATCCATTACACCAGCCATGCACAGACTCCTACGCCAACGCCAAGTGTTGTTGCGACGCACATTCGTTGCCAAACGGCACGGCGCTTGCTTTTTAACCCGTATGAACACTCAAACGACATTTTTTCGACGCCCGGCATCCCCGATCCGCAGATGGCTTTGCGCGGCGTCGGCCGTTTGCTTCTTTTTCGCTGGCAGCCCTGCCGTTGCTGATGCGGTTACCTTGCCTGACATGCTTATCGGCGTCACTCAAGGCTTTCTTGAATTCACCGTAGAAGACTATCTGGCCACCAGTCAAACGGAAGGCCGCTACGAAATCGAAGTCAACCAGCTCGACCCGCGCATGCGCATGCCTATGTGCGACAAGGAATTGACAGCCTCCCTGGAGAGTCCCGCACGTCCGCTGGGACGGGTGACGGTCAAGGTGCGCTGCGAAGGCGCATCCCCCTGGACGGTGTTCGTGCCCGCTCAAGTCCGCCTGTTTCGCGAGATCGTGACCACCACCCGTCCCCTCAAGCGCGCCGGGATCATCGAACCCCAGGACGTGACCTTGCGCGAGCGCGACGTGAGTCAGATCAACCAAGGTTTCCTGACGTCGGTGGATCAGGCGATCGGGCAGAAATTGACCCGACCAACGGTCGCCGATCAGGTGATCACGCTGGTGCACCTGGAGCAGGCGGAAGTCGTGCGCAAAGGCGATCAGGTGGTCATCACCGCCCGCAGCGGCACGCTGGCCGTGCGCATGCCGGGCGAAGCCCTGTCCAACGGCGGGCTCAAGGAACAGATCCGGGTGAAGAACCTCAATTCCCAACGGGTCATCAAGGCGCAGGTCATCGCGCCCGGCCAAGTGGAAGTGGCGATGTAGAAAACTGGCGCAGACCGCAGCCGTTCCCTAAACTGTGCCGCATCGGCAGACGTGCCGGCGCTTGCAGGCTCATTGACGAAAGGGCCTAAAGTTTTCCAGGGGATGGCCGAGAACATGGCAAGCGTCCAAATTCCCAGAGGTTTTTTTGACATGGTCATCGATTTCAGCCGTTTGAACAGCTCCTCGTCACTTACGGGCGGCACACGCACCAGCGCTCCCAAGGAAACCGCCGAAACCGGCGCTTCCGCACCGCTGAACGCCCCGGCCGAACAGGCCACTGCCGCAAAAAGCGGGGAATCGGTACACCTCAGCAATGAGGCTCAACAGTTGCAGAAGATCACTGACAAGCTGCGCGACCAGCCCGTCGTCGACAAAGGCCGGGTGGCCGAGTTGAAGGCGGCGATCGCCGATGGCAGCTACAAGGTCGACAGCAACCGTGTAGCCAGCAAACTGCTCAACTTCGAAGCCCAGCGCTAGGCCCCGGTCTGCGCCAGGCTTTTGGACGCTTAAAACCCAAGGCCAGCCATGCACGACACAACTTTATTGCAACTGATCATCGACGACTTTGCTCCAGCTCAACAATTGCTGGAGTTGCTGCAAAGCGAGTACCTCGCCCTGCACGGTCGCGACATGCCGCTGCTGGAAGAAATTCTGGCGAGCAAGCAGGCGTTGATCATTCTGCTCGAACAGCATGGCCGCAAGCGCAGCGAGATCCTCGCCAGCCTCAACCTGCCCGCTGACCGCCAAGGCCTGGAGCAACTGGCCAGCCAATCGAGCGTCGGCGACCGGCTGCTGTCCCAGAGCGACGTGCTGACCGACCTGATCGCCCAGTGCCACGCCGCCAACCTCAAGAACGGCCAGTCGATCCGGATCCAGCAGGCCGCCACGGCCAACCAGCTGAAGATCCTCACCGGCGGCGAGCCTCCCGCGCTCTACGATGCCAGCGGCGCCTTCGCGAACCTGCAGAAACCACGCGCACTCAGCCAGGCGTGAGCCCTTCCATGCCGGCGCCCTATCAACACGTGAAACATGCTGGCAAAATGCTGGCTAGCCGTAGTCAAATTTTGTCTGGAGATTGATTCAACGTGTCCAATGCCCTCAGCGCGGATGATGCTCCGCAGCCACCCAAGGTGCTCACCACGCCCCTGGAGATCTCCAGCAACCTGCGCCAGCTGCAAGAAAGCCACGACCCTTTGATCATCACGTTCCTGGAGCGCAGCCAGCGCTTTCAGAGCTACCTGATCAAGGTCGACCGTGACAGCGGCACCATCGCCCTGGACGAAATGATCCCGCGCGACGGCGAGCGTTTCCTCCAGGCCGGCGAGCCGTTCAAGGTCGAAGGCTTCCACGAGGGCGTACGCATCGCCTGGGAATGCAGCACCCCGCTGACCATCGAAGAATCCGCAGGCGACCGCTTCTACAGCGGCGCCATGCCGACCGAAGTGGTCTACCACCAGCGCCGCAACGCCTTTCGCGCGGCCCTGAAGCTGACCGACCTGGTCAATGTCGAACTGGGCGGCGAAAAGCTCAAGTCGCCCCTCTCCGGCAAACTGCTCGACATTTCCGCCACCGGCTGCAAGCTGCGCTTCGAAGGCGACATCACCGGGCGCCTGCAACTGGGCCAGGTCTACGACCGCCTGATCGCTCCCCCGCTGTTCGGCAACCAGTCGGCCTCGGTCGAACTGCGCTACCTGCATTTCGAAGAAAAGCTCAACATGACCTTCGCCGGCCTGCGCTTTCACAACATCAGCGGCCCGGCGGCGCGCAACGTCGAGCGTTTCGTCTACCAACTGCAGCGCGAGGCCCGTCGTTTCGACAAGGACGACTTCTGACCGTCAGGCCAGCGCCATGAAAAACGGGCAGTCACTCAGGGTGACTGCCCGTTTTTCGTTGCGGCAAAGGAAAGGGCCCGTCAGGGCTTGGCAGGCTCGGCGTCCGCCTCGGCAGGCACATCCCCCGCCGCTGCCGGATCGGCATCCGCCGCAGGCTCCGGGCTGACCGAACTGTGCATCTGCTCCTGCACCACCTGCTCGTCCACGCGCGGGTCAAGGGCCGCCACCAGCGGCGAGCTGGACATGCTGTCAGGCATCGCCACGTGATGCAGCGGCGCGTCGTCGACCTGATGCAGGTTGGTCACGGCCTTCGGCCGGATCCGCCACACCAGCACCAGCGCAAAGAACGTGAAGAACGCATACAGGCTCTGGCTGCCGAACAGCTTCATCAGCACCCCTGCCGCCAG
This sequence comes from Pseudomonas sp. B35(2017), assembly GCF_002113645.1. Classification (NCBI taxonomy): domain Bacteria; kingdom Pseudomonadati; phylum Pseudomonadota; class Gammaproteobacteria; order Pseudomonadales; family Pseudomonadaceae; genus Pseudomonas; species Pseudomonas sp. B35(2017). Next base: position 418,023 of record NZ_NEIZ01000002.1, on the reverse strand, counting down.
CGGACCGATGCTCGCGCCCACGCCGTAGGTCACCAGCAGCATCGCCGTCAGCGACACCCGCCGCTCGCTCTCGACATGGTCGTTGGAAAACGCCACCGCCAACGGGTACAGGCAGAACTGCACCAGCGAACACAGGAAGCCGACGATGAACAACACTTCCAAAGGCACCTGCGGCAGGATCGCCAGGGGCAACGCGGCCACCGCCAGCACCAAGGCAAAACTGCGGATCAGCAACGCCCGGTCGTAACGATCCGACAGCCAGCCCAACGGCCACTGCACCAGCAGCCCGGCGAAGATGCAGCTACCCATGAACAGACCGACCTGCTCGGTGGACAGCCCCTGCTGCGAAGCGTACAGCGGCGCCAGGCCGTAGAACGAACCGATGATCAGCCCCGCCCCCAGCACCGTGCTCAGCGACTGCGGCACGCGCTTGATGAAGAAGCGCGGTTCCATCGGCGCCGGGTGCAGCGGCGCGGGGTGAATCCGCCGGGTCAGGGCCACCGGCACCAGGCACAGGGCAAAGCACAGCGCCACCAGCATCAACAGCTCCGGGCCCAAGCCCGGATGCATCACCAGGATCAGTTGGCCCAGCACCAGCCCCAGGTACGAGGCGATCATGTAGCCGCTGAACACCAGGCCGCGCTGGTTGGCGTCGGCCTGCTCGTTGAGCCAGCTCTCGATGACCATGTACTGGCACATCATGCCGAGGCCGACGATGGTCCTGAGCACCAGCCACGCCGGCAGCCAGTCCACCAGGCCATGGCCCAGCACCGCCGCACCGACGATCCCGGCGCACGCGGAATAGGCGCGGATATGCCCGACCCGGGCGATCAGCCGGTGGCCGATCTTGCCGCCCAGCACCAGGCCGAAATAGTTGGCCGCCATCAACGCACCGACCCACAGTCCGTCGACATGGTCGGCCGCCAGGCGCAAAGCCAGATAAGTGGAAAGGAGGCCCGAACCGATCAGCATCATCAGCGAGGCGAAATACAGCGCTCGAAAGGATTTCCAGATTTGGCGCATCGGCGTTCCGAGCGGCTCCTTGCGGTAAGTGTCGGGCTATCCGAACGATAGCCCGACGGCGGCGGTTCGTCAGGCCTGGGCAGCTAGAACGCGCCGTTCCCAGGGAGTGATTTCATCGAGGAAACTGGTCAACTCCATGCTCTTCGAAGCGATGTAGCCTTCGATGAACTCCTTGCCGAACAGTTCCCGGGCCAACTGGCTACGCTTCAGACGCTCCAGCGCCGCGTGCAAGGTACATGGCAGCGAAAGATTGTCCGGCACCTCGAACTCGCCCTGGATCGGCGCGGTCGGCTCAAGCTCATGCTCGATGCCGTGCAGGCCGGCGGCCAGGCTGGCGGCGATCGCCAGGTACGGGTTGGCGTCGGCGCCCGGCAAGCGGTTCTCGACCCGGCGGGCCACCGGCGAGCTGGCGGGAATGCGCAGGCCCGCCGCACGGTTGTCGTGGGACCAGCAGGCGTTGTTCGGCGAGGCATAGGGATGGCACAGGCGCTGGTACGAATTGACGTTCGGCGCGAACAGCGCGGTGAAGTCGGCCAGGCCCGCCTGCTGCCCGCCGATGAAGTGGCGGAACATCGCGGTCGGCTGCCCGGCCTCGTCGCTGAACACGTTCTTGCCGCTGCCGGTTTCGACGATGCTCTGGTGAATGTGCATCGAACTGCCCGGCGTGTGCGCCAGCGGCTTGGCCATGCACACCACGGTCAGGCCGTGCTTGAGCGCGACTTCCTTGAGCAGGTGCTTGAACAGGAACGTCTGGTCGGCCAGGAGCAGCGGATCGCCGTGCAGCAGGTTGATCTCGAACTGGCTGACGCCCATCTCGTGCATGAAGGTGTCGCGCGGCAGGCCCAGGGCCGCCATGCATTTATAGACGTCGCTGAAGAACGGCCGCAGGCCGTTGTTGGAACTGACGCTGAACGCCGAATGGCCGTCCTCGCGGCGCCCGTCCAGGCCCAGCGGCGGCTGGAACGGCTGGGTCGGATCAGTGTTCGGCGCAAAGACAAAGAACTCAAGCTCGGTCGCCACCACCGGCGCCAGGCCGCGGGCCGCGTAACGGGCGATGACCGCCTTCAGCTGGCCGCGAGTGGAGAGGCTGGAGCTTTCGCCGGTCAGCTCGTCGGCGTCGCAGATCGCCAGCGCCCGGGGCTGTTCGCTCCACGGCAGGCGATGGATCTGCGCAGGGTCGGCCACCAGCGCCAGGTCGCCGTCGTCGCTGCCGTAGAACCGCGCCGGCGGATAGCCGCCCATGATGCACTGCAGCAGCACCCCCCGGGCCAACTGCAGACGCCGCCCTTCGAGGAAGCCCTCGGCGGTCATCACCTTGCCCCGTGGCACGCCGTTCAAATCCGGCGTGACACATTCAATCTCATCAATGCCCGTCAATCGCTGCGCGAGTGAACGCTGGCCATCGGTTGTCATGACGCAATCCTTGTTATTGTGCGAGCCGCGAACGGCGACCCGTACAAAATAGGCTTCGGCTGTTCGGAATATCAAGCAGTCGCCAACAAAAAGCCGAACAACCGGCAGAACACCTGAAAAGCCGGGGCTTCACGGCAAATAGAGACTGAACACCCCGCCGCCCAACGGGCCGCCGTTGCGGATCTCGGTACGCCCCTCGACACCGTTGCGCTGATGCAGCGCGGCGATGCGCCCGGCGAAGTACAGCCCCAGCCCGGTGCTGCCGCTGCTGTGGTTGATGCCCTGCACATAGTCGGCCTGGCGCTCAAGCATCTCGGCCGGGTAGCCTTCGCCGTCGTCGTTGACGCTCAGCACCAGTTGCCCGGCTTCGTCGCTGACGGTGATCAGCAGCGACTCCCGGGCATAACGGATTGCGTTGTTGATGATGTTGCCCAGCACCGAGGCGACCAGTTCGCGGTCGAAGAAGCCCAGCGGGCTGAGGGGATCGACCTCGTACGTGACCACGATCCCGCGACTGGCGAACACCTCCTGGTGCGCGGCCAGTTGCGCTTCGATGAAGTCGTCCAGCTCGTGGTAGGCCGGCTGCAGGGGCATCTGGTTGACGCCCAGCTTGTACAGCGCCAGCAGCTGCACCAGCATGCCGTTGAGGTGCGCGAACTCGAAGTCGATCACCCCCTGCTCCGGCCCCTGGCGCTGCGCCTCGGGCAGCCGCGCCAGCCATTGGCTGTGGGCCTGGGTCAGCATCGCCAGAGAATTCTTCATGTCGTGCACGGTGGATGCGATCACCGTGGAGAAATCCAGTGCCTGCTCGTCTCGGTTCATTCGCCAAACGCCTTGCTTTTCAGCTTCTGGTAGCGTGGGTAACGCGCGTCGGTGTCGGGCATCAGGCCAACCGTTTTCAGGCAGGCCCGACATTCTTCCAGCTCCGCCGACGGCACTTTGGTGTCGGTGCCGTGCAGCAGCGACTGCGCCATGTTCAGCGCGATGCTGATGTTCTTCGGTTGCATCTTCAGCGCCCGGCGGAACACCTCGCGGGCTTCGGCCAGGTTGCCGGTCTTGTACACCCGCACGCCCTGACGGTTGAGTTCGGCGGCGGCGTTGCTGGAACTGAGGATAGCCGGGTCGTCGGTCAGCTTGGCGATGTCTTTCATCACCGTCGGATCGTCGCCGTAGATTTCCGCGCAGCTCTTGAGCACCGAGGTGCCCGCCTCGGTCTGGCCGAGCATCTGCAACTGCTTGGCCACCAGCAGCGCCGCTTCCGGGCTCATGAACTGCTCCATGCCGTCCAGGCGCAGCAACGCCTGCTCGGTGAGCTTCTCGGCGGTTTCGGCATCGTTGAGCAACAGGCTGGTGGCCTTCATCAGGCGCGCACGGATCTGCAGGCCCGGATCGGACGGGTTTTCCTTGGCCACCAGGCTGAGGGTGGTGTTGATCTCCAGCCGGGTCCGGGTGTCCAGCCCCTTCTCGCTGCCCTTGCTGATCAGCGCATGGGCCAGGCCGAGATTGCTTTCCGGATCCTTGAAGCGCGACTGCGCGCCCTGGTGCACGGCCTGGCGGTAGGCGCGGGAGGCGGTGTCGAAATCTTCGTTGGCCATCGCCAGCTTGCCCAGCAGCGCCTGCCGGCGCACCGCCAGCGGCGACAGGCGGATCGCTTCTTCGAGCACTTTCTGCGCGCCCTTGCTGTCGCCCTCGGCCACCAGCACCTCGGCCATGCCGTCGTACAGCGCCGGCATCATCGGAAACATTTTCAGGGCCTTTTCATAGACGCCCTTGGCCTGGGCGATCTGGCCGCGCTTGAACAGCAACTGGCCCAGCCCGGCGAACGCCCACGGCAACGGACGGTCGGCCAGGATGCTGTCGTACAGGCGTTCCAGCGCTTCGTTCTGGTTCATGTCGCGCAGGGCATCAGCGCGGTAGCGCAGGCACAGCGGCGAATAGCGGATGTCCTGCTTGCACAGGGCGATGCAGGCGTTGAGCACCTCGACCGGCTTGCCGCGGTCCAGGGCCTGCAGAATCGGCTTGAGCAGGGTCTTGCGCTGCTCCAGGCGCTCCAGGCGCTGGGCCAGGCCGATGCGGTTGAACGGCTTGGTCAGGTAGGCATCGGGCTCGTGTTCCAGGGCACTGAGCACCATCGCCTGACTGGTCTCGGCGGTGACCATCACGAACACCGCCTCGTGGCTGATCAGCTTTTCCATCATCAGGTCTTCCAGCACCTGCTGACCGTTCTTCTTGCCGTCCCCCAGGTGGAAGTCCTGGAGGATGAAATCGTAGGACTTCTGCGAACACATCTTCAGCGCCTGCTCGCCGCTGTCGGCGGTGTCCACGTCCTTGACCCCGAGCTCGCGCAGCATAGAACGCACGGAACTGCGGTAATCCGAAAAATCATCGACGATCAGAAAACTCTTTTGGTGATACGACGACATCGAGGATTTCCAGGCAATTGAAGAGGACGGATCGAGGCTTTGCGCAGGCGCGCAGATGATAACGGCAGGCCAAATGCTATCAAGCGATTTCGCGCGATTCCGCCGTCACCCCAAGGGTTATCGGCCGGATCAACGGTTCTCTTGAAGCCGGGCTTCAAGATTCCTTGCGGCGGGATTACCCTTCGCGGCTGTTCTTTTCATCCAACCGCAAGGGATTGATCGTGTTCATCAAAGGAAGCTGTGTTGTATCGGCGTGTGCGTTGTTGTTCGCCCAGGCCGCTTGGGCGAGCGGCATGGATTGCGAGAAGGCGCAAAGTGTCGTGGAACACGCCATTTGCGCGGACAAACCGCTGTATGGGCTGGATGCGGAGATGGGCTCGACCTACCGCAAACTGATCAAAGCCGCCCCGCAGACGCAGGCCGAACTGAAGTCGAGCCAGCGCCAATGGCTGAAGACCCGTGACGGGTGCTCCGACAACATCGCTTGCCTGCACCAGCAGTACCAGGATCGCTTGCAGACATTGAACGCGCAGTGGTTCGAGGCTATCGCCTACAAGCCCGACGACATCGACCGGGAGGTCATGGAGGATTTGCGCCAACGCGCTCTCAAGAAGATCGAGGACAGCTCGGAGTTTGCGCTGGAACGGGCACTGGGCACGCTCGCGAGCAAAAGAGGCGAAAGCTCGTTCTCCGGCGATCCGAGCGAGGACGGCGCCTACGATCAAACGACCTTCCCCAAGGCCCGGCCCGAAGGGGTCTCGCCGGATGAGTGGAAAGCCCTGAACGCCTCCGGCCTTGAAGCGGATGCGGAGCAAGGCCAGGCCACTTACACCTTGATCGACCTGGACGGCGATGGCCAACGGGATCTGTTCGTCTCCACCTATTCCGGCGGAACCGGCCTGGTCAACACCTATGAAACGTTCCATCGCGACGGAGCGCGGTTCACACGACGAAAGGCCCCTTACGATCCTGAAGCGATCAATGACCGCTACTCGTTATCGACCAGTGATCGCGGCGCCAACCAATCGGTTGGCTGGATCGAATCTCACGGAAGGATGTACCTCACCTACTTCAACGGCTCCTACGGCACCGACCGGCTCTATCTGCTCAACCCGCTGAAAATCAACAGCCAGATCCCCACCGTGACGGTCCGTTACGAATACCGACTGACCGTACCCGCCACCCAGTACGCCGAAGACAACAACGCCAGCTACACGCTGGAGCCGGGCCTGCAAACGGCGCTCACCGAAGCCCTGACCGAATCGAACGCCGGCAACCCCCAACAGCTCAAGCAGGGCACGGATCCCCTCTGCCCCATTCCTGCATCCGAGCAAGGCGACGATGACTACTACAGCTACGGTGCGGGCTACTACGCCATCGAATCGGTCACGGACATGGCGGTGACCATCGGCAACGAGTGCTTCATCGCCAGGCTGAACAACTGGTTCGGCAGCTACAGCGAAAAGGATGGATTGCCCGCATTGCTCACACTGCGCAAACCCGGGGTTGAGGGTCAGGAGCGGAGTTATTCGGTCAACGGCCGGCGCCGAGCTACCGAGGTCAGCGCCACGATCGGCAAGGCTGAAGAAGGGATCGGGCTCTTTTGAGGGCCGGCGGAACACCATGAAAAAGCCCCGCCAGATCGCTCTGCACGGGGCTTTCGAAAGGATGGTGTCCCAGGGCAGGTTCGAACTGCCAACCTTCCCCTTAGGAGGGGGATGCTCTATCCAATTGAGCTACTGGGACACGCGGTTGCCGTTGTGACGGACGGCGTGCATGTTAACGGCCATGCCCCTGTTTGTCATGTCATCCGTAGGGCTTTTTGAGCGTAGGCAGGCACCCTGCAATGTCGCGGGAGCTTTCGTCGTGCATTTTGCATCCCATTAAAAGGCCACCCTTGCGAAATGCACGTCAACCCCTGCGAAAGACCCTTTCAAATGCTTGTTTTTAAAGGACTTCACAGCGGTTAGACTATTGGCACGCCGGCTGCTTCGCTTGTTCCCAAAGAACAAACGGAGATCAGCCCATGAACAGCGCTCTCTTGCTCGCCAATGCGATCGCCCTCGCGGTTCTGGTGGGGTTTCATTTTGCGCCACGGGAAGACGCCTCGGTGGCCCAACGCCTGCCGCACTACCTGATGGTGCAGAAAGCGCCGCAATGGGCGGTGCTGAGCGACCGCCAAGTCTTCGCGCCGCAGGAGGTCAACGAGCCAGGGCACGCATTGCCGGCGCAATCGACCGAGCGCCTGGCGTTCTAACTTTTTTCAGGAGGACTGCATGTCCAGATCGGCCTTGGGATTGTTGATCCTCGCCCTGCTCAGCGGCATCGCTCACCTTTCGCTCTTCGAAGAGACGGAGATTTCCCTGCCGTTGATCGGCTGCGGCGCATTCGCCGTCCTGTTCGTGCTGGCGCTGGTGGCCGGCCGCAAGATCAAGTTCGACCCGGTGCTGCGCTGAGCTTCACCCACGCCAGCAAGCGGGCGACGGTGTCCGCCAAAGCCCCCGAATTGTCGAGCCGATGGATCGGCGCCTCGCCGACCGCATCGCCCGCCACGAACAACGCATTGCGCGCCAGCCGCGCATCGATCTGCGCCAGGGTTTCCCGCCCCCGCCTGAGCAAGCGCTCGCGCAGCACGTCATCCCGCACCGTCAACAGCACCGGCAACAGCGTCGGATAGCGCTCGAACGCCTCGGCCAGGTGTCCGCGCGAGCCGTTGACCAGCACATGCCGCCCGGACTGCAGCCATTGATCGATCTGCACCGGAATGCCGTAGCTAAGGCCGTTGGCCTGCCATGACAGCGCGAAATCGCCGGCGCTGCGGCGTCGCTCGAACTCCTGCGGCGTCACGCCGACCGCCTCTTCGCCCACCGACTCCGCCGACCGGGTGATCACCCGCCGCACCACTTCGCAGCCGAGCGCCCTGAGCGGTTCGCGCGCAGCGTCGATCAGGCTGTCCTTGCCCGAACCGGACGGCCCCATCAGGTAAATCAGCCTGCCGTCCATCCTGAAAATGCCCTCCGGCAACGGTTGCGCCCTAGAAAATCGGCCATTTGCCACTATCCTTTAAAAACTAGGGAAGAAGGATCGAAGCCACATAGCATGCACGTTCTGGCGCCGTCGGGCACCCGTTCTCGTGCATCGGGATGCGGTCGGCGATGCGCACTGGGCGATCTTTTCAAACCAGTCCGCATTTCTGATAATTGGTGCTGGCATTACGCCTTTACCCAGATCAATATTTGTCACAGAATTGACGCCAAGGATCTGGCAATTTTGAGGCATGATGCGGGCCTCTTAACAATTCAGGTTGAACCATTTGGCGAGGGTGCTTGTCCTACCACTCATCCTGCGGCCAATTCCGAGAACCGCTCCCCTGAACTAACCGGTTAACTATATGCGCCCATTGAAACAGGCAATTTATTCCAGCCGCACGGCTGACAAGTTCGTCGTACGCCTGCCAGACGGAATGCGTGAACGCATCGCCGAGGTGGCTCGCAATCATCACCGCAGCATGAACTCAGAGATCATTGCCCGTCTTGAGCAGAGCCTCATTCAGGAAGGCGCACTGGGCGAAGAGTTGAGCATGCGCCTGGACAGCCCCGAGCTGTCGCTGCACGAACGCGAACTGCTGCAACGCTTCCGTCAGCTCTCCCACCGCCAGCAGAACGCCCTGGTGTCGCTGATCGCCCACGACGCCGAAATGGCCGCCGACGCGTCCTGAGCTGCACAGAACATCTCAAGCCAGCCTGCATGCTGGCTTTTTTTTGCCCGGCATTCGGCCAAGCGCTTTTTTGCAGGCAACAAAAAGCCCGCCGATGGGCGGGCTTTTCAGGTGCGGTCAGAGCAGGAAGATCGTCGCCAACCCCAGGAAGATGAAGAAACCGCCGCTGTCGGTCATCGCGGTGATCATCACGCTGGAGCCCATGGCCGGGTCACGCCCCATCTTCGCCAGCGTCATCGGGATCAGCACCCCCATCAACGCCGCCAGCAGCAGGTTCAGGGTCATGGCCGCCGTCATCACCACTCCGAGCGACCAGCTGTGGTACAGCAGGTAAGCGACCACACCGATCACGCCGCCCCAGATCAAACCGTTGATCAGGGCGACCGCCAGTTCCTTGCGCATCAGGCGCGAGGTGTTGCCGGTGCTGACCTGATCGAGCGCCATGGCCCGGACGATCATGGTGATGGTCTGGTTGCCTGAGTTGCCGCCGATGCCCGCCACGATCGGCATCAGCGCCGCGAGCGCCACCAACTTCTCGATCGAGCCTTCGAACAGGCCGATCACCCGCGAGGCGACGAACGCCGTGATCAGGTTGATCGCCAGCCAAGCCCAGCGGTTGCGCAAGGACTTCCAGACCGAAGCGAAGATGTCTTCCTCTTCGCGCAGACCCGCCATGTTGAGGACTTCGCTTTCGCTTTCCTCACGGATCAGGTCCACCATTTCGTCGATGGTCAGACGGCCGATCAGCTTGTCGTTCTTGTCCACCACCGGGGCAGAGACCAGGTCGTACCGTTCGAACGCCTGTGCTGCGTCGTAGGCGTCCTCGTCCGGGTGGAAACTCACCGGATCGCTGGCCATGACTTCGGCAACCTGCTTCTCAGGATCGTTGACCAGCAGACGCTTGATCGGCAGCACGCCCTTGAGCACGCCGTCGTAGTCGACCACGAACAGCTTGTCGGTATGGCCCGGCAGCTCCTTGAGACGACGCAGGTAACGCAGCACCACTTCCAGGCTGACATCCTCACGGATGGTCACCATCTCGAAGTCCATCAGCGCACCGACCTGCTCCTCGTCATAGGACAGGGCCGAACGCACACGCTCGCGCTGCTGGTTGTCGAGGGACTCCATCAGCTCGTGGACGACGTCCCGCGGCAACTCAGAGGCCAGGTCGGCGAGCTCGTCGGCGTCCAGCTCCTTGGCGGCGGCCAGGAGCTCGTGATCGTCCATGTCGGCGATCAGCGACTCACGGACGGAATCGGACACTTCAAGAAGGATGTCGCCGTCGCGGTCAGCCTTGACCAGTTGCCAGAGCGTCAGACGGTCGTCCAGCGGCAAGGCTTCGAGGATGTAGGCGACGTCGGCGGAGTGCAGGTCATCGAGCTTGCGCTGCAGCTCGACCAGGTTTTGCCGGTGAACCAGGTTCTCGACCCGGTCGTGATGAGCGCCTTCCTGGCGATGGGTCAGGTCTTCGACGACCTTCTGGCGCTGCAGCAGCTCAACGACCTGAGCCAGGCGATCCTGCAGGCTTTCCTGTGTTTTCTTTACTTCAACTTCAGACATAGGCGAACTCCACTCCCAGCAGCGGGGCACGCCGGAAGGATCAATCAGTCAATTCTTGATTGGTGAAACGGGCTACTGAACAACTACTGGGTAAGTCCATGGAGGTTTTCCATAAGCCCCGGCGGGGCTGACGGGCGCAATGATACACCGCCTGACGGTTTAAAACGTTAAAAAATCATGGCTGAAACAAGCGCTTGCGAGACAAAGCTCAGCGTCGCCCTGATCCATGGAACTGCGACGACTCATCCTGAAAAGAAAACACACCGGCAACGGAAAAAGCAGCGGCTACCCTTGGACATTGCCCGTCACGGAGGACGCCCGATGCCCTTGAAACCAACCCCGATCGTTTTGACCACCCTGCTCTGCCTGCCGCCCGCCGCCGGGGCGACCACCGTCCATCGCTGCGAGGCCGAAGACGGGCGCATCACCTTCACCACCTTGAGCTGCACAAATGGCGAACGCCTTTCACGACACGAAGTAAGCCCCTACGCACCGGGGTCGGTCGTACCCCTGCTGCCGGAAGCCCGTCATGAAGAAACCGCCGGTCACCCAGGCAAAAGGCGCGAGCCGGCCATCATCGGCCGCGCACAAGACCCCTGCGGCAACCTGATCGACGCCAGGCAGAGGCGTGAAGCGATCATCAACCGTAGAGTCATCACCGGCATGAACCCGCTGGATGTCGAGAGCGCCCTGGGCAAACCGGACAAGATCACCCAGCGCAATTCATCCATGACCTATCGCTACGACCTCAAACGGGGCCGCAGTGCGCAGGTGGATTTTGACGAGAAAGGATGCGTGACGGGAAAAGCCAAATCCCGGACAGCAAAAAGCCCGCGTTAAACGCGGGCTTTTTGGTGTATGGTGCACTCGACAGGATTCGAACCTGTGACCGCTCGGTTCGTAGCCGAGTACTCTATCCAGCTGAGCTACGAGTGCATTTTGTGTTTTTAGACCAGACCACAACTGGTTGAAGCCGAGTTGCCTATATCGCTATAAACAACTCTTAAATGGTGCACTCGACAGGATTCGAACCTGTGACCGCCCGGTTCGTAGCCGGGTACTCTATCCAGCTGAGCTACGAGTGCATTTGTTGCCGCGCATTATAGACCGTTGAATCTTTTTGTAAAGCACTTTTTCTAGTAATTTCAACAACTTACCGAAAAAGCCAGATTACAACGAACTACGAAAATAATGGCGGAGAACGGGGGATTCGAACCCCCGACACCCTTGTGAGGTGTACTCCCTTAGCAGGGGAGCGCCTTCGGCCACTCGGCCAGCTCTCCGCAACACGGGGCGTATATTAACCAGCTTCTTCCCCGTTTGCAAACATAAAAATCGATAAAAATTAATGGGTTGGTTCTTCGTCCTTCTCTTTCTTGATACGCAGGTAAATTTCCTCACGGTGCACGGCCACCTCTTTGGGGGCGTTGACGCCGATGCGCACTTGATTTCCTTTGACGCCGAGCACGGTCACGGTGATTTCGCCATCACCGATAATCAGGCTTTCTGCGCACCGACGAGTCAGAATCAGCATACCTTTCTCCTCACGCATTTCAGTTCAGGGACAACAGTCTGCAAAAAAAAGGCACCCGACCTACAACCGGAGCGATCGTAGCCCTACATGCCTGAGTATTGACCAGCGCAAGCAAAAGAACAGTTTCCCGTCTGCGCCATTCAAAAAATAAAGGGCGCGGTCAGACCGCGCCCTTCAGGTGACGCGTCACTCGCCCTGGCGGGCTGGAGCGTCCAGTTCGAAAGCCGTGTGCAGGGCGCGCACGGCCAGTTCCAGGTACTTCTCTTCGATCACCACGGACACCTTGATTTCCGAGGTCGAGATCATCTGGATGTTGATGCTTTCCTTGGCCAGGGATTCGAACATGCGGCTGGCAACGCCTGCGTGGGAACGCATGCCGACGCCGACGATCGAGACCTTGGCGATCTTGGTGTCGCCGACGACCTCACGGGCACCGATCTCGCGGGCGGTGTTTTCCAGCACAGTCTGCGCGGACTGGTAGTCGTTGCGGTGCACGGTGAAGGTGAAGTCGGTGGTGTTATCGTGCGCGACGTTCTGCACGATCATGTCGACTTCGATGTTCGCGGCACTGATCGGGCCGAGAATCTTGAACGCCACGCCCGGGGTGTCTGGCACGCCACGGATGGTCAGCTTGGCTTCATCGCGGTTGAAGGCGATGCCGGAAATGATCGGCTGTTCCATGGTTTCCTCTTCATCAATGGTAATGAGGGTGCCCGGACCCTCCTTGAAGCTGTGCAGTACGCGCAGCGGGACGTTGTACTTGCCGGCGAACTCCACCGCACGGATCTGCAGCACCTTGGAGCCGAGGCTGGCCATTTCCAGCATCTCCTCGAAGGTGATCTTGTCCAGGCGCTGAGCCACGGACACCACACGCGGGTCAGTGGTGTAGACACCGTCGACGTCAGTGTAGATCTGGCATTCGTCAGCCTTGAGCGCGGCGGCCAGCGCCACGCCGGTGGTGTCGGAACCGCCACGGCCCAGGGTGGTGATGTTGCCGTGTTCGTCGACGCCCTGGAAACCGGCGACGACGACGACGCGGCCGGCCTTCAGGTCGCCGCGGATCTTCTGGTCGTCGATCTGCAGGATGCGCGCCTTGTTGTGCGCGCTGTCCGTCAGGATCCGCACCTGGTTGCCGGTGTACGACACCGCCGGCACACCGCGCTTGATCAGCGCCATGGCCAACAGGGCGATCGTGACCTGCTCACCGGTGGAGACGATCACGTCCAGTTCACGGGGAACCGGCTGGTCGTCGCCACTGATTTGCTTGGCCAGATCGATCAGACGGTTGGTTTCGCCGCTCATTGCAGACAGCACAACCACCAGGTCATCGCCGGCATCGCGGAATTTCTTAACCTTGTCGGCGACCTGCTCGATTCTCTCGACGCTGCCGACCGAGGTGCCTCCAAATTTCTGTACGATCAAAGCCATTTCAAAGCCGCCTCTGCCCATGAAGGGCGCCCAATAATCACTCGAACGGCCATCGGGCCCGCCACTAGACTGCGGGCCCGGCGGCGCGTCTTATAAACCCTGCTCGACGAACGGAACGGTCAGCGCCAATGCGCTGTCCAGTGCGCCGGCGTCTGTACCGCCGCCCTGCGCCATGTCCGGGCGACCGCCGCCCTTCCCGCCCACTGCCGCAGCAGCCTGTTTCATCAAATCACCGGCTTTGAGTTGGCCAGTCAGGTCCTTGGTCACGCCAGCGACCAGTACGACCTTTTCCTCATGGACACTGCCGAGCAGGATCACTGCGCGGCCGAGTTTGTTCTTCAGCTGATCGACCAGCGCCAGCAGCGCCTTGCCGTCCTGACCGTCCAGACGCGCAGCCAGCACCTTCACGCCCTTGACGTCCGCAGCCTGGGCCGACAGATCGTCGCCGGCGGCGCTGGCGGCCTTGGCCTGCAGCTGCTCGAGCTGCTTCTCCAGCAGGCGGTTGCGCTCCAGCACAGCCGACAGCTTGTCGATCAGGTTGTCGCGGCTGCCCTTGACCAGGCTGGCCGCTTCCTTGAGTTGCTCTTCGGCCGCGTTCAGGTAGGCCAGCGCCGAAGCGCCGGTCACCGCTTCGATGCGGCGCACGCCGGAGGCCACACCGCCTTCGCTGATGATCTTCAGCAGGCCGATGTCGCCGGTGCGGTTGGCATGGATGCCGCCGCACAGCTCAACGGAGAAGTCGCCGCCCATGCTCAGCACGCGCACGCTGTCGCCGTACTTCTCGCCGAACAGCGCCATTGCGCCTTTCTTCTTGGCGGTGTCGATGTCGGTCTCTTCGGTCTCCACCGCCGAGTTCTTGCGGATCTCGGCGTTGACGATGTCTTCCAGCGCCTTGAGCTGTTCAGGCTTGATCGCCTCGAAGTGGCTGAAGTCGAAACGCAGGCGCTGACTGTCCACCAGCGAGCCCTTCTGCTGGACGTGGTCGCCCAGCACCTTGCGCAATGCCGCGTGCAGCAGGTGGGTGGCCGAGTGGTTCAGCGAGGTGGCGTGGCGCACGTCGGCTTCGACGTGGGTCTCCACCGGTGCGCCGACGATCAGGCTGCCCGAGGCCAGCACGCCGTGGTGCAGGAACGCGCCGCCGGTCTTGGTGGTGTCGCGCACGTCGAAACGGCTGTTGCCGGCCTGAATGTAGCCGCAGTCGCCGACCTGGCCGCCGGACTCCGCATAGAACGGGGTCTGGTTCAGCACGATCACGCCTTCCTGCCCTTCACTCAAGACGTCCACGGACTGGCCGTCTTTATAGAGCGCGACGACTTTCGCCGAACCGCTGGTGGCGTGGTAACCGGTGAATTCGGTGTCGACGTCGACCTTGACCAGGCTGTTGTAGTCCAGGCCGAACGAGCTGGCGGAACGGGCGCGCTCACGCTGGGCTTCCATTTCGCGCTCGAAGCCGGCTTCGTCGATGGTCAGGCTGCGCTCGCGGGCGATGTCCGCGGTCAGGTCCATCGGGAACCCGTAGGTGTCGTAGAGCTTGAACACCACGTCGCCCGGCACGACTTCGCCCTTGAGCTCGGACAGGTCCTGCTCGAGGATCTTCAGGCCCTGCTCCAGGGTCTTGGCGAACTGCTCTTCCTCGGCCTTGAGCACGCGCTCGATGTGCGCCTGCTGGGACTTGAGTTCAGGGAAGGCTTCGCCCATCTCGGCCACCAGCGCGGCGACGATCTGGTAGAAGAAGCTGCCCTTGGCGCCCAGCTTGTTGCCGTGGCGGCAGGCGCGACGGATGATCCGGCGCAGCACGTAGCCGCGGCCTTCGTTGGAAGGCAGCACGCCGTCGGCGACCAGGAAGCCGCAGGAACGGATGTGGTCGGCCACCACTTTCAGCGAAGCCTGGCCGTCGTTGGTGCAGCCGATGGCCTTGGCCGAAGCGGTCAGCAGGCTCTGGAACAGGTCGATCTCGTAGTTCGAGTGCACGTGCTGCAGCACGGCGCTGATCCGCTCAAGGCCCATGCCGGTGTCCACCGACGGTGCCGGCAGCGGATGCAGCACGCCGTCGGCGGTGCGGTTGAACTGCATGAACACGTTGTTCCAGATCTCGATGTAGCGGTCACCGTCCTCTTCCGGCGAGCCCGGCGGCCCCCCCCAGATGTCGGCGCCGTGGTCGTAGAAGATCTCGGTGCACGGACCGCACGGGCCGGTGTCGCCCATGGTCCAGAAGTTGTCGGAGGCGTACGGCGCGCCCTTGTTGTCGCCGATGCGCACCATGCGCTCGGCCGGCACGCCGACTTCCTTGGTCCAGATGTCGTAGGCTTCGTCGTCGGTGGCGTAGACGGTCACCCACAGCTTTTCCTTCGGCAGGTTCAGCCACTTGTCGGACGTCAGGAACGTCCAGGCGAAGGTGATGGCGTCGCGCTTGAAGTAGTCGCCGAAGCTGAAGTTGCCCAGCATTTCGAAGAAGGTGTGGTGACGGGCGGTGTAACCGACGTTTTCCAGGTCGTTGTGCTTGCCGCCGGCGCGCACGCATTTCTGGCTGCTGACGGCGCGGGTGTACGCGCGCTTTTCCTGGCCCAGGAAGCAGTCCTTGAACTGGTTCATGCCTGCGTTGGTGAACAGCAGGGTTGGGTCATTGCCCGGAATCAAAGAGCTGGAGGCTACACGGGTGTGGCCTTGCTCTTCGAAGAAGCGAAGGAAGGCTTCACGGATTTCTGCGCTTTTCATTAGGTTCTTCCACGGAGGCTGCGGCCAAAGGCCTGTGCAAAACGTCGACAGACGAAGCAACGGCAAAGGGCCGCATTATATCGGCCCTGCGCGCGGGGTACAGCGTGTTTATACGATAGAAGCAGTCAATTGGGCCGCCAACGCTGTCACTTGCGCGAAAACGCGACGAATGCCTCGACCACCTGCCCGATTTGCGAGCGATTGACGTCCATGTGCGTGACCATCCGCAGCCGGGCGGCGGCGCTCAGCCGGATCCCGCGCTCCGCCGCAAACGCCTTCAGGGCGTGGGCACGGTCGCCCATCTGCACGTAGACCATGTTGGTCTGCACCGGCTCGACGCTGAACCCTGCATTGCGCAGCCCTTCGGCCAGCAACTCGGCGTTGGCGTGGTCGTCCGCCAGGCGCTCGACGTTATGCTCCAGCGCGTACAGCCCCGCCGCCGCCAGCAGACCGGCCTGGCGCATGCCGCCGCCGACCATCTTGCGCAACCGGCGGGCCTTGCCGATCAGCTCGGCCGAGCCGCACAGCACCGAGCCGACCGGAGCGCCGAGGCCCTTGGACAGGCACACCGAGACCGAATCGAAATGCCGGGTGATCTGCCGGGCATCGACGCCCAGCTTGACCGCCGCGTTGTACAGGCGCGCGCCGTCCAGGTGCAGGGCCAGGCCGTGCTCCTGGGTGAAGCTTCGGGCCCGGGCCAGGTATTCCAGCGGCAGCACCTTGCCTTGCATGGTGTTTTCCAGGGCCAGCAGACGCGTGCGGGCGAAATGGAAGTCATCGGGCTTGATCGCGGCGGCCACCTGGTCCAGATCCAGCGAACCGTCGGCCTGCACCTCCAGCGGCTGCGGCTGGATCGAGCCGAGCACCGCCGCACCGCCGCCTTCGTACTTGTAGGTGTGCGCCTGCTGGCCGACGATGTATTCGTCGCCGCGCCCGCAATGGGCCATCAAGCCCAGCAGGTTGCTCATGGTGCCGGTCGGCACGAACAGCGCGGCGGCAAACCCCAGCCGTTCTGCCAATTCGGCTTCCAGACGGTTGACCGTCGGATCCTCGCCATACACATCGTCACCGGTGGCCGCGCGGGCCATCGCTTCAAGCATTGCGGGAGACGGTTGGGTGACGGTGTCGCTGCGAAGATCGATAACGCTCATGAACCTGGCCTCAAGTCAGCAGGGGAAATCCCTTTTCGTTTTGGAATTACTGCGGGCATGGCGCGGATTAATCAACCCTTGGGCAAGGAAAAGTCGCCGCGTGAAGCGAAAAATTCGATGGCAATCATCACAAAGGCGCAATGCATCGCCAAAGGAACTGTGTTAAAAACGCTGCGCCGCCGGACAAAGGGCGGCACAACGTTCTCAGGGCGGGGTGCAATTCCCCACCGGCGGTAATTGCGCGCAACGCGCATAGCCCGCGAGCGCTTGGCGGCAGGCACGGTTCAGGTCGTGTCCGACGGCAAGGTCAGCAGACCCGGTGTGATTCCGGGGCCGACGGTCACAGTCCGGATGAAGAGAGAACGGGATTGACGCCAAAGGGCCGTCTGCGTGCTTGCGCGCGCGTACCCTTGATCCCTTTCGATTCATATCGCCCTGTTTTTCACACAAACAGGAGTCAGAACATGCAACCCACCGCAATCGACAGCAAAGCCAAACACACCCAGGGCGAGCGCGTCGCGTTCATCCAGGCCTGCTGGCACAAGGAAATCGTCGACCAGAGCCGTAAAGGTTTCGTCGCCGAAATGATCGCCCAGGGCTACCAGGAATCGGACATCGATTTCTTCGAGGTCGGCGGCGCGTTCGAAATGCCTCTGCACGCCAAGCTGCTGGCCAAGACCGGTCGTTATGCCGGTATCGTCGCGGCCGCCCTGGTGGTGGACGGCGGGATCTACCGTCACGAGTTCGTCGCCCAGTCGGTCGTCAGCGGCCTGATGCAGGTGCAGCTGGAAACCGAAGTGCCGGTGTTCTCGGTGTCCCTGACCCCGCACCACTTCCATGCCGGCGAAGAGCACCAGAAGTTCTTCTTCGAGCATTTCGTGCACAAGGGTCAGGAAGCGGCGAGAACCTGCGCCGACACGCTGCTGAAGATCCGTGCGCTGCGCCGCAGCGAGCCGCGTGCCGTAGCGGTCTAAGCGCCGAAACCTGTGGGAGCCCGCCTGCTCGCGAGGGCGGCGGGTCAGTCACCATCGATGTCGGATGGGCCGGCCGATTCGCTGGCAAGCCCGCTCCCACAGGATCTGCGGTGCTTCCGGATTCAGTGAAGGAAGCCTGCAGGGTCCGTGCGGCGTGATCAGGCCAGCTGATCGTCCGTGGTCGGCACGATCAGGATGCCGGCGCGCAGGCCGTTCTTGACCTTGGGGTTGGGGAAGATGATCCGCGCGCCCTGCTCTTCGATGATCCAGCGGGTATTGGCCAGGTCTTCGGCCAGCACATACCCCATGTCCAATTCCGAAAAGTTCTCGATGTCCGCCGGCAGGTTCAGGCGGAAGGCGTCGCTGTGCTTGATGATTTCCCGGGCCACGCTGAACAGCTGCAGGCCGTCCAGGCCTTCTTGCGCCTGTTCGGGCTCGTTGCCTTCGATGATCTGCTTCAGGCGGTTTTCCAGCAGCGACACGTTGACCCCGGCGTTCTGCCCGAACGGCCGGGCCTTGCCCAGCTCGAGGGTGAAGGACTCGGCGCCGAGCTTGTCGTAGGTGTACGAGCTGAACACGATCGACGGCTTGTTCTGCAGCAGCACCGCTTCCATGCCCGCCGCCCGCAGACGGGCCAGTTCGCGCCGGGAATGCTGGCGCCCTTCCTTCCACGGGTACAGGGCAAACTGCTCGATCTTCGAACCGCGGATCGCGGTGTGCAGGTCGTAGTGCAGGCGCTGACGATCCGGCAGGTTGAAGAAACTCGCCGCCAGGCGCTCCAGCTCACAGGCACGCAAGGCTTCGCAGCCGCTGCTTTGTTCGTGACGGCCGTTGAACAGCCGGTTGACGTCCTGCTCGATGAAGCGCTCGCCCTTGCGGATCGCTTCCGGGTTGCCGAACAGGAACAGAATGCGTGCGCGCGGCTTCAGGTCGCCGCGGGCGATGTCATGCAACAGGCGGTCGAGCAATTCGATCGGCGCGGTCTCGTTGCCGTGGATCCCTGCCGACAGCAGCAGGTCCAGGCCATTGTCGCGCGCTTCGGGCGGCCGTACTTCCAGCGCGCCCTCGCTCAACCAGCGCATGCGCACGCCTTCGACAGTCAGTTGAGTCTTCTCCGCCGGTTCGCGGCCGGCGAGGGTCAGTTCAAGCAGTTTGCCGAGGGCGAGCATAGAGCGGTTTCCTTAGTGGTCGTGGTTGCAATCCGGGCCGTGCACATGTTCCTCGCCACCGAGGTCGGCCGGTTCCATTTCCAGTTGCAGACTTACCAGATTAGTCGCCAACGGGCGCAGCAGCAGGTTGGCGTACTCTTCGTCGTCTTCTTCGACGTCGACGCCGATCAGCAGTTGGCCGCGGCCGTCCTGCTGGATCCACAGCTCCTTGCCTTGCCACATGACCGCGACGCGGGTGCAGGAGGTTTGCAGTTGCGTGCCGTCGGTGTCTTCAAGGATCAGCTGCAGGGAATCACTCATGTTTACGCTCTCTTGGGAGATGAAGCCGTGCGCCGCGCGAAGGCGGCGCACCGGCCATCAATTGATCTGGAATGGATAAACCGCGCCCAGTTTAAGGATTTGCGTCAGTTCATCCAGTGCCGTCCGGCATTCAAGCAGCAATTGCGGATCCGCCAGATCGTTTTCGGTCAGGCGGTCGCGGTAGTGCTTTTCAACCCATGCGGTCAACGAACCGTACAACGGTGCCGTCATGATAACCCCTGGATTGACCGCCGCCAGTTCGGTTTCGTTGAGTGCGACACGCAGCCTCAGGCAAGCGGGGCCGCCGCCGTTCTGCATGCTTTGCTTCAGGTCGAAGACCTTGACCTCGCGAACCGGGCCGCCGGAGCCGGTCAGGCTTTGCAGGTAGTTCCAGACGCGCTCGTTGCCGCGGCACTCTTCCGGCACGATCAGCAGCATCGAGCCGTCAGGGCGCGACAGCAACTGGCTGTTGAACAGGTAGGAGCGCACCGCGTCATCCACGGTGACCGCCGAACGCGGCACGCAGATCGACTGGAACTTGCCGCCGACCTTGGCGAGCTTGGTTTGCAGCTCGGCCAGCATCTGTTCGGTCTCCAGGAACGCGTCCTCGTGATAGAACAGCACCTCGCCGTTGCCCACCGCGATCACGTCATTGTGGAACACGCCCTGATCGATCACCGCCGGGTTCTGCTGGGCGTAGACCACGCCGTCGTCACGCAGGCCGTGCAGGCGGGCGACCGCCTGGGACGCTTCGAGGGTCTGGCGCGCCGGGTACTTCTGCGGCGCCGGATAACGGGTGTCGAACGCGCTGCGGCCGAACACGAAGAACTCGACGCCGGCCTCGCCGTACTCACGGCAGAAACGGGTGTGGTTGGCCGCGCCTTCGTCGCCGAATTGCGCCACCGCCGGCAACGCGGCGTGATGGGCGAAGTGCTGCTGATCGGCGAACATCGCCCCCAGCACGCGGCTGGTGGTCGGGTGTTCGATGCTGCGGTGGTACTTGCAGTTGAGGTTGGCGGCGGTGAAATGCACGCGGCCGTCGGCGGTGTCGGCGCTCGGGCTGACCGTGGCGGCGTTGGCCACCCACATGCTCGACGCCGAGCAGCTGGCGACCAGCAGCGGCATCGCTTCCTTGGCGGCGCGCTCGATCACCTGGGCATCGGTGCCGCCGAAGCCCAGACGGCGCAAGGCAGCCACGTCCGGACGCTCCTGCGGCGCCAGCACGCCCTGGACAAAGCCCATGTCCATCAGCGCCTTCATTTTCGCCAGACCCTGCAGCGCGGCTTCCTTCGGATTGGAGGACTGCTGACTGTTGCTTTGGGAGGCGACGTTGCCGTAGGACAGGCCACCGTAGTTGTGGGTCGGCCCCACTAGACCGTCAAAATTGACTTCACAGGATTTCATCAGCGAGGCTCCACGAGAATCTGTTGTTATAGGCTTGCGTAACGGTTCTTTGAGACTGCGGCGCGGCTTTCGCGGGCAAGCCCGCTCCCACAGGTCGGCAGGTGTTTGCACCTATGTGCCCTGCATCGATCCCGTGGGAGCCAGCCGGCCTGCCGGCGATGGGCATCACGCCATCTTCACGCCCGGCGTCAGGGCCGCCGGCAGCACCAGGTCCGGGGTTTCGAGCGAGGCCACCGGGTAGGCGCAGTAGTCCGCCGCGTAGTAGGCGCTGGCGCGGTGGTTGCCCGACGCGCCGACGCCGCCGAACGGTGCGCTGCTGGCGGCGCCGGTCAGTTGCTTGTTCCAGTTGACGATGCCGGCACGGCTTTGCAGCCAGAACTGCTGGTAACGCGCCTCGGAATCCGACAGCAGGCCGGCAGCCAGACCGTAGGCGGTGTCGTTGGCTTCGGCGATGGCCGCGTCGAAATCGGCGTAGCGGATCACTTGCAGCAGCGGGCCGAACAGTTCTTCGTCCGGACGCCCGGCCACAGCGGTCACATCCAGGATGCCTGGCGTCAGCAAGGCCGACTGCGCCTGCGGTTGGGTCATTTCCAGCAGCGGCACCGCACCGTTGGCCAAAAGATGCGCCTGGGCATCCATCAGGGCCTTGGCCGCGCCCAGGGAAATCACCGAGCCCATGAACGGCGCCGGCTGGCGGTCGAACGCGCCGACCTCGATGGTCGACGTCACCGCCACCAGGCGCGCCAACAGGCTGTCGCCCCAGGCGCCTTGCGGCACCAGCAGACGGCGGGCGCAGGTGCAGCGCTGGCCGGCGGAAATGAACGCCGACTGAATGATCGTGTAGACCGCTGCGTCGAGATCGGCGACCTGATCCACCACCAACGGGTTGTTGCCGCCCATCTCCAGGGCGAGGATCTTGTCCGGGCGCCCGGCGAACTGCTGGTGCAGGTGATTGCCGGTGCGGCTGGAGCCGGTGAAGAACAGGCCGTCGATGCCTGGATTGGCCGCCAGGGCGATGCCGGTTTCGCGGGCGCCTTGCAGCAGGTTCAGCACACCGGCCGGCAGACCGGCCTCGATCCAGCACTTGACCGTGAGCTCGGCGACCTTCGGCGTCAGCTCGCTCGGCTTGAACAGCACGCTGTTGCCGGCCAGCAACGCCGGCACGATGTGCCCGTTCGGCAGGTGGCCAGGGAAGTTGTACGGACCGAACACCGCCACCACACCGTGGGGCTTGTGGCGCAGCACGGCGGTGGCGTCGCCCAGCGGGCCGCTCTTCTCGCCGGTGCGTTCACGGTAGCTCTGCACCGAGATCGCGATCTTGTTGACCATGCTGGTGACTTCGGTCGCCGCTTCCCAGAGCGGCTTACCGGTTTCCTCACCGATGGCGCGGGCCAGCTCGTCGCTGTGGCTCTTCAGAGTGGCGGCGAATGCTTCGAGCACGCCGATGCGCTCCTGCAGAGAACGCTTGGCCCAGGCCGGGAATGCCTGGCGCGCGGCGTGCACCGCCGAATCGACCTGGGCGGCGGTTGCGCCCTGGCCTGACCACAGCACTTGCTGGGTCACCGGGTTCAGCGACTCGAACGCATCCCCCTGGCCGGCCAGCCACTGACCTGCGATGTATAGCGAATTCATTGTTTCGACTCCCGGGCTGCGGACAACGGAACGGCGCGCACCTGATCGCCGGCATTGAGTTGAAGGCGTTTGGCGGTCAGCGGATCGACCACCAGGGTGCCGGCGGCCAGACGCGCCGGGGCTGCAGTGATCCGGCAGTCCTCGCGCTTGCGGTTATGGATGATGAACGGCGTGGCGTCGTCGCCCGGCGTGCCCACCGCCAGCACCAGCGCCTGGCTGTCGCGCACCGCGCGGATCTTGCCGGTTTCGCACTCGATGGCGGGGCCGGCGTCGAAGATGTCGACGTAGCCCTGATAGCTGAAGCCTTCGCCCTTGAGCATCGCCAGCGCAGGCTCGGTGTCCGGGTGCACCTGGCCGATCACGGCACGTGCGTCTTCGGACAGGAAGCAGGTGTACAGCGGGAACTTGGGCATCAGCTCGGCGATGAACGCCTTGTTGCCGACGCCGGTCAGGTAATCGGCCTGGCTGAATTCCATCTTGAAGAAATGCCGGCCCAGGCTCTCCCAGAACGGCGAACGGCCCGCCTCGTCGGAGACGCCGCGCATCTCGGCGATGATCTTGTTGCCGAACAGCTGCGGAAACTCGGCGATGAACAGCATCCGCGCCTTGGACAGCATGCGGCCGTTGAGGCCGGTGCGGTAGTCGGCGTGCAGGAACAGCGAGCACAGCTCGGAGTTGCCGGTCAGGTCGTTGGCCAGGAACAGGGTCGGGATCTCGCGGTAGATGTTCAGCTCCTGGGAGGCGCTGACGGTCAGGCCGACCCGGAAGTTGTACCACGGCTCACGCAGGCCGACGGCGCCGGCGATGGCGGAGATCCCCACCACGCGGCCGTTGTCGTCTTCGAGCACGAACAGGTAGTCCGCATCGCCGCGGCCGGCTTCGCCGCGAAAGGTCTTCTCGGCCCAGCCGACCCGGTGGGTCAGGCGCTCTTCGTTGGCCGGCAAGGTGGTCAGGCCGGTGCCGGTGCTGCGGGCCAGGTCGATCAGAGCGGGTAAATCGCTGCTGCGTACGGGACGAACGATCATGCTATCTCCTCAAACGGGCCGCCAACGCCACCCGTGAAACTCGCTAAGGCGTTAAACCGCCACCAGGCGCACGCTGGCGCCCTCGCCGACGCCCAGGGCTTCGGCCGCTTCCAGGTCCAGGGTCACCGGTTTGCCGGGCGCGTAGTCCAGCTCCAGCAGAACGGCGCGGTAATCCTGCAACTGCGCGTTGGCCACCAGGTACTGGCGCCCTGCGCCCTTGACCGGCTCGCCGATCTTCACCGGCACGACGCGGCTCTGGGCGATCGAGCGGATCCCCGAGACGCGGGCGTGCAGGGTCGGGCCGCCGTCGAAAATGTCGATGTAATGATCGGTCTCGAAGCCTTCGCGCATCAGGATGTCGAAGGTGATCTGCGCACGCGGGTGCACCTGGCCCATCGCCTCCTGGGCGGAGTCCGGCAGCAGCGGCACGTAGATCGGGTAGTGCGGCATCAGCTCGGCCAGGAAGGTGCGGCTCTTGAGGCCGCACAGGCGCTCGGCCTCGGCGTAGTTGAGGTCGAAGAAGTTGCGGCCGATGGCGTCCCAGAACGGCGAGTCGCCGTTCTCGTCGCTGTAGCCGACGATCTCGGTCACCACCGAGTCGGCGAAACGCTCAGGATGGCTGGCGACGAACAGCAGGCGGCCACGGGAGTTGAGCTCGGCCCACGGCGAGCCCACCAGGTCGCGCTGCACGTAGAAACTGGTCAGCAGGCTGTTGCCGGTCAGGTCGTGGCACTGCGAAAGCACGTGGATCTTGTTGTGGATCTTCAGCTCGCGGGAAGCGTGCACGAAGGTCTCGTTGCGAAAGCTGTAGAACGGTTCGGAGTAGCCGGCCGAGGCGACGATGGCCGAGCAGCCGACCAGCTTGCCGGCGACGGTGTCCTCAAGGACGAAGAAGTAGCTTTCCTCGCCGTTGAAGCTGACCTCGGCGGAGAACGACGCCTCGCTGGCGGCGATCTTGTCGCTCAGGCGCTCCACGTCGTCCGGCAACGAAGTGACACCGATCGGGCTGTCCGCAGCCAGACGCTGTACCTCGCCCAGGTCAGCCATTTGCGCAGGGCGCATCACCAGCATGGTGTCACTCCTTTCTCTCATGAAAATCACAGGTGAAAAATTCCACACCGTCCCCGGGTCGACCCAGAGTCGATTGTGGGAGCCAGACTGCCGGCGATTGCGTCCTTTCAGGCAACAGTGATGTTGGCTGTCAGGCCCTCATCGCCAGCGGGCTGGCTCCCACAGTATGTGTCGGTGCAAAACGAAAATCGGGTCCGGCGCCTGAGCGGTCAGGCGCCGGAGGGTCAATCAGGCTTGCGTCAGCTTGGCCACGGCGCGCTCGAAGCGCTCCAGGCCCTGATCGATGTCGGCGTCGTCGATCACCAGGCTCGGCGCGAAACGGATCACGTCCGGGCCGGCCTGCAGGATCATCAGGCCTTCACGCTCGGCGGCGTTGAACACGTCCTTGGCCTTGCCTTTCCAGGCATCGCTCAGCACGCAGCCGATCAGCAGGCCCAGACCGCGCACCTGGGTGAACAGGCCGTACTTCTGGCCGATCTGCTCCAGGCGGGTCTTGAACTTGTCGTGCTTGGCGTTGACGCCGTTGAGCACTTCAGGGGTGTTGATCACGTCGACCACTGCCTCGGCCACCGCGCACGCCAGCGGGTTGCCGCCGTAGGTGGTGCCGTGGGTGCCGACGACCAGGTGCTTGGCCAGCGCTTCGGTGGTCAGCATCGCCGCGATCGGGAAACCGCCGCCCAGGCTCTTGGCGCTGGTGAGGATGTCCGGGGTCACGCCGAAATGCTGGTAGGCGAACAGTTTGCCGGTGCGGCCCATGCCGGTCTGCACTTCGTCGAACACCAGCAGCGCGTTGTGCGCATCGCACAGCTCGCGGGCGCCTTGCAGGTACGCCAGCTCGGCCGGCAGCACGCCGCCCTCGCCCTGGATCGGTTCCAGCACCACGGCGCAGGTCTTGTCGGAAACGGCAGCCTTCAGGGCCGCCAGGTCGTTGTACGGCACGTGAGTGATGCCGGTGATCTTCGGACCGAAACCGTCGGAGTACTTCGACTGGCCGCCGACGTTCACGGTGAACAGGGTGCGGCCGTGGAAGCTGTTCAGCGCGGCGATGATTTCGTACTTCTCGCTGCCGAAACGGTCGAACGCTACGCGGCGGGCCAGCTTGAACGCGGCCTCGTTGGCTTCGGCGCCGGAGTTGCAGAAGAACACACGCTCGGCGAAGGTGGCGTCGATCAGCTTGTGCGCCAGGCGCAGGGCCGGCTCGTTGGTGAACACGTTGGACACGTGCCACAGCTTGTTCGCCTGCTCGGTCAGGGCGCCGACCAGCGCCGGATGCGCATGGCCCAGCACGTTGACGGCAATCCCGCCGGCGAAGTCGATCAGCTCGCGGCCGGTCTGGTCCCAGACGCGGGAGCCTTCGCCACGCACCGGAATGAAAGCGGCAGGCGCATAGTTGGGAACCATTACCTGGTCGAAATCGGCGCGTTGTACCGCAGCGTGCTCAACGGACATCGGAGTCTCCTGATGAGGAACACCCGCCTGAAACTGGCGGGAGATGGGGGGATTGTAAGGACAGTTCTCAGCCCGGCCTTGTCGCCAAGCGACAACTTCTTATAGCGCAAACCCCGGTTTTTCCCGGGTTTACGGCAATGCGACAAATAGGGTCGCAAAGGCGCAGTTTAACTGGCGACCGGGGTTTGCGGCAGACCTGTCACTTTGTATCCGATGCCGTTTTTCCGTGTGCGGTACATATGTACCGCACATGGCGCTCACCGATGGAGTCTGCTGTCCGCCCATCAATCAGCACGGCTCGCCCTGCGATGAACCCCCACCCTGTTGCCATCATCCGACCGACAATGCCATCACCGAAATGCCCCCCCGGACATTCTGGAATTGCCCATGGAAATCGCCCAAATCATTGAGTTGCGCGGCAATCCGCTTGCGCAGGAGAGCATGCGGTGCTGTCGGCTTGTTTCCGAACGGCAGCGGTCGATTTCGGCGCGCAAGCCATCATCGAACAAACGGAGGGGAGATTACGGACAGCGGGGCCTGCGGAACCGAAGAGCAAGCGCCCTCAAGCGCGGATCAACCGCGCTCCGGCGGCACCGAGGACAGCTCGAACGGGCTGCTGCTGCGCCGCTGGTTGCGGTCTTCCCGCGGCGTGGCGCCGAAGAAGTTGCGGTAGGCGCTGGAGAAATGCGGCCCCGAGGAGAAACCGCAGGACAGGCCGATCTGGATGATCGACTTGCTGGTCTGCATCAGCATCTGCCGGGCCTTGTTCAGGCGCAGCTCCAGGTAGTACTGGCTCGGCACACGGTTGAGGTACTGCTTGAAGATCCGCTCCAGCTGCCGGCGGGACACGCACACGTGCTGGGCGATTTCGTCGGTGGTCAGCGGCTCTTCGATGTTGGCTTCCATCAGCAGCACCGCCTGGGTGAGCTTCGGATGGCTGGAGCCCAGGCGGTTCTGCAGCGGAATGCGCTGACGCTCGCCCCCTTCGCGGATGCGCTCGACCACCAGTTCCTCGGAGACCGCGCCGGCCAGTTCAGCGCCGTGGTCACGGGCCAGCACCGCCAGCAGCAAGTCGAGCACCGACATGCCGCCGCAGGCCGTGAGACGGTCGCGGTCCCAGTCGAACAGATGGCTGGTGGCGATGACCTTGGGGAAGCGCTCGGCGAAATCGTCCTGCCAGCGCCAGTGCACGGCGGCACGGTAGCCGTCGAGCAGCCCCAGTTGCGCCAACGGGTACACGCCGGCGGACAGCCCGCCGATCACGCAACCGGCGCGCACCAGTTGCTTGAGCGCGCTGGTGAGGTTCGGCGCCAGGGCGGCCGGCGGCTCGTCGGCGAGCAGGAACAGTTTCTGGAAGTTCTCCAGCTTGCCGGACCAGGGTTCGCCAGGCAGTTGCCAGCCGCTCTCGCTCGGCGGTTCGGCCTGCAAGAACGACAACTCGTAGACCACCTCCGGATGCACCCGCTGAGCGACACGCAAGGCTTCCTCCGCCAGCGCCAGCGTCAGAGCTTTAGTGCTGGGCCAAATCAGGAAACCAATTCGATGGGCAGTCATGGGCGGGCAATCCGAAACGAGGTAACAGTATTGAAGGCATGGGCCAATGCTAGCCCGTAATCCTGAACCCGACATAGATCCAGTGTGGGAGCGAACCCGCTCGCGAAAGGGTTGGGTCAGTCAACGATGAGAATGACTGACCTGCCGCTTTCGCGGGCAGGCTCGCTTCCGCAGGGGAAATGAGCCAGCATCCAGGCTGCGAAGCATGCACTAACGTGGTGCATAAAGGGAGCGTTTACTTGAGGCTGCCCGAGAGGAATTGCTGCAAACGTTCCGACTGCGGGTTGACCAGCACTTCGCGCGGGTTGCCGCTCTCTTCCACCAGGCCTTTGTGCAGGAACACCAACTGGTTCGACACTTCACGGGCGAAGCCCATTTCGTGGGTCACCACCACCATGGTGCGGCCTTCCTGGGCCAGGGACTGCATGACCTTGAGCACATCGCCCACCAGTTCCGGGTCGAGGGCCGAGGTCGGCTCGTCGAACAGCATCACTTCCGGCTCCATCGCCAGCGCACGGGCGATCGCCACACGCTGCTGCTCGCCACCGGACATGTGCCCCGGGAAGGCGTCCTTGCGATGGGCCACGCCCACCTTGTTCAGGTAGTGCTCGGCCTTCTCGCGGGCCTCGGCCTTGGACACGCCCAGCACATGCACCGGCGCTTCCATGATGTTTTCCAGCGCGGTCATGTGCGACCACAGGTTGAAGTGCTGGAACACCATCGACAGGCGCGAGCGCATGCGCTGCAGCTGTTTCGGGTCGGCCGCCTTCAGCGCGCCGTCCTTGTTCGCCACCAGCTTGAGCTCTTCGTTGTTGAGCAGGATCTTGCCCGCGTGCGGCTGCTCGAGCAGGTTGATGCAGCGCAGGAAAGTACTTTTGCCGGAGCCACTGGAGCCGATGATGCTGATCACATCGCCGGCTGCCGCCTTCAGGGACACGCCCTTGAGCACTTCGTGACTGCCGTAGCGTTTATGCAGGTCTTGGACTTCAAGTTTGTACATGCGGTCGGTTCTCACAAAAACAGTCAGTCAGTCGTTGAGCAAGCGCCCGTGACGCAGCGCTTCGCGCCCCGCCACCTTGGCCAGCCAGAAACCGGGTTGGGCATATCGCAGCCGTTCAATGGCAAACAGCACCCCGGACGTACCAGCACACACCGTGCTGACCCGATCGGACACAGGGTCGATCACTTCAAAAATCTCATCGCCGGCCTCGACCCATTCGCCGGGCCTGCGCAAAAAGCTCACCACACCGGGGTGCGGCGCGAACAGCAGCTCAGTGCCCTCGAACGGCATGCCTTCGCAAGGCTCGTGCGCCGGCTTCGGCCACTCGCCACCGATCAGCCCCTGCTCGGCGAGGAACGCCAAGATACCTTCGGCCCAGTCCTCGGCCTGCGCCCGGCCGGTGTCGGCCTGGCCGCCCAGCTCGACGGTGGTCGCCAGGCAGGCCAGGGGAATCGACGCCTCCGGGAACTGGCGCGACAGGCGCAGCCACGGCAGCGAGCAGGCTTCGTCGAAGGAGCTGCCGCCGGAGTCTTCCGCCAGCAATCCCACTTTAACGTTCAGGTGCGCGGCCAGCGAACGCCACTGCGGCCAGTGCTGCGGCAACGCGTACAGGTGCAGCGCGGCTTCGGCGTCGCAGTGCAGGTCCAGCACCACGTCAGCGGTGCAGGCGTGGCTGAGCAGCACGCGCTGCATGCCTTGCAGTTGGCTGCTCGCCTCGGGCAACGCCGCCAGGTGATCGGCCATCGCCTGACGGATCAGCCGGACGTTGGCGTGCGGATCATCGCCCAGGCGTTCGCCCAGCGCCGCTGCGACCGGTGCGCTCAACTCGACGAAGTCGCGGTTGAAGTTCTTGCCGCTGCCCGCCTCGAACCGGCCCTGGTGATTGCCTTGCAGCAATTGGCCAAGACCCAGCGGGTTGGCCACCGGCACCAGTTCGATGACGCCGTTGAGCAGGCCTTGGGCTTCGAGCTCGCCGAGGCGCTTCTTCAGTTCCCAGGCGGTACGCATGCCCGGCAGTTCGTCGGCGTGCAGGCTGGCCTGGATGTAGGCCTTGCGCTCCCCGCCTCCGAAGCGGAACACCGAAATCCGGCGCTCGCTGCCCAGGTGGCTCCACGGCAATACGTGGTCGATGCGTTCCATGTCAGTGCTTCCGCGGGGCCAGGTAGCTCAGCCAGCGGCGCTCGGCCAGCTTGAACAGGCGCACAAGGATGAAGGTCAGGCACAGGTAGAACACGCCGGCGGTGATGTACGCCTCGAACGGCAGGTAGAACTGCGCGTTGACGGTGCGGGCCGCGCCGGTGATGTCGATCAGGGTCACGATGGACGCCAGGCTGGTGGTCTGCAGCATCATGATCACTTCGTTGCTGTACTGCGGCAGCGCCCGGCGCAGGGCCGACGGCAGCAGGATGCGCTTGTACATCTTGAAGCGCGACATGCCCACGGCCTTGGCCGCTTCGATCTCGCCGTGCGGCGTGGCCTTGAGGCTGCCGGCGATGATTTCGGCGGTGTAGGCGCTGGTGTTGATCGCGAAGGCCAGGCATGCGCAGAACGTCGCGCTGGACAGCCACGGCCACAGGAAGCTTTCGCGCACGGCCTCGAACTGGGCCAGGCCGTAGTAGATCAGGAACAGCTGCACCAGCATCGGCGTGCCGCGGATCACGTAGGTGTAGAGCCACGCCGTCATGTTGACCACCGGGTTCTTCGAGACGCGCATCAGGCCCAGCGGCAGCGCCGCGAGCAGGCCGAACAGCAGCGACAGCGCGAGCAGTTTGAGGGTGGTCACCAGCCCGCCGAGGTACAGCGGCAGCGACTCCCAGATGACGTTGTAGTCGAAGATCATAGCTCAGCCGCCCTTACGCCTACCGAGTAGCGCTTCTCGAGGTGACGCAGCGCCAGCAACGAGACGCTGGTGATCACCAGGTACATCGCCGCCACTGCCAGGAAGAAGGTGAAAGGCTCGCGGGTGGCGTCGGCCGCCTGCTTGGCCTTGAACATCATGTCTTGCAGGCCGACCACGGAAATCAGCGCGGTGGCCTTGGTCAACACCAGCCAGTTGTTGGTGAAGCCCGGGATCGCCAGGCGGATCATCTGCGGCACCATCACCCGGAAGAACACCTGCAGGCTGCTCATGCCATAGGCCATGCCTGCTTCGGCCTGCCCCTTGGGAATGGCCATGAACGCGCCACGGAAGGTCTCGGACAGGTACGCACCGAAGATGAAGCCGAGGGTGCCGATGCCGGCGGCCAGCGGGTTCAGGTCGATGTATTCGTCGTAGCCGAGCATCGGCGCCACGCGGTTGAGCATGTCCTGGCCGCCGTAGAAAATCAGCAGGATCAGCACCAGGTCGGGCACTCCGCGGATCACCGTGGCGTACAGGTCGCCCAGCCACGCCAGCCAGCGCACCGGCGACAGCCGCAGCGCGACACCGATCAGACCGAGAACGATCGCCAGGGCCATGGACGACAAGGCGAGCTGAAGCGTCAGCCATGCGCCGTCGAGGATGACAGCCCCGTAGCCTTTCAACATGATTCAGGTCCTCGAAAGTTGGGATGAAAAAATGGCGCAAACCGCAGAGATTCTGTTGCTTGCGCCATTTCGGACGGATCGTGCGACGAACTTACTTGCCGTAAATGTCGAAGTCGAAGTACTTGTCCTGGATTTGCTTGTACTTGCCGTTCTCGCGGATGGCCGCGATGGCAGTGTTGATCTTGTCCTTGAGCGCGTCGCCCTTGCGCACGGCGATGCCGACGCCGTCGCCGAAGTACTTCTCGTCGGTGAACTGCGGGCCGACGAACGCGAAGCCCTTGCCGGCGTCGGTCTTCAGGAAGCCGTCATTCAACAGGGTAGCGTCTGCCACGGTGCCGTCGAGGCGACCGGCGGCCACGTCGAGGTAGATTTCGTTCTGCGAGCCGTACGGCTTGATCTCGGCACCCAGCGGGGCCAGGACCTCACGGGCGAAGCGCTCGTGGATCGAGCCGCGCTGCACGCCGATGTTCTTGCCCTTGAGCTCGGTCAGGCCGTCGCTGACAGCGGTGCCTTCCTTCATGACCAGTCGGGCCGGGGTGTTGTAGTACTTGTTGGTGAAGTCCACGGATTTCTTGCGGTCTTCGGTGATCGACATGGACGACAGGATCGCGTCGATCTTGCGCACCTTCAGGGCCGGGATCAGGCCGTCGAACTCTTGCTCGACCCACTGGCACTTAACCTTCATCTCTTCGCACAGGGCGTTGCCGATGTCGTAGTCGAAACCGACGATGCTGCCGTCCGGGGCCTTGGAGGCGAATGGAGGGTAGGCCGCTTCGATACCGATCTTCAGAGGCTTTTCGTCAGCGAACGATGGCAGGGACAGCACGGACAGTGCCAGGGCGCCAAGCAGCACAAGTTTCTTCATCTTGGGACTCCATCGGTAAAGGGCAAAAACGGCAGAGTGAGCGACAGCCCAATATGCGAATGGGTGGATCGGAAAGCGGCGCTGCATCGGTCGGACGTTTCCCGGCGAAAACGCCTGGGGTTTAAACACGAGCCACGACGAGCGAGTGATCGGCATTCTAGCGACAGGCCCGAAGCCGATATTTCTTCAATGCGACAACTAATTACAGATGCACCGAGAAACCCGCCCGAGCAGATTGACAGCTCCGCAATTTCATGCAAGAGCAAAAGACAGTGAACCGATCTATGTTGCAAATTGCGGGCCTATTATTCGCAAACCCTTCTAATCCGGCAAGCGCAGCGTTCCGTCTAATTTTGCGCAGGGCATTTTGAGGCCCTGAAACCGGGCGCGGCGTTTCCCATTGCCCCGTTGCGGAGCGGGCGGTTACACATTCAGTAACTTGAAGACGGGCCGGTAACAGCGGGAAGCGTCTGACGGGGGAAACCGATAATTATTGGTTGGGGAGTTTTCGCAGATTCTTCACTTGCCTGACCGATTGCCATCGCTGGCAAGCCAGCTCCCACAAGGTTTCGTGGCGGGTTAGGGATATCGGTTTCCATGCAAATCCCTGTGGGAGCTGGCTTGCCAGCGATGACGCCAACCCTCCCGCCCGAGAATCCGCAGACAGAAAAAAGCCCCGCCCGGCATGCGCCGGACGGGGCTTTTCAGCACGTCAGACCCGCCGCTTACGCGACATTCATGGTCTTGTGGGTATCGATCAGGTGCTGCACCACGCTTGGGTCCGCCAGGGTCGAGATGTCACCCAGCCCTTCGTACTCCGCGGTGGCGATCTTGCGCAGGATCCGGCGCATGATCTTGCCCGAACGGGTCTTCGGCAGGCCCGGCGCCCACTGGATCACGTCCGGCGAAGCGATCGGGCCGATTTCCTTGCGCACCCAGTTCTTCAGTTCCAGGCGCAGTTGCTCGGTCGGCTCCTCGCCGTTCTTCAGGGTGACGTAGACATAGATGCCCTGCCCCTTGATGTCGTGCGGCACCCCGACCACCGCCGCTTCGGCGACTTTCGGGTGGGCGACCATCGCGCTTTCGATCTCGGCGGTGCCCATGCGGTGGCCGGACACGTTGAGCACGTCGTCCACCCGCCCGGTGATCCAGTAGTAGCCGTCGGCGTCGCGACGGGCGCCGTCACCGGTGAAATACATGCCGCGGAAGGTCTTGAAGTAGGTGTCGACGAAACGGTCGTGATCGCCGTACAGGGTGCGCGCCTGGCCCGGCCACGAATCGAGGATCACCAGGTTGCCCTCGGCCTCGCCCTCGATGATGTTGCCCAGGTTGTCCACCAGCGCCGGCACCACACCGAAGAACGGACGCGCCGCCGAACCCGGCTTGAGGGCGTGGGCGCCCGGCAGCGGGCTCATCATGTTGCCGCCGGTCTCGGTCTGCCACCAGGTGTCGACGATCGGGCAGCGGGACTGGCCGACGTTCTTGTAGTACCAGTCCCAGGCTTCCGGGTTGATCGGCTCGCCCACCGAACCGAGCAGGCGCAGGCTGCTGCCGTCCGCCCCTTCGACGGCCGCCGTGCCGGACGCCATCATGGCGCGGATCGCGGTCGGTGCGGTGTAGAGGATGTTGACCTTGTGCTTGTCGACGATCTTCGCCACCCGGGTGATATCCGGGTAGTTCGGCACGCCTTCGAACAGCAGCGTGGTCGCGCCGTTGGCCAGCGGGCCGTAGACGATATAGGAGTGCCCGGTGACCCAGCCCACGTCGGCGGTGCACCAGTAGATTTCCCCCGGACGGTAGTCGAACACGCGCTCGTGGGTCATGGCCGCATACAGCAGGTAACCGCCGGTGGTGTGCTGCACGCCCTTCGGCTTGCCGGTGGAGCCGGAGGTGTAAAGGATGAACAGCGCCTCTTCGGCGCCCATCTCTTTGGGTGCGCACACGGTGCCGGCCACTTTCATCAGGTCTTCGTACCAGATGTCGCGGTGCTGGTTCCACTTGATGTCGCCGGCGGTGCGCTTGCACACGATGACTTTCTGGATGCTGCTGGTTTCCGGGTTGGTCAGCGCGTCGTCGACGTTGGCCTTGAGCGGGATCTTCTTGCCGGCGCGGATGCCTTCGTCGGCGGTGATCACCACTTTGGAGCGGCAGTCGATGATGCGCCCGGCCAGGGCTTCCGGCGAGAAGCCGCCGAACACCACCGAGTGGATTGCGCCGATCCGGGTGCAGGCCAGCATGGCGACCACGGCTTCGGGGATCATCGGCATGTAGATGGTGACCACGTCGCCGCGGTGCACATCCTGGCCGCGCAGGGCGTTGGCGAACTTGCAGACTTGTTCGTGCAGTTCGCGGTAGGTGATGTTGCGGCTTTCGGAAGGGTCGTCGCCCTCCCAGATGATCGCGATCTGATCGCCGCGCTCGGCCAGATGACGGTCGAGGCAGTTGTAGGAAACGTTCAGGGTGCCGTCGGCGAACCACTTGATGTCGACGTGATGGTCGTCGAACGACGTCTGCTTCACCGCGGTGAAAGGTTTGATCCAGTCGAGGCGCTTGGCCTGTTCGCGCCAGAAGCCGTCCGGGTTGACGACCGACTGCTGATACATGGCTTTGTAGGTTGCCTCGTCGGTCAGCGTATTGGCCGCAACTTCAGGGCGAACGGGATACAGGGAAGCCGCACTCATCTTTCCTACCTCGGTGTAATAGTTGTTTTTGTATGACCCTGTTGTAGCCGGGGCGCCCGTATAGAACCATTCGACGATGGTAGTAACAAGCCCCTACAAAACATCCAGACAATCCCGAAGCACGCCATAACCGAGCCCGCCCAGTTAACCGCAGCCCTTGTGGGATCTGGCCTGCCGGCGATTCCGGCGACTCGGTATTCCAGGCGGTCCACCTCCGCGGTAAGCCTCCGCTTACACGATATCGGGCGATTGTTACGAAATCTGCCAAAGGTGTTTATCAAAACCCGCTCTGTTTACCCCCACCCCGCCTCCCTAGAATCTGCCTCGCCGACAAGGCAAAGCGATTAACAACGTTACAGCCCCCACGAAGGCCGTTAATCACGCTCCGCTTCAAGTAACCCAAGCAATGAAGTTCCACACGCAACCCCAAAAAGGTTGCGTGCCCCCACTCGACCTCAAGAAGGTAACTTTGAAATGAAAGCTTTATTGGTTCTGGCCCTCAGCAGTCTGTGCGCAACCGCCATGGCAGACGAGGTCCCGACTGATGTCGCGCAGCAACAACCGGTGATCGAGGAATACACTTACTCCACCCACCTGGACATCGCCAAAGTGGTGTCCATGAGCGAAGTGCCGAATGTGTGTGAAGTGGTGCCGATGAAAATGGAATACGACGACTCCAAGGGCCAGCGCCATATCCTGCGTTACAGCGTCATGGGCAACGGTTGCTCCAACGGCTGACCGGGACTGCACCGCACCGGCCCGTTCAGCGATGCGCTGAGCGTCGATTCCAGCCCGGCTTCGGCCGGGCTCAGTTGTGTTTTCCGATGCCGAAAGGGCTTGCAAAACACAACATATAGTGAAAACACGGTTTTTTTGTTCGTTTTTTGAACAAACCCGCAAACGCGAGATTTTTGCGAAAAAAAATCTTCTGCCGCCAAAGCCCCATAAACTCTCGCTCCGACCGAAAAAGCCGCCCTCCTGACCGCCCCATGCGCGGATTCGCCCCACCACGGCGGGGAAAAATTCCCTATAATGCCGCCCTAAACGGGCCTGCAATATTCCCTTACAGGGATCCGCAGCCAGTCCGGAGCCTCGCAGCAGCGTCCGACGACGCCTGCGCCCGTCAGAGGCTCCCGGCACCCGTACAAATTCAAGTTTTATTGCCTGCCTTAGCTGCTGCAAAAAACGATTCCTTTAGATCCAACGCGGCCGGTACGGCCGTGTGAACAACCCACAACCGGTTTTCACACGGGCATCCGGCCCTCACGCAGGAGACGACACGTCATGCTGAGCTGGGACGATTTCGACAAAGAAGACAGTGAAGCAGCGGCCAAACCAGCCGCCGCCGGCAACAATGCCGAAGCCACCCTGGACCGCCTCGACAGCGCCGGCGGCGCCGCCGCCCTCGAGGCCCGCGCCGTGACCGCCAACGACTCGGCCGCCGTCGCCCGCGCCAAGGCCGCACTGGATTCGCTCGACGTCGCCGAAGGCCTCGCCGAACTCGAAGGCTCCGCCGCCCGTGTCGCCGTCGACGAAAAGCGCATGATCAACTGCCGCGCCGACCTCAACCAACTCGTACCGTTCAAGTACGACTGGGCCTGGCAGAAGTACCTGGACGGCTGCGCGAACCACTGGATGCCGCAAGAAGTCAACATGACCGCCGACATCGCCCTCTGGAAAAACCCGGAAGGCCTGACCGAAGACGAGCGCCGCATCGTCATGCGCAACCTGGGCTTCTTCTCCACCGCCGACTCCCTGGTCGCCAACAACCTGGCCCTGGCCGTGTACCGTCTGATCACCAACCCGGAATGCCGCCAGTACATCCTGCGCCAGGCCTTCGAAGAGGCGATCCACACCCACGCCTACCAGTACTGCATCGAATCGCTGGGCATGGATGAAGGCGAAATCTTCAACATGTACCACGAGATCCCGTCGGTCGCGAAGAAAGCCGCCTGGGGCCTGAAATACACCCGCGCCATCTCCGACCCGGAATTCAACACCGGCACCGTCGAAACCGACAAGGAACTGCTGCGCAACCTGATCGCCTACTACTGCGTCCTGGAAGGCATCTTCTTCTACTGCGGCTTCACCCAGATCCTCTCCATGGGCCGCCGCAACAAGATGACCGGCGTCGCCGAGCAGTTCCAGTACATCCTGCGCGACGAATCCATGCACCTGAACTTCGGCATCGACGTGATCAACCAGATCAAGATCGAAAACCCGCACCTGTGGGACGCCGAAATGAAGGAAGAAGCTTCGCAGATGATCCTGCAAGGCACCCAGCTGGAAATCGAATATGCCCGCGACACCATGCCTCGCGGCGTGCTGGGCATGAACGCGGCGATGATGGAGGACTACCTGAAGTTCATCGCCAACCGTCGCCTGTCGCAGATCGGCCTGAAGGAAGAGTACCCAGGCACCACCAACCCATTCCCGTGGATGAGCGAGATCATGGACTTGAAGAAAGAGAAGAACTTCTTTGAGACTCGTGTGATCGAGTACCAAACCGGTGGTGCGTTGAGCTGGGATTGATTCCTGGTTCGCCACGGTTTGACGGTTGCGGTCTGAGTCGACCAGCCGAAAAAGCAAAAGCCCCGATCTGATCGGGGCTTTTTTATTGGGGAAGGAATAGTTTTGCTCCTTCCCATCAGTTCAGAACATCTTCAGCGTTGTGTCCTTGTAGGAATGTTCGCGAGATTAATCGCGATTCTCTGTAGGAATTTTCGTAGACATCCGTAATGGCCACTCAGTATCGTCCAAGGGATTCCAACCCTCGGCGAATGTATGAGCGACAAAACGAAAGACAGCGACTGGACAGTGTTTGAGATCGAGGCGGCCGTTGACGCCTATCTGAAGATGCTGGAGCAAGAACTGGCCGGCCAAAAATTCAACAAGGCCCATGAGAATCGCGCTCTGCGTGCCTCAGCCCTGCCCACCCGCACCAAAGGCTCCGTCGAATTCCGAATGCAGAACATCTCCAGGGTTTTGATGACAATGGATCGGCAACCGATCAAGGGCTACAAACCGGCGAAGAACGTGGGGCCGAAAGTTGAGCATTGGATTCGGGACGCGCTTGCTGATCGGGGTGTTCAACCGGGCAA
This sequence comes from Pseudomonas sp. B35(2017), assembly GCF_002113645.1. Lineage (NCBI taxonomy): Bacteria > Pseudomonadati > Pseudomonadota > Gammaproteobacteria > Pseudomonadales > Pseudomonadaceae > Pseudomonas > Pseudomonas sp. B35(2017). The sequence goes on along the minus strand of NZ_NEIZ01000002.1, from coordinate 380,307 downwards.
CCCTACTGTTCCGACGGCGGATGAAGAAACGCTGGAGCGCCGTGCCGCTGCACTTCAAAAGCTTGAGTTCAAGGAACCACCGAAGGGCATCAAAAAGCCGAAGAAAGCTGAAAACTCCCGCACCGTCTTTGTTCGCGATCCCGGCGTCAGGGCGTGGGTTCGCAATGAAGCCAACGGTCATTGCGAAGGCTGCGGAGAACCCGCCCCCTTCCACAAATTCGACTTGCCGTTTCTGGAAGTCCATCACGTCAAACCGCTTGCCGATAAGGGCTCCGATCAAATCACCAACGCTGTAGCGTTGTGCCCGAACTGTCATCGCCGTTGCCATCACTCCAATGACCGTGAGGTATTCACTGAGAAGCTCTACCAGCGGGTTAAGCGGTTAGTGCCCGAATAACCGTCCTCTCTGGCGCCTTGACCTGGTCGCCGCAACGCTCCCATGCTTGTCCGCAGACGCAAGCCCCAAGAGGCGGATCGGTATGTGCGCAGACCGGATCACGGCAGAGCAGCGCTCCAGGCTCATGGCGCAGATCAAGGGCAAGGACACCAAGCCTGAACGGGTCGTCCGCTCCTTGTGCCATGCGATGGGGCTGCGGTTTCGTTTGCATCGGCGAGACCTGCCGGGGTCGCCTGACCTGGTCTTTCCCAAGCATCGGCTGTGCCTCTTCGTGCACGGTTGCTTTTGGCATCGGCATGGCTGCAAGTTCGCGTCCGTTCCTAAAACGCGCCCTGAGTATTGGTCGCAGAAGTTCGAGGCCAATGCCCAACGGGACGAGCGTTGCATTAACAAGCTGAAGCTGTTGGACTGGCGTGTCGATGTGATCTGGGAGTGCGAACTCAAGGATCTTGATCGCATCAAGGAACGCATTCAGACGCTCACCGCCCCGCTCCACTGAAGGAACCAGTCCCCGCCATGAAGTTCGACCTCGCCTATTGCGTCAGCCTCGACGACAAACTTTCGATCTATGACGTCCGCGACCTCAACTTCGACGAGACAGTGGACTTCGATTCGGCCAAGGAACATTTCCAGTGCCCCAACGATGCCTGCCGTGCAGCATCCGAAGTGTCGAATGAATTGGGGACGTTCAATGCCAAGAACGTGAACTACGTACGCACACCGCACTTCAAGAACCTGCCGACGACGCAGCATGTGGCGGGATGTCCGTACGCGAGCCTGAAAGCGTCGGCGTCGGGAAGCGCAACAGAGGACGGCGACGAAGGGCGGGAAGAGCACTTTCCGTCTGAGTTGCTGCTGACCCGACGTGAGTACGTGCGCAAGCCGGCGGCTGTGGAAGTGGGGGCGGATGTGCGGCGGGACGATCCGCTCCGTGCAGAGCCGACGAACGCCAAGCCGTCCGCAGGCCGCGACACGGCGCCGGACAAGACCACGGTCTTCGCCCACCCGGTGGAATGTTTCGTGTCGAACTTCGCCGACAAGGAACTGCTCAAGCGCATGCCGCTCAAGATCGGCGAACACACCGCGCCCTATGGTTCGTTCTTCAAGAAGGTTGAATACCTGCTGGACAACAAAGGGCTGATCTACTGGGGCAAGATCAAGGAGATCAAGGACTACACCCAAAGCCTGCGCATCGACTTCGAACAGAAGGTCTGGTTCAAGCAAGCGGACGAGGCGAAGAAGAAACCGTATTCGGTGAACGTGTACCTGAGCAAGAAACTCATCGACAACTACCGCAAGCGCAAGGCGTTCCTGGAAGAGATCAAGCACGCTATCGACAGCGACAAGGAACTGTTCTGTTTCTTCTATGGCGTGACGCCGGAGCTGAAGCAGGTGCCGAGCAAGAAAAACCCCGAACAGACGTTCGGGGTGTTCAGTGCAAACATTGAAAACCTGGATCACTTCATAGTGCGGGAAGCGCCGGGGTTGGCGTGACCCTCAGCCCTGGGGCAGTTGCAGTTTGACGACGCCGGGGTGTTGCTTGACCACCGAGTACGGCAACACGGACCACTCGGGGTTGTCACAGTTGCGTTGGATGCGCGCGAAGTAAGCGCCCATGTAAATGCCCTTCGCCGTGAAGTGCCAGTTGGAATATCCCCAGACACTTTCGTCGGTGTAGTCGCACTCGCCGTCGTCTTCGGCAGGCTTCTTCATTTCTTCGGGATAGAGCGTGGCGAACTGTTTGACCAGCCATGGCGCCATGACCTTGCCCTGATCGTATTCGGTCGCTTGACTGTCAGGCTTGCCGATCCACAGCACATCCTTGAGCTTCAACAGCTCGCCGGTGCGCACATCGAGGTTGATCGGCGAACTGCCGAAGTCCGGATGCGCACCGCCGCAGTTGTAGCCGGTGGAAATCTCCAGGCTGACCACTTCCGGCGACAGGAACGTGGGGGCAGCCCCTTGATCGAACTCGGCATATTCGCCGCCATCCATCATGCAGCGGTGATAGTCGCTGACTTCGCTCCAGAGCCGGCCGAGCAGATGTTCGTTGATGCGTTGCCGTTCTTCTTTTGCGTAGCCGGACTCGACCGTGAACAGTGAAATCTTCGACTCAGGCTCTGCCCACCATTGCAGTTCGTAGCCCATGAACGTCTCTTTTTTCACCGGCTTGAGCGTGAGCCCGCGCAGCCGCAGGTACTCGTAGGGGTCGCTGCCCGGCAATGCAGCGACATAGGGCAATGCGCCTGGCGCCGGGGCAGGCAATGCGGCCTGGGTGAGACGCACCGGCAGCTTTTTGCCCTGCGGGCTCTGCCACTCGCCCTGCCAGCCGTTGCCGGCCCGTGTCAGCGTGAGAGTCGGCAAGGGTTTGTCTTCTGCGCTGTAACGGGAGTTGCCTTCGTTGAGCGTGAGCACGCCGTCCTGCAGCGTACCGCCGAGCTCCAGGTCACGGTGGTACTTCTCGTAGAAATAGCGACCGCTCACCTGTTCCGCATTGGCGGTGTTCACTTCCAGGACGATCGGCATCTTGCCCAGCGTGCCGGTGAAGATCTGACGGATATCGCCGGCGTGAGCGGCCGTCATCAGTGTGAACAGCGCAGTGGCCGACAGTGCCGGAGGCAACAATCCCTTGAACATGAATCGATCCCTGAATGAGTAGGAGGTCGCGCCGGGCTTGGAACCGGCGCAGTCAAACGCGGGGCGCATTATGGCGAGGTTGCGTGCGGGAATCGAGGCGCAGCCGCTTGCACCGTTCGTCCGGTCAGCTGCCGTTGGTTCGCAAAAACGCGAAATTGCGTTTGATCCGGCCTGAAAACAACTGTACAAAAACACAGTACATTTTCAGCCAGCATTTCTGCGCCCGGAGCACACCACCATGGCCACTTCTGCGATGAACCTCATTCTCGAACGCATTGCCCTGTTCCAGTTCACCCCGACGCACTGCGCCCAGGCCCGGGCGATGCTGGGCTGGAGTGTGGAGGCGCTGGCGCGGGAGGCCGGCGTCTCCACGGATGACATCCAGCGCTTCGAAGCGCAGCAGGACGTGGCGGAGGCCTCGCGCCTCGCGTTGACCTACCGCTTCGAGGCGCAGGGGCTGGTGTTTTTCCCCGGCTTTGCGCCGGCGCGGGGCGGGAATGTGAAGGGCATGACGCACGACCTTGGCGGCCGCAGCGACTTCGCGATGGCGGAATAGTCCGGTTTGCCTCGCAGGCGCGAACCGGTTCGGTACCCTCAGGCCCCCTGCACCAGCACCTCTGCATCCCCTTCCACCGCCAGCCACCACGCACTCCCGCGATGTGGCTGCGCCAAGTTGAAGACCTCCCCCATCTGCGGAGTGGTGATGGCGACGCTGCGGTCCCAGGCGAGGGCCAGGATACGGTCGAAGGGTTCGTGCCAGGCGTGCATCGCCAGGTCGAACGTGCCGTTGTGGATCGGAAACAGCCAGCGGCCCTTGAGGTCGAGGTGGGCCTGCAGGGTCTCCTCCGGTTGCATGTGCACGTGGGGCCATTCGACGTTGTAGGCACCGGTTTCCATCAGGGTCAGGTCGAACGGGCCGAACTGTTCGCCGATGCGCCTGAAGCCATCGAAGTAGCCGCTGTCGCCGCTGAAGAAAATTCGCGTGTCACCGTCGATGATCACCCACGAAGCCCAGAGGGTACTGTTGCCGTCGAACAGGCCACGACCGGAAAAGTGCTGCGACGGCGTGGCGATGAAGCGGATGCCGGCGACGTCGGTGCCTTGCCACCAGTCGAACTGGCGAACCTTGTCCGCGTCGATGCCCCACTTGGTCAGGGTGTCGCCCACGCCCAACGGGGTAAGGAACACCTTGACCTTGTCCGCCAGCGTAAGCACGGCCTGTTGGTCGAGATGGTCATAGTGGTTGTGGGACAGGATCACCGCCTCGATCGGCGGCAGTTCGTCGATGCTGATCGGCGGCTGGTGAAAGCGCTTGGGGCCGGCCCATTGCACCGGCGAGGCACGTTCGGCGAACACCGGGTCGGTGACCCAGAACTTGTCTTGCAGCTTGAGCAGCAGGGTCGAATGGCCAAGGCGGTAGACGCTGTGGTTCGGTGCCGCCAACAGGTCGGCGCGGGTCAGGGCCTGCACCGGAATGGCGGCGGCCGGACGGGTATTGCGCGGTTTGTGGAAGATCATGTTCCACATGATGCGCATCATCTTGCCAAAACCTTCACGCTGCACCGGCGCATGGTTGCGAAACAGCCCCTGGGCCTGGCGGGAGGCTTCGGGCGCGGTGGCGTTGCTCATCGAAGAAACGGATTCGGCCATGACGGAATGACTCCAGAGAACCGCGCCATGCACGGTCTTCCAAGGGTAGGACAGTAAATGGCCAAGGCACGCACGCATCAGCCGGACATCTGGTTTTAGGGTGCACCGATTAACGCAACATTACACTGACCGGTGTACTTTCTAGGTTGCATCAAACCGGACGGCAAGTAAACTGCCGAGTGTAATTTCACCCTCTGCCTGCCGAATCGAACTTATGACAGCCACCCAACGCCTCACCGACCGCAAACGCGAAGCCATCATCCAGGCGGCGATCGCCGAATTCCGCGCCAACGGGTTCGACGTCACCAGCATGGACAAGATTGCGGCCACCGCCGGGGTGTCGAAACGCACGGTGTACAACCACTTCCCCAGCAAGGAGGAGCTGTTCACCGAAATCCTCAACCAACTGTGGGCGCGGATTTCCGCCGAGCAGACCACGCCCTACAGCGCCGACCAGCCCCTGCGCGAGCAATTGCGCGAGCGGGTAATGGCCAAGGTGCAACTGATGGCCGACGAAAACTTCCTCACCTTGGCCCGGGTGGTGATCGCCACCACCATTCATTCCCCGGAAAGGGCACAGAACATGGTGGCGCGTCTGGGCGAGCGGGAGGAAGGCCTGACCTCCTGGATACGGGCCGCCCAGGCCGACGGCCGGTTGAAGCCGGCGGATCCCGAATTCGCGTCCCAGCAGATACAGGGCCTGATCAAGGCGTTCGGTTTCTGGCCACAGATGTCCATGGGCCGGGCGGCTCTGAACCCAGACATGCAGCACACCGTCGTGGAGGCGGCGCTGGACATGTTCCTGGCCCGCTATCAGCTCTAGCCCGGGCTTCCGTTGCTTCTGCCCACGGTTAAATGGCTCGGAAGGACACTGATTATTCCCGCTGGAATAAATGACAATGTCCGACAATTTGCCGATGAACGGTAAGTCCGAGAAGAACACATCAAAGTGTTTCAGAATGAATCTGGCGCAGAACATCATGGAAAACCAACGCGGCAAAGGCTTGTCATTCGCCAGACGCATTTACCTGCCGCGGGCCATCGGCCTGGGTGTCGGCTTCTTCAGCGTCGGCGCCGCCCTCTATCCGCTGGGCATGCCGGCCTGGCTCTGGGCCTTGCTGGTGTTCAACGGGTTTATCTGGCCCCACCTCGCCTACCAATGCTCCAGCCGCTCGGCCTTCCCCTACCGCGCCGAACGCCGCAACCTGCTGTATGACTCGGTGTGCGGCGGTTTCTGGACCGCGTGCTTCCAGTTCAACCCGCTGACCACCGTGACCATCCTCTCGATGATGACCATGAACAACGTCGCCGCCGGCGGCCTGCGCCTGTTCGTGCCCGGCGCCCTCGCCCAGCTGGCCGGAGTGCTGCTGGGCTGGGCGCTGTTCGGCGTGCGGTTCACGCTCACGGCCACGCCGATTCAGGTCTGGGCCTGCCTGCCGATGCTCACCCTCTATCCGCTGGCGTTGGGCATGGTCTGCTACCGGTTGGCGATCAAGCTGGCCGAACACAAGCGCACCCTCAGCGCCTTGAGCCGCACCGACAGCCTGACCGGCCTGCTCAACCACGGCGCCTGGAAAGACCTGCTGCACCTGAAGTTCGACCAATGCCGGGCGCACGGCAGCCAGGCCATTCTGGCCTTGATCGACATCGACCACTTCAAGGCGATCAACGACAGCTACGGTCACATCGTCGGCGATACCGTGCTGCGACAACTGAGCCATGAAATCAAACGCCTGCTGCCGGACAGCGAACTGGCGGGCCGCTACGGCGGCGACGAGTTCTGCGCGATCCTGCCCAACCTGCCGCTGAACAAGGTCGAGGCCTTGATGGAGCAACTGCGCCAGGCCCTGGATCGCTACCGCCACCCGGACGTGCCCGCCTTGCGGGTCAGCCTGAGCATCGGCCTGGCCCGTTACCAAGGCCTCTACCCCGACGCACTGGACTGGCTGGATGACGCCGACAAGGCGCTCTACACCGCCAAGCACACCGGACGGAACACCGTCTGCGTGGCCTTGAGCCGATCCAGCGTCTGAGTCCGCCCAGGCGTCTTGCAGCGCCGAGGCTGCCGCCATCGCCAGCAGGCTGGCTCCCACAATGTTTTACGTGACCACCAGCCCGGCCTCGGCCATCCGCCCCCCCGCACAACGCTATAGTGACCCGAAACCCCAAGCCCCACCGAGCCGACCATGACCCCGTCCAAACCCGATTCAGCCACTGTCGACCACCTGCGCTTCCACCGCCCCCATGCCCACCTCGCCCCCACCTTCGGCACCGACGCCTTCGCCCTGCGAGCCGAGGCCTTTGCGCGGTTCTTCGGCACGCCCATGTTCTTGGGGGCGCAGACGCTGGTGGTGGTGCTGTGGGTCGCGCTCAACATGTCCGGCGTCACCCATTTCGACGTGTACCCGTTCATCCTCCTCAACCTCGCGTTCAGCCTGCAATCGGCCTACGCCGCGCCGCTGATCCTGCTGGCCCAGACCCGCCAGGCGGCCAGGGACAAGGCCCAGTCGGAGGCCGACGCGCAGCACCGCGAAGCGCTGGCCGTGGCCAACAGCGAACGCCAGGCCCAGGCCGCGAAGAACGCCGCGCAACTGCTCGAACTGCTGGAGCAGAACACCCGGCTCACGGAAATGACCAAGAACCTGACCGAGCGCATCGAAAGCCTGACCAGCGAGCTGCATCAGCACATGCGCGACAATCCGCAGCGCTGAGCCGCGTCACGGCAAGCGCAACGCCCGCCCGAGCTCGTCGAACAGCGTGACCACCGCACGCAACGCCCGGCAGTCCGGCCGGGTCAGCAGCCAAAGGGCCGTGTCGTGGCCGTGCAGCGGTTCGCTCAAGGCTTGCAGACCGTCGCCGATGAGAAAGTCCGGCAACGCCGCCACCCCCAATCCGCCCCGCACCAGTTCAGTGACAGACAGCATGCTGTTGCACCGATAGGCAGGCGTCACGCCCGGCCAGTGCTGACGGCGCCAGACCACGGTCGGGTGATCGGGCAGGAAGTCGTCCGGTGCGATCCAGGCCAGTGCGCCAAGATCCGTGGCATCGACGTTGCGCAGGTAACGTTCGCTGGCGCACACCCGGTAGGAAATCTTCGCCAGCTGCCGTCCGACCAGATGCTCCGGCGGCGTGCGGGTCAGGCGCAGGGCGATGTCGGCGTCGCGGCGGCTGAGGTTGGCGAAATCGTTGGAGGTGCAAAGCTCCAGGGTCAGCGCCGGATAGTTGGGCATGAACTGCGCCAACGCCGGCAACAACAGGCCCTGCAAGACCGAGTCGGTGCAGGTCAGGCGCACGGTGCCGCTGACCACTTCCCCGCCCTGCTCCACACCGATCCGCGCCGCCTCCAGCGCCTGCTCGGCGCGCTCCGCCTGTTCGGCCAGCGTCCGCGCCAGCGTGGTGGGCAGGTAACCGGCGCGGCTCTTTTCGAACAGTTGCTGGCCGAGCGCGGATTCGAGGCGGCGCACCGCGCGGAACACGGTCGACACATCCACCTTCAGCAACTGCGAGGCCCGGGCCAGGGAGCCGCCGCGCACCAAAGCGAGGATCAGCGACAGATCCGGGTAGTCGAGACGATAGTGCGTGGCTGCATTGATCACTTGGGCAAACGCCAATATTGAGTGCGTGGACGCCAATCTATAGTGGGCCCGATCCCACAACAAGCACGGTGAACCCTCATGGAATCCAGAGCCCTGCGCATCGCCCTGATCGGCGACCGCGACCCGAACGTCACCGCTCACCAGGCAATCCCCGTCGCCCTCGGCATGGCTGCCGAACACACCGGCCTGACTGTGCAGTTCGAATGGCTGGCCACCGACCGGATCGACGCCGATACGCCCTTGGCGGCCTTCGACGGTGTCTGGTGCGTCCCGGCCAGCCCTTACAGAAGCGAAGACGGCGCGTTGCGGGCGATCCGGTTTGCCCGCGAACGGCAGCGCCCATTCCTCGGCACCTGCGGCGGCTTTCAGCATGCGGTGCTGGAGTTTTCCCGCCATGTGCTGGGCTGGGCCGATGCCGAACACGGCGAAGTGTCCCCGGATTCGAACCGCGCAGTGCTTTCGCCGCTGAGCTGTTCGTTGGTGGAGACGATGGACAGCATTCACCTGGAAGCCGGTTCGTTGATCGCCAAGGCGTATGAAACGTCGCAGATCCTTGAGGGCTATCGCTGCCGCTACGGTGTGAATCCGCAGTTCCAGCAAGACTTGCTGAACGGCCCTCTGCACGCGGTGGGCCACGACTCGTCCGGCGATCTGCGCGCCATCGAACTGACCGGTCACCCGTTCTTCGTCGCCACGCTGTTCCAGCCCGAACGGGCGGCGCTCAAAGGCCAGTTGCCGCCGTTGGTGCGTGCGTTTGTCCAGGCCTGCGCGGAGGGACGACCATGATCGTCCAGACCCCGAAGGCGCCCTACTACGCGGTGATTTTCACCTCGTCCCGCACCGAAGGGGATCAGGGCTATGCCGAGGCGGCCGCCCGCATGGTGGAGCTTGCGCAACGCCAGCCGGGTTTCCTGGGCACCGAGTCGGTCCGGGGTGACGACGGCGTGGGGATCACGGTGTCGTACTGGACGAGCGAGGCGGCGATCCTGGCGTGGAAAAACCATCCGGAACACCAGGCCATCCGCGAGCGCGGGCGTTCGACCTGGTATTCGGCGTTTCATACGCGGGTGTGCAAGGTGGAGCGGGATTACCGGTTCGGCTGAAGGCTGCAGTGTCATTGAGGCCCCATCGCCAGCAGGCTGTCACCTGATCCCCTGTGGGAGCCAGCCTGCTGGCAATGGCGATAGGCGGGTCACCCCGGACTCAGCCCTTGACCAGGCTGCGCACCGCCACGATCTCCGGCACCTCCCGCTTGCGCATGTACACCCGCAGCGGTTCGGTGATGTTGATCCGGTCATCGATGTGTTGGTCGAGCAGCAGTTGGATCAGTTCGCGCTTGAGGGTCATGGCCTGGTCCGGGGCCTGGGCCCAGACGAATTCGCTGGCCGGCACGATGCCGTCGTCGGCCACGTCCATGCCGAAGGAGTCTTCGCTGAAGCGCACGATGTAGCGGCCGGTCTTGCGGTTGAGGCCGACGAAGCCCTTGAGGTCGTCGGCCGCCTGGCAGATGAGTTGGGATGTGATGCGCATGGTAAACCTCACAAGAGTGATCGAAGGTTTACACGCAGGGCATTGAGGCACACCCTCTGCCGGGGTGGTTGCCGTGGCCAAGCGTACTGCAAACAAACGCAAAAAAGTGCGGAAATTTTCGCTTTCAGTACGTTTATGTCGGTCTTGCGATAGCACGTTTTCGTTTGAGTTGCTAAAAGGGACATCTTCGAAAATACCTGCGAAAGGACCTCGACATGCCCGCCACTTTCACCAAAAGCGCCCTGATGCTGAGCCTGATGCTCGGTCTCGGCCAGGCCCACGCCGCCCAGCCGGCCCCTGCCGAACTGGCCGCTTCCCTGGGGATTCCGCGCCCGGCGGTGATCGCCCACCGCGGTGCCTCCTTCGACGCGCCGGAATCCACCGCCGCGTCCTACAAACTGGCCCGCGACCTGGGCGCCGATTACCTGGAGATGGACCTTCAGCGCAGCAAGGACGGCGTGCTGTTCGCCCTGCACGACAACAACCTGCAGCGCACCACTGACGTCGCCACCAAGTTCCCTGAGCGCAAGGACAGCCCGGCCAACGCCTTCACCATGGCCGAGCTGAAAACCCTGGACGCCGGCAGCTGGTACAACAAGGCTTATCCGGACCGCGCACGCGCCTCCTATGCGGGCCTGAAGATCCTGACCCTCGACGAAATCATCGACATCGCCCAGGCCAACCCCAAGCACAAGCCGGGCCTGTACATCGAGACCAAGGAGCCGCAACTGTTCCCCGGCATCGAACATGACCTGAAGGAAAAGCTGCAGGACCGCGGCTGGCTCAGCCCGGCCGGTTCGAAACTGGCCAAGAGCGAACTGGGCGTCGGTCAGGGCAAAGGCAAGGTGATCCTGCAGACCTTCGAGAAGAACAGCCTTGAGCTGCTGGAGAAGGAAATGCCGCAGGTGCCGAAGATCCTGCTGCTGTGGGTCGGTGAAGGCAGCATCGAACCGAAATCCAAGGTGGCCTTCGCCGACTCCGGCGAGAAGGACAAGAACGCCTACTACGGCAAGCAGGAGCCGAAGTCCGAGGCCGAGTTCAAGCAGTGGATCGACTACGCCAAGGCCCAAGGCGCCATCGGCACCGGCCCGTCGGCGAAGCTGACCCACGGCGGCGACCAGAGCTACTCGGACCTGGTGCAGCCATGGATGAACCAGTACACCCACGATCAGGGCCTGCTGGTGCACGTCTACACCGTCGACGAGCCGGTGGACTTCGAGAAGGTCATGGCCGCAGGCGTGGACGGCATTTTCACCAACCGCGCCAGCGAACTGCTCAAGTTCTACAAGCGCCCGGCCGCCGCCAGTGTGGATCAGGTGCTCAAGAACAACGGTTTCTGAGTGAAGCCGGACACCCCGTGGACAGGCCGCCTGTGGCTCGGGCACGACCATGGCCTGATCCACGGGATGTCGGGGCGCACCGCGCCCCATTCCCACTACGCCCACCAACTGATTCTGGCCCCCGACCGCCCGGTGACGGTGTTGCTGGATGATGCCCCCGTCACCGCCTCCCGCCTGCTGATCCCTTCACAGGTTCGTCATGCCATCGTCGAGGCGCCGGATCCGCTGTTCACGGTGTACGCCGAGCCCTTGGCGCTGGAGGCGCAGGTACTGCGCGATGCGCTGTTCGATGCGGATCTTTCCCTGACCGCGCTCGAACAGACGCTGCGCGACTGCCCCCGCCGCCGGCACGCCGATCCCCGGATCGAACGTGCGCTTGTGGCCATCGACGCCTCGCTGGCGGACAAGGTCGCCGCCCGTACCGTGGCCGACAGCGCCCATGTGTCCCTGAGCCAGTTGCAGCGGCTGTTCGTCAGCCAGGTCGGCCTGCCGGTGCGGCGCCTGGTGCTGTGGCGGCGCCTGCGGTTGGCGATGGCGCAGGTGCTGGCCGGCCGACCGGTGACGGAGGCCGCCCATGCCGCCGGGTTCGCCGATTCGGCGCACTTTTCCCGCAGCCTGAAGAAACTGTTCGGCGTCACCGCCCGCCAAGCCTTGCAGCACATGGAACTGCGGCTGCTGGACTGACTCAGCGGCGCAGCGCCTCGGGCACCGCCGGCTCCTTGGCCAGGTGCGCTCTCGCAAACGGGTCGAGCAACTGCGCCACGTAGTCCCGGGGGAAATCCGGCCGGCTGCCGATGCCCAGATCGCCTGCACCGATCCGGTAATCCTGCGTGTGGAAAGCGGTGCCCAGCAGCCGATCCCACACGGTGAAGAACAGCCCGAAATTGACGTCCCCCGCCCGCCCGTACTTCATGTGATGGAAGCGGTGCAGCGGTGCCCAGGCGAAGACATGGCGCAACGGCCCCAGGCGCATGTCGACGTTGGAGTGCTGCAGCAAGAGCTGGATCGCGATGGCGAACGCCAGCAGCACCGCGACCTCGGCGGGTATCCCCAGCACCAGCAGCGGCAGCAGCCCCGCCGTGGCTTCCAGCGCCTGATGCAGCGGATGCTTCATCAAGCCGTTGAAGCCGTACAAGCGCTCGACGCTGTGGTGCACCGCATGCAGCCGCCATAGCCAGCGCACCCGGTGGCTGGCGTAGTGCATCAGGCTCATGCCGGCGTCGGCCACCAGCACCGCCAGGCCCAGTTGCAGCCACAACGGCCACGCCCGCGGCCACAGCCCGTCGACCGCCAGCAGCGCCGCCAGCCCCGGCAGCGCCAGCAGGCCGAGGGCGTTCAACGCCTCGTTGACCGACGCGTGCAGCAGGTCACGGCGGCGGTCGCCGATGGGCCGGTTCCAGTCGGGTTCGTAGGGCAAGGCCCGTTCCGCCGCGAACGACACCGCCAGCGCCAGCACAAACAACAGCAGCAGCCACCCGGCCGATCCGCCCGCCAGCCACACGGCGGCGCCGATGAATCCCACGAAGAACAGCGGCGCGTAACACCACGCAAGGATGAGTCTCATGTCCACCTCCATTGATTGAAGGCCGAGCATGAAAGGGAGGGACACCAGGCAATTGAACAAACGACGCAAACCGCCGCGGCGCTTTTTAAGGGTGAATTAAGTTGCGGCGGTTAACCTGAACTCACTTGAACGAATCACCTGAAAGGAATAACCCATGAAGACTTTGACTGCCCTGTTCACCGCCGCCGCCCTGACCCTCACCGCTGGCCTGGCCCAGGCCGACGTGCGCGTCGACCAGATCCCGCAACTGGTCAAGGACGGCAAGATCAAGCCACTGGAGGACATGAACCAGGCCGCGCTGAAACTGCATCCCGGCGCCACCATCACCGACACCGACCTGGACAACCACTTCAACGGCTACGAATACGAAGTCGAACTGCGCACCGCCGACGGCAAGGAGTTCGACGTGGACTTCGACGCCACCACCGGCAAGGTGCTGAGCAACAAGCAGGACACCTGATTCGACAGATGGTCCCTCCCTGCAGGGCAATTGACTTGATCCTGGCCGGCGCTGGCTGAACGGACGCCATCGCCAGCAGGCTGGCTCCCACAGTGTCTGGGTTCAACCCTGTATCTGTGAACGACCCGGAACCTGTAGGAGCTTGCCTGCAAGCGATGAGGCCGGCACTGCCAACATCCCTGTTGCCTGCCCCACCGCCATCGCTGGCAAGCCAGCTCCCACAGTGTCTGGGCTCAACCCTGCATCTGAGAACGACTCAAAACCTGTGGGAGCTTGCCTGCAAGCGATGAGGCCAACCCAGTCGATATCCCTGTTGCCTGACCCACCCCCATCGCTGACAAGCCAGCTCCCACAGTGTCTGGGTTCAACCCTGCATCTGTGAACGCCCCGGAACCTGTGGGAGCTGGCTTGCCAGCGATAGGGCCGGCACTGTTGACATCTCCAGTGCCTGCCCACCGCCAACAGTCTGCCCCCCACAGGTTCGCAGGCGTCAGGCGCTCAGGCGGGCGGTGACTTCGTTCAGTTGCCCCGACAGCCCGTGCAGGTTCTGGCTGGCGCTTTCGGTGCGCTGGACGTTGTCGAGGTTGGTGCTGGCGATCGAGGTGATTTCGGTCAGGTTGCGCGAGATGTCTTCGGCCACCGACGTCTGTTCCTCGGCCGCTGTGGCGATCTGACGGTTCATGTCGCGGATCGCTTCCACCGCGTGGGTGATGCGCTCAAGCATGGCGCCGGCCTGGGTCACCTGCTCGACGCTTTCGTCGCTGCGGGTCTGGCCGCTGTCGATGGCGTGGGCGGCGTCCACCGCGCCCGTCTGCACGCTGTGGATGATCTGGTTGATCTCGATGATCGACTCCGCCGTGCGCTGCGCCAGGTTGCGCACTTCGTCGGCCACCACCGCGAAACCGCGTCCGGCCTCGCCGGCCCTGGCCGCTTCGATGGCGGCGTTGAGCGCCAGCAGGTTTGTCTGCTCGGCGATGCCGCGGATCACTTCCAGCACCTTGCCGATGCGGCCGCTGTCGGCCTCCAGGCGACGGATCACCGTGGCGGTGTTGGCGATCTCGCCGCGCATCTGGGTAATGGCGTGAATGGTGTTCTGCATGACCTTCTCGCCCTGCTGGGCGGACTGGTCGGCATCGTCGGCGGCCCGCGCCGCGTCCGCCGCGTGACGGGCGACTTCCTGGGCGGTGGCGGACATTTCGTTCATCGCCGTGGCCACCTGGTCGGTGCGGCTGAACTGCTCGTTGGTGCCGCCGGCCATCAGGGTGGCGATGGCGTTCAGCTCGCCGCTGGCGCTGTCCAGATCCTTGGCGCTGCGTTGCAGGTGGCTGAAGGTCTCGGCGAGGAAGTCGCGCAGGGTGTTGGCCGCCGCGGCCAGGTTGCCCAGCTCGTCCTGGCGGTTGCTGGCCACCCGCTCGGCGAACTTGCCCTGGCTCAACAGGCTGACGTAGTCGATCAGTTTGCGGATCGGCTCCACCAGGTTGCGGTTGACCAGCCACAGGCTGAGCAGGCCGATCAGCAGTCCGGAGGCGAGCATCACCAACAGGCCCAGCCACACGGTGCGGTCGGCGCTGGCGCTGATCAGCGCCGATTGCTCGGTGCCTTGCTTGCGCAGTTCGACCACCAGCTCGCTCATCTGGTCGCTGGCGGCGCGGTCCACGCCCTTGACGGCGGCGTCGCCGGCCGCAGGATCGGCCCCGGCGGCCACGTAGGCGTCACGGCCCTTCTGGTAGGCGGCGCCCAGCAGACGGTGCTCTTCGCGCAGGCGTTCGATGCGGCTCTTGAGTGAAGGCTCGATGCCGGACTGGCTCGCCAGTTCGCCCAGGATGGTCTGGACGTCACGCTGACGCTCCTCGAACTGGCCCCAGTACTTGGCCAGGTCCGCCGGCTGCTTGCCGCGCAGCAAGACGTTCTTCCACTCCTGCACCTGCACCTTGAACTGCAGGTTGGCTTCGTCGATCAGTTGCGAGGTGTGCAGCGGGCCGGCGATCAGCTGGCTGTAGCCCTGCACGCCGTTGGACAGGAAATGGAAGCAGGACAGCGCGATCAACAGCATCGCCAGCAGGCTGCCGCTCAGCAGGGCGAGAATTTGCGCTCTCAGGGATTTTTGCAGCATCGCAAGGTACTCATGACAGGGATGAGGCACGCCCGGTAAGACGTGAATGGTGCCGGACATCCGTGTCGGCGGGCCTTGGCTCTTGGCCGAAGGCGCGCAACCTAACCCATGCGTGATCGGCGCGCCAGCGCGCTTCTTGAGAAAGATCCGACCGCCGGTAAGCCCTTGACCCGCCGTCACTTTACCGTCACGCAACGGTCACAAAGCCTCGCCATGATGGGGCACACGTGAGCCTGTCTCTCCCGCGACAGACGCCCTCCCCTGCGAGTCTCCATGAACCACAGCCTCGACCTCGGTCATCGCGACCCCGACCTGTTCGGTTTGCTCTACGGTTTTCGCTTCCGCCCCGGCGAACGCGGCCGCGAAGTCGATTCGGCCACCGCCCTGCGCTGCCTGCAGAACGACGGCGAAGGCGACGAGTTCCTCTGGCTGCACCTGAACCTGGCCCACGCCGCGTGCGAGCGCTGGATGAAGAGCCACCTGCAATTGCCGGAGGAGTTCTTCGAAGCGCTGCACGAAGGTTCACGCTCGACCCGCATCGAACACGTCGACTCGGCCTTGCTGGCGGTGGTCAACGACGTGGTGTTCAACCTCAGCAGCATGGTGTCCTCGGACGTCTCGACCTTGTGGGTCTGCGTGCGCGGCAAGCTGATCGTCAGCGCGCGCCTGCAACCGCTGCACTCGGTGGACAAGCTGCGCTCCTCGGTGAAGGCCGGCGAATGCTTCCGCTCGCCGCTGGAGCTGCTGGTACACCTGCTGCGCGACCAGGGCGAAGTGCTCACCCAGATCGTGCGCAAGACCAGCCTCAGCGTCGATCAGGTCGAGGACGAACTGCTGTCCTCGCGGCTGTCGACCAACCGCGCCGAGCTTGGCGCCAACCGCCGGGTGCTGGTGCGCCTGCAACGGCTGCTGGCGCTGGAGCCGGGCTCGCTGCTGCGCCTGCTCAACCGCCCGCCGGCGTGGCTGCAGAAGGAGGACGTCAAAGAGTTGCGCAAATCCACCGAAGAGTTCGCCTTGATCATCAACGACCTCACGGCTCTGGGCGAGCGGATCAAACTGTTGCAGGAAGAGATCGCCGCCAACGTCAACGAACAGAGCAACCGCACGCTGTTCACCCTGACCGTGGTCACGGTGCTGGCGCTGCCGATCAACATCATCGCCGGTTTCTTCGGCATGAACGTCGGCGGCGTGCCCCTGGCGCAGGATCCGGAGGGGTTCTGGATCCTGGTGGCGCTGGTGGCGACGTTCACCCTGATCGCCGGACGCTGGGCGTTTCGCAAACGGCGCGATTACTGAGTCGCCGCCATCGCCAGCAGGCTGGCGATGATCCGGACCAACGGCGCAGCCAATCCACCAAACACTGATCTGCCGCAGTCTCTCTGTAATATTCAGCAACGATCATGGGCGACACTCCTTCCCCCGCTCAGGATTGTCCTCCCATGGCGACGCCCTCCCTGACCGCCGGCCAACCGACTGCCTCCAGCGGCCGGCCGACACTCGACAAGAAAACCGGCCCCTTTACCTACGTGGTGTTTTTCGCGGTGCTGGCCCTGGGGCTGCTGTTCACCGCCTACAGCCTGGTGCACGACATGCACGAGCTGGGCACGGTGGTCACCACCTGGACACCGTTCCTGCTGTTGGGCGTGGCACTGCTGATCGCGCTGGGGTTCGAGTTCGTCAACGGCTTCCACGACACCGCCAACGCGGTGGCCACGGTGATCTACACCCACTCGCTGCCGCCGCACTTCGCGGTGATCTGGTCCGGGTTCTTCAACTTCCTCGGGGTGCTGCTCTCCAGTGGCGCGGTGGCGTTCGGCATCATCGCCCTGCTGCCGGTGGAGCTGATTCTGCAGGTGGGCTCCTCCGCCGGTTTCGCGATGATCTTCGCCCTGCTGATCGCCGCGATCCTGTGGAACCTCGGCACGTGGTGGCTGGGCCTGCCGGCTTCTTCGTCGCACACCCTGATCGGCTCGATCATCGGCGTCGGCGTGGCCAACGCCCTGATGCACGGGCGCGACGGCACCAGCGGCGTGGACTGGGCCCAGGCGACCAAGATCGGCTACGCGCTGCTGCTGTCGCCGCTGGTGGGCTTCGGCTGCGCGGCGCTGTTGCTGCTGGCCCTGCGCGCGTTCGTCAAGAACCGCTCGCTGTACAAGGCGCCGAAGGGCAACACCCCGCCGCCATGGTGGATCCGCGGCCTGCTGATCCTGACCTGCACCGGCGTGTCGTTCGCCCACGGCTCCAACGACGGCCAGAAAGGCATGGGCCTGATCATGCTGATCCTGGTCGGCACCCTGCCGATGGCCTACGCGCTGAACCGCACCATGCCCGCCGACCAGACCCTGCAGTTCGCGGCGGTGGCCGAAGTCACCCAACAGGCGCTGGTCAAGAGCGCGCCGCTGCCGGCCCCGGCCGACCCGCGCCCGGTGCTGTCGGACTACGTGCGCAGCAAGGAAACGACGCCGCAGTTGGTCCCGGCCCTCGCTGCGCTGACCGGCCACATCGGTGAAGAAGTGAAAGGCTACGGCTCGCTGTCCAAGGTGCCCGCCGAGGCCATGGGCAACGTGCGCAACGACATGTACCTGGCCAGCGAAACCATCCGCCTGATGGACAAGAACAAGGTCGGCGGCTTCGACGCCGACACCACCGGCAAGCTGCAACTGTTCAAGCAGCAGATCGACAACGCCACCCGCTTCATTCCGCTGTGGGTGAAGATCGCCGTGGCCATCGCCCTGGGCCTGGGCACCATGGTCGGCTGGAAGCGCATCGTGGTGACGGTCGGCGAGAAGATCGGCAAGACCCACCTGACCTACGCACAAGGCGCCTCGGCCGAGTCCGTGGCGATGCTGACCATCGGCGCCGCCGACATGTTCGGCCTGCCGGTGTCGACCACCCACGTGCTGTCCTCGGGCGTGGCCGGCACCATGGTCGCCAACGGCGGCGGCCTGCAGATGAAGACCATCCGCAACCTGCTGATGGCCTGGGTGCTGACGCTGCCGGCGGCGATCGTGCTGTCGGGCAGCCTGTATTGGCTGTTCACCCTGATTTTCTGAACCGCCCGTCACCGTAAAATCCCGGCCCGCTTCAGGGCCGGGATTCTTTCGTGCCCGCCTGCCGGGCGCCCGGTCGTCCGATAACCCTGCCATCGGACACCGACCGCTCAGATTGCGCTTCAGTTTGCCGGCATGATGCCGACTCATAAGTCATTCGATGCATTCAGGGAAAAGAACCGTGAACCTGTATATCAATCAGCTGCAGCAAAAGGCTGACTTCAAAGAAGCCATCTACGCCGGCGACATCTTCCTGAACACCCAACTGCGCGCCGCCCGCCAGTTGTGCGAATTCGCCCAGGAAAGCATCACCGCAGCGTTCGACGGCGAAACCCGCCACCAGGCGCTGCACACGCTGATGCCGGTGGAAGAGTTCGTGGTGCGGGTGACCCGCCTCAAGGGCCAGTTCACCAACAGCCTGCGCGCCAAGGAGCTGATCCTGAGCTTCATCGACGAGATCGGCGTCGACCCGCACGAATACATCTTCGACGTGCCGCGCATCCGTGTGGTGCCGAACTACGACTACCTGCACGCCGGCGTCAGCTACGCCTACAAGCCGCACCGCGACACCTGGTACGGCAGCGTCGATTGCCAGATCAACACCTGGATGCCGGTGCACACCATTTCCCCGGACCAGACCATGATGATCAACACCGGCTACTTCGATGTGCCGGTGAAGAACTCGTCCGCCCAGTGGAGCCTCAACGACTGGATCAACAACCAGCGCCACAAGGCCAAGGACAACCTCAAGGAAGAAGTCCGCGTGCACCCGGTGCCGCTGGAAGAGATCGACACCGCAGCCGAACTGCGCGTGGCCGGCAACACCGGCGACATGCTGATCTTCTCCGGCTCGCACCTGCACGGCACGGTCGCCAACCACACGCAGCACACCCGTTTCAGCGTCGACTTCCGCCTGATGCACCTCGATGATCTCAAGCACAACCGCGGCGCGATCAACGTCGACAGCGCGTGCCCGGACGTCGGCGCCGGCTTCAAAGACTACTTCCACGCCCACGACTTCTCGAATTTCCAAGGAATCCAGCAATGACCAAGCGTCGCATCACGCCTGCCGAAGCCCAATACAACGAAACCCGCGCCGGCGTCCTCAAGCGCGTGGACGCCGAATACGTGGCCGACGCCCCGTTCGTGTTCGCCAACCGCATCGGCGTCACCGCCGCGCTGTCGCGCATGGAACTGTTCAAGAAAGTCGCCGAGATCCCGGGCGCGATCATCGAGTGCGGCGTGTACAAGGGCAACTCGCTGATGCTCTACATGCACCTGTCGATGATCCTGGAGCCGTACGCGATCAACCGCTCCATCGTCGGCTTCGACACCTTCGAAGGCTTCCAGAGCATCAGCAAGACCGACGATCCGGCCGACGTCAACGAAACCATGTTCTCCGACACCGACCAGTCGCTGATCCAGGACATGATCGACGCCAACGACCTGCTGCGCCCGGTCAACCGCATCCCGCGCTGCGAACTGGTCAAGGGCGACATCGTCAAGACCGTGCCGGAATGGGTCAAGACCCGTCCTGACCTGGTCGTGGCCATGCTGATCCTGGACACCGACCTGTACGAGTCGACCAAGGTCGCCCTGGAGACTTTCCTGCCGTACATGCCCAAAGGCGCCATCGTGGTGCTGGACGAAGTGGCCTACCGCAACTTCCCGGGCGAAACCAAGGCCCTGCGCGAAGTGCTGGACCTGAACAAGATCGAACTCAAGCGCCTGCCGTTCGATTCGTGCGTGGGTTACTTCCACGTTTGATCGCGTAGCGGGGGCAGTTGCCTTGCGCTGCCCTCGCTGACGTATCGCCAGCAGGCTGGCTCCCACAGGGGATCCGGGTGAACGCAACCTTTGTGTTCACCGCAGAACCTTGTGGGAGCCAGCCTGCTGGCGATGGCGCCGGGCCGGCCGGCGCCGTTCCCTTCAGCCCTCGCAGGCACTGCGCAGCACCAGCCGCTCGCGCACCACGTCATACGCCCAGTGGTACACATAGGTGTAGGGCAGGAAGAACAGCAGCACGCCGATGTCGAGCAGGAACGCCTGCCACAGGCTCACCGACAGCCACCAGGCGATCAGCGGCACGCCCAGCAGCACCAGTCCCCCCTCGAACAGCAGCGCGTGCACCACCCGCACCCAGGCGTTGTGGCGGATGCGCAAACGCTTGAGCACACGGTCGAACGCACCGTTGAACACCACGTTCCACACCAGCGCCAGCACGGCGACGACCACGGTGACCACGCCCATGTCGAGCAGCGGCTTGCCCATGATCCAGGCCAGCAGCGGCGTGCAGATGAGGATCGCCAGCACCTCGAAACCGATGGCCTGGCAAATGCGTTCAGTGATGGATTTAGGGGCCGTCATGACCTGACTCCTTGAGTGATGATGGTTGCCATCATCCAACCCCGCATCGATACTTCATAATCAATAACCATCGATCAAGGCGATAGTCCATGGCCTCTCAAGAAGTGCTGCAGGCGTTTGTCCAGGCCGCGACCCAAGGCTCGTTTTCGGCGGCGGCGCGCAAGCTGGGGCGCAGCCAGTCAACCGTCAGCGCCGCAGTGGCGAGCCTTGAGATCGACCTGGATCTTGTCCTGTTCGACCGCAGCAGCCGCAAGCCGACCTTGACCCCGGCGGGCCATGTGATGCTGCAGCGGGCCGAGGCGATCCTGGCGGCCGGCAGCCGCCTGGAAATGACCGCGCGGCAACTGGCCCAAGGGGTCGAGCCGAAGCTGACGGTGGCGATTTCCGACACCTACCAGTCCGACCGCTTCGAAGCGTCGCTCAGCGCGTTCGAACAGCGTTACCCGGATCTGGAGCTCGAATGCCTGATCGCCGAATGCGACGACCTGATCGCCTTGGTGCAACGGGGCCGGGCCCATCTGGCGTTCGTCGAGATGCGCGACCATTACCCGCCGGACCTGGAGACCGCCACGGTCGACGAGCGCACAGAGATCGCGTTGTTCGTCGGACGCGGGCATCCGCTGGCGGCGCTGGAATCCATCGATCCGCAGACGCTGGAGCAACACCGCGAACTGCGCCTGGCGACCATCGTCAATCCCTACGGCACCCGGGCCAAGGGGCGCGTCTGGTCGGCACCCAGCTACCTGATGCTGCTGGAGATGGCCCAGCGCGGGTTCGGCTGGGCGCCGCTGCCGCGCTGGCTGGTGGGGCGCTTCGGCAACGGCACGTTGACGGAGCTGAACGTGCGCGGCTGGCCGAAACCGGTGTTCGTCGATGCGCTGTGGTCGCGGCAGTTTCCGCCGGGACCGGCGGGCAGCTGGATGCTCAGCCAGATGCTGGAATAGCGGCGCGGCCGATCGCGAGCAGGCTCGCTCCTACAGAGGAATGAGCGCCCTTGCGGGAGCGAGCCTGCTCGCGATGGCGTCCCCGCAAACAACCGCTCAAGCCGCGTCGATCACCGCAGGCCCGTTCACCTGAAAGAACTCATGCAGGCCACGCATCGCCGGCAGCTCCAGCGCCTGCGCCGCATAGCACAGGCCCACCCGCCGGGTCGGTGCCGGCAGGTGCAGCGCCCGCACCGCCACCCGCTCGTGCCCCGCCGCCAAGGAGCGTGGCAGCATCGCCGCGCCGATGCCTGCCGCCACCATGTGCAGCGCCTGACGCAATGATCCGGCATGCCCGGCCACGGCCTGAGGCGAACGGCCGTACAGCGCCATCAGGCGCTGATGGGACGGGTGCTGCGGGCAGGTGATCCAGTCTTCGATGGGGGCCCACGCCGTCTCGGCAGCGGCCATCGGGTGATCGGCCGGCAGTGCCAGCACGTAGGGTTCCTCCCACAGCGGCAGGAACAGTTCGTCCTCGCAGCACATCTCTTCGACCGCCAGCCGACCGTCGCCCAGGCACCCCTCCTCCAGCGTCAGCAGCAGGTGAGGCAAGGCTTGGCGGGCCATGCGCACGAAGGCTTCGATGTGGCTGGCGGCGATGTCGCCTTCGATGCCCAGGGTCAGTGGCACACGGTGCTCGCCGCTGCGGAACATCCGGCTCAGGGCCTGGGCCTCGGCCACCATGCGCCGGGCCTGCGGGTACAACAGGCGCGCTTCGTCGCTGACCTCCACCCCGCGCGGCTGGCGCAGGAACAAGGTGGCGCCGAGTTCCTCCTCAAGCTGTTTGACCGTCACCGACAGCGTCGGCTGGCTGATGAACAGGCGCTGCGCCGCTACGGTGATGTTGCGTTCCTCGAACACGGCGAGAAAGGCTTTGAGATGGCGGATATCCATAGAGCGTTCCGATGCCAGACAGAGAAATAAGGCATTTTTCAGCCTGAAACGGGCTAAATATACTGCGCCGCACATCCAGCCATTCGTTTTTTTTGCTTCAGGAGTGCAGTCATGAGCAAACCGTTGATCATCGTCACCGGAGCCAGTTCCGGCATCGGCGAAGCCACCGCCCGCCGCTTGAGCGCCGCCGGCCACCCGCTGCTGTTGCTGGCCCGGCGCATCGAACGCCTGGAGGCCCTGGCGCTGCCGAACACCCTCAGCCGTCGGGTGGACATCACCGACCGTACCGCGCTGCTGGCCGCCGTCGCCGAGGCCGAAGCGCAGTTCGGTCCTGCCGATGCACTGATCAACAACGCCGGGGTGATGCTGCTGGGCGAGATCAGCCAGCAGGATCCGGCCCAGTGGGAGCGCATGCTCGATGTGAACGTGAAGGGCCTGCTCAACGGCATCCATGCCGTGGTGGCCGGCATGATCGAGCGCAAGCGCGGCACGATCATCAACGTCAGTTCCGTGGCCGGGCGCAAGACGTTCCCCAACCACGTGGCGTACGTCGGCACCAAGTTCGCCGTGCACGGGCTGTCGGAGAACCTGCGCGAGGAACTGGCGCCGCACAACGTGCGCGTCACCACCATTGCGCCGGGTGCGGTGGAGACCGAGCTGCTGAGCCACACCACGGACGAAGCGATCAAGACCGGCTACCAGGCGTGGAAACAGGAAATGGGCGGCACCGTGCTCAGCGCCGAGGACGTGGCCACGGCAATCGCCTATGCCTATGAACAGCCCCAGGGCGTGTGCATCCGCGAAATCGTCATGGCCGCGACCCGGCAGCAGGCCTGATTGCCGCGCTGCCGGCCTTGAGGGCCCCATCCCCAGCAGGCTGGCTCCCACAGGGGATAGCGGGTGTGAGCAAAATCTGCGACCACCCCAAAAAAACCTGTGGGAGCTGGCTTGCCAGCGATGGGGCCGGCACTGCCCCCCCACAACGGCGATGCACACCGCAACATCTTGTGGGAGCCAGCCTGCTGGCGATGAGGCCGGCACCGGTACACAAGGCTCAACCCAACTCGCGCAACCGCCCCTCGATGAACCGCCGCTCCGGCGCCTGCCGGGTCAGTTCCAGTGCCCGGGCATACGCCGTCCGCGCCTCGTCGGTCCGCCCCAACTGCCGGCAGAATTCCGCCCGCGCCGAATGCGCCAGGTGGTAATCCTGCAGCTCGCCGCGCTCCAGGATCCCTTCGATCAGCGTCAGCCCGGCCAGCGCCCCGTCGCGCTTGGCCACCGCCACCGCCCGGTTCAGCTCGATCACCGGCGACGGCGTCACCCGCAGCAGCACGTCGTACAGGCCGACGATCTGCGCCCAGTCGGTCTCGTCCGCCGTCGGCGCCTCGGCATGCACCGCCGCAATCGCCGCTTGCAGGCAGTACGGCCCGAACCGCCGGGTGGTCAGCGCCCGCTCGACCAGCGCGCCGCCCTCGGCGATCAATTGCGCATCCCAGCGCGTACGATCCTGGTTCTCCAGCAAAATCAGCTCGCCTTCAGGCGACGTCCGCGCCGCCCGCCGCGACTCATGCAGCAGCATCAGCGCCAACAGGCCCATGACCTCCGGCTCCGGCAACAGCTCCATCAGCAGCCGGCCGAGGCGGATCGCTTCGCGCGTCAGGTCTTCGCGCACGACCTGCGCGCCGTCGGAGGCCGAATAGCCTTCGTTGAACACCAGGTAAATCACCCGCAGCACGCTGTCCAGCCGCTCGGGCAGCTCACTCAGGCTCGGCACCTGATAGGGAATCTTCGCGTCACGGATCTTGGCCTTGGCGCGTACGATGCGCTGGGCGATCGTCGCCGGCGCGCAGAGGAACGCCCGGGCGATCTCTTCGGTGGTGAGGTCGCAGACTTCCCGCAGCGTCAGCGGCACCTGCGCATCCGCCGCCAGGGCCGGGTGGCAACAGGTGAACATCAGCCGCAGGCGGTCGTCTTCCACGTCATCGTCGCTCCACTGGGCCTGTTCCAGTTCTTCCACCTGGGCCAGCAGCCAGGGCCGCGACGCCTTGAACCGCGCACGGCGGCGCAACACGTCGATGGCCTTGAAGCGCCCGGCGGACACCAGCCAGGTGCGCGGATTGTCCGGCACGCCGTCGCGCTGCCAGCGCTCGACCGCGACGAAGAACGCCTCGTGCAAGGCTTCTTCGGCGAGGTCGAAATCACCCAGCAGACGGATCAGCGTCGCCAGGATCCGCCGCGAGTCTTCGCGGTAGACCTGCTCGACCCGCGCCTTGACCTCTGCGTCCGCCATGGGTCAGACGTTCAGCTGACGAACCGGGCGCACCTCGACGCAACCGACCCGGGCCGCCGGAATGTGGCCGGCGACCTGAATGGCTTCGTTGAGATCCCGGGCGTCGATCAGGTAGAAGCCGGCCAACTGTTCCTTGGTTTCGGCGAACGGGCCGTCGGTGACCGACACCTTGCCGTTGCGCATGCGCACCGTGGTGGCGGTCTGCACCGACTCCAGCGCCTCGGCGGCGACCATCCGGCCGCTGCCCTGGATCGACTCGGCATACGCCCAGCATTCGGCGTCTTCGGGGCTGTCGGGCGACGAGTGCAGCAAGCGCTCGTCGCTGTACACCAGGCATAGGTATTTCATCGCTCACTCCTGAACCGGACGGATCAACTATGGCCGCAGATCGGCGCTTTGGCGAACCGTGCGCCGCTTACGGCTGCACGTCGAACAAGGTCGCGCCGCTCATCGGATCGAACGGGGCCGACCAGTGCTCGTGGACGATCTTCCATGCGCCGCCCTCCTGCCGGTAGCACGCGGTGACCCGCATCCAGCAGCTCTGGGTTTCGCCCTTGTCGTTGGTGCCGCCGCAATTGGCCACCCAATGGGCGAAGGCGATTGTGTCCGCCGTCTCGATGGCGACTTCGTGGAACTCGAAGATGTGCGGGCCGGGGCACATTTCCATGCAGGCGATCCAATGCGCCCGGTAGGCGGCCTTGCCCTTGAATTGCAGGGCCTTGATCGCGTCGAAGGAGACGATGTCGTCGGCGTAGAGGGCCATGACCTTGTCCACGTCCTTGGACATGACGGCTTGGCGGTAGGTGTCGATCAGGGTCTGGATCTGCGCTTGTGCGTTCATGGGTGTTCTCCGTGATTGTTGTTGGAAGACACCCTTAGTCGTACGGCGATCCGCCGGATCGACAAGGCACGAAAATTAAATGTTTCGCCCTCACCGTGCTCGGTAGAATCCGTTGCTCCACTTCGTAGGAAAAAGGAAATTCCCGTGTCAGCCAAACTCGTGCCGTACGACAGCCTGAATGCCGCCCAGCGTCAGCAGATCGAGACGATCGAAATCCACCCCGGGCAGATCAAGTTTTCCGGCGACATCCACACCGCCCTGCAGACCCTGCGCACGAATGCCGGCGTGAAGGGTTTTGCCCTGCTGGACGACGGCGTGCCCGTCGCCTTCCTGCTGCTCAAGCGCCCGCCGGCGATGCCGGAATGGGCCGACGAGCACAGCGCCACCCTGCATGCGCTTCAGGTCGACCACCGTGCCCAGGGCCGTGGCTACGGCAAGGCCTGCCTGCAAGCGCTGCCCGAGGCCGCGCGCCAGGCCTGGCCGCAGATCAAGGGCCTGCAACTGGCGGTGGACGCCGACAACGATGCGGCCATCGCGCTGTATGCCCGGCACGGTTTCGTCGACAGCGGTCAGGCGATCCTGGGCCGGGTCGGCTACGAACGGCGCATGGGCCTGGTGTTCTGAAACCGTGGAGGGATGCACGATGATCGATTCGATTGAAGCCCTGGAAGCCCTTTACGGCCTGCCCCACGAACGTGCGGTGCGCAAGCAGATTGGCTTTCTCAACGAGGACTACCAGGCGATGGTGCGGCTCTCGCCGCTGGTGATCGTCAGCTCCGTGGGCGCCGACGGCCTCGACAGTTCACCGCGCGGCGACACGGCAGGCTTTGTGCGGATCCTCGACGAACGCACCCTGGCCCTGCCGGACCGGCCGGGCAACAACCGCATCGATACGCTGCGCAACGTGCTGCACGACCCGCGGGTGTCGCTGCTGTTCATCATTCCCGGCATCGGCGAGACGTTGCGGGTCAACGGCACGGCCGCCATCAGCGCCGATCCCGACCTGCTGGCCAGCTTCGCGGTCAACGGCAAGCCGGCGCGCACGGTCCTGCTGGTGACGGTGGAGGCGGCGTTTTTCCATTGCGCCAAAGCGTTCGTGCGCTCGGATGCGTGGAACCCGGACACCCACCTGCCGCGCTCGGCGCTGCCCAGTGCGGGGGCTTTCCACAAGCGCCTGAACGATGGCCAGTTCGACGCCGAAGCCTACGACCGGGAAGCGCCGGCGCGGGTGCAGAGCACGCTGTACTGAGCGAAGTCATGCGGTGTCTTCAATGACGCCATCGCGGGCAAGCCCGCTCCCACAGGGGACTCGGCCGGATGCAGAGTCTGCGATCACCCCGATCCAATGTGGGAGCCAGCCTGCTGGCGATGGCATCAACGCATCGTCACTCCCACAAAGAAATCCTGTGGGAGCGGGCTTGCCCGCGATAGCGGCCTGTCAGCCAACACCGCTCTCAGAGCGTCAGGATCATCTCATGCCACGCCATCCCGCCGTGGTCGGACTCGGACGGTTTGATGTAGGCAAAACCGAACCCGGCGTACAGCGGGATGTGCCGCTCTTTGCACATCAGATGGATCGTCGCCTTGCCCAGGCCGCGCATGCGCTCGATGAAGGCGGTCATCAGCAGCTTGGCCAGGCCTTGCCCCTGATAGTCCGGGTGCACCACCACCGACATGATCACCACATTGGGGCCGGCCGGGTCGTGGCCGATCAGTTCCTTGAAGGCCTCGTCCGACATCTGCACCTCGAACGCCGCACCGGCGTTGACGAACCCGGCCACGACGCCGTCCACCTCGGCGACGATGAAACCGTCCGGCCAGGTGGCGATGCGCGTGGCGATCTTCTCGCGGGTGGCGGCCTCATCGCCTTCGTAGGCGAGGGTTTCGATGGCGTAGCAGCGATCCAGGTCGGCAGCGGTGACGTGGCGGATGACGGGGTTCATGGCGGCTCGGAATCAGTGAAGACAGGGCCGCCAAGAATAAAGGAATAAGGTGTTCATATCGATCCGCATGGGCGCCGTAAAGCCTGCGTAAAAGCGCTTTTCTTCGGATTCGGGACGGTCTATTCCTGACGCCTGTCTCTGATCACCCGAGGGGGGGAACCGTTTATGAGCAGCGTGGAAATCGGTTTGTTGATGGTGTTGGGCATCAGCTTCTTCGGCTTCGTCACCCTGGGCATCGACCTGTGGCGGGCACGACGGATCAAGGGCAAGTAAGGCTCGACCGGCAGCGCGAATCGGATTCGCGCTGCCGATGGCCGATCAGGTCTTCTTTTCGACCGGGACGCAGATTTCCAGCTTGCCGGTCTTGAGCTTCGGATTGAAATCGGCGCTGTAGCGTTCCAGCTCCGGGGCGTTGAGCCCTTTGTACTCGGACGCCGGCAGCCAGGTGTTGTAGATGTAGTCAATGGTCTGCGGCAACAGATCCAGCGAACCCTTGTGTTCGAACACCGCGTACTGGCGCGGAAGGATTTCGATCCACGGATACTTTTCCTGCGGGAAGTCATCCAGCTTGCGGATTTCGACCCCGGCCATGTAATCGAAACCGCCGTTGCCGTCGAAATTGCTGCAGACGCCGTAGGTCACTTCGCCCTTCTGCCCCGGAATGTTTCCGATGTGCGGAATCAGTTTTTCCCATAGCGCGGGGATGTCTTGAACAGTCTCTTTGGTGAAGCGATCGCGAAAACCTGCAATCAGCAGGAAGTGTCCATGTTCGAAGCGAGGTTCAGCCACTTCGACGCGTTTCTGCTCATCCATGACTCGACTCCTTGAACGAAAAAAGTGGGTTCGGCTGGGAGTATAGAAGCCAAACCCGATTCGCACATTCAGAGCGAATGCAAGGCCTCGGCGGCGCCGGAACCGACGAATTCGTTATAGCCGGATACGATCACGTAGACCGCGAAATAGCAGAAGATCGCTGCAGATGCCAGGTAGGAGTAGCGCAACAGCTTGTCACCCAGCAGCTTGCCGCCATGGCTCGCGGCGAAGCACAGCCCCGCCGACCACAACAGCCCGGCGCACAGGAAACCGCCGAGGAACAGCGCCGAGCTCAAAGGGCCGCCGCCACCGGAGCGGGCGATCAACGTGCCGCCCACCGCCGCGAACCAGAGGATGGCGCTGGGCGACGACATGGCGAGAAAGATCCCGCGAAAGAATTCCTTGCGGTGGGAGTTCTGGCTCACCTGCGCCGTCTCGGCCAGCAGCGCTTCGTGGTGGATCGCCGAATAGATCATCTTCGCCGCGAAGTAGACCAACAGCGCGGAGCCACCGATCCACAGCGTCCAGCGCACGGTTTCGTACTGCAGCAGCACGGTCATCCCCGCCAGCGCCAGCACCGCGTAGACCAAATCGCCGACGCAAGTGCCGAGGCCCAGCGCGAAGCCTTGAAAATAGCCGCGCTGCATCGCCAGGGTGATCATCGCGATGTTGGCCACGCCGATATCCAGGCACAGCGAAAGGCTCAGCAAGAAGCCGCTGGTGAATTCCATTGACCGTTTTCCTTGGGAAAAAATTGTTGTCGTGCACGCTGGACAGTCTGCCACCGCTGCCCTTATCTTCCGCCACAGGTCACCGCAGTGACCAGCGTCGCTCGGACGGTTCCGGGCGCTTACGTTATCCGAGGCAACAATGGCTGAACAAGGTTCGCCGCGCCGCTTTGCGCGCATCGATCGACTCCCCCCTTACGTCTTCAACATCACCGCCGAGCTGAAGATGGCCGCCCGCCGCCGTGGCGAAGACATCATCGACCTGAGCATGGGCAACCCCGACGGCGCCACGCCGCCGCACATCGTCGAGAAACTCGTCACCGTCGCCCAGCGCGAAGACACCCACGGCTACTCGACGTCCAAGGGCATTCCGCGCCTGCGCCGGGCGATCTCCAACTGGTACAAGGAACGCTACGAGGTCGACATCGATCCGGAAAGCGAAGCCATCGTCACCATCGGCTCCAAGGAAGGCCTGGCGCACCTGATGCTGGCGACCCTGGACCAGGGCGACACGGTGCTGGTGCCCAACCCGAGCTACCCGATCCACATCTACGGTGCCGTGATCGCCGGCGCCCAGGTGCGCTCGGTGCCGCTGGTGCCCGGCGTGGACTTCTTCGCCGAGCTTGAGCGGGCCATCCGCGGCTCGATCCCGAAACCGAAGATGATGATCCTCGGCTTCCCGTCCAACCCCACCGCCCAGTGCGTGGAACTGGACTTCTTCGAACGGGTGATCGCCCTCGCCAAGCAGTACGACGTGCTGGTGGTGCACGACCTGGCCTACGCCGACATCGTCTACGACGGCTGGAAGGCCCCGTCGATCATGCAGGTGCCCGGCGCCAAGGACATCGCGGTGGAGTTCTTCACCCTGTCCAAGAGCTACAACATGGCCGGCTGGCGCATCGGCTTCATGGTCGGCAACCCGGAACTGGTCAGCGCCCTGGCGCGGATCAAGAGCTACCACGACTACGGCACCTTCACCCCGCTGCAGGTGGCGGCCATCGCGGCGCTGGAAGGCGACCAGCAATGCGTGCGCGACATCGCCGAGCAGTACCGCCAGCGGCGCAACGTGCTGGTCAAGGGCCTGCACGAACTGGGCTGGATGGTCGAGAACCCGAAGGCTTCGATGTACGTCTGGGCGAAGATCCCCGAGGCCTACGCGCACCTGGGTTCGCTGGAGTTCGCCAAGAAACTGCTGGCCGAGGCCAAGGTCTGCGTGTCGCCGGGCGTCGGTTTCGGTGAGTACGGCGACGACCACGTACGCTTCGCCCTGATCGAGAACCAGGACCGGATCCGCCAGGCCGTGCGCGGGATCCGCGGGATGTTCCGGGCGGACGGGCTGGCCCCGAAGACCGGCGCCTGATCTGGCGGCACTCAATGTGGCGAGGGCGCTTGCTCCCTCGCCGCGAAAGATCCCTGTCCCATGGCTTCAGGCACAAAAAAACCGCGTTGCTGCGGTTTTTTTGTGCCTGCCGGATCGTTTACACGAACAGCGACAGCAGCAGGATGAAGCCCAGGCCGACCACCGACAGGATGGTTTCCATCGCCGTCCAGGTCTTGAAGGTTTCCGCCACAGTCATGTTGAAGTACTGCTTGACCAGCCAGAAACCGGCGTCGTTGACGTGGGACAGGATCAGGGAACCGGCGCCGGTGGCCAGCACCAGCAGCTCACGGTTCACGCCCGGGATCATCCCCACCACCGGCACCACGATGCCGGCGCCGGTGATGGTCGCCACGGTGGCCGAACCTGTCGCGATGCGGATCACCGCCGCCACCAGCCAAGCCAGCAGGATCGGCGAGATCTGCGCGCTGACCGCCATGTGGCCGATCACGTCGCCCACGCCGCTGGTCACCAGCATCTGCTTGAAGCCGCCGCCGGCGCCGATGATCAGGATAATCGCGGCGGTCGGCGCCAGGCTCGCGTCGAGCCACTTGAGCATCTGGTTCGAGCCGATGCCCTGCTTGTAGCCGAAGGTGTACAGCGACAGCAGCAGCGCCAGCAGCAAGGCCGAGATCGGGTGGCCGATCATGTCCATCCAGGTGCGGAAGAAATGGCCGTCCGGCAGCGCCACGTCGGCGAAGGTCTTGAGCAGCATCAGGAACACCGGCAGCAGCACGGTGAGCAAGGTGATGCCGAAGCTCGGCAGGTCGGTCGAATCGGTCTCGCGGGCCAGTTGGTCCACCAGTTCCTGGTTCGGGTGACCCGGAATGTGCTTGGCGATGAACGTACCGAAGATCGGGCCGGCGATGATGGCGGTCGGCAGCGCGACGATCAGGCCGTACAGGATGGTCTTGCCGATGTCGGCGCCGAACACGCCGATGGCCAGCAGCGGGCCCGGGTGCGGCGGCACCAGGCCGTGCACGGCGGACAGGCCGGCCAGCAGCGGGATGCCGATCTTGATGATCGACACGCCGGTGCGCCGGGCGACGATGAACACCAGCGGGATCAGCAGCACGAAGCCGATCTCGAAGAACAGCGGAATGCCCACCAGGAACGCGGCGAACATCATCGCCCACTGCACCCGCTCCTTGCCGAAGGCGCGGATCAGGGTCTGGGCGATCTGGTCCGCGCCGCCGGATTCGGCCATCATCTTGCCGAGCATGGTGCCCAGCGCCAGGATGATGCCGACGAAACC
The DNA here is from genome assembly GCF_002113645.1 of Pseudomonas sp. B35(2017). Lineage (NCBI taxonomy): Bacteria > Pseudomonadati > Pseudomonadota > Gammaproteobacteria > Pseudomonadales > Pseudomonadaceae > Pseudomonas > Pseudomonas sp. B35(2017). Next base: position 348,478 of record NZ_NEIZ01000002.1, on the reverse strand, counting down.
GAGCACGCCGCCGAAGCCGTCCTGGAACGCCTTGATGATGGTGCCGATGGGCATGCCGGAAGTCAGGCCGAGGAACGCGGCGGCGATGGTCAGGGCGATGAAGGGGTGGATCTTGAACTTGGTGATCAGGACGATAAGCCCGATCACCGTGACCACTGCATCGAGCAGCAGGTAGGCGTCGTGGGACATGCCAAACATAGGGGGTGTCTCCTGGTTTGTTGTTGTTATTAAAGCGGGTTGATCAGAAGTCGGGAGGACAGCGCTATCTCTTCGAACACAGTCATACCGCCTGTTTCAGACCGTTGGCCAGCCACCATTGGTGGGCCTGGGCGGCCAGCTCGTCGACGCTGTGCACCGAGGCGTCGAGCGCCAGGGTCAGCGGTTCGCCCTTGGGCGATTCGAGCGTGGCGAACTGGCTTTCGATCAGCGTGGCCGGCATGAAGTGGCCCGGCCGGTGGGACACGCGGTCGGCGGCCACTTCGGGGGTCAGTTCGAGGAACACGAAGCCCAGGCCCGGCAAGGCGCTGCGCAAGCGTTCGCGGTAGGCATGCTTGAGGGCCGAGCAGGTCAGCACCGGGCGCTCGCCCAATGCGTCGACGCGGCGCAGCTCTTCGCACAGGCTGTCGAGCCAGCCGGCGCGGTCTTCATCGTTCAGGGGGATCCCCGCGCTCATCTTGTCGATGTTCGCGGCCGGATGGAAAGTATCGCCTTCAATGGCAGTGGCGCCGCTCAACTGGCACAGGGCCTGACTGACGCACGTCTTGCCGCAACCGGCAACGCCCATGATGACCAGGGCGGTGATGGGATGATTCATGTAACACCTCAGCGCGCAGACAGCGCTACCTTTGCTAGCTATGACTCTAGTGCACAGGCAGACATTGCCGACGCCTTCTTGTCGTTTTTTTGGGTTGCAGCAGGTTGATGCCCCACGCCAAAGAGCGAGGATCAGGCAAGCCTCGCTCACGCATTTGCAGCTGCAAAAGGACAGCGCTACCTTAGTGCCTTGATTTTTGTTTGGCAAGCCGCCCGATGACCACCCCCAAGAACGATAAAAACACCCGCACCACCGGCCGTCCCACCCTCAATGAAGTCGCCCGCCTGGCCGGGGTCAGCCCGATCACCGCATCGCGCGCGCTGCGCGGGGTCAGCACCGTCGCCACCGAACTGGTGGAAAAGGTGCAGAAAGCCGCCCTCGACCTCAACTACGTGGTCAACCCCGCCGCCCGCGCCCTGGCCTCGGCCCAGAGCCATTCGGTGGTGGTGCTGGTGCCTTCTTTGTCCAACCTGCTGTTCATCGACACCCTGGAAGCCATTCATCGGGTGCTGACGCCCAAGGGCTTCGAAGTGCTGATCGGCAACTTCCACTACTCCCGCGACGAAGAAGAGAAACTGCTGCGCAACTACATGGCCTACCAGCCGCGCGGCCTGCTGCTGACCGGCTTCGACCGCACCGAAAGCTCGCGGCGGATGATCGAGGCCAGCAACATCCCTTGCGTCTACATGATGGAACTGGACAGCGCCGCCGGGGTGAACTGCGTCGGTTTCTCCCAGCTCAGCGCCGGCGAGACCGCCGCCGAGCACCTGTTGTCCCGCGGGCGCAAGCGCCTGGCTTACATCGGCGCGCAGCTCGACCAGCGCACCCTGCTGCGCGGCGAAGGCTTCCGCCGCGCCGTGCAGCAGGCCGGCCTGTACGACCCGGACCTGGAGGTACTGACCCCGCGCGCCTCGTCCGTGGGCCTGGGGGGCGAGCTGTTCCTGCAACTCTTGGCGACGCACCCGGACGTCGACGCGATCTTCTTCGGCAACGACGACCTGGCCCAGGGCGCCTTGCTCGAAGCCCTGCGCCACGGGATCAAGGTGCCCGAACAGGTGGCGATCCTCGGTTTCAACGACCTGCCCGCCTCGGAACACATGGTGCCGCGCCTGAGCAGCATCAGCACCCCGCGCGAGGCCATCGGCCGGCGCGCGGCGGAACAGATGCTGACCCTGATGGCCGGCAACAACGTCGCCCGGCCGGTGGAGGACATGGGCTTCGAACTGAAGGTCCGCGAAAGCACCTGACCGCGAAAAGCCTGCTCGCGATAGCGGCGCGTCAGCGCGGCATCGGTCACTGACCGATCGCCATCGCGGGCAGACTCGCTCCTACAGGGGCAATCCGCCGGGCTCAGGAGCCCAACAACTCGACCAACGCCAGCGCCCCCTTCTGCAAGGGCTGGCGCTTGAGCCACACCGCATGCACCGGCAGCACCAGGCCGTTTTCGATGTTGCGAAAGTTCAGCCGCTTGAGCCGCCCCGCATCGAGCCACGGCTGCACCACCGACAACGGGAAGTTGCCCCAGCCCAACCCCGCCTCGACCATCTCCAGGGCCGTGGCCAGGCTGTCGGTGCGCCAGTGGGACTCGGCCACCAGCGGGCGGGTGTCGCTGACCGGCAGGTCGCGGCTGGCGACGACGATCTGCCGCACGTGCACCAGATCCTCCAGAAACAGGTCCTGCCCTTGCCACAGCGGACTGTCCGCCGCCAGGGTGGCGATCATCCGTTCGCTGCCGACGAACTGAAACCGCTCGAGCACGTTCATGCTCAGCCCGGCGAACGCCAGGCACACACTGACCCGACCGCTGTGCAGCATCGCCAGCACATCATCCTGCGGGGCGGTCAGCACTTCGACGTCCAGCAGCGGATGGCGTCCGGCGAGCACCTTGATCGCCGCCATCAGCCGGCGCCGGTCGATGTCCGCCGCCACGCCGATCGACAGCCTGCTCTCCAGCCCCAACGACAACTGCACCGCGTGCACCTGCAACTGCTTGAGCTGTTCGGCGATCAGACGTGCGTGGGGCACCAGCGACAGGGCCATCGCCGTGGGCTGCGGCTCGCGGTGATGGCGGTCGAACAGCGGATAGCCAAGTTCAGCCTCCAGGTTGCCGATGCCCATGCTCACCGCCGACGGCACCTTGCCCAAGGCCCGGGCGGCGGCGGAAAACGAGCCGCGCTCGATCACCGCCAGGAACAGTTCGATGCTGTCGCTGCTGAAATTCAAACCCATCACCTATCAATAAACCTGAAAGCTTCTGACTTTTTCTGTCATGAACATTGAAGCTATCTTTCGCCGACTTGGCCAGCCCCGCTGGCCGTCAGTCGCAAGAAAGAGGCAATCCCCATGCAAGGCGTCAAACGCAAACTGGTCTATGTGTCGCTCTACGAAGTGATCGGCATGACCTTCTCCGCCCTCGGCCTGGCGCTATTGTCCGGCACCTCCCCCGGCAGCACCGGGCCGTTGGCGGTGATCATCACCACCATCGCCGTGGCCTGGAACTTCATCTACACCTCGCTCTTCGAGCGTTGGGAAAGCCTGCAGAAGTCCCGCACGCGCACGGTCAAACGGCGCATCGCCCATGCCGTGGGTTTCCAGCTGACGCTGATCGTGTTCCTGATTCCACTGATCGCCTGGTGGATGGACATCAGCCTGGTGCAGGCCTTCCTGCTGGACCTGGCGCTGATCGTGTTCATCCCCTGCTACACGTTTGCCTTCAACTGGCTGTTCGACCGGGTGTTCGGCCTGCCGGCCTCGGCGTTGCCGGATCCGGTGGCGTGAGGGACAACGGTCAGCCACTGCCGCCGACCGGCAAAGGCTGACCGCCCAGAAAGCTGCAGCCGCACTCAACCCATTGAAAATATTGAATTTAAAAGAAGGCACGGTAATTGCTGAAGTTAACCCGACAGTCATTACCTACAGGTCAATCCATCATGTTGGTCAGTGCCAAACAACAGCAAATCATCCATCTGCCCAAGCATTTGAATGACGATGCCACCACCACTGCGGCCGCCGGTCTGCAAGGCGGCCTCGCCCCGATGCTGCAGACCCTGCAAGCCCAGGCTCAGGCGCAGAATGCCGAAACCACCGCCAAGGTGCAGGACTCGGCGACCCAGGTCGTCACCCAGCAAGTCAGCGAGGCCGCGCGCATCAGCGACAACGTCGACGAAGCCTTCGCCAAGACCCGCGTCGGCCTGCAGACCACCGACGCCTCCAACACCAAGGTCGGCGCCAAGACCGCCACCGAAGAGTTCAAGGACTACATGAGCAAGTCGCCGGAGCAGCGCCTGCGCGACAGCATCCTGCAGGAAATGGGCCTGACCGAGGACGACATCAAAAACATGCCGCCGGAGAAGCAACTGGCCGTGGCCAAGGAAATCGCCCAGCGCCTGCAGGACAAGATGAAACTGGCGCAATCGGACAAAGAGAACGTCAACGACATCAAGGACAGCGACAAGATGGCGGACAAGTTCCTCGCCTCGCTCTGAGCCCCTTGAATCGGTCGTAAAGGAAACCCCGTGGGAGCCAAAGCCAGCAGGCCGGCTCCCACAGGGATCGTAGGTGAACGCCGAATTCGCGGCCGCCGCAAGACAATGCGCGAGCCGGCCGGCGATGGCGTCAGTTCAACTGCAACGTCTCGTTGAACTGGCTGATCGCATCCACCACATGCCGCGACCCCTGCTGGATCTCGCGGATCGCATCCCCCGCCTCGTTCGCCAGCTCCACCCCCAGCCCGGTGCGGCTCAGGCTCGACTGCATGCTCGACACCGCGCTCAACGACAGGTCATGGTTCTTGCGCACCACTTCGACGATTTCCAGGGTCGCCTGACTGGTCCGCGCCGCCAGGCTGCGCACCTCGTCCGCCACCACCGCGAACCCGCGCCCGTGCTCCCCCGCCCGCGCCGCCTCGATGGCCGCGTTGAGCGCCAAGAGGTTGGTCTGGTCGGCGATGCCGCGGATGGTCTGGACGATGGTGCCGATGATGTCCGACTGCTTGCTCACCGCATCGATGCTCAGCGCCGCCTCGTTGAGGTCGCGGGAAATGTCCTGAATGATCTGCACGGTCTGCTGCACGACCTGCGAACCCTTTTGCGCGCAGGCGTCGTTTTGCACCGAAGTGCTGTGGGCCGACTCCGCAGCGGTCTGCAACGTGTTCATCTGGTGGGTGATGTCGCTGGCGAACTTCACCACTTTGTACAACCGTCCCTTGGCGTCGAACAGCGGGTTGTAGGAGGCTTCGAGGTACACCGTCTGCCCGGACTTGTTCTTGCGCTCGAAACGGTGCGAGTGATATTCGCCGCGGTTGAGCGACGCCCAGAACGCCTTGTACTGCGCCGACTCGGCCTCGGCCCGGTGACAGAACAGGCTGTGGTGGTGGCCGATGATCTCATTGAGCGAATACTGCATGGTCTTGAGGAAGTTCTCGTTGGCGGTGATGACATTGCCTTCGGGCGTGAACTCGATCACCGCCATGGATCGGCCGATCGCCGCGAGCATGTTTTCCTCTTCGTGCTCCTTGTTGACGCGGTCGGTAATGTCCGACGCCACTTTGATCACGCTGCGCACTTGTTTGTCCGGGCCGTACACCGGCATGTAACTGGCTTCGAGCCAGATTTCCCGACCGCTCTTGTGCAAGCGCAGGAACGTACCGCTGATCGGCTCCCCACGGGCCAGGTCGCGCCACAGCTTCGCGTACTCTTCGCTGCGGTAGAACGCTTCCTCGCAAAAGATCCGGTGATGCTTGCCGCGCACCTCGTCGGCACCGTAGCCCATGGTCCGGCAGAAGTTTTCGTTGGCATCCAGCACGATGCCTTCGGGGGTGAATTCGATCATGGCCATCGACCCACTGATGGCCGCCAACTTGGCGTTGGCTTCGGTCAGGGCACAACTGAAACGTTCGATTTCCTGCAGGTCAGCCTTGTGATGTAGGTTGAACATGTTTCTGTCACCTTCCGCGCGGTCTTTTGATTTGATGAAAGTTCAGGTCTTTCAAGATCCACCACTACGTTCCACAGAACAGGCACACGCCTTCCTCCACGGGAGGAAGTTGTCAGGTGATAAATGATGTTTAATCCGAGCGTCCCTGTGGCGACGTTCTTATCAAGACATCCTTCTCTTGATAGCCCGCACGCGGGCCAACCCTAACATGCACGAGAACTTCCATTTAACAGATGCTCCTTGTCGGTACAGTGTCGGTGCCTTTAATTGCGCACTCTGGCAGCTATTGTTCAGCCACTAACTGTTTGCGGTCGAATCGCATTGAGTTGCGATCGACATAGTTAGTTACACGTGAGCATAGACAGGGCAATACCCGGCGCAAGGCCATTAGTCGGCCAGTACCGAGGGCGAAATGAACAAGAAACGGTTCAGCGCAAGGGACGCGGAGAAGGAAACCGGGTGAAGTGTGTCGCCCCTGCTCCAGACCTGCCGGAGCGACAACATGGATCAGGCCAAGGGGCGTTTTGACGGAAGCCATCGCCAGCAGGCCGGCGCCCACCCTATTTGCCCGTCAGTGAACTTCAAAGGCCCGCCGTCACGTTGCTGGCCACCTGCGCCGGCACCCACGGTGTCCATACCTGCGGCTGATCGCGCAGGAACGTTTCGGCGACCTGGCGCGGCGGCTGGCGTTTCTCGCTCATGCCCGCCAAGGTGCGGTTCAACTGATCGATGGGAAAATCGACCTTCTCGAAAAACGCCACCAGGTCCGGGTACTGCGCCTTGAACGGCGCCGACACGCCGATGGCCAGGCTGGCCGGCATCGAACGGGTGCCCTTGGGGTTGGGGTTGCTCGCGTCGGCCAGGGTCTTCCAGGCTTCGGCGTCGAACGGCGGCTCGTCGAGCTTGACCAGTTTGTAGCGGCCCAGCAAAGGCGTGGGCGACCAGTAGTAGAACAGCACCGGCTTGCCGCGCTTGATCGACGACGCCACTTCCGCATCCAGCGCCGCGCCGGAACCGGTGCGGAAGTTGACGAAACTGTCGGTCAGCGCGTACGCCTTGAGCTTCTGGCTGTTGACGATCTCCGACGTCCAACCGGTCGGGCTGTTGAGGAAACGCCCGCGGTTCGGATCCTCTGGATCGCGGAACACGTCCTTGTAGAGCGGCAGGTCCGCCACCGACTTCAGCTCCGGCGCCAATGGCTTGATGCCGCGCTCCGGGTCGCCCTTGATCACGTATTCCGGCACCCACCAACCTTCGGTGGCGCCCTTGACCGTGTCGCCCAGGCCGAACACCTTGCCTTCGGCGGCCGCCTTGACCCACGCCGGACTGCGCCCGGCCCACTCTTCGCCGATCACCTGGATATCGTTCTTCGCCAGCGCCGCTTCCAGGCTGACGGTGCTGCCCGGCAACGTGTCGGTCGGGTAGCCGTAGCCCTTCTCGACGATCAGACGCAGCACTTCGGTGATGAAGCTGCCGCTTTCCCAGGTGATGTCGCCGAAATGGATCGGCGCGGTTCTCTCGGTGGCCACGGCGTGGCCGACGGTCAGGCTCAGGGCGAGCAGCGAACCACCGAGCAGTGTTTTGATCGATCTCATGCGGACCTCTTGTTCTGTAGGGGGCGGATCAGGGGTTGGTTGGCGCTGTGGCGGTCGCACAGGGCTTGGGAACGGGTCATGTAGTCGCTGACCGAGCGCTGGGAAATGCCCAGTTCGGCGGCGATCTGCGGGTAGGTGAGGCCATCGACGCGGGCCAGCAGGAACGCCGAGCGCACCTTGCCCGGCAAGCGCTTGAGGCTGCGGTCCAGACAGCCGAGAGCCTGCGACAGTTGCGCCAGCTCTTCGGGAGACGCGCAGGCCTGCGGCTCGCACAGGTGCAGGGCATTGAGGTGACGCCGCTCTAGGTCGGCCCGCCGCCAACGCTGGTACAGCAGGCGCCGGGCGATGGTGGTGAGCATGGCGCGGGGTTCGCGGATCGCGTCGGGGCCGGAGGACTCGAGCAATTGGGCGAAGGTTTCGGCAGCGATGTCCTCGACGCCGGCATCGTCGCTCAGGTGCTGCCGCAGGCGAGCGCACAGCCAGCGGTAATGGGCCCGGAACAGGCCTTCGACGGGGTGACGACGGGACAGGACGGCGCCGGACATGTGGGCTCCTTGGGTTAGGGTCGCGGTATGTCCGGTTGTCCGGTGGCGCGATCCTAGCAAGCCGCCTTATGCGTTAAAAATACTCAAAAAGAATTTTTATATTCCAGATTTGAATTGATGAACCCGCTACTGCACATGGCCATAACCCAACGCCTGCGCCTCGTCCCGATAGCCGAGCAGGATCCGGTAATCGCTTTCGTTGGCCGGCAGCACTTCCGGCAGGCCGAGGGTCTGCGCCACGTCCGGCAACGCCCTCAGCGCCCGGTTCATTGCCTGACGCAGGTTCTCGGCCTGTTCGTCCGTGGCGCCGATCCGGGTGATGAAAGGCAAGGTGGGGCTCGGTTCGCTGAGCTCCACCACCCGCAGCCCCTCGACCTCGACGGCGGCATGTCGCGCCAGGTAGGCGTAGGTCACGCTGTCGATGGCCGCCAGATCCGCGCGCTCCTCGCGCAGCCAGCGCAGGCTCTCGCGGTGGCCGCCGCTGTGCCCCACCGATCCGAAGAACCTTCCCTCACGTTGCAGCGGCGCCAGGCGCTGGCGCAGCAGGTTCATGCCGCTGTTGGAATCGTCGCTGTTGATCACCCCGCGACTGCCGCGAAAGTCCGCCAGTGTGCTGCGCGGATCGGCGGCCCGGGCGAGGATCAGGCTGCAATGGTGGCCGGCGCCGCTGTCGGGCAGTTCGTAGCGGGGCCGTCCGACGAGGCGCACCCGGCCGTTCAACGCCGTCATCAACGGATAGCCGCAGGTCTGGGCCAACAGCAAATCGGGGGACAGCCAGAGCTCAGGCAGCGACAGGCCTTCGGCGCTGAGCCGGCTATGGCCCAGGTGGTCGAGGATCTGCGCCAACCAGCGTTCGTTGGCGGCGCGGATCGGTTCCGGGGCCGTGTACATCAAGAGTTCGGCGTGGCGTCGGGTCATGAACGGTCATCCATTCAGCGAGTTTCCTGTGTAGGCGCGAGCCGGCTCGCGATGGCGGTGGATCAGTGAAAGGGATGCTCAGGGCTGTCGATCGGCTTGAGCCCATGCCTGCGCCACAACTGCCCGTACCCCTGCACCACGAACCCGCCGCTGCGCGCCACCCACTGCGCCCGGCGCATCCGGTAAGCCTGGGGCAGGTCGTACCACGCCAGTTTCGGCAGGTCATGGTGCACCAAGTGAAAGTTGAGGTTCAGGAACAGCCAGCGCCATGGCCATCCCGCCTCGTTGAGCACGGTGCGCTGCTCCGGTCGCACGTGCGGGCGGTGTTCGTAGTAGGAGCGGATCATCGCCACCGACAGCGCCGGCACGCTGATCAGCAAGAGGTAATGCCACACCGGCAGCACGCTGCAACGGGCGATGAACACCAGCATCAGCACGGTCAGGGCGCCGTGGGTCAGCCACATGCGCCAGGCCTGCCGCTCGCCGCGCTTGAGGCGTTGCAGCTCTTCACCGGCCAGCGCCAGCAACGCCAGCGGCGCGCCGAGGATGAAGCGGCCGAGCACGGTCTTGTTCAGCCAGTGCAGGCTGCGCCCGAGCAGCGAACTGCCGCGCCAATGTTCGGCGCTCAGGTAGCGGCTCTCGGGGTCGATGCCGGGGGTCGTCAGGTGTTCGTCGCGATGGTGCTGCAGGTGACTGTCGCGGTAGAGGGTGTACGGATACCAGACCGCGAACGGCGCATAGCCCAGCAGCTTGTTCAGCGCCACCCAACGGGTCGGGTGGCCGTGAAGCAGTTCGTGCTGCACCGACAGCCACAGCACCAGCAACGGGATCAGCAGCGCGGTGCTCCACCACAGACCGAGCCGACCGCTGCCCAGCACCACCGCGAACCAGGCACCGTAAACGCCGATCAGCAGCAGCCAGGTCGGCCATTCGGTGCGGGCGGTGAAGCGTCGGCGCAGGGCTTCGATCTGCTGGCGATGGTCATCGTCGAAATAGTGGGTCATGGCAAGGCTCGGCACAGGATTCACCTCCTTCTGTGCAACGGCCCTCGCCAATCTTGCAGATTATTTTTTCAGGGATGCGCGCCGTATAATCCGCCCCTTTCGCCAGCCCGGTGCCCCGCCATGCCCGACACCCTGTACGCCCGGCTCGACGCCCTGTCCTGGCCGCTGATGAACAAGTTCTACCGTACCCACGGCTCGTCGATGAAAGCCGTGCGCGAAGCGCAGCTGTGGGTGGCCCGGCGCGAAGAGATCGTCGCCGCGCTGTGCCTGCGGCCGGTGGCCGGCGGGCACTGGCTGACCGGCTTGTTCGTCGCTCCCGACTGCCGCGCACAGGGCCTGGCGGCCCGGCTGATGGCCCAAGCGGTGAGCGGTGTGGATGAACCGGTGTGGCTGTTCTGCCATCCGGACTTGCGGGGTTTCTACGAGCGGCACGGGTTCAGCGTCGACACCGCCCTGCCCTACGCCCTGGCCGAACGCCTGAGCCGCTATGCGCGAAGCAAGCCGATGATTGCGATGGGGCTTGAGCCGCGTCGGAGCTGACCGGCGGGCTGATTGGCTGATTGGCTGATTGGCTGATTGGCTGATTGGCCAGGATTCTCCTGTGGGAGCCAGCCTGCTGGCGATAGCGCAATGTCAGCCACCTCTTCCTCGACGGACGCGCCGCCATCGCCGGCAGGCGGGCGCCTGCAGGTCCAGAATCAGTCGTCGGCGTTGGGATCGAGGTCGGGGAACATCACCTCGGTGAAACCGAACTTGCTGAAATCGGTGATGCGCGACGGGTACAGCCGGCCGATCAGGTGGTCGCACTCATGCTGCACCACCCGTGCATGGAAGCCCGACGCCGTGCGCACGATCGGCTGGCCCTTGGGGTCGACGCCTTCGTAGCGGATCTGTTGATAGCGATCCACCGCGCCACGCAGGCCGGGCACCGACAGGCAGCCCTCGAAGCCCTCTTCCGTCAGCGGGCTCAACGGCGTGATCAGCGGGTTGATCAGGATCGTCTGCGGCACCGCTTCGGCGTCCGGATAACGCTCGCTGCGCTCGAAGCCGAAGATCACCAGCTGCAGGTCGACGCCGATCTGCGGCGCCGCCAGCCCGACGCCGCCGACGCTTTCCATGGTCTGGAACATGTCGTCGATCAATTGCCACAGTTCAGGGGTGTCGAACATCTCGGCCGGCACCGGCGGCGCGATGCGCAGCAGGCGCTCGTCGCCCATCTTCAGGATTTCACGGATCATGGTCAGGCTTCGTCTGCGTTCGGCTTGAGCGAATGGTCGCGCCCCAGGCCGGAAACGTGTTGTTTGGGATGTTCGGCGAGCTCGCCGGGGACTTTCTCGCCCGGATCCTTGCCCTCGCTGGACATGTGTTCGATCACCGCGTTCATCTCCGCGCCGAGCAGCAGCACCGCCGCGGAAATGTAGAAGTACAGCAACAGCACGATGATCGCGCCGATGCTGCCATACATCGCGTTGTAGTTGGCGAACGTCTTGACGTAGAACGCGAAGCCCAGGGAGGCGACGATCCAGACCACCACCGCCAGCACCGAACCGGGGGTGATGAAGCGGAACTCCTGCTTGACGTCGGGCATCACGTAGTAGATCACCGCCACCGCGACCATCATCAGGATCACGATCACCGGCCAGCGGGCGATCGTCCACACCGTGACGACCGCTTCCTCCAGCCCCACCTGCGACGCGATCCAGCCCATCACCTGGGGCCCGAGCACCATCAGCGCGGCGGCCACCAGCAGCATCCCGGCGATGCCGACGGTGTAGATGACCGACAGCGGAAAGCGCTTCCAGATCGGCCGGCCCTCGACGACGTCGTAAGCGGCGTTCATCGCGCTCATCATCAGCCGCACGCCGGCGGACGCGGTGTACAGGGCGACCACGATACCCACCGAGAGCAAGCCGCCCTTGGACTGCTGCAACTGGTCGATCACCGGGTTGACCTGCTCCAACGCCTGGGGCGGCAGCACCAGCTCCGATTGCAGGCGCAGCCAGGAAAAGAAGTCCGGCAGGTGCAGGAAACCGATCAGGGCGATCAGGAACAGGATGAACGGGAACAGCGAGAACAGCATCTGGTAGGCCAGCGCCGAGGCATAGGTCGACATCTCGTCGGCGATGAATTCAGTGACCGTGCGCACCATCACCCGGTGCAGGGGCAGACCTTTCATGTCCGGAAAAATCATTCGCGTCTCCTTTCGCCGCAAACAGGTTCAAGTCGTGGCGACTCAGGGGCCGTGCTCTTTCATCAAGGTAGCTTACTTGGCGCCGTTGAAACACCGTGTTCCGTGACCGCAGGTGAACGGCACAAAAAACGGCCATCCTTGGATGGCCGCCGGGGTGAATCGTTCAAGGCCGGGTCACGCCTTGTCGACACCTTTCTTGATCGCGTCCTTGGCTTTGCCGACCGCTTGCTGGGCTTCGCCTTTCTTTTCCTGCAGCTTGCCTTCAGCCTGCAGACGCTGGTTGTCGGTGGCCTTGCCGACGCCTTGCTTGACGTTGCCGACCGCTTCGTTGGCCATGCCTTTCACTTTATCGCTCGTGCTGCCCATGGTGATTCTCCTTGGAACATTGACGGGGAAATGTCATTACGCAACGGTGGACTGACCGCGTTCGCCCAAGGTTTCATTTATTTTCGGCGGCCTTCATTCGTCGCGCCGGGCATGCCGGGCTTTATGTTTGCCGGGTTTGCCCCGAGAATGGCCACCTGACGGGCGCCACGCGCCCAAGACCGACCCGCAGGATTCCCATGAAACTCGACAAACCGCAGGCCATCGCCCGAATCAACCAGCAACTGGGCGGAGCCGTGCTCGGCGTCAACAACTGCCACTTCACCGAACTGAATCGCAACCGCAACATCTGGTGGTTCGACATCCCGATGTCGCGCCTGGCGATCGGCCAATACCCGTGGATCCACCTGCTGATGCACACCCCGGCCACCGACGAGTTGCTGCACGTTAAGGTGCCGACCGCGTTCCTGCGCGAACAGCTCGACGGCCTGGTGGTGCGCAACCAGGGCAAGCGCAAGGCCGCCCTGAGCCTGGAACTGAGCGCCGACAAGGATTCGTTCCTGCAGGACATGCGCCCGGCGGGCACGAACGTGAACTTCGCCAGGTTCCGCCAGTAAGGCAGAACCCGCCCTCGCCACGGCCACCGGCAAAAAAAGCCCCGCATCTGCGGGGCTTCTTGTTTACGCGGCGCTGGCGTTCTTGGCCTTGATCTTCTTGAGCTCTTCGTCGCGCAGTTCGCGGCGCAGGATCTTGCCGACGTTGGTGGTCGGCAGCGAATCGCGAAACTCCACCGAACGCGGCACCTTGTAGCCGGTGACGTTGGCGCGCATGTGCTCCATCACCTGTTCCTTGGTCAGGGTGACGCCCGGCCGCGCGACGATGAAGATCTTGATCGCCTCGCCCGACTTCTCGTCAGGGATGCCGATGGCCGCGCACTGCAGCACGCCCGGCAGGGTCACCAGCACGTCTTCCAGCTCGTTCGGGTACACGTTGAAGCCCGAGACCAGGATCATGTCTTTCTTGCGGTCGACGATGCGCATGTAGCCGTCCGGCTGGATCAGCGCGATGTCGCCGGTCTTGAGCCAGCCTTCGCTGTCGAGGATCTCGTCGGTGGCCTCCTGGCGCTGCCAGTAGCCCTTCATCACTTGCGGGCCCTTGACGCACAGCTCGCCGATCTCGCCCATCGGCTGCTCGACGCCGGCATCGTCGACGACCTTGCACAGGGTCGACGGCACCGGAATGCCGATGGTGCCGATCTGGATGTTCTGGATCGGGTTGACCGTGGCCACCGGGCTGGTTTCGGTCATGCCGTAGCCTTCGCAGATCGGGCAGCCGGTGACCGCTTTCCAGCGCTCGGCCGCCGCCAGTTGCAGGGCCATGCCGCCGGACAGGGTGACCTTCAGCGCCGAGAAGTCCAGCTTGCGGAAGCCTTCGTTGTTGCACAGCGCCACGAACAGGGTGTTGAGGCCGACGAAGCCGCTGAACTTCCACTTCGACAGTTCCTTGACCATCGCCGGCAGGTCGCGCGGGTTGCTGATCAGGATGTTGTGGTTGCCGATCAGCATCATCGCCATGCAATGGAAGGTGAACGCGTAGATGTGGTACAGCGGCAGCGGCGTGATCAGGATCTCGCAGCCCTCGTTGAGGTTGGAGCCCATCAGCGCCTTGCACTGCAGCATGTTCGCCACCAGGTTGCGGTGGGTCAGCATCGCGCCCTTGGCCACGCCGGTGGTGCCGCCGGTGTACTGCAGCACGGCCACGTCGCCGCTGGCCGGGCTGGCCTCGGCCACCGGCTGGCCCTGGCCCTTGCTCAGCACGTCGTTGAACTTGACGGCCTTGGGCAGGTGATAGGCCGGCACCATCTTCTTCACGTACTTGATGACGCTGTTGATCAGCAGGCGCTTGAACGGCGACAGCAGGTCGGCGACCTCGGTGACGATGACGTGCTTGACGCCGGTCTTGGGCACCACGGCCTCGGCCAGGTGGGCCATGTTCGCCAGGCACACCAAGGCCTTCGCGCCGGAGTCGTTGAACTGGTGTTCCATCTCCCGCGCGGTGTACAGCGGGTTGGTGTTGACCACGATCAGCCCGGCGCGGATGGCACCGAAGACGGCCACCGGGTACTGCAGGACGTTGGGCAGCTGCACGGCGATTCGATCACCGGGCTGCAAATCGGTATGCTGTTGCAGGTACGCGGCAAAGGCACCGGACAATTCGTACAGTTCACCGTAGGTGATCGTCTTGCCCAGGTTGCTGAAAGCCGGTTTGTCGGCAAAGCGCTGGCAGGACTGCTTCAGCACTGCTTGAATATTCGGGTACTCGTCTGGATTGATGTCGGCAGCAATTCCAGCGGGGTACTTATCCTTCCAAAAGTCTTCGATCATGGAAGCCCACTCCTCAGCAACGCGAATTCAACACCGCATTCGATGCGATTGTTATTGGTGTGTGTTTATTGTGGTGAGTCTGGCTTTTCTTCAAGGCCGAGAAGTCACAAAGCGCGCCGAGAGTAGCAGCTTTGCCAAGGGGCGACTAGAGCCAAAAGTGGTCGCCACAGTCATTTAAATGACTCAAGACCTTTTAAAAGTCATTTTAGAGCAAAAAACCTATACACCCTTGAAAGCCCCGGTTTTCGGGGACATCCCCCTAAAAAATCGCGAGCAGGCCCGCGCCTACAGAAGTGTCCATGCCTCTGTAGGCGCGAGCCTGCTCGCGATGGCGTCAGACGCAGTTCGTCAGGCGATGTCCCGCAGCTCCCGCCGCAGGATCTTGCCGACCGGCGTCATCGGCAACGACTCGCGCAGCACGATGTGCTTGGGCACCTTGTAGGCGGTGAAATTCTCTTTGCAGTAGGCCTTGAGCTCTTCCAGGCTCACGCCGGTTTCCCGGGCCACCACAAACAGCTTCACCGCCTCGCCGGAGCGCTCGTCCGGCACGCCGATCACCGCGCAGTTGGCCACCTTCGGGTGGGCCATCACCACGTCTTCGATTTCGTTGGGGTACACGTTGAAGCCCGAGACGATGATCATGTCCTTCTTGCGGTCGACGATGCGCACGAAGCCGTCGGGATCGATCACGGCGATGTCGCCGGACTTGAACCAACCGTCGGCGTCGAGCACCTCGGCGGTGGCTTCGGGCTTCTGCCAGTAGCCCTTCATGATCTGCGGCCCCTTGATGCACAGCTCGCCGCGCTCCCCTGTCGCCTGCTCGACCCCTGCGTCGTCGATGACCTTCAAGGTGGTGCCCGGCACCGGCAGGCCCACCGTGCCCAGCCGCGACTGGTCGCCATAGGGGTTGGTGCAGGCCACCGGCGAGGTTTCGGTCAGGCCGTAGCCCTCGGTGATGCGGCAGCCGGTGAGCTGTTCCCAGCGCTCGGCGGTGGCCTTGACCAGCGCGGTGCCGCCGGAGTTGGTGAGCTTGAGGCTGGAGAAGTCCAGGGACTTGAAGTCCGGATGATCCATCAGCGCGACGAACAGGGTGTTGAGCCCCAGCAGCGCCGAGAAGCGCCAGTTCTTCAGCTCCTTGATGAAGCCGCCTATGTCCCGCGGATTGGTGATCAGCACGTTGTGGTTTCCGGAGACCATCATGCACATGCAGTTCGCCGTGAACGCATAGATGTGGTACAGCGGCAGCGGCGCGATCATCACCTCCTGCCCTTCGCGCAGCAGCGGCTGGCCGTCGCTGCCCAGCTGGGCGAGGCAGGCGCGCACCTGCTGCATGTTGGCCACCAGGTTGCCGTGGGTGAGCATCGCGCCCTTGGCCAGGCCGGTGGTGCCGCCGGTGTACTGGAGCACGGCGATGTCGTCCAGGCCGACCTTCAGCGGCTTGATGCCCAGGCCCCGGCCCAGGCGCAGCGCGCTCTTGAACGACAGCGCCTGGGGCAGCGAATAGGCCGGCACCATCTTCTTCACCTTGCTGACCACCGTGTTGACCAGCCAGCCCTTGGCGGTAGGCATCAGGTCGCCCATCTTCGCTTCGATCAGGTACTGGATGTCGGTGTCCGCCAGCACTTGCTGCACCTTCTGGCCGAACATGTTCAGGTACACCAGCGCCCGGGCGCCGGAGTCCTTGAACTGGTGACGCATCTCCCGCGCGGTGTACAGCGGGTTGGTGTTGACCACGATCAGCCCGGCCCGCAACGCGCCGAACACGGCGATCGGATAATGCAGGACATTGGGCATCTGCACCGCGATGCGGTCCCCCGGCACCAGATCGGTGTGCGCCTGCAGGTAGCCGGCGAACGCCGCGCTGTGACGTTCGAGCTCGGCGTAGGTCAGGGTCACGCCCATGTTGCTGAACGCCGGGCGGTCCGCGAATTTCTTGCAGGAACGCTCGAACACCTCGATCACCGACTTGAACTCACCCGCGTCGATGTCCAGGGGCACGCCCGCCGGGCGTTTGTCATTCCAGAAATCAGGTTGCATTGTTCTTGTCCTCTTTACCTGAGCCGTTCCGGGGCCGCCTCTCTGTCACTTTTGAATGCGCAGCGCGAAAAGCGGGGCTCCCCGGACACTAGCAGCTATGGTCAATCAGGCAAATATGGGCAGCGTCCCCATTGATCCCGTGAATCTTGCGGCCGTGGCGCGGGCGGATCGGACGCGCTATACAATGCAACGACCTCGAACCGGGCAGCTCTGCAAAGGAATCGCCATGATCCACGACACCTTCTGGCTGGACGCGAATGACCGCACCCGCCTCTTCGTCAACCAGTGGCTGCCCGCCGCGCCGCTGAAGGCGGTGATCCTGCTGGCCCACGGCATGGCCGAACACAGTGCCCGCTACGCCCGGCTGGCGGATCGGTTGTGCGCCGAAGGCTACGGCGTGTACGCGCCGGATCTGCGCGGACATGGCAAAACCGCCGATTCCGGCACCCTCGGGCATTTCGCCGACGACGACGGCTGGTGCAAGGTCGTCGGCGACCTGGCCAGCCTCAACCAGCACATCGGCCAGGCCCACCCCGACGTGCCGATCGTGCTGCTCGGCCACAGCATGGGCAGCTACCTGGCCCAGGCCTATCTGCTGCACCACAGCGCCAGCCTGCACGGGGCGATCCTCAGCGGCTCGAATTTCCAGCCCGTGGCGCTGTACCGCGCGGCACGGCAGATCGCCCGCTTCGAGAAACTGCGCCAGGGCGCCAAGGGCCGCAGCGCGCTGATCGAATGGCTGTCGTTCGGCTCGTTCAACAAGCGCTTCAAGCCGGCGCGCACCGCTTTCGACTGGTTGAGCCGCGATCCGGCCGAAGTCGACAAGTACGCCACCGATCCGCTGTGCGGTTTCCGCTGCACCAACCAGTTGTGGATCGACCTGCTCGGCGGGTTGCAGCAGATCAGCAAAGCGTCCAATCTCGCCCAGATCGATCCGGGCCTGCCGCTGCTGGTGATCGGCGGCGAATGTGATCCGGTGAGCGAAGGCAAGCGTCTGACTGATCTGGCCGATGCCTTGCGCGCGGCCGGCAGCCAGAACCTGCAACTGAAGATCTATCCGCAGGCGCGGCACGAATTGTTCAACGAGACCAACCGCGACGAAGTGACCGCCGATGTGCTGGCCTGGATCGACCAGGCCCTGAGCCACCGCCGGCCGCACCGGTCCGAGTAATCTTTCTGGATTCACCCCATCCGTCACAGGAACCGAAACCGATGACCCAGGTTACCAACATCCCTTACGAAGCCCTTGAAGTCGGCCAGACCGCCAGCTACAG
Source organism: Pseudomonas sp. B35(2017) (assembly GCF_002113645.1). Lineage (NCBI taxonomy): Bacteria > Pseudomonadati > Pseudomonadota > Gammaproteobacteria > Pseudomonadales > Pseudomonadaceae > Pseudomonas > Pseudomonas sp. B35(2017). Next base: position 330,457 of record NZ_NEIZ01000002.1, on the reverse strand, counting down.
CAAGACCGTCGAAGAGCGCGACATCCAGCTGTTCGCCGCGATGTCCGGCGACCACAACCCGGTGCACCTGGACGCCGAGTTCGCCGCCGCCAGCATGTTCAAGGAGCGCATCGCCCACGGCATGTTCAGCGGTGCGCTGATCAGCGCCGCCGTCGCCTGCGAGCTGCCTGGGCCCGGCACCATCTACATCGGCCAGCAGATGAGCTTCCAGAAGCCGGTGAAGATCGGCGACACCCTGACCGTACGCCTGGAGATCCTTGAGAAACTGCCGAAATTCCGCGTGCGCATCGCCACCCGCGTCTTCAACCAGCGCGACGAGCTGGTGGTGGACGGCGAAGCCGAGATCCTGGCGCCGCGCAAGCAGCAGACCGTGACGCTGCCGACCTTGCCGGCGATCAGCATCGGCTGACGCGAACCGGCATGGCCCAAAACAATGCGGGAGCGAGCCTGCCCGCGAAAGCCGTCTGACAGTCGATACCGATGCTGACTGTTCTGACGCCATCGCGGGCAGGCTCGCTCCCACAGTTCCGGCTTTAGCGGTGTTGGATCATGAGCGCGCGCGGGCCTGATTGCGCAGGGCCTTCACCTGATCGTGATTGCGCTGCACACCGTGGTACTGGCGTTCGACCAGGTCACGGATGCCCACCAGATTGTGCTTGTTGATCTTGTCGATGGCGTCGCGGTACGCCTTCAGGGCGTGGTCCTCGCCGCGCTCGGCCTCATTGAGCACCGCTTCTTCATCCTTGCCGGTGAACATCGCCTTGACGTCGACCCAGCGGCGGTGCAGATCGCCGCTGACGCTGGTGGAGGTTTCCGGATCACCGCCCATCGAACGCACGGTCGCCTGCAGTTCGGCGGCCGCCGCGGCGCAGTCGCCGGAGCGTTTGACGAACAGCGCCTTGAGTTCCGGATGCTTGATGTCTTCGGCACAGGTCTTGAACCCTTCCTGACCGTCCTTGCTGGTTTCGATCAGGTCGTTGAGTACGGAGATGGCCTCTTTGTTCATGTCGGTCATTTTTCGATTCCTCACATTCGATGGAAGATGCAAGGAGGTGTTGCAGCGGCCGTGCCAGCGCCAGACTCTGAATTAATCCATTAAAAATCAATGAGTTATAAAGAAAGGCAAAATCTGTATCCCCTTTATTTGCATGATCTGTCATTTGGCCTGCATGCAGAATGCCTGTATTTTCCGAAGCGTAACGAATCCGGATCTACCCCCGATGAACCCTGAGAAACTCGAACTGCTGATCACCCGCGAAATGCCTTTCGGCAAGTACAAGGGACGCATCATCGCCGACCTGCCCGGCCCGTACCTGAACTGGTTCGCCCGTGAGGGCTTCCCGAACGGCGAGCTCGGCGGCCTGCTGGCGCTGATGCACGAAATCGATCACAACGGTCTGTCGGACCTGCTTGAACCGCTGCGCGCCAAACACGGCAAACCCGCCCCGCGCCACTGAGGCGCCCCCCCTGTTGCGAGCCGACCATGCCCGATAACACCCGCCGCGCCCGAGACGAAGCCTTCTGGCAAACCTTCGCCGACCGCTACGATGTCCAGCCCGGCCCGATCAACCTGGAAAACGGCTACTTCGGACGCATGTCGCGCACCGTGGTCGAGGAATACCAGCGCAACATCGAGCTGATCAACAACAGCAACTCGGTCTACGTGCGCCAGCGTTTCGAGCAGCACGACAGCCTTGAGATCCGCGCGCATCTGGCCGAGCTGATCGGCGTGCGGGCACAGAGCGTCGCCTTCACCTGCAACGCCACCGCCGCCCTGCAGTCGCTGATCCGCAACTACAACCGGCTGCGGCCGGGCGACCAGGTGCTGATCAGCGACCTGGAGTACGACACGGTCAAGAGCGCCATGCGCTGGCTCGCCGGCAGCCGCGGGGTCGAGGTGATCGAGATCGAGCATGCGCACCCGGCCAGCTTCGACGGCTTGCTGGCGACGTACCGCGAAGCGTTCGTCCGCTACCCGAACCTCAAGCTGATGGCGCTGACCCACGTCACCCACCGCACCGGCCTGGTGATGCCGGTGCAGGCCATCGCCGCGCAGGCGAAGGAGCACGGGGTGGACATCATCCTCGACGGCGCCCATGCCCTCGGCCAGATCGATTTCGACCTTGAGGCGCTGGGCATCGCCTTCGCCGGCTTCAACCTGCACAAATGGATCGGTTCGCCGCTGACCCTCGGGTTCCTCTACATCGCGCCGCAGCGTCTGGCCGACATCGATCCGGACATGGCGGAAGCGCACTTCCCGGTCACCGACATCCGCTCGCGCACCCCCTACAGCACCCCGAACTTTCCGGCGCTGATGACCCTGCCCCTGGTGTTCGAGGAACACCGGGCACTGGGCGGCGCACCCGCCAAGGGCGCGCGGCTCAACCACCTGCGCGACCTGTGGGTGAAGGCCGTGCGCAACCTGCCGGGCATCGAAGTGATGACCCCGGACGACCCGCGCCTGTACTGCGGCATCACCTCGATGCGCTTCACCCGTCACCCCGACCAGCAGGTGCTGGTTGATCGCTTGCTCAACGAGTTCAACCTGTTCACCGTGGCGCGCAACGGCTCGGCGTGCGGCCCCTGCATCCGCATCACGCCGGGGCTGACCACCACCGCAGCCGACATGCAGCGCTTGGTCGTCGCCCTCAACGAACTGCGCTGACCTCCTGCACCGTGTACTTGTCGAAGTCCTCGGGCTTGATCTGCGTCGACACCGCAAAGGTGTCGATGCCGATCGTCAAATGGCCGAAGAACCCGTCTTCGTGGCTGTCGCGCCCCACCGGCCAGACGGTCAGCGTCGAGGCCTCGCCGCCCATGCCGCTGAAGTAGGCGTCCTGATCGTTGCCCAGGGGTGACGAGGCGCGTCCGCGATAGGCCTTGGCGTTGAGCACCGCCCGGGAGACGACCTCGGGAAAGTACAGCTGGCCGACCCAGGCGACATGACGTTCCTCCAGGTACGCGTGGCCGCTGGGGATGCGCACCGCCACATGGATGTACAGCGTGCGCCCGGCGTAGTAGCCGGGATAGATGGTGGTGAAGCGTACCCGCCCCTTGGGGTCGCTGAACTGGCTGCCACGCAAGTAAGTGTCGTCGTCGGTGCGCGGCACCGAACCGACGGCCTCCGCGTCGACCTCCACATCCGGATCGACCCGGCTCCAGCCGGAATAGGCACCGCGGGCATTGCAGTGCCAGATGTCCACCAGCGCACCGTTGACCGGCTCGCCGGTCATGGCGTCCACGATGGTCAGGCGCAGCAGCAACGGCAGGCCCTCGGCGCCTTCGCTGATGTTGCGCCGCAGCAGTTTCGGATTGCGGAAGTACGGCCCGGCGACTTGCTCGGGGGCCAACTGGTAAACCGTGCAAGACGACGGCGCTGAAGACTGATCATCCATGACGCGTTCTCCTTTGCGTAAGAAGCACGCAGGTTAGCGCCGCTGGTGATCGGTCGTGCGGTAACTATGTATCGCGGCATGTATCGCGGCATGTATCGCGGCATGTATCGCGGGATGTGCTGCGGGATGTCCCCCGCCGCTTTTCGCCGGGCAAAAAAAAACGGTGCACCGACCAAGCGCACCGTAAAGCCGTAGAACACACAACGAAGTGTCGGGTGAAGCGGAATCAGTCCAGCAGCGCCAGGGCCTCGGCGGTGCATTCCTGAATGCGGGCCCAGTCGCCGTTCTTGACCCACTCCGGATCAAGCATCCAGCTGCCGCCCACGCACATGACGTTCTTCAGCGCCATGTAGCTCTTGATGTTGGCCGGGCCCACGCCGCCGGTCGGGCAGAATTTCACTTCGCCGAACGGGCCGCCGAGGGCCTTGATCGCTGCCACGCCGCCGCTGACTTCGGCCGGGAACAGCTTGAAGCGGCGGTAGCCCAGGCCATAGCCTTCCATGATGCCGGAGGCGTTGCTGATGCCCGGCAGCAGCGGCACCGGGCTGGCGACGCTGGCTTCGAGCAGGTCGCGGGTGATGCCCGGCGTGACGATGAACTGCGAGCCGGCGGCTTCGGCGGCGGCCAGCATGTGCCGGTCGAGCACGGTGCCGGCGCCGGTCACCAGTTCCGGACGCTGTTCGCGCAGGATCTGGATCGCCTTGAGGCCGAACTGCGAACGCAGGGTCACTTCCAGCGCCGTCAGGCCACCGGCGGCCAGGGCGTCGGCCAGCGGCAGCACGTCCTGTTCGCGGGCGATGGTGATCACCGGCAGGATCCGCGCCTTGGCGCAGAGGCTGTCGATCAGGGCAACTTTGTCCGCCATGGAAACGGTCGGGGATGGGTTTGTCATAGCGGCTGTTCCTTGGCTCATGGGCACCAGTAGATCTCTAACGTGGGTTGCAGAAACGCGCGGACCGGCATGGCGGCGACATCGTCGCCGGCCACTGCGGCGTTCAGGGTGGCCAGTTTGGACTGGCCGGAAATCGACAGAATCTTGTGCCGGGCCGAGGCCAGCAGCGCACGGCTCATGGTCAGGCGCTGACGCGGCACGCTCGGCGCCAGCATCGGCCAGCATCGGCGCGCGCCGTCGGCCTGCAAGGCTTGGGCGAGGTTCGGGCTGTCCGGGAACAGCGAGGCGGTGTGCCCGTCGTCGCCCATGCCCAGCACCAGCACATCGATGGCCGGCAGCTCGCCGAGCAGGCGGTCGGCCTGTTCGGCGGCCTGCTCGACGCTGGCGGCAGCGCTGTACAGGCTCAGGAACTGCGCCTTGGCCGCCGGGCCCTTGAGCAGGTACTGCTTGAGCAGGCCGGCGTTGCTGTCGGCGTGTTCCACCGGCACCCAGCGCTCGTCGGCCAGGGTCACGGTGACGTTCGCCCAGTCCAGGTCCTGCTTGGCCAGGTGCTGGAAAAACGCCACCGGGCTGCGCCCGCCGGACACCACCAGCACCGCGTGGCCACGGGCGGCGATGGCATCGCCCAGTTGCTTGGCCACGCTCAGCGCCAGGCCTTCGGCCAGCAGCACCGGGCTCTTGAAGGCATGGGCGCTGACGCCCGCCGGCAGTTTCACATCAGATATCGCCATACCACGACCTCCCGTCCCGCGTGATCAGTGCGATGGAGCTCATCGGCCCCCACGACCCGGCCGCATACGGCTTGGGCGCATCGCCGGACTTCTTCCACCCGGCGATCAGTTGGTCGCACCACTTCCACGCGGCTTCGATTTCATCTTTACGGACAAACAGGTTCTGGTTGCCGTTCATCACTTCCAGCAACAACCGCTCGTAGGCGTCGGGGATCCGCGCGCTGCGCCAGGTGTCGGAGAAATTCAGCTGCAGCGGCCCGCTGCGCAGTTGCATGCCTTTGTCCAGGCCTTGGTCCTTGGTCATCACACGCAGGGAAATGCCTTCGTCCGGCTGCAGGCGGATGATCAGTTTGTTGCTGATCTGCAGGCGCTGCTCCGGCGCGAAGATGTAGTGCGACGGTTCCTTGAAGTGGATGACGATCTGCGACAGCTTCTGCGGCATGCGCTTGCCGGTGCGCAGGTAGAACGGCACGCCGGCCCAGCGCCAGTTGCGGATGTCGGCACGCAGGGCGACGAAGGTTTCGGTGTCGCTCTGGGTGTTGGAATTGGGTTCTTCGAGGTAGCCCGGCACGGACTTGCCTTCGCTGTGGCCGGCGATGTACTGGCCGCGCACCACCTGGGTGGTCAGGCCTTCCGGACTGATCGGCGCCAGGGCCTTGAGCACCTTGACCTTCTCGTCGCGGATGCTGTCGGCGGACAGGTCGGCCGGCGGGTCCATGGCGATCAGGCAGAGCAGCTGCAGCAGGTGGTTCTGGATCATGTCCCGCAGTTGGCCGGCCTTGTCGAAGTAGCCCCAGCGGCCCTCGATGCCGACCTTCTCGGCCACGGTGATTTCCACGTGGGAGATGTAGTTCTGGTTCCACTGGGTCTCGAACAGGCTGTTGGCGAAACGCAGGGCGATCAGGTTCTGGACGGTCTCTTTGCCCAGGTAGTGGTCGATTCGGTAGGTGCGGTTCTCCGGGAAGAACTGGGCCACGGCGTCGTTGACCTTGCGCGAGGATTCCAGGTCCGAGCCGATCGGCTTCTCCAGCACCACGCGGGTGTTCTGGGCCAGGCCGACCTTGGCCAGGTTCTCGCAGATCGCGCCGTACACCGCCGCCGGGGTGGCGAAGTAGGCGATCATGCGCTGGGCGGTGCCGGCCGCCTCGGCCAGCGCCTCATAGTCTTCGGCCTTGAGGAAGTCGACGTGCAGGTAGCTCAGGCGCGCCAGGAAGCGCTCGGCCACCGCCTCGTCCAGCTCCTTGCCCACGTAGCGGCGCAGCTCGGCGGCGATGAACGCCAAGTGCTGCTCCACGGCGCCGGCTTCACGGGCCAGCGCGATGATGCGCGTGTCCTCGTGCAGCAGGCCGGCGCCGTCCAGGTGATAAAGGGCAGGAAACAGCTTGCGCAGGGCCAGGTCGCCGAGGGCGCCGAACAAGGCAAAGGTGCACGGTTCTACCGTAATCGAAGGCATGATGTTTGTTCTTTTATCAAGTTAAGCTACAAATACCTTTTTTCAAGGCATCACTCAAGGGAAAATGTAGTAATAACCACAACATTTTCGCAAAATGCAGATTCCGAGTGGTGGTCGATCGGAGCCGACAGTAGGATAGGCCACCGTCACGGGCCGCATCAAAGGCCCAATTTGCATAGCCGCGCGCCTACCCGCGCCGGTGAATTAGGAACCCCATATGGACCGCGTGCGAAATTTACTGGAACAGATCCAGAGTCGCCTTGAAGAGCTGAACAAGGCCGAACGCAAAGTCGCCGAAGTGATCCTGCTCAACCCACAGCAGGCCACCCGCTTCAGCATCGCCGCCCTCGCCCAGGCGGCCTCGGTCAGTGAGCCGACCGTCAACCGCTTCTGCCGTTCGTTCGGCGTCAGCGGCTACCCCGAACTCAAGCTGCAACTGGCCCAGAGCCTGGCCAGCGGCGCCGCTTACGTCAGCCGTGCAGTGGAGGCCGACGACAACCCCGAGGCCTACACGCAAAAGATTTTCGGCAGCGCCATCGCCTCGCTGGACAGCGCCTGCCAGGCCCTGGACCCGAACCTCATCAGCCGCGCCGTCGACATGCTGATCCAGGCCCGGCAGATCCACTTCTTCGGCCTCGGCGCCTCGGCCCCCGTGGCCCTGGATGCGCAGCACAAGTTCTTCCGCTTCAACCTTGCGGTCTCCGCCCATGCCGACGTGCTGATGCAGCGCATGATCGCGTCGGTGGCGCACACCGGCGAGCTGTTCGTGATCATTTCCTACACCGGACGCACCCGCGAACTGGTGGAAGTGGCGCGCATCGCCCGGGAGAACGGCGCCTCGGTGCTCGGCCTGACCGCCGAGAACTCGCCGCTGGCCAAGGCCAGCACCCTGAGCCTGAACATTCCGCTGCCGGAAGACACCGACATCTACATGCCGATGACCTCGCGGATCATTCAGCTCACCGTGCTGGATGTGCTGGCGACCGGCATGACGCTGCGCCGCGGGGTGGATTTCCAGCCGCACCTGCGCAAGATCAAGGAGAGCCTGAACGCGAGCCGCTATCCGGTGGGCGACGAGTTCGACTGATCCGCAACTTCCGTGACCGTCCCGCTCCCACAGGGAGCCGTGTCGCCAATCAAACTGTGGGAACCAGCCTGCTGGCGATGGCGGAGTGTCAGCACCCTAGATGTCGGCAGCTGCGGCGTCATCGCTTGCAGGCAAGCTCCTACAGGATTCGGTGAGATACCGCAGGCACCCACGATCCCCTGTGGGAGCCAGCCTGCTGGCGATGGCGCCAGCAAAGGCAGCGCAAAACCCGGCTCAGGCCGCCGCCCAGGCCTGCAGGCTCAGGTGCGCCTTCTCCCCCGGCGCCAGGTGCAGGCTGTCGGTGCCCCCCGCCGCCGCTTCCACGCAGACGAATTCCGTCACCTCGTCCCAGCTCACCCCCAGCAACGGCCGTGAACCGGGGTGCCACACCACGGTGTCGGCGCTCTCGCCGGTGTCGATGCACAGCTCGCGCTGCCAGGCGCGATCCTTGAGCTGCAGTTCGCCGTCGTGCTGGAACACCCGCTGGCAGCCACCATCGACCCGCAGCTCGCCTTCCTGCTGGCAAGCCTCACGGCTCAACTGGTCGTAGCCCTGCGCCCCTTCCAGCCCAGACAGCGCTATCTCACTGACGTCGCCAATGCGCCAGTAAGCGTGCAACGCCTGGCTCAACTGGCACGGCATGTCGTCCTGATGCTCGGTGCTCAGGCGCAGGTCCATGCGCTCGCCCAGGTGCGCATGCAGGTCCACCTGCCAGTCGCACAGCTGCAGTCGCCAATGCAGGCGCACGCCGTCCTCGGCGCTGGCGCTGTCGAGCAGCTTCCAGTCCAGCAGCCGCGCCCAACCGTGGGACGGCCAGGCGTTCTCGCTCGGATGGCGACCGTACCACGGCCAGCACACCGGCACCCCGCCGCGGATCGCACCGACGTGCGGCCACTTCGCCGCGCACCACAGCCACGGTTTCTGCCCGCGCGGCTGAAAGTGCAGCAACTGCGCGCCCTGACGACTGAACACCGCCTGGCACAGCGGATGGTCGATCACCAGCACGTCGCGCATCTGATAGCGCTCCCAGGCGAACACCGGCCGTTCGCGCAGGGATCTGAAGAAGCGTTGCAGCGGATGCTCATGCATGGGCCACGGTCCTGAAAATCACGTGTCACAGGGCGGCGCCGGCCCCAAAAAAAAGCGGACAGCCAGGGCCGTCCGCAAATATGCGCACATGGAGAGGAGCTTATCGCAGACGCGTCAGAACACCGACTGAATTTTCAGGCCGGCGACCAAAGCGTTGTCGACTTCATCCACACCGCCCGGATGGGTGATGTATTGCAGGTTAGGGCGCACGGTCAGCCAGTTGGTGACATGGAAGCCGTAGTTGATCTCGTAGTTGTATTCGGTTTCGCGCAGCGGCGAGAACACTGGGTTGTCGTAGTCCGAAACGCCGTTGGCGACGTTGAGCAGCTCGGCGTTCTTCTTCACGTCGTCGTTGACGTGGATGCGCGCGAAGCCGATGCCCACGTCATCCTTGGGACGCGCGTCGAACGGGCCCTTGTAGACAAACATCAGCGACTGGTAGTTGTCGATGAAGTTGGTGTCCTTGTCGTGGAAGGTGGCGTTGGCCGCGATGTTCAGGCCACGGGACGCGTCGCCGTTGTGGCTGGTGAGCTGCTGCTGGGCCACGAACCAGTAGCCGTGCTTGCTGCTGTGCACGCGGTAGGCGTCGCCGGTGGTCGCGGCGTCCAGGCCGTTGCCGTCCTCACGCACGTCGTTGGCGTCGGCGGTGCTCTTGTAGTAACCCACGCGGTATTCGCCCGGCAGGCCGTTGACCTTCGGCGACCAGACCAGCTCGACCGGCAGCACGGTGCCGGCGGTGCCGCTGCCGCTGAGCTTGAAGCCGTTGCCGTGCTCCAGCTGCGACGGGTTCTGGTTGTACGCGCCGATCTGCGCATACAGCTCGTCGTTGATGTTGTACTTCACGCGGATCGCCGCCTGGCTGACCGGCCAGTTGTACCAGATGTTGGTCGCCCAGTTGCCCACCTGGGAGCCGCAGAACGCCAGGTTCTGGAAGTCGCACGGGAAGGTGTTGAAGTCTTCGCCTTCGCCGAAGTAACCGGCCTTGACGTCGAGCTTGTTGTCGAAGAACTGGTGCTGGATCCACAGTTGGGTCAGACGCACCATGTGGCCGCGGCCGTAGACTTCCTGCGAGGAGCTCAGGGTGCCGGCGCGCGGGTCGCCGATGCGGTCGTTGGAGATGTTTTCGCCGTTGCGGTTGGTCAGCTGGATCTTGGCCTGGGTGTTGTCCCAGCCCCACAGTTTCTGCAGGTCCAGGGCCACGCCCAGACCGAACTGGTCGCTGTAGCGGCCGGTCTTGTCGTCGTTGTAGCCGCCGTGCAGGTTGGCGCCCATCTCGCCGACGTAGTCCATCTTGATGTCGATGCCTTGCTCGATGAGCTTGGTGCGCTCGCCGCCCCAGTCGCCGGTCATCCACTTGGAATCGGAGCTGAACGCATCGGCGGCCATCGCGTTGCCGGCCAGCACCAGTGCGGCGGCGGCCGACATCCGGCAGATCAAACGGGCATTGACGTGTTTCATTTTCATCCCTACATCCTCGTCTTTATTGTTATTAACTGTTTTTTTCCAACGCGGTTTACACCCCTGTGGGAGCGGGCTTGCCCGCGCCCACATTTGTTCTTCAGCGCCCCTTGAACTGGGCGACATTGGCCGAATGCGCTTCGGCCTTCGCAACACCCGCAGTGCCCAAGCGCTCCCCGGTCTGGGCATCGAACAGCAGCACCTTGGCCGGATCGAACTGCAGGGTCAGGGTCTCGCCCACCTGCGGCGCCACGTCCGGCGCCAGGCGGCAGCAGACCTTGGTGTCGTTGAGGTTGACGAACACCAGGGTGTCCGGACCGGTGGGCTCGGTGACCTGCACTTCGGCACGGATGGTCGGCGCACCGTTGGCGTCGCCGTTGGCCAGGGCGATCTGCTCCGGGCGCAGGCCGAGGATCACTTCGCGATCCTCAAGCCCCGCGTCCTGCACGCCCAGCGGCAGTTCGCAGCGGGCCTGGCCGCTGTCGAGCAGCGCCACCAGCCGGCCGTCCTTGCGTTGCAGGCGCAGGGGGATGAAGTTCATCGGCGGCGAACCGATGAAGCTGGCCACGAACTGGTTGGCCGGGTCGTTGTAGATTTCCTTCGGCGTACCGAACTGCTGGATGATCCCGTCCTTCATCACCGCCACCTTGTCGCCCAGGGTCATGGCCTCGATCTGGTCGTGGGTCACGTAGACCGTGGTGGTCTTGAGGCGCTGGTGCATCAGTTTCATTTCGGTGCGCATCTCGACCCGCAGCTTGGCGTCGAGGTTGGACAGCGGCTCGTCGAACAGGTAGATCTTCGGCCGCCGCGCCAGCGCCCGGCCCATCGCCACGCGCTGCTGCTGGCCGCCGGAGAGCTGGCCCGGCTTGCGGTTGAGCAGGTGCTCGATCTGCAGCAGCTTGGCGACCCGGGCGACTTCCTCGTCGATGGCCGGCTGGCTCATCTTGCGGATCTTCAGGCCGAACTCGATGTTCTCGCGCACGTTCATGGTCGGGTACAGCGCATAGGACTGGAACACCATGGCGATGTCGCGGTCCTTGGGGCTCATGCCGCTGACGTCCTGGTCGCCGATCATGATCGCGCCGCCGGTGATGGTCTCAAGGCCGGCGATGCAGTTCATCAAAGTCGACTTGCCGCAGCCCGAAGGCCCGACGAGGATCAGGAACTCGCCGTCCTTGATCGACAGTTCGATGTTCTTCAGGGTGTCCGGCAGGCCGGCGCCATAGGTCTTGTTTACATTGCGAAGTTCGAGCGTAGCCATGATTACCCCTTGACCGCGCCGGCCGTCAGCCCGCGCACGAAATACTTGCCTGCCACCACATAGACCAGCAGGGTCGGCAGCCCGGCGATCATCGCCGCTGCCATGTCAACGTTGTATTCCTTGACCCCGGTGCTGGTGTTGACCAGGTTGTTCAGCGCCACCGTGATGGGCTGCGAGTCGCCGCTGGAGAACACCACACCGAACAGGAAGTCGTTCCAGATCTGGGTGAACTGCCAGATCAGGCAGACCATGATGATCGGGGTGGACATCGGCAGGATGATCCGCCGGAAGATCGTGAAGAACCCGGCGCCATCCAGCCGCGCCGCCTTCACCAGCGCATCGGGGATGGTCACGTAGTAGTTGCGGAAGAACAGCGTGGTGAACGCCAGGCCGTAGACCACGTGGATGAACACCAGGCCCGTGGTGGTGCTGGCCAGGCCCATCTTGCCGAGGGTGAACGAGGCCGGCAGCAGGACGGTCTGGAACGGCAGGAAGCAGCCGAACAGCAGCAGGCCGAAGAACAGTTGCGAGCCGCGGAAGCGCCACATCGACAGCACATAGCCGTTGAGCGCACCGATGGCGGTGGAGATCAGCACCGCCGGAACGGTGATCTTGATCGAGTTCCAGAAGTAGCCGTCCACCGTGCCCCAGGCCTTGACCCAGCCGATGCCGCTGACCACGGCCGGCCAGCTCAGGAGGTTGCCGGTGCTGATGTCTTCCGGGGTCTTGAAGCTGGTCAGCAGCATGACCACCAGCGGCACCAGGTACAGCACCACGGCGAGCAGAAGCACGGCGTGGATGGCGATGCGGCTCAGGCTGACGGAAGGTTTGTCGGCGAGGTTAGTCATGGCGCTTGGTCCTCAGCTCGGAATACAGGTACGGCACGATGATCGCGAGGATCGCGCCGAGCATCAGGATGGCGCTGGCCGAGCCCATGCCCATCTGGCCGCGGCTGAAGGTGAACGAATACATGAACATCGCCGGAAGGTCCGAGGAGTAGCCCGGGCCGCCGGCGGTCATCGCCGCCACCAGGTCGAAACTCTTGATCGCGATGTGGGCCAGGATCATCACCGCGCTGAAGAACACCGGACGCAGGCTCGGCAGCACAACTTTCCAATAGATGGTCGGCATGCTCGCGCCGTCGATCTGGGCGGCGCGGATGATCGACTGGTCGACGCCGCGCAGGCCCGCCAGGAACATCGCCATGATAAAGCCCGAGGCTTGCCACACCGCCGCGATCACCAGGCAATACACCACCCGGTCAGGGTCGATCAGCCAGTCCAGACGGAAGCCTTCCCAGCCCCAGTCGCGCAGCAGCTTGTCCAGGCCCATGCCGGGGTTGAGCAGCCATTTCCACGCCGTGCCGGTGACGATCATCGAGAGCGCCATCGGGTACAGATAAATGGTGCGGATGAACCCTTCGCGGCGGATGCGCTGATCCAGGAACACCGCCAGCAGCACGCCGATCACCAGGGTGATGCCGATGAACAGGCCGCCGAACACCGCAAGGTTCTTGCTCGCCACCCACCAGCGGTCGTTGTCGAACAGGCGCGCGTACTGCGCCAGCCCCGCCCACTTGTAGGTCGGCAGGAACGTCGAGGTGGTGAACGACAGGACGAACGTCCACAGGATGTAGCCATAGAAGCCCACCAGCACGATGAACATGCTCGGCGCCAGCACCAGCTTGGGGAGCCAGCGCTGCAACGCATCGAACGGCGAGGCCTTGCTGAACACAGCGACAGAACTCATGGGGAAATCCAGTACAGGGATTGAGGATCGCAAGCTGCGGGAGCCAGCCTGCCGGCGGTCGCGGTTCGTCAGCCGACACATCGGCCGGCTGCTCCACCGCTTTCGCGAGCAGGGCTCGCCCCTGCAGGGGCGAGCGTTACTTGGCCGACTTGACGGCGGTGCCCAGCTTCTTGGCCGCGTCGGCCGGGTCGGCTTTCGGGTCGTTGATGTAGTTGGTCACCACATCGAAGAACGCGCCCTGCACCGCCAGCGTGGTGGCCATGTTGTGCGCCATGCTCGGCTGCAGGCCGCCGGTCTTGGCGTCCGCCAGGAAGTCCTTGGCGGCGGTCTGGGCGCAGGAGTCGAAACCGAACTTGCCCATGTCGGCCAGCATGTCGTTGCGCACCGGGATCGAGCCCTTGTTGATGCTGAAGACCTTCTGGAAGTTCTCGCCCAGCACGACCTTGGCGATGTCCTGCTGACCGGCCGCGGTGCCCGCGTCCTTCTGCTTGAACACGGCCAGGGAGTCGATGTTGTAGGTGAAGGCCTTGTCGGTGCCCGGGAAGGCCACGCACTCGTAGTCCTTGCCGGCGACTTTCTTGGCCGCGGTCCATTCGGACTTGGCCCAGTCGCCCATGATCTGCATGCCGGCCTTGCCGTTGATGACCTTGGCGGCTTCCAGGTTCCAGTCCTGGCCTTTGCCGTCGGCGTCCATGTAGGTCGCGACTTTCTTCAGCTCGGTCAGGGCCTTGACCATCTGCGGGCCGGTCAGGGCCGCGTCGTCGAGGTCCACCAGGGCTTTCTTGTAGCCGTCCACGCCCATGACCGAGAGCACCACCGCTTCGAACACGGTGCTGTCCTGCCATGGCTGGCCGCCGTGGGCCAGCGGGATGAAGCCGGCGGCCTTGAGCTTGTCGCCGGCGGCGTAGAATTCTTCGAGGGTGGTCGGGGCCTTTTCGATGCCGGCCTTCTTGAAGACTTCCGGGTTGATCCACAGCCAGTTGACGCGGTGGATGTTCACCGGCACGGCCACGTAGTCGCCTTCGAACTTCACGGTGTCGGAGACTTTCTTGTCGAGCAGGCTGTCCCACTTCTCGGCCTTGGCGACGTCCTTGAGCACGTCGGTGTCGAGCAGGCCGGTGGAGGCCCAGTCCTGGATGTCCGGGCCCTTGATCTGGGCCACGCCCGGCGGGTTGCCGGCCACTGCGCGGCTTTTCAGCACGGTCATGGCGGTCGCGCCGCCACCGCCGGCCACGGCGCCGTCCTTCCAGGTAAAGCCGTCTTTTTCGACCTGGGCCTTGAGCACATCGACCGCTGCCTTCTCGCCGCCGGACGTCCACCAATGCACGACTTCCACCGATCCTTTGGATTCGGCGGCGGAAACACTCAGAGGGAGCGCAGCGAGCGGGAACAGGGAGGCAACAGAAATGACAGTGGCGAGGCGAGAAATCGCATTCATCTGAGAGGTACCTTTCTTGTTGTTATGCATGCAAGTCTGGAGCTTGCGCTGCACACGAGTTTAAACAGCGCGCATCCCTGCGCAGGTAACGAAGGGACGCGCGAATGTCACGACATGGTTACACAGGAACGCTCTGGGACCACTGCGCCAGGGCCGTGGCCATGCTCGGCGCTAGGGGCAGGCGGGGAATCAGCACGGCCTGCCAGGCATGGTAGAGATCCGGCTTGCCCGGCCAGATGTCGGCGCTGGGGCGGTTCAGCGGATCGAGTTCGTGGTGCCAGCTGCCGTCGCAGCGGTCGATGAACTTCGATTCACAGAATTCCCAGAACAGCCGGTACCAGGCTTCGTAGCGCTCTTCGCCGGTGCGTTTGAGCAAGGCGCTGGCGGCGGCGCTGGCTTCGGCGTGCGTCCAGTGCAGGCGATGGCGCACGACGGCCTTGTTGTCCCAATCGAGGGTATAGACGATGCCTGGCGCACCGTCCGCCGCCCAACCGTGACGACAGTTTTCCTCGAACAGTCGCTGCGCATCGGTGGCCAGCCAGCCGGGGGTGAGCATGCCGGCCCGTACCCGCGCCGCCTCCAGGTGCAGCATCAGCCGTGCCCATTCGAAGCCGTGGCCCGGCGTGGTGCCGTAGGGGCGGAAACCGTCGGCGGGATTGTCGCGGTTGTATTCGCGCAGCGGCTGCCAGTTGCGGTCGAAGTGCTCGATCACCAGGTAGCCGTTGGCGGCGGCGTGGCCGTGGATCACCCGTTCGACGATGCGCTGGGCGCGCACCAGCCAGCGCGGGTCTTCGGTGACGTCGGCCAGGGCGAGAAAGGCCTCGGTGGCGTGCATGTTGCTGTTGGCGCCGCGGTAGGCTTCCTCTTCGCGCCAGTCGCGGCTGAAGGATTCGCGCATCGCGCCCTCTTCGTCGCTCCAGAAGCAGGTGTCGATGATGTCGATGGCGTCGTCGAGCAGCGCTTCGGCGCCGGGGCGTCGGGCGACCACCGCCGAACTGGCGGCCAGGGCGACGAACGCGTGCAGGTAGGCGTTCTTGCCGGTGTTGCCGTCGCGGTGCTCGGCGGTGGCGAACCAGCCGCCGTGCACGGCGTCGCGCAGCGGGCCGCGCAGCGAGCGGACACCGTGATCGACCAGCTCGGCGAAGCCTGGCAGGCCCTGGATGTGGGCCATGGCGAAACTATGGGTCATCCGGGCGGTGTTCATGGTTTCGGCGTGCGCACCGGCCGGCAGGCGACCGCGCCCGTCGAGGTTGCCGAAGCCCTCCGGCAGCCACGAGGCCTTGGCGAAGTCCAGCAGGCGCAAGCCTTCGTCGGCGAGCCAGCGCTGGTGGGCAGGGGCGTTCAGCCAACTGCTGAAGCCTGGATTGAAGTGATCCATGGGTGGCCTTTTTTGTTGTTATGACTGCGGGGAGTCTAAACAACGGGCCGGGGCGGGCTTGTAACGAAGGGGACGGGGTTTGTCACCGACCGGTGACATTTGTGTCGTTTCGCAGGACGCCTTCGCGGGCAAGCCCGCTCCCACAGGGGGCTGCGTCGATCACAGGCCCAGTATGGGAGCGGGCCAGCCCGCGAAAAAAGCTGACGCGGCCCGGCTAATCGGTGCTGCGCGGCAGCTGCAACGTCACCCGCAGGCCGCCCTCGCGCAGGTTCTGCAGCGTGACCTCGCCGCCGTGGCTGTGGGCGATGTTGCGCGCAATGCCCAACCCGAGCCCATAACCTTGCTGCTGCCCGGCCAGGCGGAAATGCGGCTCGAACACCTGCTCCAGCCGCTGCTGAGGCACCCCCGGCCCTTCGTCGTCGACGTGCAGCACGAAGGCGCTCTCATCGTCGTCGATGTGCAGGTGCGCGTTCTGCCCGTACTTGAGGGCGTTGTCGATCAGGTTGCCGATGCAGCGCTTGAGCGCCAGCGGCTTGCCCGGGTATGTCGCCAGCGCCCGCCCGTGCTGGGTCACGCGGCCATTGCCGTTGGGCGCCAGGTACGGCTCCACCAGGCATTCCAGCACATGGTTGAGATCCACCGGCTCGATGTTTTCGTGGATGTCGGTGTCCTTGACGCATTGCAGCGCGCCCTTGACCAGCATCTCCAGCTCATCCAGGTCGCGGCCGAACTTGGCCTGCAGCGCTTCATCCTCCAGCAGTTCGACCCGCAGGCGCAGTCGGGTGATGGGCGTGCGCAGGTCATGGGAGATCGCGCTGAACAACTGGCTGCGCTCGGTCAGGTAACGGCTGATGCGCTCGCGCATGGTGTTGAACGCCCGGCCCACCTCGACCACTTCGCTGCCGCCGCCTTCAGCCACCGGTTCCACGTCGGCCCCCAGCGACAGTTCCCGCGCCGCCCGCGCCAGGCGCTTGAGCGGGCGGCTCTGCCAATGCACCAGCAAGCCGATGAACAGCAGCAAAAAGCCGCTGGTGAAGACGATGAACCACACCTGCTGCGTCGGCAGGCCCTGCTCTTCGAGGCTGGTGTACGGCTCGGGCAACAGCGAGGCGATGTACAGCCATTCGCCCGGCGCCAATTGGATCTGGGTGACCAGCACCGGCGGGTTCACCGGCTCCAGGGTCAGCGCGTAGTGGGCCCAGGACCGCGGCAGTTCATCGAGCTTGAGTCCGGCGTTGAAGATCCGCAGATCCTCGGGGCTGACGAAGGTCACGAGGATGTCGGTGTCGTGCCCCAACGATTGGTGCAGCACTTCGTCCACCGCCGTGATCACGGCAGCCTTGCGCGGCGTGACCGGCAGCACGTCCATGTCCAGCGGCTTGTCGTTGAGGGTCACCACGAAGCGGGTGCCGCCCATGCTGCGCAACTGATCGAGCACCAGCGGCCGGTACGCCACCGGCAACGAGCGGAAGTAACTGACGCTGGCGGTCATCGAATGGGCGAGGCTGCGGGCGCTGGTGACCAGGCCTTCGAGCTGGGTCGCCCGCAGCTGCGAGACCCAGATCACGCTGGACAGGGTCTGGGCGAACAGCACCGCCAACAGCGTCAGCAGCAGCATCCGCCCGAGCAACGAACGCGGCATCGGCACCTTGCCGGCCAGGTTGCGCAAAAACTCAGTGGCCATTGCCGGCAACCACATTGGCCGCCAGTTGATAACCGCTGCCGCGCACGGTGCGGATCAGCCTCGGCGGCTTTTCCGTGTCGCGCAGGCGCTGGCGCAGACGGCTGACGGCCATGTCGACGATGCGGTCGAGGGGCATCAGCTCGCGGCCGCGGGTGGCGTTGCCGATGGTGTCGCGGTCGAGGATTTCCTGGGGGTGGTCGAGGAACAGCTTGAGCAGCGCGAAGTCGGCGCCGGACAGGATCACTTCTTCGCCGTCGGTGTGGAACAGCCGGTGGCTGACCATGTCCAGCCGCCACTCGTCGAAGCTCAGCACCTCGCTGGCGCTGCGCTCCTGGGCGAACTGGGCCCGACGCAGCAACGCCTTGATCCGCGCCTGCAGCTCACGGGGGCTGAACGGTTTGCCGAGGTAGTCGTCGGCGCCCAGCTCCAGGCCGATCACCCGGTCGGCCTCGTCGGAACTGGCGGTGAGCATGATGATCGGCACCTGGGCCTGGCGCGGATGCTGGCGCACCCAGCGGCACAGGCTGAAGCCGTCCTCGTCGGGCAGCATCACATCCAGGATCACCAGATCGCTCGGCGCCTCGTTGAGCGCCTGGCGGAAACCGGCGCCGTCAGCCGTGGCCCGTACCTGAAACCCTGCGCGGGTCAGGTAGGTCTGCAGCAACTCGCGTATCTCCTGGTCGTCATCGACCAACAAAATCGACTTGTTGACTGAGCTCACTTCGAAGGCATCCTGATTATTGGAATTGGGACGGATTATGCCTGATGAACCTTGGAAATTTGTCACCGACTCTGATCCCATCGCTGTCCAGCCAGCGCCCACAGGGGTCTGCGTTGATCACAACACCGTGGAAGCTGGCTTGCCAGCGATGAAGCCGACTCGGCCCTAAGCCTGTTCGAGCGCCACACCGGCGCCCATCAGGCCCGAATACGGCGCCGTCACCAGCCACACCGGGATGCCCTTGAAGTAGTCGCTCATGCAGCCCTTGTCGGCGAAGCTCTTGGCGAAACCGCTGGCCAGGAAGAAATCGGCGAAGCGCGGCACCACGCCGCCGACGATGAAGACCCCGCCCCGGGCGCCGGTGGTGAGCACGTTGTTGCCGGCCACGCGGCCGAGCCAGCGGCAGAACTGCTCCAGCACCTCCAGCGCCACCGGATCCCCCGCCAGGCCGGCTGCGGTGATTGCCTCCGGCGTGTCGAGCGTGGGCTCATGCCCGTCCACCGCGCAGATCGCCCGGTAGACCCGCGGCAGACCGCCGCCGCTCAGGGCGGTCTCGGCGCTGACATGGCCGATCTCGCTGTGGATGTGCTGCCACAGTTGGGTCTCGCGCGGGCTGCTCAGCGGCAAGTCGACGTGCCCGCCCTCCCCCGGCAACGCGGCGAACCGGCCCTCGCCCAGGTCCAGCAACGTGCCGACCCCAAGCCCCGTGCCCGGGCCGATCACCACCGCCGGGCGCAGCGGCTCCGGCGTGCCTTCGCAGACCACGCGGAATTCGCCGGGCTGCAGGCGGGTCATGCCCAGGGCCATGGCCGAGAAGTCGTTGACCAGCAACAGCCGCTCGACCTGCAAGGCCTGGCAGAACGCCTGGCGGCTCAGGCGCCAGTGGTTGTTGGTGAACTTGAATTCGTCGCCGCTGACCGGACCGGCCACCGACAGGCACACCGACCCGATGGCGCCCGGCGCCAGGCCCAGCCGGCTCAGGTAGAGGCCGATGGCCTCTTCCGGGCTGGCATGGTCGGCCGTGGCCAGCACCTGCACCGATTCGAGCTGCTGATCTTTCCACAACGCAAACCGTGCGTTGGTGCCTCCGATGTCACCGACCAAAGCCAGTTTCAATTAAGCGTCTCCAGGGCAGAAGTGAAGGCGCTGGCGCCCTGCTCCGCCGAGCTGAAGGCCATGCGCATGAAGCCGAACAGCTCGCGGCCGCTGCCGATGTTGTTGCCCAACAGGCCTTTGGCGGGTTCGCGCGCTGCGAATTCGGCGGCGTCCACCTTGAGTTCCAGGGTGCCTTTGACGCCGTCGACGCGGATGATATCGCCCTCTTGCACCCGCGCCAAAGCGCCGCCCACATAAGCTTCGGGGCTGACGTGGATCGCCGCCGGGATTTTCCCCGAGGCGCCGGACATGCGCCCGTCGGTCACCAGCGCCACCTTGAAGCCGCGGTCCTGCAGCACGCCGAGGAACGGCGTCATCTTGTGCAGCTCCGGCATGCCGTTGGAGCGCGGGCCCTGGAAGCGCATCACGGCGACGAAATCCTTTTCCAGCAGGCCGGCCTTGAATGCGTCGGCCAGGTCCTGCTGATCCTGGAACACCATGGCCGGCGCTTCGACGATCTGATTCTCCAGCGCCACGGCGGAGACCTTCATCACGCCGCGACCGAGGTTGCCTTCCATCACCCGCAGACCGCCCTCCGGCGAGAACGCGCGGGCCACCGGGCGCAGGATGTTTTCGTCGAGGCTCTCGGTCGGCCCGTCGCGCCACACCAGCTCGCCGTTGTCGAGGAACGGCTCCTGGGTGTAGCGGCGCAGGCCGTGGCCGAGCACGGTGTTGACGTCTTCGTGCAGCAGGCCGGCGTCGAGCAGTTCACGGATCAGGAACGCCATGCCGCCGGCGGCCTGGAAGTGGTTGATGTCGGCCTTGCCGTTCGGATAGACGTGGCTCAGGGTCGGCACGACTTCGGAGAGATCGGCCATGTCCTGCCAGGTCAGCTGGATGCCCGCCGCCATGGCAATGGCCGGCATGTGCAGGGTGTGGTTGGTGGAGCCGCCGGTGGCGTGCAACGCGACGATGGAGTTGACCAGCGCCTTCTCGTCGACGATCTCGCCGATCGGCAGGAAGTGGCCGTTCTGCTTGGTCAGGCGGGTGACCTGGTGCGCGGCTTCGCGGGTCAGCGCGTCGCGCAGCGGCGTGTTCGGGTTGACGAACGACGCCCCCGGCAGGTGCAGGCCCATGACTTCCATCAGCAACTGGTTGGTGTTGGCGGTGCCGTAGAAGGTGCAGGTGCCGGGGCTGTGGTAGGACTTCATCTCCGATTCCAGCAGCTCTTCGCGGGTGGCCTTGCCTTCGGCGTACTTCTGCCGCACGTCGGCTTTCTCCTTGTTGGAGATGCCCGAGACCATCGGCCCGCCCGGCACGAAGATCGTCGGCAGATGGCCGAAGCGCAGGGAGCCCATCATCAGGCCCGGCACGATCTTGTCGCAGATGCCGAGCATCAGCGCGCCGTCGAACATGTTGTGCGACAGCGCCACCGCCGTGGACATCGCGATCACTTCGCGGCTCGGCAGGCTCAGCTCCATGCCCGGCTCGCCCTGGGTGACGCCGTCGCACATGGCCGGGGTTCCGCCGGCGAACTGGCCCACCGAGCCGATCTCGCGCAGGGCGTTCTTGATCAGTTCCGGGTAGACCTCGTACGGCTGGTGCGCCGAGAGCATGTCGTTGTAAGACGAAACAATGGCGATGTTCGCCGAGTTCATCATCCGCAGGCTGTGCTTGTCCTGGCTGCCGCAGCCGGCCACGCCGTGGGCGAAGTTGGCGCATTGCAGCTTGCCGCGCATCGGCCCGTCGGAGGCTGCGCCGCGAATCAATGCAAGGTAAGCCTGGCGCGTGGCGCGGCTGCGGGCGATAAGCCGTTCGGTGACCTCAAGAACGCGGGGATGCATGTGTAGAACTCCAGGCTAACGGATGTGGCGACCTGATTGTCTATGCTGATCAAAGGCCCGCGCGCTCGGGATGACGGACGGTTTTCTTGATCATTCGGACCAGTTGATTCAGGTCACTCGTTGTAGATAAAACAAAATACTGCCACCAAAAAGGCTTGTTTTCTATTTTTTTGCGAATAATCTTGTAATTCCAACAACAAAACGACGGCGGCGCTGTTCAATGACTCTTCGAATCGCAATCAATGGTTTTGGCCGCATCGGCCGTAACGTCCTGCGCGCACTGTATACCCAAGGCTATCGGCAGGACTTGCAGATCGTCGCCATCAACGACCTGGGTGACAGCGCGATCAACGCCCATCTGCTCAAGTACGACACCGTTCACGGCACGTTCGATGCCGAAGTCGCCCATGACAACGAGAGCCTGACCGTCAACGGCGACCGCATTTCCGTCAGCGCCATCCGCAATCCGGCCGACCTGCCCTGGGCCGCGGAAAAGATCGACGTGGTGTTCGAATGCACCGGCCTGTTCACCGACCGCGCCAAGGCCGCCGCGCACATCAGCGCCGGCGCCCGCAAGGTGATCATCTCGGCGCCGGCCAAAGGCGCCGACGCCACCGTCGTCTACGGCGTGAACCACGACATCCTGCGCGCCTCGCACCAGATCATCTCCAACGCCTCGTGCACCACCAACTGCCTGGCCCCGGTGGCCCAGGTGCTGCACCGCGAACTGGGGATCGAAAGCG
This sequence comes from Pseudomonas sp. B35(2017), assembly GCF_002113645.1. Classification (NCBI taxonomy): domain Bacteria; kingdom Pseudomonadati; phylum Pseudomonadota; class Gammaproteobacteria; order Pseudomonadales; family Pseudomonadaceae; genus Pseudomonas; species Pseudomonas sp. B35(2017). Next base: position 308,439 of record NZ_NEIZ01000002.1, on the reverse strand, counting down.
GCCTGATGACCACCATCCATGCCTACACCAACGACCAGAACCTGACCGACGTCTATCACAGCGACCCGTACCGCGCCCGTTCGGCCACCCAGAACATGATCCCGAGCAAGACCGGCGCCGCCGAAGCGGTGGGCCTGGTGCTGCCGGAACTGGCCGGCAAGCTGACCGGCATGGCCGTGCGCGTGCCGGTGATCAACGTGTCGCTGGTGGACCTGACGGTGCAGCTCAAGCGCGAGGCGTCCGCCGACGAGGTCAACGCGCTGCTCAAGGCCGCCAGCCAGCACTCGAAGATCCTCGGCTACAACGCCCTGCCGCTGGTTTCCAGCGACTTCAACCACAATCCGCTGTCGTCGATCTTCGACGCCAACCACACCAAGGTCAGCGGCAAGCTGCTCAAGGTGCTGGCCTGGTACGACAACGAGTGGGGCTTCTCCAACCGCATGCTGGACAACTGCCTGGCGCTGTGCAACGCCGAGTGACCCCGGATCGTTCTGTGGGAGCGACTGCTTTCGGCAGGCTGGCTCCCACAGGGACAGGGGCATGCCACCGCTCCCGCATGAAGTGCCTGATTTCAATCTGAAATCAGAGCTTGACCATTCGACTGGATGATAAGCATTATCATTTGATCGAAACGGATCAGGTCCTCCCGTGAGTCAGGCACAGTTCAACCACGTCTTCCTTGCCCAGCGCAGTTCGCTGCTGCGCACGCTGCAACGGATGGTCAACAACCCCAGCACCGCCGAAGACCTGCTGCAGGAGACCTACCTGCGCGTGACCCGGGCCTTGGGCGAGCGGGCCATCGATCACCTCGAACCCTTCGTCTTCCAGACCGCCCGCAACCTGGCGCTGGATCATCTGCGCGCCCGCAAGATCCACGCTCGCACCATGGTCGACGACGTCCCGCAGGAGGTGGTGCACAGCGTCGCCGCCCCCGCCAGCAGCGCCGAAGACGCCGCCCATGCCGAACAACTGCTGGAGCGCCTGAACGTGAGCCTCAGTGAACTCAGCCCCCGCCAGCAGCAGATCTTCATCCTCAGCCGCCTGCACGGCCACAGCTACCAGCAGATCGCCGACGAGCTGGACGTGTCCCTCAGCACCGTGCAGAAAGAACTCAAGCTGATCATGACCATCTGCATCGGCGTCGCCGAACGCTTGAACGGCGACTGAAGCCGTAGGAAAGGTCTGTAAGTCCGAGCAGCGACTGCACGGATCATCGGGCTTTGTTACCCTTGCCCGACTTTTACGCTTCACTAAAAAAACAGCCGTGCAACGACACTGCCGAGGAAACACCGTGACGGACACCCACCGCCCGCCTTCGCCCGATACGGCGCAGGACGCCGCCAACGCAATGGACCAGGCCCTGGACTGGATCATCGCGCTCGGCAGTCCGGACGAAGAGCAGACCCGGCAGTTCCACGCCTGGCTGGCGGCCGATCCGCGCAACGCCGAAGCCTTCGCAAAGGCCCAGGCCATCTGGGACGGCCCGCAAGTGGCGCAGTGCGCCCAGGCGCTGGCCGCCAAACCGCAGAAAGTCACCGTCCTCACCCGCCTGCGCCCGCACTGGAAACCGCTGGCCACCGCCGCCGTGCTGGTGCTGGGCCTGTTCAGCTTCAGCAACCTGCCGATGCGCCTGCAGGCCGACCACCTGACCGTGGTCGGCGAGCGCCAGCGCCTGCAACTGGAGGACGGTTCCAAAGTCCTGCTCAACACCAACTCGGCATTTTCCAGCACCATCAACGACCGCCAGCGGGTGGCGCGGCTGTACCAGGGCGAAGCGTTCTTCGAGATCGCCGCCAACCGCAGCCAGCCGCTGGAGATCGACGCCGGCCCCGTGAAGGCCAGCGTGCACGACACCGCGTTCGCCGTGCGCTACCTGGACGGCGTGGCCCAGGTGCGCGTGCAGCGCGGCGACGTCGACCTGCGCGCCACCGGGGACGACGCCCGGGTGCGCCTGTCGGCCGGGGAAAGCATCCGCATCGGCCCCAACGGCTTCGACCGCCCGGCCAAACAGGACGCCGCCACCGACCTTGCGTGGGTGCAGGGCCGGCTGATCTTCGAGAACTGCCCGCTCAGCCAGGTCCTGGCGGAGCTGCGCCGCTACTATCCAGGCTGGATCATCAACACCAACGAGCAGTTGGCCGACGTCGCCGTCACCGGCAACTACCGCCTCGACCAGCCGCTGGACGTGGTGCGTTCCCTGGCCCACATCACCTCCGCGCGCCTGAAGGAATTCCCGGCGCTGGTGATCCTGAACTAAATGAGAATTATTTTTACTCGATAGCCGAAGCTCGTACGTCTCGTTATAGCCAATGCAATTGATTCGCATCTCCGGACGCGGATCAGCACCTATAAAGATTCGTGCGACACGGAGCGCTATCGATGTCATCACGCCTTACCCGCCAGACCGCTTCCCCTTCCCGCGTACTGTCGCTGCTGACGGCCGCCATCCTGATGGCCGGCACCGCACCGCTGATGGCGGCCACCGAACAGCCAGCGCGCAACATGGGCGACTACTCGTTCGCCATCGCCCAGCAGCCGCTGGTGTCGGCGCTCAATGCGTTCACCGCCGTCACCGGTTGGCAGGTGGGCCTGCCGGCGCAACTGGGGGAAGGCGTGTCGTCGCCGGGCGTGCGCGGTTCGCTGCCGCCGGAAAAAGCCCTGGAGCGCCTGTTGGCGGGGACCGGCCTGAGCTTTCGCAAGATCGGCAACAACAACGTCGTGCTGGAGAAACGCAGCACCGCCGGCGCGCTCAACCTGGATCAGGTGACCATCAGCGCCACCCGCCAGGAACAGTCGGTGAACAGCGTGCCCGCCACCGTCACCGTGCACACCCGTGAAGAGCTCGACCGCAGCAACGTCAACACCATCAAGGACCTGGTGCGCTACGAGCCCGGCGTCTCCGTGGGCGGCGCCGGCCAGCGCGGCGGGATCAGCGGCTACAACATCCGCGGCATCGACGGCGACCGCATCCTGACCCAGGTCGACGGCGTCGAAGTGCCGGACGGCTTCTTCAACGGCCCCTACGCCAAGACCCAACGCAACTACGTCGACCCGGAAATCGTCAAGCGCGTGGAGATCCTCCGCGGCCCGGCCTCGGTGCTGTACGGCAGCAATGCCATCGGCGGCGCCGTGAGCTACTACACCCTCGACGCGGACGACATCATCAAGCCCGGCAAGGACGTCGGCGCCCGCCTCAAGACCGGCTACAGCTCCGCCGACGAAAGCTGGCTGAAGTCCGCCACCGTCGCCGGCCGCGCCGACCGGTTCGACGGCCTGCTGCACTACAGCCAGCGCGACGGCCACGAAACCGACTCCTACGGCAGCAACAACGGCACCGGCCTCGACCGCACCGCCGCCAACCCGGAAGACGTCAAGGCGAGCAACGTGCTGGCCAAGCTCGGCTGGAACTACGCCGAGGGCTCGCGCCTGGGCCTGACCTACGAGAAATACAAGGACGACCGCGACACCGACCAGAAAAGCGCCTACGGCGGCCCCTACTTCAACGGCGCGCCGACCCTCCCCAACAGCGTGCTGCCCGGCGGCATGTACCAGTGGCGCACCGGCAACGACACCATCACCCGCGAGCGCTTCGGCCTGGAGCACAGCTTCGAGCTCAACAGCCTGCTGGCGGACAACGTGAAGTGGAGCCTCAACCACCAGACCGCCAAGACCGACCAGAGCACCGAGGAGTTCTACTACCCGATGACCCGCAAGGTGCTGCGCACCCGCGACACGGTCTACGAAGAAAAGCAGTGGGTGTTCGACGCGCAGTTGGACAAGGCTTTCAGCCTCGGCGCCACCGACCATGTCCTGACCTACGGCACCACGATCAAGCGGCAGGAAGTCACCGGCTCGCGCAGCGGCGACGGCAAGTGCCTGGCGGTCGGCCGCGGCTGCACCGCCATCGGCGCCACCAGCGCGGCCGACGTGCTGAAGAAGTCCAGCGACTTCCCGGACCCGACCATCAATACCTACAGCCTGTTCGCCCAGGACCAGATCAGCTGGAACGACTGGACCTTCCTGCCGGGCCTGCGCTACGACTACACCCAGCTCAAGCCGCACATCACCCAGGAGTTCCTCAACACCGTGGCCGCCGACGGCAAAGGCACGGTCAGCGATTCGAACAAGACCTGGCACAAAGTCTCGCCCAAGTTCGGCCTGACCTACGCCCTGACCGAGAACTACACCTGGTACGGCCAGTACGCCGAAGGCTTCCGCACCCCGACCGCCAAGGCGCTGTACGGCCGCTTCGAGAACAGCACCACCGGCTACAACGTGGCGCCGAACCCGGATCTGGAGCCGGAGAAAAGCAAGAGCTACGAGACCGGCCTGCGCGGCAACTTCGAATCCGGCTCGTTCGATGTGGCGGTCTTCTACAACAAGTACCGCGACTTCATCAACGAAGACGCAGTCACGCCCGGCTACAGCGAGCTGACCTTCCAGACCAACAACATCAAGCACGCCACCATCAAGGGCGCCGAGGTCAAGGGCCGCCTGAACCTGGACGCGTTCGGCGCGCCGCAGGGTCTGTACACCCAGGGTTCGGTCGCCTACGCCTACGGTCGCAACAACGACACCGGCGAGCCGCTCAACAGCGTCAACCCGCTGACCGGCGTGTTCGGCCTGGGCTACGACCAGGACAACTACGGCGGCCTGCTGAGCTGGACCGTGGTGAAGAAAAAGGACCGCGTCGACGACAGCCAGTTCAAGTCGCCGGACGGCGTCAGCAGCCAGTTCAAGTCGCCGGGCTTCGGCATTCTCGACCTGACCGGGTTCTACAAGGTCACCGACGACGTCACCGTCAGCGGCGGCATCTACAACCTGACCGACAAAAAGTACTGGCTGTGGGACGACGTGCGCGGCTATGACAGCGTCGGCGAAGCCGCGGTGCTGAGCCCGGCCAACCTCGACCGCCTGACCCAGCCGGGCCGCAACTTCGCGGTCAACCTGGTCTGGGACATCTGACCCGGCCCGCCTCACTGCGCGCGTGCATCGCCGCGCAGTGAGGTTTTTTTACGCTCATGCGTCTTCTTGTACGTCTCGTTATCAAGTGCCACTGCTTTTCAAGGACATCCCATGATCGCCCCGGAAAAATCCCTGCGTTCGCAACGCCTGAACCAGATCACCCACGAGCCGCACAGCAAGCTCGATGCGCTGGTCAAGGCTCACGCGCCCTTCGAGACCCGCGAAAGCTTCGCCCGCTTCGTGGTCGCCCAATACCTGTTCCAGTCGGAACTGGTGGCGCTGTACAACGATGCCGAACTGACCGCCATCGTCCCTGACCTGCCGGCCCGTTGCCGCGCCGAAGCGGCCAAGGCCGACCTGGCCGACCTCGGCACCGACGTCCCGGCCCCGGTGGCCGGTGCGGTGCACAACCCGAGCAAGGCCCGTGCCCTGGGCTGGATCTTCGTCTCCGAAGGTTCGAAGCTCGGTGCGGCCTTCCTGATCAAGCGCGCCGTCGCGCTGGACCTGAGCGAAACCTTCGGTGCCCGTCACCTGGGCGAACCGGAAGGCGGCCGCGCCGAAGGCTGGAAGCGCTTCGTCAAGACCCTCGATTCGCTGCCGTTCACTGCCGAAGAGGAAGCCGAAGCCGAGCAAGGCGCCCTCGACGCCTTCAACCGCTTCACCGTGCTGCTGGAACAGGCCTACTCGACCGAAGCCGAACCGGCCTGACCGGCCGCCGTCTCCCTGTGAACGGCAACTGTGCCTTCAAGGGCGTTATCGCCAGCAGGCTGGCTCCCACAAGTGATGTGCAGCACACAAAACGGTGGGAGCCAGCCTGCTGGCGATGGCGTCCGTGCAGGCGCCGCAAGGCAGTTGCCTCAACCCCAGACCGCACAAGCCTGTAAGATCCCCTTCCGCCTCACGTGCCCCACCGACTCCATGCCCCGACCCGCCTCCTCGAAACTCGCCCGCCTGCTGTTCGGCCTGCTGGCCTACGTCAGCCTCGGCATCGGCCTGATCGCCATCGTGGTGCCCGGCCTGCCGACCACCGAGTTCATCCTGCTCGCGGCCTGGGCCGCCACCCGCAGTTCCCCGCGCCTGAGCGCCTGGCTGGAGAACCATCGGCTGTTCGGCCCGATCCTGCGCAACTGGCGCAACGGCAAGCTCATCGCCCGCCGGGCCAAGCTCAGCGCCACGGCCAGCATGCTGCTGTGCGCCACGCTGATGCTGGTGATGCTCGATCACGGCTGGCCGGTCTACCTCGCCATCGCTGGCATGACCCTGGGCAACCTGTGGATCTGGTCGCGGCCGGAACCGTTGCCGAAGATCTCCTGAATTTTCTGCCCTTTTCAGGGCATTTTCCTGCGCAAACGTTTAGCCATGACCGTTCGTCGGTCGGCGCCTCATGCGGCTGTGCCCCAAGCCGATGAGCAAGGCATGGCGCTGAATGGATTTGGCGAAACGGGTGAGTCCGCCCCGTGGCCAACCTTTCATTCATTCGCGAGATCGCCCCATGTTCGACTCTCTTTCCATTCGCCTGAAAATCGTCCTGCTCTCCGGCCTGTGCCTGCTCGGCGTGGTGGCGCTGATCGTCGGCATCAACATCCACCAGACCAACCGCAACGACGAACTGGTCAGCGACTCCAGCAGCAAGATGCTCATCGCCAGCGTGCAGGACCTGCTGCAGGCCAAGGCCGCCGAACAGGCGGTGCGGGTGCAGAAGACCTTCGGCGAAAGCCTGCTGGCGGTCACCGCCCTGGCCGACCAGATCAAGGACATGCGGGTGATGGCCGCCAAACGCTCGATGGATGCCGGCGCCCTGCGCGAAGAGTTGAACCAGAGCCTCAAGACCGCCTTCGAGCGCAACGCCAAGGTGCTCGGCATCTGGCTGGCGTTCGAACCCGACGGCCTGGACGGCAAGGACAGCGAATTCAAGAACGACGCCGCCCGCCAATCCAACGAGGCCGGCCGCTTCGCCAGCTACTGGAGCCGCGCCGCCGGCACCGCGCTGAACACGATCATGGTCGAAGAGGACATGACCAAGACCACCCTCAGCCTCAGCGGCACGCCGTACAACAGCTGGTACACCTGCCCCCGCGACAACAAGCGCACCTGCCTGCTCGACCCGTACGCCGACACCGTGGGCGGCAAGGAAATGCTCATGACCACCATCTCCGTGCCGCTGCTGGTGGACGGCAAGGCCATCGGCGTGGTCGGCGTCGACATCGCCCTCGACGCCCTGCAAGCGGCGGCGGTGGATTCCCAGCGCGAACTGTTCAACAGCGCCGGGCACATGCTGATCGTCTCCGGCAGCGGCGTGCTGGCCGCCTACAGCGCCGACGCCAGCAAAGTCGGCAAAGGCATCGCCGACACCCTGGGCGCCGAAGGCAAGGACATCCTGCAACTGCTCGGCGGCGGCAGCCCGAAGATCCTCGAACAGGGCGACCTGATCCGCGCCGTGTACCCGGTCAACCCGATCGGCGACGCCCGCGCCTGGGGCGTGGTCATCGACCTGCCCAAGCAAGTGCTGCTGGCCGACTCGGTCAAATTGCAGGCGGTGCTCGACGACGCCCAGGAGGCCGGCACGATCACCGCCTTGTCGGTCGCCGTGGTGGCCGGCCTGCTCGGGCTGCTGCTGATCTGGCTCACCGCCTCGGGCGTGACCCGGCCGATCAACAGCGTCGCCGACATGCTCAAGAACATCGCCAGCGGTGAAGGCGACCTGACCCAACGCCTGAACTACGGGAAAAAAGACGAACTGGGCGAACTGGTGAACTGGTTCAACCGCTTCCTCGACAAGCTGCAGCCGACCATCGCCCAGATCAAGCAGAGCATCACCGACGCCCGCGGCACCGCCGACCAGTCGTCGGCCATCGCCCGCCAGACCAGCGAAGGCATGCAGGTGCAGTTCCGCGAGATCGACCAGGTGGCGACCGCCTCCAACGAAATGAGCGCCACCGCCCACGACGTCGCCAACAGCGCCTCGAACGCGGCCAACGCCGCCAAGGGCGCGGACCAGTCGGCCCGGGACGGCATGTCGATCATCGAGCGCAGCACCCGCGACATCAGCCAACTGGCCGATGAAGTCAGCAAGGCGGTGGCCGAAGTCGAGGAACTGGCGCTCAACAGCGAACAGATCGGCTCGGTGCTGGAAGTGATCCGCAGCATCGCCGAACAGACCAACCTGCTGGCGCTCAACGCCGCCATCGAGGCCGCCCGCGCCGGCGAGAGCGGCCGCGGCTTCGCGGTGGTGGCCGACGAAGTGCGCAACCTGGCCAAGCGCACCCAGGACTCGGTGGAGGAGATCCGCGTGGTCATCGAACGCATCCAGTCCGGCACCCGCGGCGTGGTCGCGACCATGCACTCCAGCCAGAGCCAGGCCCAGAGCAACGCCGGGCAGATCCGCCAGGCCGTGGACGCGCTGGGCAAGATCAGCGAAGCGGTCACCGTGATCAGCGACATGAACCTGCAGATCGCCAGCGCCGCCGAACAGCAGAGCGCCGTGGCCGAAGAGGTCAACCGCAACGTCTCGGCGATCCGCACCGTCACCGAAACCCTGACCGAACAGGCCAGCGAATCGGCGGCCATCAGCAGCCAGCTCAACGCCCTGGCCAGCCAGCAGATGAAGCTGATGGATCAGTTCCGCGTCTGACCCCTGCCATGCGGTGCCCCTGCTGGCGTCATCGCCAGCAGGCTGGCTCCCACAGGGTTCCCGGGTGCGCCTTTTGCACTATGCTGCGCTCTCCTTCCGGAGGGCCTTCGATGACCGATCTGCTCGCATCCATCCAAGCCGCGCTCGGCCTGCCCCGCACGCCGATCCCCTTCACCGCCGTCGGCGCCCTGCCCTCGGCCTTCGCCGTCACCGACCTGGCCTGCGCCAGCATCGCCGCCGCAGGCCAAGCGGTCAGCGAACTGTTGCTCCGGCAGACCGGCCACCGGCCCGCCGTCGAAGTCGACCGCCGCCTCGCCTCGTTCTGGTTCGCCGCCTCGCTGCGCCCGGACGGCTGGAACGTGCCGCCGTTGTGGGATCCGGTGGCCGGCGACTACGCGACGCAGGACGGCTGGATCCGCCTGCACACCAACGCCCCGCACCACCGCGCCGCCGCCGAACGCGTGCTCGGAGCCTGCGCCGACCGCGCCGCCATGACTGCGAAGGTCGCGCAGTGGACCGCCGCGGAGCTGGAGCACGCGGTGGTCGAGGCCAACGGCTGCGCGGCGCAGATGCGCAGTTGGGCCCAGTGGCAGCAGCACCCGCAGGGCCTGGCGGTGAATGCCGAGCCGCTGGTGCATGTCTTCGACGGTCAAACGCAAAGCCCCTGCGCCTGGACAGGCTCGGCGGCGCAACCGCTGGCCGGGCTCAAGGTGCTGGATCTGACCCGGGTGCTGGCGGGGCCGACCGCCACCCGTTTTCTCGCCGGCCTGGGCGCCCAGGTGCTGCGCATCGATCCGCCGACCTGGAACGAGCCCGGTGTGGTGCCGGAACTCACCCTCGGCAAACGCTGCGCGCGACTGGATCTTCACGCTCCGGCGGATCGCGCGGTGTTTGAGACGCTGCTCAAGGGCGCCGACATCCTGGTGCACGGCTACCGGGCCGATGCCCTGGAAAACCTCGGTTTCGGCGCCGAATCCCGGCGCAAGTGGGCGCCGGGGCTGATCGACGTCAGCCTCAACGCCTACGGCTGGAGCGGCCCGTGGCGCAACCGTCGGGGCTTCGACAGCCTGGTGCAGATGAGCAGCGGCATCGCCGAGGCCGGGCAGCGCTGGCGGCGCAGCGACACGCCGACGCCGCTGCCGGTGCAGGCGCTGGATCACGCCACCGGGTATCTGATGGCGGCCAGCGTGATCCGCCTGCTGACCGAGCGCCTGCACAGCGGCAAGGCCGGCTCGGCACGGTTGTCTTTGGCGCGCACGGCGAAGCTGTTGATCGAGCAGGGGCCGGGGACGGATGAACCGTTGCGGGCCGAGGACGGCCAGGATCAGGACGCGCGGGTGGAGCAGACGCCGTGGGGGCCGGCCCATCGGCTGAAGGCGTCGCTGAACATCAGCGGGACGCCGTTGCGCTGGGCGTTGCCGGCCACCGAACTAGGTTCGCATTCCCCGCATTGGCTGTGACCTCGCCGGCTCGCTGCCCGAGGGCCTTCACCGGCGCCATCGCCAGCAGGCTGGCTCCCACAGGGACTGACGGTGCCTACAGATTTTGTGCTCACCGCAAAAACTGTGGGAGCCTGCCTGCTGGCGATGAGGCCGGTGCAGCCGACACAAAACCCGCGATCAATCCCCCCGCCCCAACGACGTCCACAGCACCTGCGCCGCATACCCCCGGTACGGTCGCCAGGCCTCGGCCCGCGCCGTCAGTTCCCGCGCCGTCGGCCGCCGGCCCTCCAGCACCTCCAGCGCCCGCAGCAACCCCACATCCCCGGTCGGAAACCCGTCCATGTCCCGCAATTGGCGCAAGGCGATGTACTGCGCCGTCCAGTCGCCGATGCCGTGCAAGGCCAGCAGCCGCGTCACCCCGGATTCGAAGAGCGACGGATCGTCCAGCAGCGCCTGCGCCACGCCGGACAACGTCCGCCCCCGGCTTTTGGGCATGCCCAACGCCGCCAGATCGGCGACCGCCAACACGTCAGCCTCGGGAAAGGCATGGGTCAACCCCGGCACCGGCGAATGGATCGGTTCGCCGTAACGCGCCACCAGTTTCCCCGCCAGACGGATCGCCGCCGTCACCGTGATCTGCTGCCCCAGCACCGCACGGAACGCCAGCTCCAGCCCGTCCCACGCCCCCGGCACCCGCAGTCCCGGCCGTTCGGCGATCAACCGCGCCAACAGCGGGTCCGCCGCCAGGTGCCGCTGCATCCGCACCACATCCGCATCCAGGCCGAACAATCGACGCAAACGCGCGACGATCTCCGGCACCGCCGCCGGCTCGGGAAAATCCAGTTCCACGTCCAGGCCATCCCCGTCACCGGGCCGGACCGACACGCTGCCGCTGACCCTGTTCAAACCGATGATCCGCGAATACACGCCGGCCTCGACCGTCTCCATGCCGGCCACCGCCCGTGCCCCAAGGAATCCGAGCATCGCCGGCCAGTCGTAGGGCGCCTGAACGTCCAGCCGCAGCCTCACAGCGACAGCAGGCCGCTGTACAACCCATACGCCGCCAGCCCGGCCCCGCCGATCACGCAGGTGAAAATCCCCTTCTCCAGCGTGGTGAACAGCGGCTCACCCTGCTCATGCTTGGCCTTGGCGAACAGGATGACGCCGGGCGCGTACAGCAGCGCCGACAGCAGCAGGTACTTCACCCCGCCGGCATACAGCAGCCACACCGCGTAACACAGGGCGATGCCGCCGATGAGCAGGTCCTTGGTGCGCTCGGCCGAGGCGTGCTCGTAGGTTTCGCCCCGGCCGCTGAGCAGCACCGCATAGGCCGCCGACCACAGGTACGGCACCAGAATCATCGACGAGGCGAGATAGATCAGGCTGGTGTAGGTGCCGGCGGAAAACAAGGTGATCAGCAGGAAGATCTGGATCATCACGTTGGTCAGCCACAGCGCGTTGACCGGCACGTGGTTGGCGTTCTCCTTCTTGAGGAACGCCGGCATGGTCTTGTCCCGGGCCGTGGCGAAGAGGATCTCGGCGCACAGCAGCGCCCACGAGAGCAACGCGCCGAGCAGCGACACCGCCAGGCCGATGCTGATCAGCAGCGCGCCCCACGGCCCGACGATGTGCTCCAGCACCGCCGCCAGCGACGGGTTCTGCAGGGTCGCCAGTTCCGGCTGGCTCATGATCCCCAGCGACAGCACGTTCACCAGCACCAGCAGCGCCAGCACCCCGATGAAGCCGATCACCGTGGCCCGGCCGACGTCGCTGCGTTTCTCCGCCCGGGCCGAATACACGCTGGCCCCTTCGATGCCGATGAACACGAACACCGTCACCAGCATCATGTTGCGCACCTGGTCCATCACCCCGCCGAAGCTGGGGTTGCTGCGGCCCCAGATGTCGCGGGTGAAGACGTCGGCCTTGAACGCCACCGCCGCGATGACGATGAACATCACCAGCGGGACGATCTTGGCCACGGTGGTCAGTTGGTTGATGAACGCCGCCTCCTTGATCCCGCGCATCACCAGAAAGTGCACCGCCCACAGCAGCAGCGACGCGCAGCCGATGGCCACCGGCGTGTTGCCCTGGCCGAACACCGGAAAGAAATAGCCCAGGGTGCTGAACAGCAGCACGAAGTAACCGACGTTGCCCAGCCACGCGCTGATCCAGTAGCCCCAGGCCGACGAGAACCCCATGTAGTCGCCGAAGCCGGCCTTGGCGTAGGCGTACACCCCGGAATCGAGTTCCGGCTTGCGGTTGGCCAGGGTCTGGAACACGAACGCCAGGGTCAGCATGCCGACCGCCGTGATCGCCCAGCCGATCAGGATCGCGCCGGCGTCGGCCCGGGCCGCCATGTTCTGCGGCAGGGAGAAGATGCCCCCGCCGATCATCGAGCCCACCACCAGGGCGATCAGTGCGCCAAGGCGCAGTTTTTGCGTCGGTTGCGACATTCCAGCGTCTCCAGGTTCCCGTGGGTCGAAGGCCGTAAACAGCGTCATGTAACCGTCGTTAATCAAACGGATTCAAGCGTAATAACGTTTATTGGATATCGCCAATAAACCCCTTTTATATATAGCCATTGACTCTAACGGCGAGTGCCGAAAATCAATTTTGTGCGCCATTCGTAATAAATCATTTCTGTACTGAAAACAGATGCGGAAAATTTGCCAAACCGGCAAAACGGACTAGCTTCAACATCCCAAGGGAATACGAGTTATTCCCGTTTTCTCTTGCAGACCCTTCTGCCACGGGCCTTCCAGGCGAGCGACCTTATGCCCTAGGCGAATTCATAAGTCATTCATTTAGCAATGGAATGTGCCCATGAACTGATCTAAGTCAGCTGTTTGACCGACCAACAGACTTAACCTGACGTCTCTCTTCTCCTGCAATGGAGTCATGCAATGTCTGAGTCCTCCGCAAAACTTAAACTCGGTGCGCTGACTGCACTGGTCGTCGGTTCCATGATCGGTGGCGGGATCTTTTCATTGCCGCAGAACATGGCCGTCAGCGCCGATGTCGGCGCCGTGCTGATCGGTTGGGCCATCACCGCCGTCGGCATGCTGACCCTCGCGTTCGTGTTTCAGACCCTGGCCAACCGCAAACCCGACCTGGACGGCGGGGTGTACGCCTACGCCAAGGCCGGCTTCGGCGACTACATGGGCTTCTCCTCGGCCTGGGGCTACTGGATCAGTGCCTGGTTGGGCAACGTCGGTTACTTCGTGCTGCTGTTCAGCACCCTGGGCTACTTCTTCCCGATCTTCGGCGAAGGCAACACAGTCGCCGCGATCATCGGCGCCTCCGTGCTGCTGTGGGCGGTGCACTTTCTGGTGCTGCGCGGCATCAAGGAAGCGGCGTTCATCAACCTGGTGACCACCGTCGCCAAGGTCGTGCCGCTGCTGCTGTTCGTGCTGATCGCGCTGTTCGCCTTCAAGCTGGACATCTTCACCGCCGACATCTGGGGCGCGAAGAACCCGAGCCTCGGCAACGTGATGAACCAGGTGCGCAACATGATGCTGGTCACCGTGTGGGTGTTCATCGGCATCGAGGGCGCGAGCATCTTCTCGGCCCGGGCGGAAAAGCGCACCGACGTCGGTAAGGCCACCGTGATCGGCTTCATCACCGTGCTGCTGTTCCTGGTGCTGGTGAACGTACTGTCGCTGGGGATCATGACCCAGCCGGAACTGGCCAAGCTGCAGAACCCGTCGATGGCCGCCGTGCTCGAGCACGTGGTCGGCCACTGGGGCGCGGTGCTGATCAGCGTCGGCCTGATCATCTCGCTGCTGGGGGCGCTGCTGTCGTGGGTGCTGCTGTGCGCGGAGATCATGTTCGCCGCCGCCAAGGACCACACCATGCCGGAGTTCCTGCGCCGCGAGAACGCCAACCATGTGCCGGCCAACGCCCTGTGGCTGACCAACGCCATGGTGCAGCTGTTCCTGGTGATCACCCTGTTCTCGGCCAGCACCTACCTGTCGCTGATCTACCTCGCCACCTCGATGATCCTGGTGCCCTACCTGTGGTCGGCGGCCTACGCCGTGCTGCTGGCGGTGCGCGGCGAAAGCTACGAGGGCGCGGCGGGCGAGCGGCAGAAAGACCTGATCATCGGCGCCATCGCCCTGCTCTACGCGGTGTGGCTGCTCTATGCCGGCGGCGTGAAGTACCTGCTGCTGTCGGCCCTGCTCTACGCCCCCGGCGCGATCCTGTTCGCCAAGGCCAAGCTTGAAGTCAAGAAACCGGTTTTCACCCCTGTCGAGAAGCTGATTTTCGCCGCAGTGGTCGCGGGCGCCCTGGTGGCTGCCTACGGTCTCTACGACGGCTTCCTGACCCTGTAACCGCGAGATAACCATCTCTGGAGGATCACAGTAATGACCACGGAAAAAGTTAAGTACGGCGTCCATTCCGAAGCCGGCAAACTGCGCAAAGTCATGGTTTGCTCCCCCGGCCTGGCCCACCAGCGGCTGACCCCGAACAACTGCGACGAACTGCTGTTCGACGATGTGATCTGGGTCAACCAGGCCAAGCGCGACCACTTCGACTTCGTCACCAAGATGCGCGAGCGCGGCATCGAAGTCCTGGAAATGCACAACCTGCTGACCGAGACCGTCCAGAACCCCGAAGCGCTGAAATGGATCCTGGACCGCAAGATCACCCCTGACACCGTCGGCGTCGGCCTGACCAACGAAGTGCGCAGCTGGCTCGAAGGCCTGGAGCCGCGCAAGCTGGCCGAGTTCCTGATCGGCGGCGTGGCCGGCGAGGACCTGCCGGACAGCGAAGGCGCCAGCGTGATCAAGATGTACCGCGACTACCTGGGCCACTCCAGCTTCCTGCTGCCGCCGCTGCCCAACACCCAGTTCACCCGCGACACCACCTGCTGGATCTACGGCGGCGTGACCCTCAACCCGATGTACTGGCCGGCCCGCCGCCAGGAAACCCTGCTGGCCACCGCCATCTACAAGTTCCACCCCGAGTTCGCCAACGCCGACTTCGAAGTCTGGTACGGCGACCCGGACAAAGACCACGGCCAGGCCACCCTTGAGGGCGGCGACGTGATGCCGATCGGCAACGGCGTGGTGCTGATCGGCATGGGCGAGCGCACCTCGCGCCAGGCCATCGGCCAACTGGCGCAGTCGCTGTTCGCCAAGGGCGCGGTGGAGAAGGTCGTGGTGGCCGGCCTGCCCAAATCCCGCGCGGCGATGCACCTGGACACCGTGTTCAGCTTCTGCGACCGCGACCTGGTGACGGTCTTCCCGGAAGTGGTCAAGGAAATCGTGCCGTTCATCATCCGCCCCGACAGCAGCAAGCCTTACGGCATGGACGTGCGCCGCGAGAACAAATCGTTCATCGAAGTGGTGGCCGACGCCCTCAACCTCAAGCAGCTGCGCGTGGTCGAGACCGGCGGCAACAGCTTCGCCGCCGAGCGCGAACAGTGGGACGACGGCAACAACGTGGTGGCGCTGGAACCGGGCGTGGTCATCGGCTACGACCGCAATACCTACACCAACACCCTGCTGCGCAAGGCCGGCATCGAGGTCATCACCATCAGCGCCGGCGAACTGGGCCGCGGACGCGGCGGCGGCCACTGCATGACCTGCCCGATCGTGCGCGACCCCATCGACTACTAAACGACCATTTTCCCGGCCGCCCCCACCCGGCGCGGCCGGGCCGATCACCGAATCCAAGGAGAATCATCATGGCGTTCAACATCCACAACCGTAACCTGCTCAGCCTGGAACACCACACCGCCCGCGAGCTGCGCTACCTGCTCGACCTCTCCCGCGACCTCAAGCGCGCCAAGTACACCGGCACCGAACAGCAGCACCTCAAGGGCAACAACATCGCCCTGATCTTCGAAAAGACCTCGACCCGCACCCGCTGCGCCTTCGAAGTCGCCGCCTATGACCAAGGCGCCAACGTCACCTACATCGACCCCAACTCCTCGCAGATCGGCCACAAGGAAAGCATGAAGGACACGGCCCGCGTGCTGGGCCGCATGTACGACGCCATCGAGTACCGCGGCTTCAAGCAGGAGATCGTCGAAGAACTGGCCAAGTTCGCCGGGGTGCCGGTGTTCAACGGCCTGACCGACGAATACCACCCGACCCAGATGATCGCCGACGTGCTGACCATGCGTGAGCACGCCGACAAGCCGATCCACGAAATCAGCTACGCCTACCTGGGCGACGCCCGCAACAACATGGGCAACTCGCTGCTGCTGATCGGCGCCAAGCTGGGCATGGACGTGCGAATCAGCGCGCCCAAAGCCCTGTGGCCCCATGACGACCTCGTGGCCCGCTGCAAGAAATACGCGGAAGAAAGCGGTGCGCGCATCACCCTGACCGAAGACCCGAAAGCGGCGGTCAAGGGCGTGGACTTCATCCACACCGACGTCTGGGTGTCGATGGGCGAGCCGGTCGAAGCCTGGGGCGAACGCATCCAGCAACTGCTGCCGTACCAGGTCAACGCCGAACTGATGAAGGCCTCGGGCAACCCGCGCACCAAGTTCATGCACTGCCTGCCGGCGTTCCACAACAGCGACACCAAGGTCGGCAAACAGATCGCCGAGCAGTACCCGCACCTGGCCAACGGCATCGAGGTGACCGACGACGTGTTCGAATCGCCGGCCTGCATCGCCTTCGAGCAAGCGGAAAACCGCATGCACACCATCAAGGCGATCCTGGTCTCGACCCTGGCCGACCTGTAAACCGGCGAAGCTCCCACTGACGCGACACGGTCACTGTGGGAGCTGGCTTGCCAGCGATAGCGGTGTGTCAGCCAAAGACAATGCTGATTGCCCCGTCGCCATCGCGGGCAAGCCCGGCTCCTACAGTGACCGCACTTGTTCCGTCTGACCTTATTGCTATTCAGAAGGACTCGCACCATGCGTATCGTCGTTGCTCTGGGCGGTAACGCCCTGCTCCGCCGGGGTGAACCCATGACCGCGGACAACCAGCGCGCCAACATCCGGATCGCCACCGAGCAGATCGCCAAGATCCATCCCGGCAACCAACTGGTCATCGCCCACGGCAATGGCCCGCAAGTGGGCCTGCTGTCGCTGCAGGCGGCGGCCTACACCTCGGTCACCCCTTACCCGCTGGACGTGCTCGGCGCCGAGACCGAAGGCATGATCGGCTACATCATCGAACAGGAACTGGGCAACCTGCTGGACTTCGAAGTGCCGTTCGCCACCCTGCTCACCCAGGTCGAGGTGGACGCCAAGGATCCGGCCTTCCAGAATCCCACCAAACCCATCGGCCCGGTCTACGGCAAGGCGGAGGCCGAGAAGCTGGCCGCCGAAAAAGGCTGGGCGATCGCCCCGGACGGCGACAAGTTCCGCCGCGTGGTGGCCAGCCCGCGGCCCAAGCGCATCTTCGAGATCCGCCCGATCAAGTGGCTGCTGGACAAGGGCAGCATCGTGATCTGCGCCGGCGGCGGCGGCATCCCGACCATGTACGACGAAAACCGCAACCTCAAGGGCATCGAGGCGGTGATCGACAAGGATCTGTGCTCGTCGCTGCTGGCCGAACAGCTGGACGCCGACCTGTTGGTGATCGCCACCGACGTCAACGCGGCCTACATCGACTTCAACAAGCCGACCCAGAAGGCCATCGCCCAGGCCCACCCGGACGAACTGGAACGCCTGGGCTTCGCCGCAGGCTCCATGGGGCCGAAGGTGCAGGCAGCCTGCGAATTCGCGCGCCATACTGGCAAGGTCGCGGTGATCGGTTCGCTCGCGGACATCGAAGCCATCGTCCAGGGCACCGCCGGTACGCGGGTCAGCACGGCAGCGCCGGGCATCACCTACCGATAAAAAGAAACGGCGGGGCAGATCGAAGGTCTGCCCTTCTCCAATGCCTTGAAAGGAGAGAACACCATGGCCCAGTTCGAACCTGGTCATTTGCACATCGAGCGGCACGCGTTGACCAAAGATGACGTCGACTACAACATCCGCCTCGAATACGAGGTGTCGCAGGATCCACAAAAAGGAAAAGGGATACAATTCCGGCTGCTTGGAAGCATCCAGGGCAAAGACGTCAACGAACCGTTCTTTCTGCCCAAGGAAGAGGCCTACAACTTCGCTCGCAACGTGACGCAGATTGCCGAAAAGTATGGCATCCCCAAAAGTCACAGCCAGATCGGCTCGGTGCACAAGCATTACGACTTGATGTTTGAAGACATTCGTACGCAGCTGAATATGAAATCCGGGGATCCGGTCAATCCCGAGCATTTCGAGTAACCCGAACTCACCCCCATTCCCCCTCCGGGAGCGAGCTTGCTCGCGAAAGCGCTCTGTCAGTACAGATCTTCATTGCTGATACACCGCATTCGCGAGCAAGCTCGCTCCCACAAGGGCATGTATCCAGCGGAAGAACGCGTCCGGTTTCACCATTTCCCCGCCCCAAGGCATACTTGCCACCCTCCGCACCGCAGAACACTGAACCGCCCCATGCGTATCCACGTCAGCTTCATCGACCGCGTCGGCATCACCCAGGAAGTCCTGGCCCTGCTCGGCGGGCGCAACCTCAACCTGGATGCGGTGGAGATGGTGCCGCCCAACGTCTACATCGACGCGCCGACCCTCAGCCCGCAAGTGCTCGAAGAGCTCAAGGACGCGCTGTTCCGCGTGCGCGGCGTGGAGGCGGTGACGGTGGTCGACATCCTGCCCGGCCAGCGCCGGCACCTGCAGCTCGACGCCTTGCTCGCCGCGATGACCGACCCGGTGCTGGCCCTGGACAGCGCCGGCAAGGTGCTGCTGGCCAACCCGGCGCTGATCGCGCTGTACGGCCGGGAGCCGGCGGGCGAGAGCGTCGCCGAACTGTTCAACGACCCGGGCCTGCTGGACGCCCTGCTCGAACACGGTTTCCGCCTGCCGCTGCGGGAAATCACCGTCAACGGCCAGACCCTGCTGCTGGACGCCACGCCGATCACCGACGCCGGCGCCCTGCTGACCCTGTACCAACCCAACCGCATCGGCGAACAGCTCTCGGCCCTGCACCACGACCACGCCGAAGGCTTCGACGCGCTGCTGGGCGATTCCCCCGCCATCCGCACCCTCAAGGCCCGGGCGCAGCGGGTGGCGGCCCTCGATGCGCCGCTGCTGATCCAGGGCGAGACCGGCACCGGCAAGGAACTGGTGGCCCGCGCCTGCCACGCCATCAGCGCCCGGCACAGCGCGCCGTTCCTGGCCCTCAACTGCGCGGCGCTGCCGGAGAACCTCGCCGAGAGCGAACTGTTCGGCTACGCCCCCGGCGCCTTCACCGGTGCCCAGCGCGGCGGCAAGCCGGGGCTGATGGAACTGGCCAACCAGGGCACGGTGTTCCTCGACGAGATCGGCGAGATGTCGCCGTACCTGCAGGCCAAGCTGCTGCGCTTTCTCAACGACGGCAGTTTCCGCCGGGTCGGCGGCGACCGCGAGGTGAAGGTCGATGTGCGGATCCTCAGCGCCACCCACCGCGACCTGGAGAAAATGGTCAGCGAAGGCCTGTTCCGCGAAGACCTGTTCTACCGCCTCAACGTGCTCAACGTCGAAGTGCCGCCGCTGCGCGAGCGCGGCCAGGACATCCTGCTGCTGGCCCGCCACTTCATGCAGCAGGCCTGCGCGCAGATCCAGCGCCCGGTCTGCCGCCTGGCGCCCGGCACCTATCCGGCCCTGCTCGGCAACCGCTGGCCGGGCAACGTGCGGCAACTGCAGAACGTGATCTTCCGCGCCGCCGCGATCTGCGAAAGCAGCCTGGTGGACATCGGCGACCTCGACATCGCCGGCACCTCGGTGGCGCGCCAGGCCGACACCGACGTCGACAGCCTCGAACAGGCCGTCGAAGCCTTCGAGAAATCCCTGCTCGAAACCCTCTACGTCAGCTACCCCTCGACCCGCCAACTGGCCAGCCGCCTGCAGACCTCCCACACGGCCATCGCCCATCGCCTGCGCAAGTACGGCATTCCCAACAAGCCCTGAGCGGGTGCCGCGTTCTTGCGCACGCCGTCGCCAGCAGGCTGGCTCCCACAGGAATCCAGGCTGTGCGCAACAGCCTGGACACAGCAAACATTTTGGGAGCCAGCCTGCTGGCGATGGCGCCACCAAAGGCCTCCGCAGCCCAAAAGCGACCTCCAACTGTACTGAAAGCGCTACAGCGGAACGATATCGATACACCCGCCTGCAGCCACCGCCGCGCAAGGCTTTGATCCGGTTCAGCTTTTCTCCCCGCCCCCATCTGTAGCGATTTCGCTACAGCGAGTCGATCCCAGACGCTCTCTAAACTACTTAAGTCATTGATTTAAAACGATAAATAAACATTGGCCGCGTTCTTGCTTAGTACCCATCCATAAACAAGGGCTTTATTGCCCCAGCCTTCCACCGCGTCCACCGGACGAGTCCGGCCCCTAGGAGTTTCCATGAGCGAGTTGCGTTTCACTGAAGATCACGAATGGCTGCGCGCCGAAGCTGACGGCACCGTCACGGTCGGCATCACCGCTTTCGCGCAGAACGCCCTGGGCGACGTGGTCTACGTTCAGTTGCCGGAGCTTCAGGCCTACGAAAAGGGCGCCGAAGCCGCCACGGTGGAATCGGTGAAGGCGGCCAGCGGCGTGTACATGCCGCTGGACGGTGACGTCGTCGCCGTCAACGAACTGCTCAACGACAGCCCGGAACAAGTCAACGAAGACCCGCTGGGCGACGGCTGGTTCTTCCGCTTCAAGCCGAGCGACGCCAGCGCCGTCGGCAAACTGCTGGACCAGGACGCCTACGACCGTCTGCTCAAAGCCAACGCCGACGCCTGAGGAGACCGGACATGACTCAAGTGAACCTGACCACCGCCAACGAATTCATCGCCCGTCACATCGGCCCGCGCGCCGGCGACGAGCAGGCCATGCTCAACAGCCTCGGCTTCGACTCCCTCGAAGCCCTGAGCGCCAGCGTCATCCCGGAAAGCATCAAGGGCACCAGCGTGCTGGGCCTGGACGATGGCCTGAGCGAAGCCCAGGCCCTGGCCGCGATCAAGGCCATCGCCGGCCAGAACCAACTGTTCAAGACCTACATCGGCCAGGGCTACTACAACTGCCACACCCCGTCGCCGATCCTGCGCAACCTGCTGGAGAACCCGGCCTGGTACACCGCCTACACCCCGTACCAGCCGGAGATCTCCCAGGGCCGCCTCGAAGCGCTGCTGAACTTCCAGACCCTGATCAGCGACCTCACCGGCCTGCCGATCGCCAACGCCTCCCTGCTCGACGAAGCCACCGCCGCCGCCGAAGCCATGACCTTCTGCAAGCGCCTGAGCAAGAACAAGGGCAGCCACCAGTTCTTCGCCTCGATCCACAGCCATCCGCAGACCCTCGACGTGCTGCGCACCCGTGCCGAGCCGCTGGGCATCGACGTGGTCGTGGGCGACGAGCGTGAACTGACCGACGTGACCCCGTTCTTCGGCGCCCTGCTGCAATACCCGGCGAGCAACGGCGACGTGTTCGACTACCGTGAGCTGACCGAGCGCTTCCACGCCGCCAACGCCCTGGTGGCCGTGGCCGCCGACCTGCTGGCCCTGACCCTGCTGACCCCTCCGGGCGAGTTCGGCGCCGACGTGGCCATCGGCAGCGCCCAGCGCTTCGGCGTGCCGCTGGGCTTCGGCGGCCCGCACGCGGCGTACTTCTCCACCAAGGACGCGTTCAAGCGCGACATGCCGGGCCGCCTGGTCGGCGTGTCGGTCGACCGCTTCGGCAAGCCGGCCCTGCGCCTGGCCATGCAGACCCGCGAGCAGCACATCCGCCGCGAGAAGGCCACCTCGAACATCTGCACCGCGCAAGTGCTGCTGGCCAACATCGCCAGCATGTACGCCGTTTACCACGGCCCCAAAGGCCTGACCCAGATCGCCAACCGCGTGCACCACCTGACCGCTATCCTCGCCCAAGGCCTGAGCGCCCTGGGCCTGAACGTCGAGCAGGCGCACTTCTTCGACACCCTGACCTTGGCCACCGGCGCGCAGACCGCCGCGCTGCACGACAAGGCCCGTGCCCAGCGGATCAACCTGCGCGTGGTCGATGCCCAGCGCCTGGGCCTGTCGGTGGACGAGACCACCACCCAGGCCGACATCGAGACCCTGTGGGCGCTGTTCGCCGACGGCAAGGCCCTGCCGGACTTCGCCGCCCTCGCCGCCTCGGCGCAAGGCACCCTGCCGGCGGCGCTGGTGCGCCAATCGCCGATCCTCAGCCACCCGGTGTTCAACCGCTACCACTCCGAAACCGAGCTGATGCGCTACCTGCGCAAGCTGGCGGACAAGGACCTGGCGCTCGACCGCACCATGATCCCGCTGGGCTCGTGCACCATGAAGCTCAACGCCGCCAGCGAAATGATCCCGGTGACCTGGGCCGAATTCGGCGCCCTGCACCCGTTCGCCCCGGCCGAGCAGAGCGCCGGCTACCAGCAGCTGACTGCTGAGCTGGAAGCGATGCTCTGCGCCGCCACCGGCTACGACGCGGTGTCGCTGCAGCCGAACGCCGGCTCCCAGGGTGAATACGCCGGCCTGCTGGCGATCCGCGCCTACCACCAGAGCCGTGGCGACGAGCGCCGCGACATCTGCCTGATCCCGTCGTCGGCCCACGGCACCAACCCGGCCACCGCCCACATGGCCGGCATGCGCGTGGTGGTGACCGCGTGCGACGCCCGCGGCAACGTCGACATCGAAGACCTGCGCGCCAAGGCCATCGAGCACCGCGAGCACCTCGCCGCGCTGATGATCACCTACCCGTCCACCCACGGCGTGTTCGAGGAAGGCATCCGCGAAATCTGCGCGATCATCCACGACAACGGCGGCCAGGTGTACATCGACGGCGCCAACATGAACGCCATGGTCGGCCTCTGCGCCCCGGGCAAGTTCGGCGGCGACGTGTCCCACCTGAACCTGCACAAGACCTTCTGCATCCCCCACGGCGGCGGCGGCCCGGGCGTGGGCCCGATCGGCGTCAAGTCGCACCTGGCCCCGTTCCTGCCCGGCCACGCCGAGATGGCGCGCAAGGAAGGCGCGGTCTGCGCGGCGCCGTTCGGCAGCGCCAGCATCCTGCCGATCACCTGGATGTACATCCGCATGATGGGCGGCGCCGGCCTCAAGCGCGCCTCGCAGCTGGCGATCCTCAACGCCAACTACATCTCGCGCCGCCTCGAAGAGCACTACCCGGTGCTCTACACCGGCAGCAACGGCCTGGTGGCCCACGAGTGCATCCTGGACCTGCGTCCGCTCAAGGACAGCAGCGGCATCAGCGTCGATGACGTCGCCAAGCGCCTGATCGACTTCGGCTTCCACGCCCCGACCATGTCGTTCCCGGTGGCCGGCACGCTGATGATCGAGCCGACCGAAAGCGAATCCAAGGAAGAGCTGGATCGCTTCTGCGACGCCATGATCCGCATCCGCGAAGAGATCCGCGCGGTGGAGAACGGCACCCTGGACAAGGACGACAACCCGCTCAAGAACGCCCCGCACACCGCGGCGGAGCTGGTCGGCGAGTGGACTCACCCGTACAGCCGCGAGCAGGCGGTGTACCCGGTGGCGTCGCTGGTCGAGGCCAAGTACTGGCCGCCGGTCGGCCGCGTCGACAACGTGTTCGGCGACCGCAACCTGGTCTGCGCCTGCCCGTCGATCGAAAGCTACGCTTGAGACAGGGCGGGACCGGTTCGCCGGTTCCGCCTGCACCGCAGCCCCCTGTGGGAGCGAGCCTGCTCGCGATAGCGGTATGTCAGTCAAACAATGCATCGACTGAAGCACCGCTATCGCGAGCAGGCTCGCTCCTGCAAGGGAATGCGGCAACCCAGATTCCGCTGATACCCCATAACAAGAAACCGGAGAACAACCATGTCGTTAAGCGTGTTCGACCTGTTCAAGATCGGCATCGGCCCCTCCAGCTCCCACACCGTCGGCCCGATGCGCGCCGCCGCGCGCTTCGTCGAGGGCCTGCGCCGGGACAACCTGCTGGCCGCCACCGCCTGCGTGAAGGTCGAGCTCTACGGATCCCTCGGCGCCACCGGCAAGGGGCACGGCAGCGACAAGGCCGTGCTGCTGGGCCTTGAAGGCGAACACCCGGACACCGTCGACACCGACACCGTCAGCGCCCGCTTGGCCGACATCCGCGCCAGCGGCCGCCTCAACCTGCTCGGCGAACACAGCCTCGCGTTCAACGAGAAAGAACACCTGGCGATGATCCGCAAGCCCCTGCCCTACCACCCCAACGGCATGATCTTCCGCGCGTTCGACGCCGCCGGCCTGCAGATCCGCAGCCGCGAGTACTACTCGGTGGGCGGCGGTTTCGTGGTCGACGAGGACGCCGCCGGAGCCGACCGCATCGTCGAGGACGCCACCCCGTTGACCTTCCCGTTCAAGACCGCCAAGGAACTGCTCGGCCACTGCGCCACCTACGGGCTGTCGATCAGCCAGGTGATGCTGACCAACGAAAGCGCCTGGCGCCCTGAAGCGGAAACCCGCGCCGGCCTGCTGAAGATCTGGCAAGTGATGCAGGACTGCGTGGCCGCCGGCTGCCGCAATGAAGGCATCCTGCCGGGGGGCCTGAAGGTCAAGCGCCGGGCGGCGGCGCTGCACCGGCAACTGTGCAAGAACCCGGAATCGTCGCTGCGCGATCCGCTGTCGGTGCTGGACTGGGTCAACCTCTACGCCCTGGCCGTCAACGAGGAAAACGCCTACGGCGGACGGGTCGTCACCGCACCGACCAACGGCGCAGCCGGGATCATCCCGGCGGTGCTGCATTACTACATGCGCTTCATCCCCGGCGCCAACGACGACGGCGTGGTGCGCTTCCTGCTGACGGCGGCGGCCATCGGCATCCTGTACAAGGAAAACGCCTCGATCTCCGGCGCCGAAGTCGGCTGCCAGGGCGAAGTCGGCGTGGCCTGCTCGATGGCCGCCGGCGCCTTGTGCGAAGTCCTCGGCGGCAGCGTGCAGCAAGTGGAGAACGCCGCGGAGATCGGCATGGAGCACAACCTCGGCCTGACCTGCGACCCCATCGGCGGCCTGGTGCAGGTGCCCTGCATCGAACGCAACGCCATGGGCTCGGTGAAGGCGATCAACGCCGTGCGGATGGCCATGCGCGGAGACGGCCAGCACTTCGTCTCCCTCGACAAGGTCATCCGCACCATGCGCCAGACCGGCGCCGACATGAAAAGCAAATACAAAGAGACCGCCCGCGGCGGTCTGGCAGTCAACATTATCGAATGCTGATGCCTGCGCGCATCGGCAGCAGCCCACCTTCCAAGGAGTTGAAGATGTCCACCGAACAATTGTCGAAAACCCCGCTCCACGCCCTGCACCTGGAACTCGGCGCCCGCATGGTGCCGTTCGCCGGCTACGACATGCCGGTGCAGTACCCGCTGGGCGTGATGAAGGAACACCAGCACACCCGTGAACAGGCCGGCCTGTTCGATGTCTCGCACATGGGCCAGATCCGCCTGACCGGCGCCGGCGCCGCCAAGGCCCTGGAGAGCCTGGTGCCGGTGGACATCATCGACCTGCCGGTGGGCATGCAGCGCTATGCGATGTTCACCAACGAAACCGGCGGCATCCTGGACGACCTGATGGTGGCCAACCTGGGCAACGACGAACTGTTCCTGGTGGTCAACGCCGCCTGCAAGGATCAGGACCTGGCCCACCTGCAAAAACACATCGGCGGCCAATGCACCATTGAGGCGCTGTTCGAGGAGCGTGCGCTCCTCGCCTTGCAAGGCCCGGCGGCGGTGACCGTGCTGGCGCGCCTGGCGCCGGAGGTGGCGAAAATGACCTTCATGCAGTTCACCCGCGTGAACCTGCTGGGCGTGGACTGCTTCGTCAGCCGTTCGGGCTACACCGGTGAGGACGGCTATGAAATCTCGGTGCCGGCCGCCGACGCGGAAAAGCTCGCCCGCGCCTTGCTGGCCGAACCGGAAGTCCAGGCCATCGGCCTCGGCGCCCGCGATTCGCTGCGCCTGGAAGCCGGTCTGTGCCTGTACGGCCACGACATGAACACCGACACTACCCCCATCGAAGCCAGCCTGCTGTGGGCCATCTCCAAGCCCCGCCGTGCCGACGGCGCACGGGCCGGCGGCTTCCCGGGCGCGGACAACGTGTTCACCCAGCAGCAGAACGGCGTGGCACGCAAACGCGTCGGCCTGCTGCCCCAGGAGCGCACGCCGGTGCGCGAAGGCGCGGAAATCGTCAATGAAGCGGGCGAAATCATCGGCAGCGTGTGCAGCGGCGGTTTCGGCCCGACCCTGGGCGGGCCGGTGGCGATGGGTTACCTCGACAGCGCCTATGTCACCCTCGACACGCCGGTCTGGGCCATCGTGCGTGGGAAAAAGGTGCCAATGCTTGTAAGCAAAATGCCATTTGTTCCACAACGCTACTATCGCGGCTGATTGATTGTTTCTATAAGTAACGCGATTGCGTTATGCGTGCACTAATGTGTAACGCAATCGCCATAAAACAGTGCATTGATTTAACAGCCGATTCGAATATGAACTTGGCTTATAACGATCGAAAACAATTGAACAACGCAATCGTCTAAGCCTGCGCCCGCGTACCGGTAAGTGGCGGCAAGCTCAGGAAAACCGGGGGCTTCACAGGGCTTGTTTTTCCTCCCGTAGTTGGCGTAGAGTTTGCCCACTGTGTTTGCATGGGTCAGCTTGGAATCGTGACCTGGGCAGTAGCCTACAAGTTAGCTACATCCCGTTCGACGTCTTCTTACTCTCCTGCAACCAGCCCCAGTACTCTTTCATGAGAAAGAGACTGTCATCAATTTTTGCGTCAAAGGAAATAAGAAATGTCCACACGTCAGAGCGGCACCGTCAAGTGGTTTAACGACGAGAAAGGTTTTGGTTTTATCACTCCAGAAAGCGGTCCGGATCTGTTCGTGCATTTCCGCGCCATCCAGGGCAGCGGCTTCAAGAGCCTGAAAGAAGGCCAGAAAGTGACCTTCGTTGCCGTGCAAGGCCAGAAAGGCATGCAGGCTGATGAAGTCATCGCAGAAGGCTGATCTTCTGTAACGAAAAAGCCCCTGATATTGATATCAGGGGCTTTTTTGTGCGCGCGAATCCGTAAAATGGCGCTTCATTTTCCGTCCAGAGGCTGCCATGTCGAAACACCTGCTCTCCCCCCAGGGCGACTTTCCCGCCGTCGGCCTGGGCCGTCGCCTGGCAGCGATGTTCTATGACTTCCTGCTCTGCACCGCCCTGCTGATCGTCACCGGCGGCATCTACAAGATGATCCAGGCCGCCCTCATCGGCGAGGAACGCCTGCGGGTGATGACCGATGCCGGCCAGCTGGACGGCGACCCCCTCTATTCCACCGTGCTGTTGCTGGTGCTGTTCGGCTTCTTCGCCAAGTTCTGGACCCACGCCGGCCAGACCCTGGGCATGCAGGTGTGGGGCATCCGCGTGCAGAACGCCGACGGCACCGCCATCAGCCTGTGGCAGGCGCTGCTGCGCTTCATGGTGTCGATGGCGTCGTGGCTGTGCCTGGGGCTGGGGTTCTTCTGGTCGCTGTTCGACAAGCAAAAGCGCACCTGGCACGACATCTATTCCGATACCCGCGTGGTGCGGATCCCGAAAAAGGCCAAGTGATCCTTGGCGCAGAAACGACTGCAGGAGCGAGCCTGCTCGCGATGGCGGTGCGTCAGTCGATGGATTATTTGACTGACATACCGTAATCGCGAGCAGGCTCGCTCCTGCATCACGGGCGGCCGGAACTCAGGTTTCAGGCGTTGCCGGCCAGCTTCATGCGCGCCGCCTGGGTGAAGTCCAGCATGCGCTTGAGCGGGCGGATCGCCTGCGGAATCAGCGCCGGGTCGACAAAGATCTCGCCGGTGCCCTCTTTAAGGCACTTGAGCGTGCGCTCAAGCGTGTTCATGGCCATCCACGGGCAATGCGCGCAACTGCGGCAGGCGGCGCCGTTGCCGGCGGTAGGCGCCTCGATGAAGACCTTGTCCGGGCACACCTGCTGCATCTTGTAGAAGATGCCGCGGTCGGTGGCGACGATCAGGGTCTTGTGCGGCAGCGTCTTGGCCGCGGCGATCAACTGGCTGGTGGAACCGACGGCGTCCGCCAGTTCGATGACCGACGTCGGCGATTCCGGGTGCACCAGAATGGCCGCGTCCGGGTACAGCGCCTTCATGTCTTCGAGCTGCTTGGCCTTGAACTCTTCGTGAACGATGCAGGCACCGTCCCACAGCAGCATGTCGGCGCCGGTCTGGCGCTGGATGTAGGTGCCCAGGTGCTTGTCCGGGCCCCAGATGATGGTCTCGCCGTTGTCCATCAGGCTCTCGACGATCTCCAGCGCGCAGCTGGACGTCACCACCCAGTCGGCCCGCGCCTTCACCGCCGCCGACGTGTTGGCGTACACCACCACCGTGCGCTCCGGGTGCTGGTCGCAGAACGCCGAGAACTCATCCACCGGGCACCCCAGGTCCAGGGAACAGGTGGCGTCCAGCGTCGGCATCAGCACGCGCTTTTCCGGGTTGAGGATCTTGGCGGTCTCGCCCATGAACTTCACGCCGGCCACCACCACGGTCTTGGCCGGGTGGGCATTGCCGAAGCGGGCCATCTCCAGGGAATCGGACACGCAGCCGCCGGTCTCTTCGGCCAGGGCCTGGATGACCGGATCGCAATAGAAGTGGGCAACCAGCACGGCGTCCTGAGCCTTGAGCTCGGCGGCGATGGCGGAACGGTAGTGAGCCTCTTCCTCGGCCGTCAGCGGCTTGGGCTGCTTGGCATCGAGGTGGGCTTGAACCAGAAGGCGTTCGGAAATCTGCGTCATGTTCGCAAGACCTGCAGGCGCATTCGCGCGAAAGTCGAGTATACACCCGGCTCCGGACCACTTGAGGGCACCGCCGGGAGAGTGAGTGTCATCAGGCACGGACAGCATTGAAGCTGCGCAAGGCTACAGAATATCCCGTTGATGCAAAAGATGATTCTGACCTGCGTCACGGCAGGTCGGCACCGGGTCGGGCATGCCCGAATCGCAGGCAAAAAAAAATCCGGAAATCCTCACTTGCGTGGGCCTTCCAGACTTTTTGAAACTTCGAAAATGGTGGGTCGTGTAGGATTCGAACCTACGACCAATTGGTTAAAAGCCAACTGCTCTACCAACTGAGCTAACGACCCGCTTCGTTGTGGCGCGTATAATACTGATTTTTAAGGACTATTCAACACCTAATTTGAAAAAAATCAAAAATAAGGGGTTGGATCGCTGATTCCGGCCGCTGCGAAGCCGTCTGCGCGCAGGCGGCAGCTGTCGCACTTGCCGCACGCACGGCCCTCATCGTCAGCCTGATAGCAGGAAACGGTCAGCCCGTAATTCACGCCCAGCTTCACACCGGCCTGAACGATCTGTGCCTTGCTCAGGTTCTGCAGCGGTGCCTGGATGCGGAAACCGTTGCCTTCCACGCCAGCCTTGGTCGCGAGATTGGCCATGCGCTCGAACGATTCGATGAACTCGGGACGGCAGTCCGGGTAACCGGAATAGTCCACCGCGTTGACGCCGATGAAGATATCGCGAGCCCCGAGCACTTCCGCCCAACCCAATGCCAACGACAGGAACACGGTGTTGCGCGCCGGCACGTAAGTCACCGGAATGCCCTCGCCCAGCTCCTCCGGAATGTCGATGCTGCTGTCGGTCAGCGCCGAACCGCCCATGCCGTTCAGGTTCAGGCCGATCACCTTATGCTCGATCACGCCCAGGTCACGAGCCACCCGAGCGGCAGCATGCAATTCGGCGTGGGAGCGCTGACCGTAGTCGAAGCTCATGGTGTAGCAGCTGTAGCCCTCTGCACGGGCCATCGCCACGACGGTCGCGGAGTCCAGGCCACCGGACAGCAGAATGACCGCGCGTTTTTCAGTGGTGTTCAGTTGTTCAGTCATCTCAGCGCCCCGGCTCGTCGTTCCAAAGATATTTGTGCAACTGCAACTGCAGGCGTACCGGCAGGTTGTCCGCCACGATCCAGTCCGCTAGGTCCCGTGCATTCAGGTCATGGTGGCTGGGGGAAAACAGCACTTCGCCGGCACGGCGGTCGAGGCCGTACTGGATCAGCTTGGAGACCGCCCAGTCGTAGTCCTCCCGCGAACAGATGACGAATTTCACCTGGTCGTTGGACGTCAGCAGTTCGATGTTTTCGTAGCGGTTGCGGTGGGCCTCTTTCGAGCCCGGCGTCTTCAGGTCCAGCACACGGCTGACCCGCGGATCGACGGCCGAAATGTCGAGGGCGCCGCTGGTTTCCAGCGAGACCTCGTAACCGGCGTCACACAATCGCTTGAGCAAAGGAATGGCATTGGGCTGCGCCAGGGGCTCGCCGCCCGTCACGCAGACATAGCGTGGACGGAAGCCGGCCACCTGCTCGGCGATGTCGTCGAGGGTGCGCAGGGTGCCGCCGCTGAAGGCGTAGGCGCTGTCGCAGTACTGGCAACGCAGAGGGCATCCGGTCAGGCGCACGAAAACCGTGGGCAGCCCGGCAGTCCGCGTTTCCCCCTGCAACGAGTAGAAAACTTCGGTGATTCTCAATGTGTCTTGCATAGTCGCCACGGGCGTAACAGCTAAACAGGCTGTCCGCCTCCGTCAGGCACCTCAGGCCACCCCGCCAACGCGCAGATCGCCAAAAGCGTGTTTCATGAAAAAAGGGCGTGAATTCTAACGAAAAAACCCGCGACAGGCGCGGGTTTCTTCTGAACGGGTAACGCTTTCTCAGGCAGCAGCCTTACATGCGCTGCAGATCGCGTTGGGCCAGCTGAGCGGCGGACGTGCCCGGGTATTGGGCAACCACCTGCTGCAGAATGCCTTTGACCTTGTCGGTGTGACCCAGTCGGCGTTCCACGTCAGCCAGCTTGTACAGCGAGTCCGGCACCTTGGCGTGCTTGGGGTATAGCTGCGAAACCTTGGCGAACGCCTGACCTGCGCCTTGCAGGTCGCCCTTCGCCAGGTTCACTTCACCCAGCCAGTACTGGGCGTTGCCCGCGTATTGGCTGTTCGGGTACTTGCGCAGGAACGCGGCGAAGGCCTGGCTGGCCTTGTCGAAGTCCTTGGCCTTGATCAGGTCGAAAGCGGCATCGTAATACAGCTTTTCCTTGGCCGGATCACCGGGTTCGCTGCTGGCCGCAGGCGCCTGGGCAGCAGCCCCGGCACCCGCAGCAGCACCGGCGGCAGCACTTGCATCGCCGCCGGCGGAAGAATTCTCAGGAGTCGCGGCAGGTGCAACGCCGGATCCTATGCGCCGATCAAGATCCTGGTATCGCTCCAGGGATTCCTGCTTCATGCGCGCAACCTGATTCTGCAGTTCTTCGATCACGCCTTGCTGGCGCGAAATCTGATCCTGCATCTGTTGCAGTTGGTTGAACAGCATGCCTTGTGCCGAGGCAGGGGCCGTAGCCGCTCCCCCGGCATAGGCGCCGTTCGTACCGTAACCCGCAGGCGGATAACTGCTCCCGCTACTGTTGTAACCGGAGTTGTCATCGACCACAGGAACCGCAGCCCACGCCGCAAGCGGCGCGAGGCTGAGAGCCAGGACAGTTACAGCACGACGGCACGTTCGCATATCGAATTACTTACGCAGTTCGACGCGACGGTTTTGAGCCCAGGACTGCTCGTCGTTGCCGGTGGCAACTGGACGCTCTTCGCCGTAGGAAACCAGTTCCAGCTGAGCTGGGGAAACACCTTGCAGTACCAGGTAGCGCTGAACGGCTTTCGCACGACGCTCGCCCAGTGCCATGTTGTACTCACGAGTACCACGTTCGTCGGTGTTGCCTTCCAGAACAACGCGAGCGCCGTTTGCTTTCAGGTCTTTGGCGTGAACGTCCAGAGCGCGCATGGCTTCTGGCTTCAGGTCCGAGCTGTCGTATTCGAAGTAGAAGGTGGTGATTGCGCGCAGAGCAGCTTCTTCGCTCAGGGAACCGTCAACGGCGCCGGTGTTTGCACCGTAGCCAGCGTTTGGATCGACAGCGCCTTCACCGGCGTTGTCGCCGCCCTTGGACGAGCAACCTACAGCTACGGCCATGGCCAGAGCCAGCGCAGCAAATTTACCAAACTTCAGCATTTCCATCGTGAAACTCCTAATGAACCCCAGTGTGTTAAGTAAAACGTAAAGCGCCGCGTCAGTTCAGGTAAGGGGACCAGGACGGTTCTCTGACTTCGCCTTGAGCGGTAGGAAGCGGGAGCCTCACGCGTCCGTTAATGGACACGAGCATCAAGACTCCCCGGCCCTGCTGGCGGGTGGCGTAGATTACCATGGTGCCGTTGGGCGCAACAGTAGGCGACTCGTCCAGAGTGCTATCAGTGAGGATTTTTACGCTTCCGCGCTGAAGATCCTGGGCCGCCACTTTGAAATTGGTGAAACCGTCCTGACGATGGATCATCACCAGGGTCTTTTCGTCGGCCGACAGTTTCGGGTTGGCGTTGTAGTTGCCCACGAACGTCACGCGCTCGGCACCGCCGCCACCGGCGCTGGTCTTGTAGATCTGCGGCTTGCCGCCACGGTCGGAGGTGAAGTAGATGGTCGAGCCATCCTTGCCCCAGTACGGCTCGGTGTTGATGCCGGGACCTGCGGTGACGCGGGTGATCTGGCGCGAACCGAGGTTCATCACGTAGATGTCCGGGTTGCCGTCCTTGGACAGCACGAACGCCAGGCGATTGCCGTCAGGCGACCAGGCCGGCGCGCCGTTCAGGCCTTCGAAGTTGGTGATCTGCTCGCGGCGGCCGGTGTCGATGTTCTGCACGAAGATCCGCGGACGCTTCTGCTCGAACGACACGTAGGCGATGCGCTTGCCGTCCGGGGCGAAACGCGGCGACAGGATCGGCTCACGCGATTGCAGCAGGGTCACGGCACGGGCACCGTCGTAGTCCGAACGCTGCAGGGTGTAGCGGGTGTTCTTCTCGGAGAAGCGTTCGGCCGTCACGTACAGCAGACGGGTCGAGAACGCGCCCTTGATGCCGGTGAGCTTCTCGAACGACTGGTCGGAGATGTAGTGCGCCATGTCGCGCAGCTGCTCGGTGGTGCCGGAAACGCTGCCGTCGGCCACTTTCTGCTCGGTGGCGACGTTGAACAGCGCCCATTGCACCTGCAGGCGACCGCCCGCCGGAACGATGCTGCCGACCATCATGTACTGGGCGCCCACCGCCTTCCAGTCACGGAAGATGATTTCGCTCGGCTGGCTCGGCTGGCTGATCATGTTTTGCTTCGGAATCGGCGAGTAGTAGCCCGAGTTGCGCAAATCGTTACCAATGATTTCAGCCATGTCGTCCGGCAGGACGGCACCGCCCTGGAAACCGAACGGCACGACGGCGATCGGGGTCGCCCGATCGCTGCCGCTGGTGACCAGAATGTTCTTTTCATCCGCCATCGCGATCCCTGCCATGCAGCAGACCGCGATCAGCAATCCTCGAAGAAGGTTTCTCACAAGGCTAGATCCTCAGGTGTGAATGTCATCTTGAAGGAACGATACGGAGCGAAATCGCTCGCCTTCATTCCCTGCATTTCCGTCAATCGTCCAATGTTCTTGACCGCCGCCACCGCCGAAGCGTCGAACGGACCGTCGCCGCTGGACTTGGCCACGCTGACCGTGGTCACGGTGCCGTCCGGCAACATGCCGATCTGCAGCACAACCGTCATGCCTTTGCGTGCCGAAGGCGGACGGGCCCAGCCTTCCGCTGCCCGCGCACGAATCAGGTCATCGAAACTGCCCGCGACTTCGTCGCCCTGCTCATCGGCCAAGGCCTGCTGGCGCTGCGGCGTGTCGGAAAGCAGATCTGCCAAGGCCTGGGCCTTCTTGTCTTCGGCAGACTTGCGCGCGGCGTCCTGCGCTTTCTTCTTCGCAGCGTCGGCGGCAGCTTTCTTCTTCGCTTCTTCGGCGACTTTCTTCTTCGCCTCTTCAGCTTCAGCTTTCTTCTTGGCGTCTTCGGCGGCTTTCTTCTTCGCGTCTTCGACGATCTTCTTCTTGGCTTCTTCAGCGGCCGCTTTCTTGGCCTCTTCTTCAGCAGCCTTCTTGGCTTCTTCTTCAGCTTTCTTCTTGGCTATATCAGCCAATTGTTTCTCTTCTGCCTTCTTGGCTTCGGCGGCTTTCTTCGCGTCGTCGGCCTTCTTGGCTTCGTCAGCCTTCTTCGCCTCTTCCGCTTTCTTCGCCTCGTCGGCCTTCTTGGCTTCCTCGGCCTTTTGAGCCGCTTCTTCTTTCTTTTGTTCCGCGGCCTTCACCGCTTCCTGCTCGACCTTTTTCTGCTCCATCTGCTCGACTTCGGTCTGGCGTGCGGCGGATTTCTTCGCCTCACCCGCAATCTTCTGATTGGTCTGGGTGGTCGCCTGACTTTTCGATTTCAGCTGGTACAAGGTCGCCTGGACGATCGGCTTGGCCGGCGGCAGCTCAGGCGTCAGGGCAAAACTGACGAACAGCATGCCGAACACCAGCACGTGCAAGCCGATTGCCCAGACGCTGGGCCAGAAGTAGCTTTCCGAGGCTGACGGCTCTCGCTGTGCCTGCATCAGGGGGCCTCGGTGATCAAGCCAACGTTACCGACCCCGGCTTTCTGCAGCCCGCCCATGGCGCCCATGACGGCGCCGTAGTCCACGGACTTGTCGCCGCGGATGAAGACCTGGGTGTGCTTGCCGCCTTCGTTGCCGGCACGGATGATCTTGGTCACCGCATCCGTCATCTGCGGCAGGGTCATGGCGCGGTCCTGCTGCTTCTCGGTGTCCACTTCGCTGCCCAGGTTCCAGTAGTAGGTCTTGTCGGCCTTGATGGAAATGGTCAGCACCTGGGTGTTGTTGTCCTGCGGCAAGGCATCGCTGGATACCTTCGGCAGATCCACCTTCACGCCCTGATTGAGCATCGGCGCAGTCACCATGAAGATGACCAGCAGCACCAGCATCACGTCGATGTAAGGCACCACGTTCATCTCGGCGACCGGCTTGCGCTTGTGTCGGGCTCGAGTGATTAAAGCCATTGGGATTTACCTGCTCAGTCTTCGCTGGTGTGCACTTTGCGGTGCAGGATCGCCTGGAACTCATCGGCGAAGGTGTAGTAGCGGCCCAGCAAGGTTTCGCTGCGGGCGGAGAAGCGGTTGTAGGCGATGACCGCCGGGATCGCGGCGAACAGGCCGATCGCGGTGGCGACCAGGGCCTCGGCGATGCCGGGTGCCACGGTGGCGAGGGTCGCCTGCTGGGCGCTGGCCAGGCCGCGGAAGGAGTTCATGATCCCCCAGACGGTGCCGAACAGGCCGATGTACGGGCTGACGGAACCGACTGTGGCGAGGAACGGCAGGCTCTGTTCCAGTTTCTCTTCTTCGCGGGAGATCGCCACACGCATGGCACGGGCCACGCCTTCCATCACCGCCTCAGGGTCGACGCCCGGCTGCTGGCGCAGGCGGGAGAATTCCTTGAAGCCGGCACGGAAGATCTGCTCCACGCCCGAGTCCGGATCCGGGTTGCTGCCGGCCTGGCGGTACAGCTTGGAAAGGTCGATGCCCGACCAGAAGCGCTCCTCGAAGGTCTCCAGGGCGCGTCGACCGGCGCGCAGCAGGTTGCTGCGCTGAAAGATCATGATCCATGAGGTCACCGATGCGGCCACCAGGGTCAACATTACCAACTGCACCACGATGCTGGCATTGCTGACCAGGCTCCACATGGAGGAATGGTCGACGACGTTAGCTTCCACGCTTTATCTCCTGCTTTGAGTGTGTACCCGTGCCGACCGCGTCGGCGAAGGCCGCACGCAGGTCATCGGGAAGGGCCCGGGGTTTCAAACTGTTAGTGCGCACACAGGCCACCAGAAACTGCCCCTCGCAGAGCAGCGCATTATCCGTCGCCCGCCTGACTTGCTGTCTGAAGCGCAGGCTGGCGCGGTTCAATTCGATTACATCAGCGCTTACCAGAAGCTCGTCGTCCAGTCGCGCCGGCGCGTGGTAGCGCGCTTCGCTGGAATGCACGACGAACAACAGGTCCTCCCCGGCCAGCGCCGACTGGGCGAAGCCCAGCGTCCGGAGCCGCTCGGTTCGAGCCCGTTCCATAAACTTGAGGTAATTAACGTAATACACGATGCCGCCGGCATCGGTGTCCTCGTAATAAACGCGACAACGATGTGCGAACGGCTCAAGCCCGTTTTGCGCGCGCATACTCTAGTGCTTACTCCTCGGGTTGCCAATCGGGGCAGGCAACTGTTTTTCGTTGAACGGTGGCTTCACCGCAAAAGTACCGTCCTCGGACAGCGCAAATGCGGAATAAATCGCCACACGATGTGTATCAATCGTCCAGGGCATCGAGAAACTCGTCTGCCACGGGGGGTTCGCCCATCCGCGACGGAATATTCAGGCCGAAGTGCAGGTACGCATGCCGGGTCACCACCCTGCCCCGCGGCGTGCGCATGATGTAGCCCTGCTGGATCAGGTAAGGCTCCAGCACGTCCTCGATGGTGTGACGTTCCTCGCTGATGGCCGCCGCCAGGCTGTCGATCCCCACCGGCCCGCCGTCGAACTTCTCGATCATGGTCAGCAGCAGCCGCCGATCCTGGTGGTCGAAGCCATGCTCGTCGACATCCAGCAGGTTCAGCGCCAGATCGGCGACGGCCTTGGTGATGTGCCCCTTGGCCCGCACTTCGGCGAAGTCCCGCACCCGGCGCAGCAGCCGGTTGGCGATCCGCGGCGTGCCGCGGGCGCGGCGGGCCACTTCGAACGCCCCGTCCGAATCCAGCGGCAAGCCCAGGATGCCGGCCGAACGGCTGACGATGGTCGCCAGGTCCGCCGTGCTGTAGAACTCCAGGCGCTGGACGATCCCGAAACGGTCGCGCAACGGGTTGGTCAGCATGCCCGCCCGCGTGGTGGCGCCCACCAGGGTGAACGGCGGCAGGTCGAGCTTGATCGAACGCGCCGCCGGCCCTTCGCCGATCATGATGTCGAGCTGGAAATCTTCCATGGCTGGGTA
This sequence comes from Pseudomonas sp. B35(2017), assembly GCF_002113645.1. NCBI lineage: Bacteria > Pseudomonadati > Pseudomonadota > Gammaproteobacteria > Pseudomonadales > Pseudomonadaceae > Pseudomonas > Pseudomonas sp. B35(2017). Next base: position 271,494 of record NZ_NEIZ01000002.1, on the reverse strand, counting down.
CAGCACTTCCTCGACGATCGGCGACAGACGGTGGATTTCGTCGATGAACAACACATCGTGCGGCTCAAGGTTGGTCAACAGGGCCGCCAGGTCCCCCGGCCGTTCGAGCACAGGCCCGGAGGTGCTCTTGATCGACACGCCCATTTCCTGGGCGATGATGTTGGCCAGGGTGGTCTTGCCCAATCCCGGCGGGCCGAAGATCAACGTGTGGTCCAGGGACTCGCTGCGCCCGCGCGCGGCCTGGATGAACAGCTCCATTTGCTCGCGCACGGTCGGCTGGCCGATGTAGTCGGCCAGACTGACGGGGCGAATCGCCCGATCCTGGACTTCTTCGCGCTCACGCGGACTGTGCGTGGCGGCGATCAGACGATCAGCTTCAATCACTTAAATCATTCCCTTCAGGGCGCGTCGGATCATGTCTTCACTGCTCAAGCCTTTCTCCTTGATCGCGGAAATCGCCTTGCTCGCCTCCTGCGGCTTGTAGCCCAGGGAAATCAGCGCGCTGACCGCGTCGTTCTCGGCGTGGTTGACCGGCGCCGGGCCGTCCGGCTGGTTCGGCACCAGCGCAAACATCGCCGGCACGGTCTCCCAGGCCTTGAAGCGGTCCTTGAGCTCGACCAGCAGACGCTCGGCGGTCTTCTTGCCCACGCCCGGCACCTTGGTCAGGGCCGAGGTGTCCTGGGACTGCACGCAGCGGATCAGCTCGTCCACCTCCAGGCTCGACATCAGGGCCAGGGCCAGTTTCGGGCCGACACCATTGAGACGGATCAGCTCGCGGAAAAAGTCTCGCTCACGCTTGCCGGCAAAGCCATAGAGTAACTGCGCGTCCTCGCGAACGACCAAATGGGTGTGCAAGGTCAGCGGTTCACCGACCGACGGCAGGCGATATAGGGTGGTCATGGGCACTTCCAGCTCATACCCGAGGCCGTTTACATCCAGAATCAGGTGCGGCGGCTGCTTTTCAGCCAGGGTGCCGCGCAAGCGTCCAATCACGTTTCAGATCCTTGAGCGTTGGCCAGCCCATGGCTGGCGGGGGCCGGAACCGGGGAGGCGGGCCGACGGCCCGGGCGCTCGGCCCCCATTCCGGAAAATTGACTGCTGATGCTATCAGAGACGCAGGCGCCCGCCACGACTGCGTGCCGCCCCCAACCCGTGGGGCAGCAGGCTGGCACGGGTGTGCGCATGGCAAATGGCGATGGCCAGGGCGTCCGAGGCGTCGATCTGCGGTTTGCTGGTGAGCTTGAGCATGTGCATGACCATCATCTGCACCTGCTCCTTGTTCGCCGCACCGGTGCCGACCACCGCCTGCTTGACCTGGGTCGCCGTGTACTCGGCGATCTCCAGGCTTTCCTCGGCGCCGGCCACGATCGCCGCGCCCCGGGCCTGGCCCAGCTTCAGCGCCGAGTCGGCGTTGCGCGCCATGAACACCTTTTCGATGCCCATGGTCACGGGGCCGTAGGTCTGGATGATCTCCCGCACACCGCGGTAAACGATCTGCAGCCGTTCGTGCAGCTCGCCGCCGCCGGTGCGGATGCAGCCGGAGGCCACGTACACGCAGCCGCGTCCGGTGTCGCGGACCACGCCGTAACCGGTGATGCGCGAGCCGGGGTCGATTCCAAGGATTAAAGTCATAACGCCTGCGGGTTCGAAAAATCCACGAAATTCAAGATAACGCATTACGAATGCGGGAGCCGGCTTGCCGGCGATGACGTTGTGTCAGGCGACATCAATGCTTGATGCGCCGACGCCATCGCTGGCAAGCCAGCTCCCACAGGGCTCAATGCAGGACTTCAGTTGAGTTGGGCGGCCACATCTTCCGGGATGTCGGCGTTGGAGTAGACGTTCTGCACGTCGTCCAGGTCCTCGAGCATGTCGATCAGCTTGAGCACCTTCTCCGCGCCTTCCAGGTCCAGCTCGGCGCTGGTGGTCGGCTGCATGACGATTTCCGCGTCGTCGCCCTTGAAGCCGGCGGCCTCCAGCGCGTTCTTCACGGCATAGAACCCGGAGAACGAGGTGAACACCTCGATGGAACCGTCCTCATGGGCGACGACGTCATCGGCGTCGGCTTCCAGCGCCGCTTCCGTCAGGGCATCTTCGTCGACGCCCGGCGCGAAGCTGATCTGGCCCTTGCGCTCGAACAGGTACGCCACCGAACCGTCGGTGCCGAGGTTGCCGCCGCACTTGCTGAACGCATGGCGCACGGCCGCTGCGGTGCGGTTGCGGTTGTCGGTCATGCACTCGACCATCACCGCCACGCCGCCCGGGCCGTAGCCTTCGTAGGTCAGCTCTTCGACATTGTCGGCCTCGGTGGCGCCTGCGCCGCGGGCGACAGCGCGATCGATGATGTCGCGACTCATGTTCGCGCCCAGGGCCTTGTCCAGGGCCAGGCGCAGACGCGGGTTGGAGCCCGGGTCGCCGCCGCCCTGCTTGGCCGCCACGGTCAGCTCACGGATCCACTTGGTGAAGATCTTGCCTCGTTTGGCATCCTGGCGTTCTTTGCGGTGCTTGATGTTCGCCCACTTGGAATGACCTGCCATATCTCGCTCCGAATTCTCTTTGACACATTGCCCGCCCCGCGAAGCCGCGCCGGCCGGCAAACAAAAATTTCGACCTGTTTTCCAGTCCTTGCAGAATGAAAAAAGGCGCATCCGAAGATGCGCCTTCAGGCCCGTCTTACTCAGCCTTTGGCGTTTCGCGCAAACGGATGTGCAGTTCGCGCAGCGCCTTGGCGTCCACCAGACCCGGCGCCTGCGTCATGACGCACGCCGCGCTCTGGGTTTTCGGGAAGGCGATCACTTCACGGATCGACTGGGCGCCGGTCATCAGCATTACCAGACGGTCCAGGCCGAAGGCCAGGCCACCGTGCGGCGGCGCGCCGTACTTCAGCGCGTCGAGCAGGAAGCCGAACTTCTCTTCCTGTTCCGCTTCGTTGATGCCCAGCAGGCGGAACACCGCCTGTTGCATTTCCTTGCGGTGGATACGGATCGAACCGCCGCCCAGCTCGGTGCCGTTCAGGACCATGTCGTAGGCGCGGGACAGTGCGGTGGCCGGGTTGGCCTCCAGCTCCTCCGGCGTGCACTTCGGCGCGGTGAACGGGTGGTGCAGCGCGGTGAAGCTGCCGTCGTCGTTCTCTTCGAACATCGGGAAGTCGACGACCCACATCGGCGCCCACTCGCAGGTCAGCAGGTTCAGGTCGTGGCCCAGCTTGATGCGCAGCGCGCCCAGGGCTTCGCTGACGATCTTGGCCTTGTCGGCACCGAAGAACACGATGTCGCCGTCGACCGCGCCGACGCGATCGAGGATCACGTTCAGATTGGCTTCAGGAATGTTCTTGACGATCGGCGACTGCAGGCCATCGACACCGGCGGCGCGCTCGTTGACCTTGATGTACGCCAGGCCCTTGGCGCCGTAGATGCCGACGAACTTGGTGTAGTCGTCGATCTGCTTGCGCGGCATGCTCGCCCCGCCAGGGACGCGCAGCGCGGCGATACGGCATTTCGGATCGTTGGCCGGGCCGCTGAACACCTTGAATTCCACGTCCTTGAGCTGATCGGCAACGTCCACCAGTTCCAGCGGAATACGCAGGTCAGGCTTGTCGGAACCGTAGCGGCGCATGGCCTCTTCGAAGGTCATGTGCGGGAACTCGCCGAACTCCAGACCCAGCACTTCCTTGAACAGGGCGCGGATCATGCCTTCGGTCAGGCCCATGATGTCCTTTTCATCGAGGAAGCTGGTCTCGATGTCGATCTGGGTGAATTCCGGCTGACGGTCGGCGCGCAGGTCTTCGTCGCGGAAGCACTTGGCGATCTGGTAGTAGCGGTCGAAGCCGGCCACCATCAGCAGTTGCTTGAACAGCTGAGGCGATTGCGGCAGCGCGAAGAACGAACCGGCGTGGGTACGGCTCGGCACCAGGTAGTCACGGGCGCCTTCCGGCGTCGCGCGGGTCAGGATCGGCGTCTCGACGTCCAGGAAGCCGTTCTCGTCCAGGTAGCGGCGGATGCTGGTGGTCATGCGCGAACGCAGACGCAGCTTCTCGGCCATTTCCGGGCGGCGCAGGTCGATGAAGCGGTAACGCAGGCGGGTCTCTTCGCCGACGTCGGAGTATTCGTTGAGCGGGAACGGCGGGGTTTCCGCCTCATTCAGCACTTCCAGCTCGTAGCCCAGCACTTCGATCATGCCCGAAGCCATGTTCGCGTTGCCGGCGCCGGCCGGACGCAGGCGCACCTTGCCGGTGATCTTGACCACGTATTCGCTGCGCACGCGGTCGGCGGCGGCGAAGGTCTCGGCGCGGTCCGGGTCGAAGACCACCTGGGCCAGGCCCTCACGATCACGGATATCGAGGAAGATCACCCCGCCGTGGTCGCGGCGACGGTGAACCCATCCGCAAAGGGTAACTTCCTGGCCTTCCAGGCTTTCGTTCAGTTGGCCGCAATAATGGCTGCGCATCATGGTAGTGGTTTCGCTTCTCGTAATTCGAAATTCGGTGGAGATCCTGCCGCACCCAAGCGGTGTGCCGACGCCGGAAACTCGCGCGTGTCGTTCGACCCAGGCCCTAAACCCTAGTCAGATTTGTCGCCACCGGCCAGATTCTTCTTCGCGCCGGTCTTGAAATCGGTTTCGTACCAACCGCTGCCACTCAGGCGAAAACCGGGCATGGACAGCAGCTTCTTGAGTGCCGGCGCCTGACAGGCCGGGCAATCGACCAGCGGTGCGTCACTGATCTTCTGAATGGCTTCCAACTGATGACCACAGGAAGCACATTGGTAATCGTACATCGGCATGGCGGGGTGTCTCGGCGAACAGGTTGCCGCCGCATGCAGGGCCGTGCGGCGAAAGGGCGGGATTATAGCCATTAAATTCGCCCTGTGCAGCCGTAGACTGCACAGGGCGGATCAGCCTCTCAACACGGGGGCGATGCCGCGCCCGTCGGGGCCTTGAGCCCGCGCATCACGCACACCACCCGCACCAGCGCGCTGAAGTTCTTCACGCCGCCGTGCCGCAGATGCACTTCCCGGTCCACATGGGAGAGCAGCGCATTGACCGAACATGCGTTGTCCTGCGCCATGCCGCCGAGAATGTTCCAGTAGACCTGCTCCAGCCTCAGGCACGTCGCGAATCCGTTCAGACGCACGGACCGGGACAACGGCCTGATCAATGCCATGTCGAGGCCGTCGTCAAACGGGTCGACCTTCAGTTTCCCCTGCGCGGCGACCGTCCTGTCGCTTCGCCTGTCTCCATCTGCCATATCGTTGACACTCCTTTGCCATCTCTACGTTTTGCCAGGGACAATCTCTGCCCCCTCATAGAAACGCAGCCGCAAAGTTATATCCAGATGACTATTTGACCGTCGCCGTAGGATAAGCCAACGGAAAAAGTCAGAAACAGCAGACCGGCGCGAACGCCCGGCGCAAGCGTCCGCGCCGCCCGGTCAGGCCTCGAGCAGTGCGCGGAGCATCCACGCGGTCTTCTCATGCACCTGCATGCGCTGAGTCAGCAGGTCCGCGGTAGGCTCGTCGCTGACCTTGTCCAGCAGCGGGAAAATGCCGCGGGCGGTGCGGGTCACGGCCTCTTGCCCGGCAACCAGTTGCCGGATCATGTCTTCGGCGCTCGGCACGCCTTCCTCTTCCTTGATCGAGGACAGCCTGGCGTAGGTCGAATAGGCCCCCGGCGCCGGGAAGCCCAGGGCGCGGATGCGCTCGGCGATCAGATCGACGGCCAAGGCCAGTTCGTTGTACTGCTCCTCGAACATCAGGTGCAGCGTGCGGAACATGGGGCCGGTGACGTTCCAGTGGAAGTTGTGGGTCTTCAGATACAGCACGTAGGTGTCCGACAGCAGCCGGGACAACCCGTCGACGATGGATTTGCGGTCTTCTTCACTGATACCGATATCGATGGCCATGCTTACCCCCTAACGGCGATTGAGTTCATCCAGCAGGTGCAGACCCACTCTAGCAAGCCCGGCGAAGCCCCGCAGCCCTGCGTCCCGGCGCAGGCTGCGGCAAAACGTCCGGCCGGCCGCCACTGGCCGGGCCGGTTTGAGAAGCCGCAATCTTTGCTGTTAAATAGGCAGTGTGTCGCTACGCCCCGTTTTCCGGGCGTTGCGCATAGGCTGATGCCGTGCGCGTGTCCAACGCCTCTTCATCGTTTCGAAGCGAACCGTGCGCCTTCAGCTCTTCCTTGTGAGCCGTCATAACGTGAGTCAATAAAAATGTTGAAAATCGTCCACCTGCTAATGGGCGCAGCAGCCTTGCTGCTGTCCTTCATACCCAGCCTGAGGTCCGAAGCCGTACCTTACCTGCAACAGCCCGATGCCCTGTACCTGGCCCTTTTCGGCCTGCTGAACCTGGTGCTGGCGCCTGTGATCCCGCAATGGAACAAGGGCCCTCGCCAACACCTGCAAAACCTGGCCAGCGCCTTGCTGCTGCTGACCGTGGTCTTGCAGACCCTGACGCTGATCGCGCCGATGCCGGTCATCGCCGGCCAGCCGGCCGTGCTGTTCAGCCTGGCCATCGCCTTGGCCGCCGTGGCGCTGCACTTGGCCGTCGGCTTCCACAAGTCCTCGCCGGCCGCCGCAGCGCCGAGCTACGACATGAGCAACCGCGATACCGGCACGGTGAAGTGGTTCAACACCTCCAAGGGCTTCGGCTTCATCTCCCGGGACTCCGGCGACGATATCTTCGTCCACTTCCGGGCCATCCGCGGTGAAGGCCACCGCGTCCTGGTCGAAGGCCAGCGCGTGGAGTTCTCGGTGATGAACCGCGACAAAGGCCTGCAAGCCGAGGACGTGATCGCAGCTCTCCCCCGCCGCTGATCCGAAGCCTGAAAAAAAAACCGCGGACAGCCAAGGCTGCCCGCGGTTTTTTTATTGCCCGCCGAAAAGTACGGCGACACTCAGTAGTGAGGCGGCGGCGCGTCCTCTTCGAAGGAGCCGATCTGGCCGACCAGCTCTTCCTGACGCTTGAGCAGCGCGGCCATCTGCAACTGCAGGCGCTCCACCACCCGCTGCTGCTCCACCAGCACATCGTTCAGCGCCTGGATGGTGTCGTCCTGAAACGCCAGACGGCTTTCCAGATCGGTAACCCGTTGTTCAAGGCTCATGGCTCAGGCCTCCAGAAACGTGAATTCATCACCCAGCACCAGGCGCAGCCGCTCGCGGATGGCCGTCACCTGCGCCGCCTCATAGGGCTTGGCCGGGTGCTTGCCCCAGACCGGCGCCGGCCAGGCGGCGTCATCACGCTTGCGCACGATCACGTGCATGTGCAGTTGGCTGACGACATTGCCCAGCGTCGCGACATTGAGCTTGTCGGCATCGAACGAATCCTTGAGCACCTCGGCCAGGGCGGTGGTTTCCTGCCACAGCCGTTGCTGGTCGGCGACATCCAACTGAAACAACTCGCTGATATCTTCGCGGCGTGGCACCAGGATGAACCACGGATAGTTGGAGTCGTTGGACAGCAGCAAGCGGCAGAGCGGGAAGTCGCCGATCGTCAGGGTGTCCTGTTGAAGTCGTGAATCTAAAGCAAACACTGCGCGCACTCCCGGCTGATCACATTATTCAGCTTAGCGGCCCGTCCCGGGGGCGGCGCGCCAAGCGACCGGACGGCAGCATACCTGCGAATGCCCGATCCTTCACGGCGAACGACGCGGCATCGGGGGACGGCTGCGCTGCCCCGAGATGCGGCATTTGCGCTTTCCTTGCACCAGCAAGCGACGCGCAAGGCAACCGGACGGCGGGAGAATGCAGCCGCGTTCAGGGCTGAACGGCATGAATCCGGTACGGCCCCAAAATTTTTTGCACCAAAACCGCACAGTGGGTCTACGCTCATTGCTTCGGGCATCCGCCGAATACTCACTGGCGGGGTGAACCGGTAACGTTTTTGGTTGTCGCGGGCCGAAACGGCCGTGGCAACACCATAGGAGGAATGGCGTCAAGCCCGGTGAAACACGCGCTTGAACGCCCGTATTTACAAGGTTTTCACAGCGGCAGGCGGGCGTTTTGAAAAATATCCGCATCAGAAATGCGGTTTGTGCACGCTTGTTGCATTCGTACTCATATGGTCTATGGGCACGCCACGGGAAGTGGTTACCCCAAGGCCAAAAAAAACAGTGGCAGGGTTGCCCGATGGAGATTCAAGCGTTTTGCCAAGGGACTCTTTTTTACCGATGCTCAAGCCCTGTAAAACAGTGCTGAAGTTGCCAGTCCCATTGCATTCGGACTGTAAATTTGCGACATCTACGAAGCCGATTGCGACAGGGTCGTAAAGAAGCTGAAAGGTTGGATGCGCAAGTATCGCCAACATGGTCGGCGTGATATAAGTTTGCGCCGACACAAAAAGAAAGAGCCGCCCAGATAATAAAACCGGTGGGACGGCAGTACTCTTCTAAAACCAAAGGAGCAAATCACGATGCGCGTGATGAAGTGGAGCATGATCGCACTGGCAGTTGCTGCAGCAGCCAGTACTCAGCTGGCTACGGCCGCACCTTTTGTAAGTGACCAGTCTGAAGCCAAAGGCTTTGTTGAAGACGCCAAGTTCGACCTGTTGCTTCGCAACTACTACTACAACCGCAACAAGAAAGACGGTGCGGTGGACGACAAGGACTGGACCCAGGGCTTCCAGGCTCACTTCAGCTCCGGCTACACCCAAGGCACCGTGGGCGTGGGCGTTGAAGGCTGGGGTCAACTGGCGATCAAACTGGACGGCTCCGACAAGTACTCCGGTTCGGGCAACCTGAGCACCAACGCCCAGGGCGAGAACAACGACAGCCAAGGCAAGGCCGGCGCCGCCGTCAAGTTCCGCGTATCCAAGACCGAGCTGAAGATCGGCGACATGCAGCCAAGCACCGCTCCGGTGTTCGCTGTAGGCGGCTCCCGCATCCTTCACCAAACCGCCAGCGGTATCCAACTGCAGAGCAGCGAAGTCAAAGACCTGGATCTGGAAGCCGGTCACTTCTACTCCGCCACCAGCCAGGACCGCAACGCCCGTGACGGCGACCTGTGGGCCAACTACGCTGGCGTACGCGCCAAGAGCATCGACTACTTCGGCGGCAAGTACGGCATCACCGACAACCTGAGCGCATCGCTCTACGGCGCCAAGCTGGAAGACATCTGGAACCAGTACTACGCCAACGTGAACCTCACCACGCCGTTCGGTGGTGACACCTCGCTGAACACCGACTTCAACATCTACCGCACCACCGACACCGGTAGCGCGAACGCCGGCGAAATCAGCAACACCGCCTGGTCCCTGGCAACCGCCCTGTCCTTCCTGAAAGCCCACACCTTCACCATCGGCTTCCAGAAAGTGAACGGCGACACCCCGTTCGACTACATCGGCGTAGGCAAGAACAACCGCGGCGGCGACTCGATCTTCCTCGCCAACTCCATCCAGTACTCTGACTTCAACGGCCCAGGCGAGAAATCCGTTCAGGCTCGTTATGACCTGAAAATGGCCGAGTACGGCGTTCCAGGCCTGAGCTTCATGGCCCGTTACGTCAAAGGTTGGGACATCGACGGCACCAACACCCCAGCCGGCAGCGCCTACACCGGTCTGTACGGCGAAGACGGCAAACACCACGAAACCAACGTGGAAGCCAAGTACGTCGTTCAATCCGGCCCTGCCAAAGACCTGTCCTTCCGTATCCGTCAAGCTTGGCACCGTGCTAACACTGACCAAGGCGAAGGTGATATCGACGAGTTCCGCCTGATCGTCGACTACCCACTGTCGATCTTGTAATCGCAGCGGGTTAGTTCGCTACACAAAAAAAGGCCCATCTTGCGATGGGCCTTTTTATATGCGGCGTTATTACATCTGCTCGATCGTCTTCAAGTTCGACCATTGACTGAAGAGTCAACCGAAGAACTGTCAATTCAATCACTGCACTGCCGATTCCTGAACCACACGAATCACCCGTTGCGGAAACGGAATATCAATGCCGGCGGTCTTTAAACGGTCGCGGGACAGTTCATTGAACATGAACATCACATCCCAATAGTCTGCGGTCTTGACCCAGACGCGCAGGGAAACAGTGATCGAACTGTCGCCCAGGGTCGAAATAACCGCTTGCGGCGCAGGATCCTGCAACACGCGCTCATCTTTGGCCAACTCCAACAGCACCTGACGGGCCTTTTGCAGATCGGCTTCGTAGTCGACGCCGACATCGAACACGACCTTGCGGGTCGGCTGACGGTTGGTGTTGGTGATGATGCCGTTCGACAGATTACCGTTGGGCACGATGATGGTCTTGTTGTCGCCGGTGCGCAGCACGGTGTGGAAAATCTGGATGCTGTCGACGGTGCCGGCCACGCCTTGGGCCTCGATCCAGTCACCGATGCGGAACGGACGGAACAGCAGGATCAGCACGCCGCCGGCGAAGTTCGCCAGGCTGCCCTGCAACGCCAGGCCGATGGCCAGGCCGGCCGCACCGATGGCCGCGACGAACGATGTGGTTTCGACGCCGATCATCGACGCCACGCTGACGATCAGCAGCACCTTGAGAATGATGTTCGCCAGGCTGCTGATGAAACCTTGCAGCGCCAGGTCGGCATTGCGCAGGGCCAGCAGGCCGCCGAGCTTCTGGGTCACCTTGTTGATCAGCCACCAACCGATGGCCAGGGTCACGACCGCCAGCAAGACGCGGCTGCCGTACTCCATGATCATCGGGATCCACGCCTGAGACACCTTGACGAGGTTGTCCACCTCAGCATTCAAATCCATGTTCTATCTCCTGAATTTTCCGGCTACCCGGGCTATAAAAACCAGCGGCAGAAAGACCGGGCCGAAGGGGCCGGATCGTTTCTGCCGCTGCTTGGGCCTCGGACGCCTTAAACGCCGAGAGGTTCCACAATGATGGCTCAGTCGCGGAAGTTGTTGAACTGCAGCGGCATGCCGAATTCCTTGGCGCGCAGCGCCGCGATGGCTTCCTGCAGGTCATCGCGCTTCTTGCCGGTGACGCGCACTTGCTCGCCCTGGATGGCCGCCTGCACCTTGAGCTTGGCGTCCTTGATGTGCGCGACGATCTTCTTCGCCAGCTCTTTGTCGATGCCTTCCTTGAGCACGGCTTCCTGTTTCATCACCTTGCCCGATGCGAAAGCGTCCTTGACCTCAAGGCACTGCACATCGATCTTGCGCTTGACCAGGGCCAGCTTGAGGATCTCGATCATCGCTTCCAGCTGGAACTCGGCTTCAGCGGTCAGGTTGACGGTCAGGTCTTTGTCCTTGAACTCGAAGCTGCCCTTGCCTTTGAGGTCATAGCGACGATCGAGCTCCTTCACGGCGTTCTCGACCGCGTTGGTGACTTCGTGTTTGTCCAGCTCGGATACCACGTCGAACGACGGCATGTAATCTCTCCAATGAAAAGGCGCGCCCGTACAGGACGCGGCGCGCTTGGCTTGCGGTTAAAATCGGGCTCATTATAACGGGTCTTTTCCCCACCACACGGCGAGCCTTGCATGCCTTTACCCCAGCGAGCGAAAAACTGATGTCCACCCCTTGGCATGTGCTCGGCGCCGGCAGCCTCGGCACCTTGTGGGCCACACGGCTGGCCCGGGCCGGACAGCCGGTGCGGCTGATCCTGCGTGACGCGGCGCGCCTGCGCGACTACGAAGCGACCGGCGGACTGACCCTGGTGGAACACGGCGAGCCGGGCACCTGGGCCGTGCCGGCGCAGACGCCGGATCACCCTGAGCCCATCCGGCGGCTGCTGGTGGCGTGCAAAGCCTATGACGCCGAAAGCGCCGTCGCCCGCCTCGCCCCGCGCCTGGCGCCGGATGCCGAGCTGATCCTGCTGCAGAACGGCCTCGGCAGCCAGGAAGCGGTCGCCGCCCGGGTGCCGCACGCACGGTGCATTTTCGCTTCCAGCACAGAAGGCGCCTTCCGCGACGGCGACTGGCGCGTGGTGTTCGCCGGCCATGGCTACACCTGGCTCGGCGACGCCGCGCATCCGGTGGCGCCCATTTGGCTGGACGACCTGAGCGCCGCGAAGATCCCCCACGAGTGGAGCACCGACATCCTCACCCGCCTGTGGCGCAAATTGGCGCTCAATTGCGCGATCAATCCCCTGACGGTGCTGCACGACTGCCGCAACGGCGGCTTGCAGCAGCATGCCTGCGAAGTCGCCACCCTGTGCGCCGAGCTGACCGACCTGCTGGAGCGCTGCGGCCAACCGGCGGCGGCCGACAACCTGCAACAAGAGGTCGAACGGGTGATCCAGGCCACGGCCGCCAACTTCTCCTCGATGCACCAGGACGTGGCGAACCGGCGCCGCACCGAGATCAGCTACCTGCTGGGCCACGCCTGCAAAGCCGCCGAGCGGCACCGGGTGAACCTGCCTCACCTGCATCAGTTGCAGCAGCGCCTGATCACCCATCTGCAACGCCTCGGATTGCCCGGCGATTGAGCAGCGGCTACGCTGGCCACTTGTTCCTTTGCTGCGATAAACCCGATGCCATTGCGCCAGCGCCTCGAAAACCTGCCGGTCGGCCAGAAACTGCTGGCCGCCCTGCTGGTGCTGTTGACCACAGTCCTGCTGGTCGCCAACCTGACCTTCATCAGCGCCGCCTACTACATTTCCCAGGAAAGCATGGCGCCCCAGGCGTTGCAGACCATCGGCCGGCTGGTGTCGAACCCCGCCCTGGTGGCCGATGCCCTGCAATCGCCGCAAAGCGCTGAGCGGCTGCTCAAGGAGCTCGACAGCTATTCGCCGCTGCGCGCCGCCGCCCTGTATGACGGCAAGGGCGAACGCATCGCCCAGGTGCAGCGCGGCGACAAGCTCAGCCTGCCCGAGCGCTACCGGCACATCGAAGCTTGGCAGTTGACCGAATTCCGCAGCAACCAACTGATCACCCTGCCCCGCCCCGGCGCGGCCCCCGGCCACCTGTTGCTGGTGGCCAGCAGCGAACTGCCGGTGGCGTTCTACACCGGCACCCTCACCGCCAGCCTGGGCATCCTGATCTTCAGCGTACTGCTGTGGCTGGTCATCGCACGGCAAATCAAACGCCTGATCACCCGCCCCATCCACCAGCTCGAAGAGCTGTCCCGCCAGGTGACCCGCGAAGAGAACTACGCCCTGCGCGCCTCCCGGGGCAACCACGACGAGATCGGCAGCCTGGCCGAGGCGTTCAATACCATGTTGTCGCGCATCGAGGCCCGCGAGCAGCAGCTCAAGCGCGCCCGCGACGACTCCCAGGCCGCCTACGACCAGGCCCAGGGCCTGGCCGAGGAAACCCGCCACACCAACCGCAAGCTGGAACTGGAAGTCCAGGTGCGCAGCAAGATCGAAAAGAAGCTCACGGGTTTTCAGAACTACCTCAACAGCATCATCGACTCCATGCCCTCGGCCCTGATCGCCCTCGACGAACAGCTCTACGTCACCCAGTGGAACCAGGAGGCCAGCGCCCTTTCCGGCACGCGGCTGGACGAAGCGCTGAACCAGCCGATCTTCCTCGCGTTCGAACCGCTCAAGCCATTCCTGCCGCAGCTCAAGCAGACCGTCGAGCAGCACACCGTGGCGAAGATCGAGCGGGTGACCTGGCTCAAGGACGACGAGCCCAAGCACTACGCCCTCACCTTCTACCCGCTGATGGGCGGCGCCGGGCGCGGCGTGGTGATCCGGATCGACGACATCACCCAACGCCTGTCGCTTGAGGAAATGATGGTGCAGTCGGAGAAGATGCTCTCGGTCGGCGGCCTCGCCGCCGGCATGGCCCACGAAATCAACAACCCGCTGGGGGCGATCCTGCACAACGTGCAGAACATCCGCCGGCGGCTGTCGGCGGACCTGCCGAAGAACCTGGAGCAGGCCGAACTGCTGGGCCTGGAACTGGAGGCGGTCAACCGCTACCTGCAGAACCGCGAAGTGCCGCAACTGCTCGACGGCATCCAGCAGGCTGGCGCCCGGGCCGCGAAGATCGTCACCCACATGCTCAGCTTCAGCCGCCGCAGCACCCGGCAAATGGCCCCGTGCGACCTGCCGGCGCTGATCGACCAGGCCGTGGAGATCGCCGGCAACGATTTCGATCTGGCCATCGGCTTCGACTTCAAGGGCCAGGCGATCGTCCGCCAGTTCGATCCGGCGCTCGGCCCGGTGCCGGGCACCGCCAACGAACTGGAGCAAGTGCTGCTCAACCTGTTGAAGAACGCCGCCCAGGCCATCCACCAGCGCGAAGACGACCGCGAGCCGGGACGGATCACCCTGCGCACCCGGCTGAACCCGCCGTGGGCGGAGATCCAGGTCGAAGACAACGGCATCGGCATGAGCGAGAACGTGCGCAAACGCACCTTCGAACCGTTCTTCACCACCAAGGAAATCGGTCAGGGCACAGGGCTTGGGCTGTCGGTGTCGTACTTCATCATCACCAACAACCACAAGGGCCAGATGGAGGTGCAGTCCACGCTCGGCCAAGGCACCTGCTTCACCCTGCGCCTGCCGCTCGTGCAGCCGACCGCCAATGCACCCGAACTGAATCAGATAGCGAGGTAAACCATGGGCTTTCGCCTGTCGAAGATCTACACCCGCACCGGCGACAAGGGCGAGACGGGCCTGGGCGACGGCCGCCGCGTGCCCAAGGATCACCCACGGATCGAGGCCATCGGCGAAGTCGATTCGCTGAACAGCCAAATGGGCGTGCTGCTGGCGGGGCTGATCGCCGAGCGCGGGCAATGCCCGGGGCTCAATGAACTGATCGAGGTGCTTGCGCCCTGCCAGCACCGGCTGTTCGACCTCGGCGGCGAACTGGCGATGCCGGCGTATCAGGCGTTGGACACGGCCGAGGTGGAGCGCCTGGAGGCCGCCATCGATGTCTGGAACGAAGAGCTGGGGCCGCTGGAGAACTTCATTCTGCCCGGCGGCTCGATGCTGATCGCCCAGGCCCACGCCTGCCGCAGCCTGGCCCGCAGCGCCGAGCGACGGTGCCAGCACTTGAATGCCGTGGAACCGCTGGCCGGCGTCGGGCTGGCGTACATCAACCGGCTGTCGGACCTGCTGTTTGTGGCGGCGCGGCTGATTGCCCGTCGCCAAGGGATCGCCGAGATCCTTTGGCAGCCGGCGGCCAAGCCTTCAGGGCAGTAAAAGCCATCGCCAGCAGGCTGGCTCCCCCAGGGTTCTGCGGTGAACACAGAGGCTGCATTCAACCGAGATAACTGTGGGAGCCAGCCTGCTGGCGATGAGGCCGGCAAGCTCACCGCAAGCTCAAGCCTGCGGCCAGAACGCCCGAATCCCCGCCACGCCCTGGGCCCCGACACCCCAGGCCTTCTCCCGCTCCGCAGGGCCGACGCCGCCCAACAGGAACACCGGCTTGCTGAAGCCCTCGATCAACGCCCGGGCCTGTTCCCAGCCCAGCGGCTGCGCGTCCGGATGGGTCAGGGTCGGCTGCACCGGCGACAGGGTCACGAAGTCCACGCCCATCTGCTCGGCCAGCGCCAGCTCTTCGGCGTTGTGGCAGGACGCCGCCAGCCAGCGGTTGGCCGGCAACGGACGCCCCGCCGCCGCGTGTTTGCGCAACTGCGCCGCAGTGATGTGCCAACCGGCGGAGGGAAAATCCCCCAGCCATTCGAACGGCCCCTTGAGCATCAGCTGAGCCTTGCCGGCGCAAAGCCCCACCGCATCCACCGCCAGATCGCGGTATTTGGGGTCGTAGCCGTTTGGCGCGCGCAGCTGGATCAGTTTGATCCCGCCGGCGATGGCCTTCTGGATGCCCCGCAGCAAGGCCGGCGTCTCCAGGCCGTCCGGGGTGATCAGGTATTCGCCGGGCAACCGTGCCGCCGCGACGATCGGCTGGTTGGCCGCCGGGAACTCGTAGTTCGCCAGCTCCCGGGCCGTCACCCAGGCCAACGGCTGGCCTTCGGCGCCGTGGGGCTCGCCGGTGAAGGCTGCGACCTCCCAGACATCCAGCAGCACCTGCTTGTCCGGATAGTCGTGGCGCACCTTGATCAGCGGGCGCGCCTGGCCGACCACGATCCCCAGCTCTTCGCGCAGCTCACGGGCCAGCGCGGCCTCGACCGATTCGCCGTCCTCGACCTTGCCGCCGGGGAATTCCCACAACCCGCCCTGATGCTGGCTGTCCGCCCGTTTGGCGATCAGGATCTTGCCGCTGCCGTCACGGATGACGGCCGCAGCGACGTGTACACGTTTCACGACTGCAACTCCTCAAGGCCCGCCTTCTGCCAGGCCTGGAAGGCCGGCCATCGGTAGACCGTTTCAACATAGGCTTCGTCCGCCGCCGGCAGGCTCACCTGATAGGTGCGCAGGCGCACGGCGATCGGGGCGAAGAACGCGTCGGCCAGGCTGGCGCGACCGAACAGGTAGGGACCGGTTTCCGTAGCCACGGCGCGGCACTCGGCCCACAGCGCGAGCATGCGCTCGATGTCGGCCTTCACTTCCGGCGGCACCGGGTTCAGCGGCGCTTCGTGGCTCAGGTCGAACGGCATGTGGTTGCGCATGGCGAAGAAACCGCTGTGCATCTGGGCGCAGGCCGAGCGGGCCTGGGCGCGGGCAGCGACGTCGGCGGGCCAGAGCTGCGCAGCCGGGAACTGCTCAGCCACGTACTCGGCGATGGCCAGCGAGTCGGCGATGGTGCCGTGGGGGGTCTTGAGCAGCGGCACCTTGGCGGTCGGCGAGTGCTTGAGCAGACGCTCGCGGGTGTCGGGCTTGCCGAGCTTGACCCGTTCTTCGGTGTAGGCCGCACCGGCCAGCTCAAGGGCCAGGGCACCGCGCAGGGACCAGGAGGAAAGCAGTTTGTCGCCGATGATCAGGTGCAGGGACATGGTTTGGCGCCTTTTCGTCAGTGGAAAACGTCGGGACTTTCAGTGCCGGGCCGCCGTCATCGCCAGCAGGCTGGCTCCCACAGAACCTGCATGCGCAGAATGTCCGTTGCGAGAGCCAGCCTGCTGGCGATGGCCGCGACCCGGTTCCGAATCAGGTGCGGTATTCGGCGTTGATCTTCACGTACTCGTGGGACAGGTCGGTGGTCCAGATCGTTTCGCTGCAATCGCCGCGGCCCAGCTCGATGCGGATGGTGATCTCTTCACGCTGCATCACCGCCGCGCCTTGGGCTTCGGTGTAGGTCGCGGCACGGGCGCCGCGGCTGGCGATGCACACTTCGCCGAGGAACACGTCGATCTTGCTCACGTCCAGGTCCGGCACGCCGGCACGGCCCACGGCCGCCAGGATGCGGCCCCAGTTCGGGTCGGAGGCGAACAGCGCGGTCTTGATCAGCGGCGAGTGGGCGACGGTGTAGCCGACGTCCAGGCATTCCTGGTGGTTGCCGCCGCCGTTGACTTCGACGGTCACGAACTTGGTCGCGCCTTCGCCGTCGCGCACGATGGCCTGGGCCACGTCCATGCACACCTCGAACACCGCCTGCTTGAGCTTGGCGAACAGCTCGCCCTCGGCCCGGGTGATTTCCGGCAGCGCGGCCTTGCCGGTGGCGATCAGCATGCAGCAGTCGTTGGTCGAGGTGTCGCCGTCGATGGTGATGCGGTTGAACGACTTGTTGGCGCCGTCCAGCATCAGGTTCTGCAGCACGTCGCGGGAGACCTTGGCGTCGGTGGCGATGTAGCCGAGCATGGTCGCCATGTTCGGCCGGATCATGCCGGCGCCCTTGCTGATGCCAGTCACGGTGACGGTCACGCCGTCATGCCGGAACTGGCGGCTGGCGCCCTTGGGCAGGGTGTCGGTGGTCATGATGCCGGTGGCGGCGGCTTCCCAGTTGTTTTCCGACAGGTCGTCCAGGGCGGCCTGCAGCGCGCCTTCGATCTTCTCGACCGGCAGCGGCTCGCCGATCACGCCGGTGGAGTACGGCAGCACCAGGCTGGCGTCCACGCCGGTCAGTTCGGCCAGCTTGGCGCAGGTGCGCTCGGCGGCGGCCAGGCCCGGCTCGCCGGTGCCGGCGTTGGCGTTGCCGGTGTTGGTCAGCAGGTAACGCACCGGATTCTTCACGCGCTGCTTGGCCAGGATCACCGGCGCTGCGCAGAAAGCGTTCAACGTGAACACGCCGGCCACGGTGGAGCCTTCGGCACAGCGCATCACGACGACATCCTTGCGCCCCGGGCGCTTGATGCCGGCCGAGGCGATACCGAGTTCAAAACCGGCAACCGGGTGCAACGTTGGCAAAGGACCAAGACCAACAGCCATGAATGCGCTCCTCAATCAGTAATGTCAGCACCGCCACACGGAAAAGCGGCGGGATAAATGGCAAAACGCCGCGACGGCTGATGCCGGTCGCGGCGCGGGTATTTCAGCGATTGAAACGGGTTTTACTGGATCTGCCCGTGGCAATGCTTGAATTTCTTGCCCGAACCGCAATAGCACAGCTCGTTGCGGCCCAGTTTCTGCTCGTTGCGAACCGGCGCGGTGGCGAGGGCCACGTCGACCTCTTCACCCACTTCTTCCGGCTGCGCTTCCAGGCCGGGGGCCTCGGCGTGCTGGAACTGCATGCGGGCGGCCAGCGCTTCGGCTTCCTGGCGCAGACGGGCCTCTTCCTCGGCCGGGTCTTCGCGGCGCACCTGAACGTGCGACAGCACACGGATCGAGTCGCGCTTGATCGAATCCAGCAGTTCGGAGAACAGCGTGAAGGACTCGCGCTTGTACTCCTGCTTCGGGTTCTTCTGGGCATAGCCGCGCAGGTGGATGCCGTGGCGCAGGTGATCCATGGTCGACAGGTGGTCTTTCCACAGGTCGTCCAGCACCCGCAGCACGATCTGCTTCTCGAAGGAACGCAGGGCGTCGGCGCCGGCCTGGTCTTCCTTCTCGTTGTAGGCGGCGACCAGCTCGTTCAGCAGCTTCTCGCGCAGGGTCTCTTCGTACAGGTGATCGTCTTCGTCGAGCCATTTCTGGATCGGCAGCGATACGCCGAAGTCGCTCTGCAACGCGGCTTCCAGGCCGGCCACGTCCCACTGCTCCGGCAGCGACTGCGGCGGGATGTGGGCGCTGACGGTGGCGTTGAGCACGTCCTGGCGGAAGTCGGCGATGGTCTCACCGACGTTGTCGGCGGCCAGCAACGTGTTGCGCATGTGATAGATCACTTTACGCTGTTCGTTGTTGACGTCGTCGAACTCCAGCAGTTGCTTGCGGATGTCGAAGTTGCGGCCTTCGACCTTGCGCTGCGCCTTTTCGATGGCGTTGGTCACCATGCGGTGCTCGATCGCCTCGCCCGGCTGCATGCCCAGGGCCTTCATGAAGTTCTTCACCCGGTCGGAGGCGAAGATGCGCATCAGGCTGTCTTCCAGCGACAGGTAGAAGCGGCTGGAGCCGGCGTCGCCCTGACGGCCGGCACGGCCACGCAGCTGGTTGTCGATACGGCGGGATTCGTGACGTTCGGAGGCGATCACCTGCAGACCGCCCGCCTCCAGCACTTGCTGGTGACGCTTCTGCCAGTCGGCCTTGATCTGGGCGATCTGCTCAGGGGTCGGGTTTTCCAGCGAAGCGACTTCCACTTCCCAGTTGCCGCCCAACAGGATGTCGGTACCGCGACCGGCCATGTTGGTGGCGATGGTCAGCGCGCCCGGACGACCGGCCTGGGCGATGATTTCCGCTTCCTTCTCGTGGAACTTGGCGTTCAGCACCTTGTGCTCGATGCCTTCTTTCACCAGCAGGTTGGACATGTGCTCGGACGTTTCGATGGTGGCCGTACCGACCAGCACCGGACGGCCGGCCGCCATGCTTTCCTTGATGTCGTTGACGATCGCCGCGTATTTCTCTTCGGCGGTCAGGAACACCAGGTCGTTGTAGTCCTTACGGGCCAACGGCTTGTTGGTCGGGATCACGATCACCGGCAGGTTGTAGATCTGGTGGAACTCGAACGCTTCGGTGTCGGCCGTACCGGTCATGCCGGACAGTTTGGTGTACAGACGGAAGTAGTTCTGGAACGTGGTCGAGGCCAGGGTCTGGCTTTCGGCCTGGATGTTCAGGTTTTCCTTGGCTTCGATGGCCTGGTGCAGGCCCTCCGACAGACGGCGGCCCGGCATGGTGCGGCCGGTGTGCTCGTCGACCAGCACGACCTGGCCGTCCTGCACGATGTACTCGACGTTGCGGTGGAACAGCTTGTGCGCACGCAGGCCGGCGTAGACGTGGGTCAGCAGGCTCAGGTTGTGCGCCGAGTACAGGCTCTCGCCTTCGGCCAGCAGGCCGATGCTGGTCAGCTGGTCTTCGATGAACTGGTGGCCGGCCTCGTTGAGTTCGACCTGGCGAGTCTTCTCGTCAACGGTGTAGTGGCCTTCCTGGGTGACTTCGCCTTCGACCTCTTCGACGTGCAGCTTGAGTTTCGGGATCAGTTTGTTGATCTCGATGTACAGCTTGGAACTGTCCTCGGCCTGGCCGGAGATGATCAGCGGGGTACGGGCTTCGTCGATGAGGATGGAGTCGACTTCGTCGATCACGGCAAAGTTGAGTTCGCGCTGGAATTTCTCTTCCATGCTGAACGCCATGTTGTCGCGCAGGTAGTCGAACCCGAATTCGTTGTTGGTGCCGTAGGTGATGTCGGCGGCGTAGGCCAGACGCTTTTCCTCAGGCGGCTGGAACGGCGTGACGATACCGACGGTCAGGCCGAGGAACTCGTACAGCGGACGCATCCAGTTGGCGTCGCGGCGGGCCAGGTAGTCGTTCACCGTCACCACATGCACGCCCTTGCCGGACAGCGCGTTGAGGTAAACGCCCAGGGTGCCCACGAGGGTCTTGCCCTCACCGGTGCGCATTTCGGCGATCCGGCCTTCGTGCAGGGTCATGCCGCCGATCAGCTGAACGTCGAAGTGACGCATGCCCATGACGCGCTTGCCGGCTTCGCGGGCGACCGCGAACGCTTCGGGCAGCAGCTTGTCGAGGGTTTCCCCTTTGGCGATGCGGTCCTTGAACTCGGCAGTCTTGGCGCGCAGTTGATCGTCCGAAAGGGCGACCATCTTCTCTTCGAAGGCATTGACGAGTTGCACCGTCTTGAGCATGCGTTTGACTTCACGCTCGTTCTTGCTTCCAAAAAGTTTCTTTAACAAAGGCGCAAACATATCGGCAGGATCTTCCACACTAAAGGGATGGAGGGCGGCCCCGTGAGTCGCCCGTGCAGCCCTCATGGCCGCATGCGAACGAGCATTCTACCCGGAAACGGTGGTGAGGAAAGTGGCGATGTTCCACGATGCTGGCACTGCGCTTTGACGGGGCTCACTTAAAATAGGGGCGTTTTGCTCGACTTCAAGCCGTACGGCACTTAAGTCAGTCGGTGATTTAAGGGGCAAAGCAGAGGCAAAAGCAATGGGGCGAGTGCGTGAGCCGCTTCCTGACAACCTTCCTGTTAACATAGTGCCCCCGTCAATTTCGGTGTTCGATCATGGCATTTCGCCCGCACACAGCCAAGGCACCCGCTGTCCTGCTTCGCGAAGCCAGGCCGCTGAAGGCCATCCTCAACCACGCCCAACGCCTGGGGCACCTGCAGCGCCTGCTCGAAACCCAGTTGCAGCCCGCCGCCCGCGAGCACTGCCATGTGGCCAAGTGGCGTGAAGGGGATTTGTTGCTGATTGTCACCGACGGCCACTGGGCGACCCGCCTGCGCTATCAGCAAAAACGCCTGCAACGGCAATTGCAGATGTTCGACGAGTTCGCCGGGCTGACGCGGATTCTGTTCAAGGTGCAACCACCGACCGTCCAGCGCGGGCCGAGCGAACACAGCGTCGACCTGTCGACGGATGCGGCGGCGACCCTTCAGTCCACCGCCGAGGGGATCAGCGACCCGAACCTGCGGGCGGCGCTGGAGCGGCTGGCGGCACACGCCAAGACCAAAGGCTGACCGCCGACCTGCTGGCGATGGCGGCGCCGGTCAGCGCCGCTTGCTGCCCCCCAGCAAAGAGCCCATCAAGCCGCGCACCAATTGCTTGCCCAACTGGTTCGCCGCCTGTCGCATCGCCGATTTCAGCGCCTGACCCGCCGCCGTGCCGAGGAATTCCCCGGCGCGGTCGGCCAGGCTCGGTTCCTCTGCCGCCGGTTTGCCCGGCGCCGCTTCGGCCTCCGGCGCCAGCCCCTTGCGGCCCATCAGGATCTCGTAGGCCGACTCGCGGTCGATGGGCTTGTCGTAACGCCCCTTGAACGGCGATCCGCCGATCAGCACGGTGCGTTCGGTCTCGGTCAATGGCCCGATCCGCGATTGCGG
The DNA here is from genome assembly GCF_002113645.1 of Pseudomonas sp. B35(2017). NCBI lineage: Bacteria > Pseudomonadati > Pseudomonadota > Gammaproteobacteria > Pseudomonadales > Pseudomonadaceae > Pseudomonas > Pseudomonas sp. B35(2017). Next base: position 249,368 of record NZ_NEIZ01000002.1, on the reverse strand, counting down.
CGGCGCCACCAGCACGCGCTGCACCGTCTCCGGGGTGCCTTTTTCCTGCAAGGTGCCGACCAGCGCTTCGCCGATGCCAAGCTCGGTCAGCACCGTCAGGGTGTCGAACGCAGGATTGGGCCGGAAGCCGTCCGCCACCGCCCGCAGGGACTTCTGTTCCTTGGCGGTGAAGGCCCGCAGGCCGTGCTGGATGCGCAGGCCCAACTGCGCCAGCACATCGTCCGGCAGGTCGCCCGGCGACTGGGTGACGAAATACACCCCCACGCCCTTGGAGCGGATCAGCCGCACCACCTGCTCCAGCCGATCCTGCAAGGCCTTGGGCGTATCGGTGAACAGCAAATGGGCCTCGTCGAAGAACAGCGCCAGCAGCGGCTTGTCGGCGTCGCCGCGCTCGGGCAACTGCTCGAACAGCTCGGCCAGCAGCCACAGCAGGAAGGTCGCGTACACCTTCGGCGCCTCGTGCACCAGGCGGCTGGCGTCGAGCAGATGAATGCGCCCGCGCCCGTCGGCCGCCGGCTGCAGGATGTCTTCGAGCTGCAGCGCCGGCTCGCCGAACAGCGCTTCGGCGCCCTGCTGCTCCAGCGTCGCCAGACGCCGCAGCAGCGCTTGACTCGAGCCGGTGGTGAACAGTGCCGCATCCTCGCCCAACAGTTGCGGGTTGTCCTTGAGGTGGTTGAGCAGCGCCTTCAGGTCTTTCAGGTCCAGCAACAGCAGCCCTTCGCGATCCGCCACCTTGAACGCCGCGTACAACGCCGACTGCTGGCTGTCGGTGAGTTCCAGCAGGCTGCCGATCAGCAGCGGGCCCATTTCGCTCAAGGTGGTGCGCAACGGATGACCGGACTGACCGTGGATGTCCCACAGCGTCACCGGATAGGCCTGAGGGGTGTGGTTCAGCCACGGCATGCCGGCGATGCGCTCGGCGACCTTGCCCTGAGGATTGCCGGCGGCCCCGAGGCCGCACAGGTCACCCTTGACGTCGGCGGCGAACACCGCGACCCCGGCGTCGCTGAACGCTTCGGCCAGGCGCTGCAAGGTGACGGTCTTGCCGGTGCCGGTGGCGCCGGCCACCAGGCCGTGGCGGTTGGCCAGGCGCATGGCCTGGGCGATCGGTTGCCCGGCGAGATCGGCGCCGATTACGAGTTGCAGAGAGTCAGGCATTTTGTCACCTAATGGTTAATCTTTGATTCTGCATGGCCGATACATAAAGGCGAGAGACCCAGCCACAAGCTTGGTCTGACATTTCCCTAAGGAGAGACGGAAATATCAGCTTACTTTCACCCTTGCCCATTCTGCGCGCTTCCATAAAAGCACGTCCTGGACATTAAGACCTTAGCGGAACCCCAAGCCATGAACAAAAACCTGCGCTTCAGCCATAAAATCCTGCTTGCCGCCGCCCTCATCGTCATCGCCGCCTTCGCCTCGTTCACGCTGTACAACGACTGGCTGCAACGCAACGCGATCCGCGAGGACCTGAACAACTACCTCAACGAGATGGGCGAGGTCACCGCCGGCAACATCCAGACCTGGCTCAACGGCCGCATCCTGCTGATCGAGAACGCCGCCCAGAACATCGCCATCAACCCGGAACCTTCGACGGTCGCCGGTCTGCTGGAACAGAAAGCCCTGACGTCGACGTTCATGGCTTCCTACCTGGGCGATGCCACCGGCCACTTCACCATCCGCCCGGACGCCAAGATGCCGGACGGCTTCGACCCCCGCGTCCGCCCCTGGTACAAGGGCGCCGAGGGCAGCAGCACCTCGACCCTGACCGAACCCTACATCGACGCGGCCACCGGCCAGTTGATCATTTCCATCGCCACGGCCTCGAAAAAGGCCGGTCAGAGCGTGGGCGTGGTCGGCGGCGACCTGAGCCTGCAAACCCTGATCGACACCCTCGCCGCCCGTGACTTCGACGGCATGGGCTATGTGTTCCTGGTCAGCGCCGACGGCAAGATCCTGGTGCACCCGGACAAGGCCCTGGTGATGAAATCGCTCAAGGAAGCCTACCCGCAGGACACCCCGCGCATCAGCAGCGACTTCAGCGAAGTCACCGTCGACGGCAAGACCCGCATCGTCACCTTCACCCCGATCAAGGGCCTGCCGTCGGTGAACTGGTACATCGGCCTGTCGGTGGACAAGGACAAGGCGTTCTCGATGCTCAGCCAGTTCCGCACCTCGGCCGTGATCGCGACCGTGATCGCGGTGGCAATCATCATCGCCCTGCTCGGCATGCTGATCCGCATCCTGATCCAGCCGCTGCACGTCATGACCCGCGCCATGGAAGACATCGCCGACGGCGAAGGCGACCTGACCAAGCGCCTGACCATCCAGAACCAGGACGAGTTCGGCGTGCTCGGCACCGCGTTCAACCGTTTCGTGGAGCGCATCCACGGTTCGATCCGCGAAGTGTCCTCGGCCACCGGCCAAGTCAACGAAGTCGCCCTGCGGGTGGTCGCAGCGTCCAACTCGTCGATGTACAACTCCGACCAGCAGGCCTCGCGCACCAACAGCGTGGCCGCCGCGATCAACCAGCTCGGCGCCGCCGCCCAGGAAATCGCCCGCAACGCCGCGCAAGCCTCGACCCAGGCCAGCGACGCGCGCAACCTGGCCGAAGACGGTCAGCAGGTGGTGGACCGCAGCATCAAGGCGATGAACCAATTGTCGAGCATGCTCAGCGCGTCGAGCACCAATATCGAATCGCTCAACAGCAAGACCGTGAACATCGGCCAGATCCTGGAAGTGATCACCAGCATTTCCCAGCAGACCAACCTGCTGGCGCTCAACGCCGCCATCGAAGCGGCCCGTGCCGGCGAGGCGGGCCGCGGCTTCGCCGTGGTGGCCGACGAAGTGCGCAACCTGGCGCACCGCACCCAGGAGTCGGCGCAACAGGTGCAGACCATGATCGAGGAGCTGCAGGTCGGCGCCCGGGAATCCGTCAGCACCATGAGCGACAGCCAGCGCCACAGTCAGGACAGCGTGGAGATCGCCAACCAGGCCGGCGAACGCCTGAGCAGCGTGACCCAGCGCATCGGCGAGATCGACGGCATGAACCAGTCGGTGGCCACCGCGACCGAAGAGCAGACCGCCGTGGTGGAATCGATCAACGTCGATATCACCGAGATCAACACGTTGAACCAGGAAGGCGTGGAAAACCTGCAGGCCACTCTGCGCGCCTGCTCGGACCTGGAGCAGCAGGCGGCGCGGCTCAAGCATCTGGTGGGCACCTTCCGGATCTGAGGCGCCTTCACCGGCCTGCTCGCGATCGCGGCGGGATTGCCGGCCCCGATGGGGGCTGGTTTGCCGTCATCGCCAGCAGGCTGGCTCCCACCGGTTTTTGCGGCGGACACAGAATCCGCAAACGCCGCAAAAACCTGTGGGAGCTGGCTTGCCAGCGATGAGGCCGCAACAACCGACACCTTTGGCGACTGATCCAACGCTCCCACTAAAACGGTGGGAGCCAGCCTGCTGGCGATGGCGTCAGCCCAAACACCGCCAGTCAGGTGAGGGTGCAACGCAAACCACTGCGGCGCTAACGCTCCACCGACTCCCCCTCAGGCTCGTCGTTCTCCTCCTGATCCTTGAGCCGCTCCCACAGCTCAGCCGCGCCGGGAAACTCCGTCCCGTCCTCAGGGCCCATGTCATCCGGGTCGTAGCGCGCCAGACACCCCTCCCCCAACGTCGCAGGCGCTTTTGAAGTGGCTTTGTCCAGTGGATCGCTCATGGCATCTCCTCGGGGTTCGAACGGATTCTGCGGATAAAAAAAGGGCCTGGACGATTGAACGCCCAAGCCCTTGCTTTTTCAACCGACGCCTTTGGGGCCGGTCAGAACACCACGGTCTTGTTGCCGTGCACCAGCACGCGGTCTTCCAGGTGATAGCGCAGGCCGCGGGCCAGCACCATCTTCTCGACGTCACGGCCGAAACGCACCATGTCCTCGATGCTGTCGCTGTGGCTGACGCGCACCACGTCCTGCTCGATGATCGGGCCGGCGTCCAGCTCTTCGGTCACGTAGTGGCAGGTTGCGCCGATCAGCTTCACGCCACGCAGCGAAGCCTGGTGGTACGGCTTGGCGCCGACGAACGACGGCAGGAAGCTGTGGTGGATGTTGATGACCTTCTGCGCGTACTCGCTGCACAGTTCCGGCGGCAGGATCTGCATGTAGCGCGCCAGCACCACGACGTCGGCTTCGTGCTGGCGAACCAGGCGCGAGACTTCGGCGAAGGCCGGCTGCTTGTCCTGCGGGTTCACTGGCACGTGGTAGTAAGGGATGCCGTGCCACTCGACCATGCTGCGCAGGTCGTCGTGGTTGGAGATCACGCAGGCGATCTCGCAGTCCAGCTCATCGCTGTGCCAGCGGTGCAGCAGGTCGGCCAGGCAGTGGGACTCGCGGCTGGCCATCAGCACTACGCGCTTTTTCTGCTCGGTGTCGGTGATGCGCCAGTCCATCGAGAACTCTTCGGCGATCGGCGCGAACTTCTCGCGCAGGGTTTCGATGCCGAACGGCAGGGAGTCGGCACGGATTTCGTGACGCATGAAGAACCAGCCGACCTGATTGTCCGAGTGGTGGCTCGCTTCGGTGATCCAGCCGTTGTGGGACGCCAGAAAGTTACTGACTTTGGCAACGATGCCAACGCGGTCCGGGCAGGAAATCACCAACCGAAAGGTGCGCATGAGGGGGAAACTCCAGAACTTCGCAAAGGCGGCCATTCTAGCGACTGTGCGCAAAAACTGCAGTATTGATGACCGCCCGGTCCGTTTCCGGGGCGGACGGGACGCTCGCCACCGCCTGCCGTCAGGGGCGCAGGCGCAAAAGCCATGGGCGAACGGACGACCGTGAATATCGCTGAAGACTGCATCACATTATTTAACCGAATATTCAATTCAGGCCTTTTCATCGAAACTAATTCAAATAAATGACCCGGTTAAATGTTTACTTGATGAAACAGCCTGACTATTATTGCGGCACTGTCCCTGCCACCCAGCACTCCTACATAAGGTAGTAACCATGTCCTTGATCAACGAATACCGCGCCACCGAAGAAGCCATCAAAGAGCTGCAAGCCCGTCTGCAGAACCTGTCGCAAGACGACAAACTGCAAAAAGAACTGGAATTCGAAGGCAAACTGCGCGCCCTGATGGGCGAGTACTCCAAGTCCCTGCGCGACATCATCGCGCTGCTGGATCCAGAGTCCAAAACCAAGGCCCCACGCGGCGGCGCAGTCAAAACTACCGGCACCAAGCGTGCACGCAAAGTTAAACAATACAAGAACCCGCACAACGGTGAAGTCATCGAAACCAAAGGCGGCAACCACAAGACTCTGAAAGAGTGGAAAGCCAAGTGGGGCGGTGACGTGGTCGAGAGCTGGTCCACCCTGCTGGGCTAAGCTGCAACCCCCGTCGCAGACACGTCCGCGACACACGAAGAAACGCCAGCATCCGCTGGCGTTTTTTTATGCCTTCAATTTTATGGGGACTTGTCCGGTTTCACAGGTTCAAACGTTTGCGCAACACCTGGACATAATCCTGCCATTGCGCGAGCACCGCACTTTGCTCAGGCGTCGCACTAAGCGCCCATTGCCCCATGGCTTCGGCAAATGATGTCAGGGTATTGGGAGCCCCCCACTCGCTGTCCGACAACCGCTGCCGGCAGAAATCCGTCCAGCGTTGTTGTTCTTCGGAATTCAACGTCTGCGCAAAGTTGCGTGCTCGATATCGAAACAACAACTCCGGCAGACGTTCATCATCGAAAGGCCATTGTTCCTGCGCCAATTGCGCAGGATCCGCCGCCCTCACTTGTTCACACAGACGCCGATCCCGGTCGCCGATAAATCCGTCGTACAACTGTTGTTCCGGATCTTCGCTCGGGGTGAATTCCTCACTGGCGTAAATGGCCGGGATCTTATCTTTCCAAACTTGCTGTGCGTCACTTAGCCGCAAGGCACGGGCCTGATACAACGCCATGTCCAGGCCAAGCCGTTGTTGATCCTGGGCACGCAATACCGACATCGGCGCCACCACCGGACAGCGGTTGATGTGGATCTGCTTGAGCGGCACCGGCAGTTCGCCTTCGGCCAGGTCTTCGCGCCGGGTGTACAGGCGCCGGCGCAGGGTGTCGGCATCCAGATCCAGCAACCCCTGCGGATCGAGGTGCAGGTCGCAGACGATCAGCGCGTTGCGGTTGCGCGGATGCCAGGCCAACGGCAACACCACGCCCACATAATGCCGCGCCGCCGAGAAGCGACCGGAAATGTGCACCATCGGCTGCATCAGGCGGATCTGATCCATGACCTTCTGTTTGCTGCGCAGTTGAAACAGCCAGTCATACAGTTTCGGCTGCTTCTCGCGGATCAGCCGCGCCAGGGCGATGGTGGCGCGCACGTCCGACAGCGCTTCGTGGGCATGACCGTGATCGATGCCATTGGCGGCGGTCAGGCGTTCGAGCTTGAGCGTCACCCGCCCTTCGTCGTCGGTGGGCCATTCCAGGCCGTCAGGACGCAAGGCATAGGCGGCGCGCACCACGTCGATCAGGTCCCAGCGGCTGTTGCCGCCCTGCCATTCCCGGGCATAGGGATCGAAGAAGTTGCGGTACAGGCTGTAACGGGTCATTTCATCGTCGAAGCGCAAAGTGTTGTAGCCCGCGCCGCAGGTGCCGGGCGCCGCCAGTTGCGCATGCACCCGGGTCATGAAGTCGGCTTCGCTCAGGCCGTCGCTGGCCAGGCGGCCGGGCGTGATGCCGGTGATCGCGCACGCCGCCGGATGCGGCAGGATGTCGTCGCTGGGCCGGCAATAGAGATTGACCGGCTCGCCGATCTCGTTGAGCGCGTGGTCGGTGCGGATGCCGGCCACCTGCAGCGGGCGGTCGCTGCGCGGGTTGATGCCGGTGGTCTCGTAGTCGTACCAGAAGATGGAAGTCACGGGGTGTTCCTGAACTGAAGATCGGCGAAGTCTAGGCGCTCGACCGCCGTCACGACCAGCGCGGCATCATTCAGGCACATTTCGCGGCGCGGTGTGCAATACATAGTTATGTCGTTTTCCCCCAAGAGGCTGCTAGCATCGGACGCACTCGTATCCCCATCCGGCGACATCTCAGGTAGCCCATGTTCGAGCCTTCAGCACCGCCAAGGAAAGCACCGCTGGTTACGCCGCAGGACACCCGGCATCAGGTCGAGACGCCGGAAGGCATCGACCTGCCTTTGCGCCCGGCAGGGCTGCCGGTGCGCGCGGTGGCATTCGCCATCGACCTGGCCCTGCGGGGAGCGGCGCTCGGCGTCCTGTTCATGGCGCTGGCGGCATTGGGCAGGCTCGGCATGGGCCTGGGCTCGCTCCTGCTGTTCGGGGTGAGCTGGTGGTACATGGTGCTGTTCGAGGTGCTGCGCCAGGGCCGGTCGCCGGGCAAGCAGTGGATGGGCCTGCGGGTGGTGCACGACGACGGCACGCCGGTCGGCTGGTCGGCCTCGCTGCTGCGCAACCTGCTGCGCGTCGTCGACCTGATGCCGTTCGGCTACTTCCTCGGCGCCCTCAGTTGCCTGCAGCACCCGACCTTCAAACGCCTGGGCGACATCGCCGCCGGCACGCTGGTGGTCTACGGCGAAACCCCGCCCCGACCTCCGTCATTGCCTGAGGCTGTTCCCCGCCGTTGTCCGGTGCCCCTCACCTTGAGCGAGCAACGCGCCCTGCTCGGTTTCGCCGAACGCCAAAGCGAGCTGTCGCCGGCACGGGTCAACGAACTCGCCGCCCTGCTCGCCCAGCCGCTGCACATCAGCGCACCGAAGGCGGTCGGCGAGCTCAACGGCATCGCCCGCGGCCTGCTGGGCCCGACATGAAGCAGAACCTCTTCGAAAACCGCCACAAGGCCGAATGGGAGCGTTTCGCGCTGACGCTCGAACGCCTGGAGCGAGGCAAGGACACGTCGCAGGTGGCCGGTTTCCCCAAGGCCTACCGCCGGCTCTGCCAGCACCTGGCCCTGGCGCAGGAGCGGGGCTACAGCAGTTTCCTGATCGACTCGCTGCAGCAGCAGGCGCTGCGTGGTCATCAGCAGTTGTACCGTCAGCGCAGCCGGGCCGGCGCCGGTCTGGCGGGGTTCGTCCTTGCCGGGTTTCCCCGCACGGTGCGCGATGAATGGCGGTTCGTGCTGACCGCCGCCCTGCTGTTCTTCGCCAGCCTGATCGGCTTCGGTGTGCTGGTGCGGCTGTTCCCTGACCTGGCGTACGCCCTGATTCCCGCCGACCAGGTGCGCGAAGTGCAAAGCATGTACGACCCGGCCGCCGGTCATCTCGGGCGGCCGACCGAACGGGCGGCCAGCGAAGACTGGGTGATGTTCGGCTATTACGTCATGCACAACATCGGCATCGCCTTCCAGACCTTCGCCAGCGGGCTGCTGCTCGGGCTGGGCAGCGTTTTCTACCTGGTCTACAACGGCCTGTTCATCGGTGCGGTGGCCGGGCACCTGAGCGCCATCGGTTTCGGCCAGCCGTTCTGGTCGTTCGTGATCGGCCACGGCGCCTTCGAGCTCACGGCCATCGCCCTGTCCGGGGCGGCGGGGCTGAAGCTGGGCTGGGCCTTGGTCGCCCCCGGGCGCCTGACCCGCGGCGAAGCGCTCAGGCACGCGGCGCGCCAAAGCGTGTCGCTGGTGTGCGGGGTCATGCTGTTCCTGCTGATCGCGGCCTTCATCGAGGCCTACTGGTCCTCGCGCGCCACCGTGGCGCCGCTGACCAAGTACGGGGTCGGCGCAGGGCTTTGGGCCTTGGTGGCCGCCTATCTGCTGTTTGCCGGAAAGGCCCGCCATGCGCCTGAGTGACGCCACCGTGGCGATCCGTCCGCGCTCGACCTGGGAAGCCATGGATCTGGGCGTGCTGATGAGCCAGCGGCACCGGCGCCTGCTGATGACCAGTTGGGCCCTCGTCACCTTGCCTTTGTTCGCCCTGCTGAGCCTGTCGCTGTGGCGTTCGCCGTCGCTGGCCCTGTTCATCTTCTGGTGGCTGAAGCCGGCCTACGAACGCTTGCCGCTGTATATCCTCTCCAGGGCCCTGTTCGGTGAAACGCCGACCCTGAGACAGACGCTGCGGGAATGGCCGCGCCTGCTCAAGCCGCAGTTGCTCGCCAGCCTGACCTGGCGCCGCCTGAGCCTGAGCCGCAGCTTCCTGCTGCCGGTGGTGCAGCTCGAAGGCCTGTCCGGCAGCGCGCGCCAGCAGCGTCTGCGGGTGCTGCTGCAACGCAATGCCGGGGCGGCGCAGTGGCTGACGATCATCGGCGTCCATCTCGAAACGGCGCTGTGGATCGGTCTGATGGTGCTGTTCTACCTGCTGCTGCCGCAACAAATAGAAACCGATTGGGACTGGCAGAGCCTGATCCTGGCCGCCGATCAGGACTGGCTTTGGCTGGAACACCTGACCAACGCCTTCTACGCCTTGGTGCTGGTGGTATGGGAGCCGGTCTACGTGGCCTGCGGCTTCAGCCTTTACCTGAACCGGCGCACCGTGCTGGAGGCCTGGGACATCGAACTGGTGTTCCGCCGCCTGCGCCAGCGCCTGAGCGGCGTCGCGCCGGTCCTGCTGCTGGCGTTCGCCTTGCTGTGGTCCGCCCCGCCGACCGCCTGGGCGGCGGAACCGGCCGACGCCCCGCAGGCGCCGCGCCTGCTGCACCAACCCCTCACCAGCCAGGCCTCCCGCGACGACATCAAGGCATTGCTGGAGCAACCGCCGTTCAAGAACCCGGAAACCGTCACCCGCTACCGCTTCGGCGACGATCCCGAACAGTCAGAGAAAACCCACGAAGGCGGCGTGCCGCAATGGCTGGAAACGCTGTTCGACTGGCTCGACAGCCGGCATTTCGACGGCCTTGCGCAATTGATCGAAGTGCTGTTGTGGGGCGCCTTGTCGGCCGCGCTCGGCTGGCTGATCTGGCGCTACCGCGATTGGCTGCAGGCATTCGCCGGCCGTCGTCCGAAGAGGCCGTCACGCCCGCACCGCCCCGCGCCGCAGCAGGCCTTCGGCCTCGACCTGAACCGGGAAACGCTGCCCGACGACATCGCCACCAGCGCCGAACAGCTCTGGGCCAGCCAACCCCGGGCGGCGTTGGGCCTGCTCTACCGGGCGCTGCTCAGCCATCTGCTGCACGACTTCGGCCTGACGCTCAAACCCGCCGACACCGAACACCAGGTGCTGGCGCAGATCGAGCGGTTGCAGCGCCCGGAACTGCTTGCGTTCAGCCGCAGCCTGACCGGGCACTGGCAGAACATGGCCTACGGGCACCGGTTGCCCGCCGCGCACCTGCAACAGGAACTGTGCGACGGCTGGCGCACCCTGTTCGGCCCGGGAGCGGCGCATTGAACCGGCTCGCGGTCAGGCTGGCCGCTGCCTTGGCCGTCGCCCTGCTGGGCGCGCTGTGCCTCTTGCTGTACCTCAAGGCCGACCCCTACCAGAGCGTGATCGACCACGGCCCCTCTCCCGCCGCGCAGGCCAATCCTTACCTGGCGGCGGAGCTGTTCCTGCGCGGGCGCGGCCTGTCCGTCACCCATGCCGAAAGCCTGGATGCGTTGCCCGGCATCGACCCGCGCCGGCACACACTGCTGCTGTTCGGCGACCGTTCGAACATGACGCCGCGCCAGGTCGAGCAAACGCTCAACTGGGCCCGTGCCGGCGGACGGCTGGTGTTCGTCGCCGAATCGCTGTGGGACGAACGCAGCGGCCAAAGCAACGACCTGTTGCTCGACCGTGTGCAGCTTCACCAGTCGCTGAGCAAGGATCTCAAGGAGCCTGCGCCGGACGCGGCGGACGATCCCTACCCCAATTTGACCAAGCTGTACCTGGAAGACGAAGACGCCCCGGCCTACGTCGGCTTCGACACCGACTTTCACCTTGAAGACCCGAAGAACCTGGCCCAGGCCTGGGCCAACAGCGGCAGGGCCACCCACATGATGCAACTGCCCTACGGCGTCGGCACGATCACCGTGGTCACCGATGCCGAACTCTGGAAGACCCCGGACATCGCCCGGCACGACAACGCCTGGCTGCTCTGGTACCTGAGCGCCGACACCTCGGTGACCCTGCTGTTCAACACGGCCCGCGACGGCCTGCCGACCCTGCTCTGGCGCCACTTTCCGCAAGCCATCGTGGCCCTGACGGCCCTGATCCTCTTGTGGCTGTGGCACGCCGGCGTCCGTCACGGGCCGGTCGTTGCGCCCGCCCCCGGCGGACGCCGGCAATTGCAGGAGCATCTGCGCGCCAGCGCCGGTTTCATCCTGCGCCACAACGGGCAGCGGACATTGCTGCAAGCCCTGCAGCAGGATGTGCTGCGCCGGGCCCGGCGGCGCCATCCGGGCTTCGATCAATTGAACGTGGCCGAGCAATGGCTGGCGCTGTCGCGCCTGACCCGGCAGCCGACCCGCGCCATCAGCCAGGCCCTGAGCCCGGTGCGCAAGCAGCGCCTGTCCGGCGCCGAATTCAGCCGGCAGGTCGCCCACCTGCAATCCTTGAGGAACGCCCTATGAACGAACAGACCGAGCCCGGCGCCGCCAGCCATGCCGCCCAGCAACGCCAGCGGGCCACCCAGTTGGCCCAGGCGGTGCGCAACGAACTGCAGAAGGCCCTGATCGGCCAGGACAGCGTGATCGACGACGTGCTTACCGCCCTGATCGCCGGCGGCCACGTCTTGCTCGAAGGCGTGCCGGGGCTCGGCAAGACCCTGCTGGTCCGGGCCCTGGCCAAGACGTTCGGCGGCGAGTTCGCGCGCATCCAGTTCACCCCGGACCTGATGCCCAGCGACGTCACCGGTCACGCGGTGTACGACCTGCAGACCGAACAGTTCAAGCTGCGCAAGGGGCCGCTGTTCACTCACCTGCTGCTGGCCGACGAGATCAACCGTGCGCCGGCCAAGACCCAGGCCGCCCTGCTGGAGGCCATGCAGGAGCGCCAGGTCACCCTCGAAGGGCGGGCCCTGCCCATCGCGCAACCGTTCATGGTGCTGGCCACCCAGAACCCGATCGAGCAGGAAGGCACCTACCCGCTGCCCGAAGCCGAACTCGACCGGTTCATGCTCAAGGTGCGCATGGACTACCCGGACGCCGACCAGGAACTGGACATGGTGCGACAGGTCACCCGCTCCAGCCGTGCCGACATGCTCGACGTGCAGCCGCTGCGCACGGTGCTGCAGGCCAAGGACGTCCAGGCCCTGCAACGCATCGCCAGCGACCTGCCGCTGGACGACCAGGTGCTCGACTATGCCGTGCGCCTGGCCCGCAGCACCCGCAGCTGGCCGGGCCTGAGCCTCGGCGCCGGCCCCCGGGCCTCCATTGCGCTGGTGCGCTGCGCCCGGGCCCGTGCCGTCCTGCGCGGCGCCGAGTTCGTGATCCCGGATGACATCAAGGGCTGTGCGCTGGCGGTGCTGCGCCATCGGGTGCGCATCACCCCGGAGCTGGACATCGAAGGACTGCAAGTGGATCAGGTGCTCCAGCAACTGCTCGACCAAGTGCCGGCGCCGCGCCAATGACGCCGCCCCTCACCACACGGGGGAGGCACCCGTGAAACCGTCGAAACGGCTGCTGGTCTGGCTGTCGGCCCTGCTGGCCCTGGGTGTCCTGCTGGGCAGCCTGAGCGCGTTGGACATCGACACGCCACCCAGCCTGCAGGCGGTCAACTGGGGCATGCTCCTGGCGTTGCTGGCCTTGGCGATCCTGGATGCCCTCCGTCTCCAGCGCCTGCCCTTGCCCCGGGTGCAGCGGCAAGTACCGGGCAGCCTGGCGCTCGGCCGCTGGGGCGAGGTGAGCCTTACGGTCGGTCACGACTTTGCCGAACCGTTGCGCATCCGACTGTTCGACCATGTGCCGTACGGCCTTGACTTCGAGCACCTGCCGCTGACGGTCGAACTGCAGCCGGGCCAAGCCAGCCAGGTCGGTTATCGCGTGCGGCCGCTCAAGCGCGGCCACTTCCGCTTCGAGCATTGCGAGGTCAACCTGCCGAGCCCCTTGGGCCTGTGGTCAGGCAAACGCCTGTTGCCCGTGATGGACAACACCCGGGTCTACCCCGACTTCGCCCGGCTCTACGGCGGGCAACTGCTGGCGGTGGACAACTGGCTCAGCCAGCTCGGCGTGCGTCAGCGGCAACGGCGCGGGCAAGGCCTGGAATTCCACCAGTTGCGCGAATTCCGCGAAGGCGACAGCCTGCGCCAGATCGACTGGAAAGCCACCGCCCGCCAGCGCACGCCGATCGCCCGCGAGTACCAGGATGAGCGCGACCAGCAGATCATGCTCCTGCTCGACTGCGGGCGGCGCATGCGCAGCCAGGATGATGAGCTGTCACATTTCGACCATGCGTTGAACGCGTGCCTGCTGCTCAGCTATGTGGCGTTGCGCCAGGGGGATGCGGTGGGGTTGTGCACGTTTGCAGGCGATCAGGAACACTACCTCGCGCCGATCAAGGGGCCCGGACAACTCAATGTGTTGCTCAACGCCGCCTATGACCTTGAAAGCGGTCAGCGCTCGGCGGATTACCAGAGCGCTGCCCGGAAACTGCTGACACGGCAGAAGCGTCGGGCCCTGGTGGTGCTGGTGACCAACCTGCGCGATGAGGATGACGATGATCTGCTCGTGGCGGTCAAACATTTGAGCCAACAACATCAGGTGCTGGTGGCCAGCCTGCGCGAGGCAACGCTTGATCGGATACGCAGCTCGCCGGTGCAGACCCTCGATGAAGCGTTGGCCTACTGCGGCACGGTGGACTTTCTCAATGCACGGGCAGAATGTCATGAGCGGTTGGGGGCTCATGGGGTGGCGATGCTGAACCTACGGCCTGAGGAGCTGGGAACCGATCTGGTGACCCGCTACTTGAAGTACAAGCGCGCCGGGTCGTTTTGACCCGGCTCAACGACAGGGCTGAGTAACGTTACAACGGAAGGGCGAGATCGGAGCCTCCCCGAACACGTGCGACTAACGTTCCCCGGTTATGCAGAACGAACTTCACCTCAGCACGTCCTGATGAATCGGCAATCGTGGAAACCACTCTGGCCTTCGGAAAACTCCAGAAGACTTCCTCTCCCTCTACGGGCAGACCTGCGGGATTTCGGACGAGGACATAGCAATGCGCTTGCGCACCGATCAGGCTCTGTCCGTGCAGTTTTCCGATGGTGTAGATCTGAGGCAACGTAGCCGATTCGACAATGTTGAAATCCAGCGAATGAGGCTTGGTCACGTCAATCGTTGCCTGCAAAGAATACTTGCCGAGCGCTGGAGGGACGAACTCGATCAGTGATCGTCCGTCCGGGTTCGTGAAGGTGGACGGCAGCGTCACTCCCGGGAAGCTCCATTCCACGTTGACGCCGCCGATGGGTAGCCCGTCCAGGGCGGAAGCCACCGTCACTTGCGCCAGCGCCTTCCTGCCCAACCCGACATCCTGATCCGGACTGGTCAACGACGTGATCGTCGGCACCTTTCTGTCGAACAGAATATGCGTGTAGTCCCAGCCTCCCAGTCCACCCTTCACGGTAGCGCCCAATACACCTTGTTCGGGATACGTAAAGGCCAGTTGCGCAATGCCTTCAGCATCGGTCAGCGACGTTGAAACAAAGTGCCCCGAGAAGTCCCACCAAACCTCGACCCCAGCCAGCGGCAACCCCGTAAACGCCGAAAGCACCACGGCTCGGGCAAGGACTCCGGATCTGTCGGGTAGCGGTTGCGGGCCGTCCGGCTCATACAGCTCACTGATTTCACGGGGCTCATTGAGCGTAAACGCCAACTCGACCGACACCGAGCCCACCGTTGCCACCAACACGGATGTGCCTGTCGTATGCGGCCTGAAACGAACCTTGGCCACTCCGTAGAAATCAGTCTGACTGGTCACGCCCTCCAGGTCCGGATGTTCCCAGGCAACCGTCGCCCCGACCATCGGCTTGCCCGTGGTAGACGCAATCACCCTCACCTGCTCGACCAGTTCCTCTCCCCAGTCGAGCACCTGACGGGTACGGCCCGTCCCCTCGATCTCCATGACCTGCGCGCCCTCCCCCAACGACATCGCATTGGCCGGCGACAGGCTCGCCAAGCGCTCGGCCCCAAGGCGCAAGGCGAAGCCACCGTCCTTGAGATCGCCGCACCTGAGCAGGTAATGCAGGCCGATGCCGGAGAACAGGCGCGGCGCCCCGAGCCCCGGTGCCTGGAACTGCAGGCCCAGTTCGGCGGGACCGGTGCCCGTCAGGCCCAGGGTCAGGCTGCGCTCCAGCAACGGGCTGCCCGCCTCGGCCAGCACTTCGATCCGGTGCTCGCCCTTGCGCCGCGGGAAGAACGTCTGCTCGCCCCAACGGCTGGCAGGCTGGCCATCGAAGCGAACCTGCACGCTGCGCCAAGGATCGTCCGCCAATGCCGTCACCGGGAACGGACGCCGCTCCTGAAAACCGTCGAAACGGCTCAGCACCTGCGCCTCGACCGTGTGCTCGCCGGCCAGGACCGGCGCGAACCCGAACCCGCTCCAGCCGGTCTCGTCGCAGGTCCGGCTGGCCACCTCACCCTGAGCGCTCCAGTCCACGGGGGCCTGCGCCACAGGCTGGCCGGTGAACACCGATTCGACCTGCACCCAGAGCCAGGCCCGATCCTGGCCGACCACCGGATCGACGGCCGTATCACGACGGTTTGCGATACGCAGCCGGTTGTGCCCCAGATGCATCGCGTCCGCCTGCAATGCCACGCCCAACGCCGGCAGCGCCAGGGCCAGGGAAAAGTCCCCGGCCGTCGGGCTCGACGTGAAGTCCAGCGTCCAGGCCACACCGCCGTCCTCGATCGGCTGCGCACGGTCCGGGGGCGGCTCGACCCCGGCCTGCAAGTCGTCGGCGGGGGTTCCCTGCCACACCAGCCGGCCCTGCAGGCCCACCAGCGGGCTCAGGGGATTGGGCAAATACCTGACGGCATGCCGGGCCCCCAGGCACGGATAGAAAGGTTGCCCCGCCGGCGGCTGCGTCACCTGATCGAGCATCACCGTCAGTTCGTCCGCCAGGTCCGCCGCGATCAGTCGCCCGGCCAGTTCCCTGGGCGAGGCGGCGATGCCGGTCGACAGCCGAAGGGCAAACAATGCGCTGAGGCTTTCCGGCGCCGAGGAACTGAACGTCC
The DNA here is from genome assembly GCF_002113645.1 of Pseudomonas sp. B35(2017). Taxonomy (NCBI): domain Bacteria; kingdom Pseudomonadati; phylum Pseudomonadota; class Gammaproteobacteria; order Pseudomonadales; family Pseudomonadaceae; genus Pseudomonas; species Pseudomonas sp. B35(2017). Next base: position 233,282 of record NZ_NEIZ01000002.1, on the reverse strand, counting down.
ATTCGAGCCCTGCGGCGGTCAGGATCCTGCCGCTGCCGAGCCCGCTGACGCTCAGCCCGATGCCCGGATCGCCCGCGCGCCAGTCCAGCGTGACGGATTGCCCGATGAACGGACTGCCCGCCACCGGCAGGATCTTCAGCACATGCGCACCGCCGCGCCGGCACAGCAACCCCGTGCCGACCAGATCCACGTCGCGCTCATCGAACAGGATCCTGATCCGGTCTTTCCACGGGCTGGTCGCCAGTGCCTTCACGGCAAACGGCCGCTCCACGGCAACGGCTTCGGCGTGGGCCCTGACCCGGGCCGTCACCACCAGGTCGCCGGCCCCCGCCGGACGGTACAGCACGCTCGCCCAGCCTCCCGCCCCCGAGCGGGTCGAAACCGTGCCTTCGGGCGTCACCCAATCCACCTGCGCATTGCTCACCGGGTCACCGTCGCCGCTGGCGACCACGTGAATCACCTGGACCCGCAGCAGCACGCTTTCGCCCTCGTCCACCACCGGAAACCGGTCGGCTTCGCGCACCTCGCCGATCCGCACCACATTGCGCGCCAGCGACATGGGTTTGGCCGGTGAAGGGTGCAGCAGCTTCGAGCAGGCCAGTGTCAGGCTGAACTGCCCGTCCAGCCGGTCTTCGCTCGACAGCGTCCAGTCGATGTGTGTGCTTTCGACGGGCTGCGGCTGTCCGAGCGCCGGGCTGATGCCCACACCCAGCTGTTCGTGCGAATCTCCGCTCCAATGCAATGAAACCTCTGTCCCGAGCATCGGGCTCCCCGCAGGCAACCGCACCCTGAGCGGATAATCCGTACCTCGGTTGGGATAGCCGGTGCTCTGCGCCCAGGGCAGCGCCGCGTCTTCGACCACTGCCAATGCATCGCTCCACGGATCCGTCGCCAGCACCCGCACCTCAAACAGGGCGCTGATCGCACCGCTGGCGTAGTAGGGGCTGTCCACCGAAGCCGCTACGGTGAAATCCCCCGCGGCGGTGGGCAGGTAATCGAACCAGGCCCAGCCCTGCGGATCCGAGTCCGCGGCCGCAAGCGTCTGCCCCGCCACCCGCCAGGTCACCGTCCGCCCGCCCAATGGCTGGCCGGTGTAGTGCGACGCCACCTGCACACCCAGCCGGACGCTCTGCTTGAGCGCCAGCACCGGGAAATGGGCCGCCTCCAGCTTGCCGAGGAACACCAGGCGGTGATGCCCCAGCGACACCGTGAGCGGATAGGGATCGGCGGTGTACTGGTTGACCAGGTTGACAGTGAACAACTCGGCCCCGTCTTCGCCGATCACCGGGCAATCGAGGATCCAGGGCAGGTCCAGCGGTTGGTCCTCACCCCAGACGGGCCTGGCCACGACCGCTTGCTGCGGATTGTCGTCGCTGGTCAGCGCCGCCCGGGTGGTGTGCCAGGCACTGTCCGGCGCCACGTTGAAGCCCAATCGGTGGGCCAGGCCCGCCGTGGCGCCCTTGCACAGATAGACTGTTTGCAGAGGCGCCAGCGGTTGTTCATCGAGGATCAGCGAAACCATCGTCGCCGGCTCCAGGTGCACCTCAAGCCGGATACGGGTGATGCAGATTTTCGACAGGTAGTCGCCGGGCGCGTTGGCCGGACTCTGCACCTCGACCACCAGCGTGTCCTGGCCGCTGAACGGCAGCGCCAGTTCCTCGCGGTACTCGCGCGGCCGGAACTCCAGCGGCTGTCCGGCGGCCAGGCGCGCCCGATCCGCCTCGATGTCGCGCGACGCACCCGGCAACAGCGCAATCTCCAGTCGCTCAGGACGCCCCTGAATGCCGACCCGCAGCCACCCGGCTTCGGCGTGCCGCGTCTCGCACAGAAAGCTCAAGACATAGCGTGCGCCAGGGGAAGGCGTCTTGGGCGCCGACAGGGCCTGGCTCACCGACGACTGGTTGCCGGCCGCCAGGAGACGGATCACGTCTTCCTGATACGCCTCCGCTTCAATCGCCAGCCAGTCCGGGTTGAGCGACCCTTTGCGCCAATGGGTGAACGCTTCGGTGAACGCCCCGTTGAGCACCAGGCTCTGGTTCGCCTGAACGCCTGACTCATTCATGGCCGCGTGCCTCTTCGGCAGTGATGTTGCCGGTGGCGCCTTCGAGCTGGGTCACCATGTCCTGCACGGTACGCAGGAACGTCGGTTCCCCTGCCCTGGCGGTGTAGCGGATGCGCACGATGATGTCGGTCAGCGAACCGAGCATGGACACCTGCGGTTCCTTTTTCGGCCACGGGAACGTCAGGCGCCAGGCGGACACCGCACCCGTGCACTCGAAGGGGTTGAGCAAGCCCTCGTCCGCCTTGGTTCCGTGCATGCCGTTGGCCGCGATGCCCAGCGACAGGGCGATCTGCTGGCCGCTGCGCAGGTTGACCTGCACATCGGCGGGCGCGACGCCTTGCTGGGGATTGTGCAGATACTTCACCGACTGGACGTTGGCCTTGGTCGCGGTCATGCTGCCGACCTGCAGCAACGTGGCACGGACGTCTTCGTAGGGCCCGGCCAGCACCGGCAGATCCACCTCAAGCGAACCGATCTGCCGGCAGTAATGCCCCGGGTGGTCGCGGTCGAACAGCAATTGGGTGAGTCGGAACTCCAGCGTCCCGGTGTCCAGCAGTTGCTGCAGCGCGGCCTGCCAGCCGTCGAGTCCCTGTTGGGGCTCGACGCGGTCGTCGAACAGTCTGCGCAGAGAGACCGTCTTGACCAACTCCAGCCGGCGCTCGTGCCGTTGCAGGTATTCGCGCTCCATGCGCAACAGGTGACCGCGCAAGTGCTCGCCCGCCGTCAGGCCGTGACGGTTGTCGAGCCAGACCTGCGGCAAGGGAATGACCGAGTCGTAATCGCCGGTTTCGGCGCTGAGCGACGCCTGGGCGTTGAGGCACAGGCTGACCACAGCGTCGTAGGCCTGGTAGTGCAAGGCCTTGAGCTGGCCGAGCAGCCAGCCGTACAGCTCGGCGTTGCCCGCGCGCTTTTTCAGGAAGTCATAGACCGTCCGGGCCTGGCCGTTGGCCCGCAGCGTCTGTTGCAGGCCGGCCTTCGCCGCCTGCACGGCGTGGGTCTGCGCGGTGATCTGCTCATCGATGGCGAGCACTTCCGCCAACGCCTGATCCCGCAGCAGCGCCCACTCCTCACGGCGGCGGCGGTAGCCTTCGGTGGCCGCCTGCTTGTCGGCGTCGATCTGCCTCACCTGGGCGGCGACGCCCAGCCCGAAACTCACGGCATCGAGCAACGCATCGGCGCGGTGCCCGCCATTGGCCAGGCCGAAGATGTTGGGAACGGCCGCCACGGCCGCCGCGGCAGGCTTGATGCTCGACGAGGCCAACGCCAGGACTTTCGAGAGATGCAGGCTTTCCATGACGTCGTACTCGACCGCCGTGACGTTCTCGGCGTGCCGTTGCGCATAGGCGTCGGCCCGCTCCTGGGCGACGGCCCGGCTGCGGACCAGGGCGGCAACGCCAGCCTCCTGTTGGCTGATGCTCTGTTCCTGCACGGTCTGGGCATAGGCGCCCAGTTCGATCAGATGGCTTTGCTGCAGGTCCTCTTGCTCGCAGCGGTCGCGCTGCTCAAGGAAACGCAGCACCTGATTGCCGAACTCCTGCAAGGTCTGCACGGCACGCAGGGCGGCCTCGAAGGTCACCCGCCAGCGGAACGCCCCCACCGCCAGCCGTCCGCCCATGGGCCGCGGCGCTCCGGCGCCCCCGTTCGCCAGGTCGCGCAGCAACTGGTTCGGGTCCGTGGGCGGGCTGAACAGCGGGATCTGCAGCGGCTTGCCGTCGAGGGTCAAGTTGTTGCGCAGGTTGAACAGCCGCTGGCCCGGCAAGGCGAACAAGTCGAGCAACGGCTGATTGATCGGCGTCTCGAAAGGCTCATTGGCCAGCAGCCCGAGCCGGGGCACGGCATCGCTGCCGGCAGGGATCTGGGCGAGGCTGAAGTCCAGTTCCCGCTCGAACCGCTCGAGCGCCGGGCGCGATGCGCTCCTGCCCAACAGGTTGGCGACCGTGTCGGTCCGCCATTGGTTCGTCGTACGCGCCGAAGGCGCCTTGCCCATCAGGAACTCGGCCTGCACGTAGCACAGCTTCGCCGCCACCAGGCTGTCACGGGTGAGCTGGCGGTAGTGCCAGTCGCCCCAGGCCATCAGGTTGCTGACGTACTCGGTGAACACCAGAATCTGAAAGTGCCTGGGCGCCGCGTAACCGATGGCGTCGGGGTCGGTCGGATCCAGGCTCTCGCACCCCGGGTTGCCGGGCTTCACCAAAGGCCGGCAACGCCAATACTGCGGCTTGGGATTGGCCGGCGGCGGATCCTCAGGGTCGGCCGCTGCCTGCGGATCGAACAGGTAATGCAGCCAGTCCTGCGCCTGGCTGAACCGGTCCTCGGCGCGCAGCCGCGTCGCCACCAGGTGCGGCAGATGGAAGAACAGCTCCCAGAAGAACAGGCCATTGGCGCCGTCGAACGCGCCGTTGAGCTCAGTGATCGGGCCCGACTCGGGCGGCGGCTCGTCGAGAAACTGCGTGTCCCAGTCCAGCACCGCATCGACGGACACATTGGAACGCTGCACCAGCTCAGGCCCGAACAGCGAGTTCAGGCGGGCGAACTTGAGGGCCAGCTCCGGTTGCCGCAGGGAGAGGAACTGCGCGGCATCCAAGGTGTTTTTCAGCAGGATCGCCGGCATGAAGCCCGTAACGTTGAGGAGGGTCAGATCAAATTTCTTGTGGATGACCGTGCCGGCCCCCCAAGTGAAGGTCACCGGTTGGGCGAACGAGCCCTTGGCGCGCTTGAAGACCTGCCAGTCCGTGCTCCAGCCTCCGGCGAGCGGAAAGCTCTTTTCGATAGGCGCAGGATCGCCCGCCGCTTCATTGACCAGATCGAACTTCAGCGTCACCGGATTCCCGCTCAGCCCCGTCGCCCGGCAAAGCCCCTGGATCACCAGCCAGTCCGCTTCGCCGACGCGGAACGCCAGCGCCTGCACGTCCAGAAAGGGCGTCAGGTCGGTGGCCGTTACCACGGTGGGCACCACGGTCGGCTGGTTCAGCAACGGGTGCTGCACCACCCGGGCATCCGAGAACCGATGATTGGCCGCATGCTCCAGCCAACTGGCGTCATCGCCCGCCACGGGCCGCATCAGCACGTCACGCACGGCGGCCTCCCGCAACGAGTCCGCGTCGCTCTTCCCGTTCGTCAGCAGCACCCCCAGCTTGCCCTTGGGGTGGTGACGGTCGGCCCACACGGTCACCACCAGCCGGCAGTCCGCGGACAGGTCCTCATCGAATTCGCGCCCGGCCAGGCCCATCGGCGCCGTCCACTGGCCGTTCTGCGTCATGAAGGCCAATCGGATGTCCAGCCTGTGCGGCAGGTACTCGTCCGCCGTCCGCCCCTCGACCTTGTCGCGCCACTGGGCCCAGACCAGGCACAGGCGCCCGCTCCAGAACACCGGGCGCATATCCAGCACCTTGGCCTCGACGGGAATGTCCACCGGTTGCCATTCCCCCCACGCGGCCGGATTGATGGCGGTGCAGCTCGGCGACAGCTCGACCTGCGCCTTGCGCCAGAAATACTGGAACGGCGCCGTTCTCTGACGGCCGATGAAGTAGTAGTCCGCTTTCGCGGGGGAACCGCCGGCCCTGTAGTCCATGTAACCGCTGACGACATCGAGGTTGCAGGTCTGCTCGAAGGCCTGCAGGTAATCGCGCAGCGCCGCCTGCACGCTGTCGGTGCCCAGGCGCGTCTGGTTGAGGTCGTTTTCCAGGGTCTTGAACAGGCTGGTCTTGCGCCGGCGCACGAACGGGTTGATGAAGTTCTCCGGATAAAGCTCGATCAACTGCAGCGCCGCCCAGTCCGGGTAGTTGCCGTAGAGCGCCCAGGTCGCCACATCGTCCTTGTCGAACTGATGCTCGCTGAACCCGGGCTCCAGCTTGCGGTACACCGCATGGATGTACTGCTGGGCGCAACTGGTCGCTTCGGCCACCCAGGAACTCTGTACCGCATAGCTGTCCAGCGGATCCATGCGCAGCAGCTCGAACAGGTCGGCCGGCGTGCGCAGAAAGCCGTAATCCCGCCCGTCGGCGCCGTTGACCTGGCCGATGCAGTACTCCACCAGCGCAGCACGCCGTTTTTCCTGCAACGCAGCCATCGTGTCCTGTTCCATGAGCCATTCTCCTGCAGCGATGATCCGTCCAGACACACTCGCTCGACCGGCCAAGTCATGCAGAGCCCGTCGGGGCGGCAAACGTGATGGGGTCGAAGTAGGTTCTCTTTTCGCTGGCCTCGCTGAGCACGCTGAAGGTGAAGGTGCCGCCGGTCGGGCTGGCGACGAACACCCGCACAAGCCCCTGCGGATCGGTGAAGGTCTGCCGGGGCCGGATGACGGCTTGACCGCCCTCTTCCTGCGGCTCAGCGAACCACTGCACCAGGCTGTTGGCGCCCGGATTGCCGTAGGCGTCCATGAGCACGGCATACAGTTGCGCTTCACCGCCGGGCTCCACAGTGTCCAACGGCACCGGTGACTTGAGCGGGGCCGGGAACTGCAGCGAGGCCGTCTCGAACGTGACCTGGACGGTGGGGGCCAGCTGTTCGTCGAACAGGTCCAGCCAATAGGCCGGCGTATCGGTGCCCGTCACCTTGCCCGGCAGATAGTCCGCCTTGACCGTCCCGTCCGTTCCGGTGGCTTGTGCGGCCACGCTGCCCAAGGCCGCCCGCCAGTGCACCATGACCCCGCTCAAGGGCCGGCCGTCGGCCCTCTTGAGCGTCACCGTGAACCTGATCCTTTCGCCCGGCTTGTTGGCGACGGCCTCAGTCTTGTCGGCGACGCAGCTCATCTGCACGAGTTCCTTCACCCCTCCGGCGACGCGCCCCGCCGGGGCACGGCTCTCCGTGAGGCTCAGCAACGCGTGTTCGGCGGCATCGGCATAGGCCTGGGTGTCCAACTCTTCGGGCAGGCGTCCGATCATAAAGATGGTCAAGGCGTCCATACCGCTGTCGGCCGACAGCGCACGCACCCGCATCAGCACATCCAGCTGAACCAGATTCTTGAGCACCTTGAGGCCCGACGGATCGATTCGACTGACGCACTCGCGAACGTCCTGAAGGCTCCAGCCAAAGAACTCGGCCAGCCTGATCGACGCGGCCTGCTGCGCCAGCCACAACGCATCGCCCGTAACGTCAGGCAAATGATTGACCTGCCACAGATAGTCGAGCAGCTTCTGTTCAGGCTGCTCGCCCATCGCAAAGGCCCGGCTGAGCAATGTGAGGTAATAGAGCGTCCTGACCGAAAGCACGTGCCGGTCGTCCTGGTTGAGCCAGGCCTTGTGGCCGTATGCCAGATAATCGCGCAGCAGGGCGACACTCAGGCCCAGCTTCGCCACGACCTCGCTGCGGCGCTGGATGTCGGCCAGCAGGGCGAGCAAGGGATCCGGCGACTCATTGAGTCCGCGCACCGGATCCTCCATCACCGCGATCCGGTCGCGCACCTGGCGCAGAAACCCGTGAACCGAGACGTCCGCCCATTCCAGCACCGGCAGGACCTGCGCCTCCTCAAGCGTGGCGTACACCGCCACCGCATGCTGAACCAGCGCCACCTGCGCCTGCCTGGCCTGCAGGAGAACCCCCAGCATCTGCTCGACGATGACCGCCCGGGCGTCGGCGCCGATCTCGCCCAGACCGTCGGTGACCGCATGGTCCAACGCCTCGCGGGCCTTTGTAAGGTACTCCTCCTCCGTTCCCGGGAATGGCAGCACCAGACCGTCGCCGTCCGCCAGCGCCCCCAGCAATCCGAGCCAGTCGGCCGCCGGCAGCGGCGGCACGCCGGCCATCAAGAGCCCGTTGTTGGAAAACAGGGCTGCCGGCAGCAGGCTGACCACCTTGTCGAACAGTTGCCGCTGCGCATCGGACACCGCGCTCGACGGCTGCGGCGCAGCAGCCTGCTGCAGCATCCACAGCACCGGCAGGTCGCGGTCACGGCACCACTGCACACAGGCATGCAAGGCGTGGATGAGGTTCAGCACGCTCGGCGCCTCCCCCCCCGTGCTGATCCAGGGATCGCCCGCCAGGCCGTTGACCCATTCCTCGCCGCCCAGCGCGTTCAGCATCAGCAGACCTTCGACCGGCGTGATGCCCAACAGCCTGGGCAGCCTCACCAGACGGTAGAACGCCGACACGACCGCCGGGCTGCGCGCCAGGGTATCGCCCGCCCCGCGGGCCTGGGCAATGGCCACGGCCAGATAGCCGTAGGTCAGCGGATCGATGCCCAATCCGTTGCACAGTTGGCTGACCGTCAAATCGGTGCCCCCCTCGACGGGCAGCACCGCAAAGGGCAAGCCATCGAGCTGCAGGGGCCGGCGGTAGTCGCTCTGGCGATTGAACACCTGATCGAAGTGAGAGGCGGCCTCTCCCCGGCCATAGATCCCCATCGCATCGATGAACGCCGCAAAGTCCGGCGCCGTACAGCCATAGCGCTCACGCAACGACTGAAACAGCCCCAGCGCATGCACCACGTTTTCCGAGATCCACCAGGGGTCGTCCTTGCCGCCCCCACGCACTTGGGCATTGATCGCGGCCACCAGCAAGGCGTCCACCTGATCGCAGGGCAGCCCCAGCCAGGCGTCCAGGCGCACTTTGCGGTTCATGCGGTCGTAACGGGCCAGCCCGGCCGCGTCCGTCGGGTTGGCGGACAAGCGGTGCAGGAACGAGGAGCCGTTTGCGGCCCTGGTGAGGCTCACGGCCGGTGCCGTGTTGGCATTGAGGTAGACGGACCCTGAGCGTTCGCTTTCGTCCGCGGCCGGTGCCGCATCGGCGTAGGTCACATTGGCGGAGCGTACAGGCGCAAACCCGCGGGTCGAGAGCAAGGCCTCGACGCCCGGCGTGTCCAGTTTTGTCCGCTCACCGAAAAACAGCAACTGATTGAGGTTCTGCCAGGAAAGGCCTTCGGCACCGAAATTCCGTGCGTAGAAGTCTTCCCGATCCTCGAACTTCACTGCAGGCTCCATCAGCAACCGCCGCTGATAAGGCCCCAACCGCGAGGCATGGGCCAGCGCACGGCCGGCATCGGTGCTCCAGGCCTGGGGGCTGAGGAAATACGGAAACGACAGGTCGACCGTGTGCGCAAAGTCGCCCACCAGCAAGCCGTTGCGTCGGGCGACGGCGTCCAGCGAAGCCCAGTGCTGGTAAAAGGGCAGCCCGTTGGGGTAGCGCGACTCGATCAGGGCTTGCTCTATCGGCTGACCCGAACCGTGTTCGGCGATGAAGGTCTCCAGCACCGCCACGATGATGTCCACCGAAGACACCGACCGGTGCACGGCATTGAAATCCACCGACAGCCGTTTCAGGTCGGCCCGGCGCTCGTGCAGCGGATAGGTGTCCACCCCATGGGGTTCGATGCGGTCGCGTATCCAGCGCAGCAGTTCGATCAGGTACGCCACCGGCGAGGCGAGGGACTCCAGGGCATCCGCCGGGCAGAGCGCGTCGAACGGCGTGTTGAACAGGCGCTCGTAGGTGGGCCCGGTCACCATCGACAGCAAGCCGCTGGAGGCGCCCGCCGCCGCTTGTCCCTCGCCGGTCAACCGGCCCTCGATGTAGCGGCGCCGGACATAGGTGACCAGGCTGTTGGCCCTGCGCATGAAGGCCCGGGCCGACTCGTCGCTCATGCCGTACTCGACGGTCAGGGCCCGGGCACCCTTTTCCACCAGCGCGAAGACCGAGCCGCCGGCTTTGAGGTAACCCTCAAGACCGGCAGCGCCCTGCTCCTTGAAGACCTGTTGAAACAGTTGCAGGGCGGGGCGTTCGGCAGCGTCGCGCATCTTCCGGCTCCTCTGGCAGGGACTGTCCGCAGCAGCCTGGCGAACACGCCAGGCTGAACATGGGCTTGATGAGATTTGGCGCCAAGAATCGCCGACCGTCTACTGTCATAAATGACAGTTCTTTAGGCCATTCATCGGTTCGCTGGCATCAGGAGCGGGTCGCCTGCGGGGGCAGCGCTTCGAAGCGCTCGCTCTCCTGCCAGTCGGACATCGTCGGCCCGGCGGCGCCACCGGTGAGGGTCTGCCTGAACCGGCACCATTGGCCTCCTGGCGGCACGGCCTGAGCGGCACTGCCCTGCCAGCCGGCGGCGGTCACCGGCATGACCGCTGTCCAGGCCTGCTCCGGGTCGAACCAGCTCGTCACCTGCCCGCTGCCCGGCCGCCCCTGGCCCTTGAAGAGAACCGGATGAACGACCCACTGCCCCGGCGCCGGCAGATCGATCCCCGGCAGGAACGTCGCCAGCACCACCCGGCGCCGGGCCCCCGCCGACTCGAAACCGTCGAACGACGCCACCGCCGTCACTTCGCCGTCACCGCCGGGCAGGTCACTGAGCAAGGTCACCGACCAGGTGCGATCCCCCAGCACCGGGGCCTGCGCCGACACCGAGCGGTTGGCGCCGGCCAAGCTCACCGACACCGTATCGCCCGGCACCCCGAAGCCGGAGACCACCGCCCGCCGCCCGACGGGCTCGCCCGTCACCGGGGTCTCGATGAACGGCGCGGCGGGCACGACGCTGAACGCCAGCGGCGGGCTGTCCCGGGACGTCAGGGACTCGAACGTTTGCAGGGCCCGCAGGGTCTTGGGGCCGACGGGCAAGCTCACCTCGCCTTGCCAGCGGCCTTCGGCATCCACGGTGATGTCCTTGAGCAGGGGGGCGCTGTCGCCCTCCAGCAGCACCTCAACCTTCCCGCCGGGCATGGCCGTGCCCGACAGAATCGCGGTGCGCGGCAACTTGCCGCCCTGCTCCGGCGCCTCGAAGACCGGCGGCAGCAGCACCACCCGGAAGATGTGCAAGTCACTGCGCTCGGACTCCCGGCCGTTGCGCGCCTGCCTGGCGTCGAGGGTGTACTGGCGAAACTCCAGCGCCGTCAGGTCGATGGACCACGCGCCGTCGCTTGTCAGCGTTTTGGGCGTCCCCAGCGGTCTGCCGAACTGGGCGTCGCGCAACTGCATCGTCGCGCCGGCCACGCCGCTTTCCCCGCGCACGGTCACCTCAGTCCCCACCTCGGCGTTCTGGGCCGGGAAGGTGATGACAGGTTTGGGCAAGGGGGCATCGACGGTGAACGTGCGCGACACGATCGCCGACGTCTGACTGGCGGCGGTCTGGGTGACCTTGACGGTATAGGTGATGCCCGGCGCGAAGTCGGTGGCGCGACGGTAAGACCAGACGCCCCCGGCGCCGATCACTTTGTGAACGGTGGTGCTGTCACTGAACTCGATGTTCACTGTCGCACCCGGCCAGCAGGTGCCGCTCCATTGCGGCGACAGACCGTCCTCGACCGGAGCGTCGAGCGTCGGCACCTTGGGCGCGATGGTGACGTTGTCCGTGACCCCGTTGGATGCCTGTTCGCCGAGGAACTGCTTGACCTGCACGGAGCGCTCCCAGGTCGGCCCCCACACCTGCGACACCCGTACCGACCATTGGCCACCGCCGACAATGGCATCGGGCGCCAGCGGCACGGTGCCGCCCACGTCAAAGAGCCTCACCGTCGCGCCGTTCAGCCCCTTGCCCGAGCAGGTCGGCTGATAGTCCGCCGTGAACGCGACATCGGACGGATTCGGGAACGTATGATTGACGGTGAAGGTATAGGGCTGGGATTCGATCCAACCGCCGGCGTTGTCCGAGACTTTCTGGATAGCCCTGAGTCGGTAGGTGCCGAAGGGCCAGTTGGCGGCGGTGGTTTCCCATCGGCCGTTGGTCACTTGCACGGCGGGCGGCGCGGCGGCTCCGCCGTCGACCACAGTGATCTGCACCGTAGCGCCGGTGTGGCCGCTGCCGGTGAGTTTGACGTGGGTGCCGATGGGGGTGGCGGTGACGGCGGTCAGGGCTGGGGGGCGGACCTTGAAGGCGCGGGGGGCGCTGAGCAATGACTCCAACTGACCTTTTATCTGCTTGGCCACCAGCGAAACGGGCCCAGGGCTGACGGTCACCGAGGCGCTCCATGCATCCCCTGTCAGCGTCGCGCTTTGGCCGACCCTAGTGCCGGCGATATCGAGCAGGACGTCAACCTTCGCACCGGCCTCGCCACCCGAACCTGAAACCGTGAACGTTGAACTCTGCAAAGTGTTGGCTGTCGGGCTGGTGATCGCCGGTGTCTTGGGCAGCACCCTTACGGTGACGGGGACATAGCGTGCCCAAGGAGAATCGACACCACCAAGTGACTGTTTGGCGGTGAATGTAAAGACCCCGTCGGGCAAGTCATGTTGCAACATCAACGACCAGACACCGTCTAGCCTGACTACTGTCTGACCATAAAGAATCGCATCGGATCCGGCCTGATAAATACGGACAAGTGCACTTGCAGTACCTGTGCCCTCAACATAAGGCCGCCGGACGGATACCGTTGAATTCGGCGTTGGGACTGTGATTACAGGTGCTGCGACAGCCCTGCGAATGGACACGGATTCTGACCGCCCGGAGTTTTGGTCACCAATGAGCTGTTCTGCATAAAAAGAGGTGACATCAGGAGGGAGACTGATGTAAGCCCCCCAGCGCCCGTCTCTCCCCACAGTTCCGGAGCCGAGTGGAATCACTTGACCGTTGTAGATGCACAGCAAATTGACCTTTCCATAAACCGTGGGGGGGAAGGGCCATACCAACCCGTTTATTCCGGAGACGGCAAAAGGCATTTCGACCACCGCATTGGAGGCTGGCAATTCAATGATCGGCTTTCGTGAAGGATATATGTTAATGCCCCAACCCTCGTGAGGTTCGACATCATTGTTGGTGCCGTCGTAGTCAACGCGTATTGCCAGACTTACACCGAAATCCGGAACACCCAACGGCGAATCCAGATAGATCTCGTAATTGTGCCATTGGTTGTCTTGCGACATTGAGTCTTGGGAATTCTTGCGAACCCATTGTCCTGCCTGAAGCCCTACATCGATATTGGCCCTGTACCAATACTTATCTGCAGGACGGGACGTCATGTGGTAACGCAATGTCTTCACATAAATACGGCCGTTTTCGAACTTGTACTGGCACACCAACTGAGTCTTTAGCGTGGACACGCGCGGATGGGTTTGATGAAGCGTTGTCTCGACCGCATCCGCCCAAAAAATCTCGGAATACTGCTCGCCTTCGCCATGTTCGCGAAATGAACCCTTTTCGAGTTCTGTGACATGCGCATAGCTGATAGTCTGAACGCCCTCGTCCAACCAGCCTTTGCCTCTTGCACCATCATTGTCGTCACTCATTTCAGATGTTCTCGACTCAGGGACTGTTGGGGTTTACCCAAAGCCTAGGGTCGAGCCGACTCGATCACTACTGTCAAACGTGACAGTAATTGAGATCAAAATCGCATAAAAGACGATGGATCTAATTCCAATGCCGAATGAGAAAGTGAAGGAAATGGGATGTTGAATGGAAAAGGCGTCGTGTGCTGACGACTTCGCGGGCTTGCCCGCGAAGCTTTTCAGTAAGGGATGCGAATCAAACCGAAGCCGGCAACGGCTGAAAACTGAAGTACTGCTTCAAGGCCTCGATCAGTTGCCCGTACTCCGGCGGCGGCCGGTGCAGGCTGAAGCCGGCGTCGTAGTGCCGGGGGGTGGCGTCCTCATGGCACCACAGGCAACACCCCGTGAGGTCGATCACCTGCTGGCAACCGTCGCCCGCGGGAATCTTCAGGCGCAGGCTGAAGTCCGCCCCGATCATCATCGGCAACTGGCTGATGAGCATCAGCCCGTCTTCGGAGACGTTACCGAGGAAGCCGATGGGCCGGTCGGTGACGCTGTTGAACACCCGCAAGAAATACGGCAATTGGTGCCGTTCGATCCGACGTTCGGTAAACATGAGCGTATCGCCACGCAAGGCCCTGTGACCGGGCCGCACTGTGCTTCGGAACGGGCCACTGCCCAAGGCTCGCTCTCCCCGCTTCCGGTGTGACGGTCGCTGCATCGCCGTCACCTGACTACGGCCAGTCGCAGGTGTCGCTCCGGTCAGGTTCATGACCGGACCGGAATGATTCGACTATAGCTCAGGTTGTACACACCGACAGCTTTTGTATGACAACCGCCATCAGAAGCGGGTCGGACGCACCGGCGCAGCAGCGCTGCGGGTCGGGTAATGGCCCAGGCTCTGCAGGGTTTCCAGGCGAGCGCGGGCGCGGTAGGCGTATTCGCTGTTGGGGTACGAGGCGATGATGAACTGGTAGGTCTGGGCCGCGTCGATGAACATCTTCTGCCGTTCCAGGCACTGGCCGCGCATCATCGACACTTCCGGCCATACGTAAGGCCGGGCACGGCTGGCGCGCTCGACCTTGGACAGCTCGAGCATCACTTGCTCGCAGTTGCCCCGGTCGTAGGCGCTGTAGGCGTTGTTCAGGTGGTGGTTCATCGACCAACGGGTGCAGCCCGTCACGGCGAGGACGCTGAGGGCAAGGGCGGCAATGGGCAACAATCGCATGGGGGTTCTCCTGTCTTGAGCTCTGTATCGACCCGGGGCGGGAAATCTTCAGAACCGTTTGTGCCGATTGTCGCGTTCAAAAAAGAAAACGTTAAGTAGTGCAAACGAACAATGACTACACCCCAAGAGCATAGTAGCCTTCGCTGGCGCTTGAACCTGAGGAGTCTTTGCATGTCCGTCCGTCGTACCAAAATCGTCGCTACCCTTGGCCCGGCCAGTCACTCGCCGGAAGTTCTCGAACAGCTGATTCTGGCTGGCCTGGACGTCGCCCGCCTGAACTTCTCCCACGGCACCCCCGACGAGCACAAGGCTCGCGCCAAGCTGGTGCGCGACCTGGCCGCCAAGCACGGCCGCTTCGTGGCGTTGCTGGGTGACCTGCAAGGCCCGAAGATCCGTATCGCCAAATTCGCCAACAAGCGCATCGAGCTGAAGATCGGTGACACCTTCACCTTCTCCACCAGCCATCCGCTGACCGAAGGCAACCAGCAGGTGGTCGGCATCGACTACCCGGACCTGGTCAAGGACTGCGGCGTGGGCGACGAGCTGCTGCTCGACGACGGCCGCGTGGTGATGCGCGTCGAAACCGCCACCGCCACCGAACTGCACTGCGTGGTGACCATCGGCGGCCCGCTGTCCGACCACAAAGGCATCAACCGTCGCGGCGGCGGCCTGACCGCTCCGGCCCTGACGGACAAGGACAAGGCCGACATCAAGCTCGCCGCCGAAATGGAAGTCGACTACCTCGCCGTGTCCTTCCCGCGTGACGCCGCCGACATGGAATACGCCCGTCAGCTGCGTGACGAAGCCGGCGGCACCGCCTGGCTGGTGGCCAAGATCGAACGCGCCGAAGCCGTGGCCGACGACGAAACCCTCGACGGCCTGATCAAGGCCTCCGATGCGGTGATGGTCGCCCGTGGCGACCTCGGCGTGGAGATCGGCGACGCCGAGCTGGTGGGCATCCAGAAGAAGATCATTCTGCACGCACGCCGCCACAACAAGGCCGTGATCGTCGCCACCCAGATGATGGAGTCGATGATCCAGAACCCGATGCCGACCCGCGCCGAAGTGTCCGACGTGGCCAACGCCGTGCTCGACTACACCGACGCCGTGATGCTCTCGGCCGAATCCGCCGCCGGCCAGTACCCGCTGGAAGCCGTGCAGGCGATGGCGCGCATCTGCGTCGGCGCCGAGAAGCACCCGACCGGCAAGACCTCCAGCCACCGCATCGGCAAGGAGTTCGAGCGCTGCGACGAAAGCATCGCGCTGGCGACCATGTACACCGCCAACCATTTCCCGGGCGTGAAGGCGATCATCGCGTTGACCGAGAGCGGCTACACCCCGCTGATCATGTCTCGCATCCGCTCGTCGGTGCCGATCTACGCGTTCACCCCGCACCGCGAAGCCCAGGCCCGCGCAGCGATGTTCCGTGGCGTGTACACCATCCCGTTCGACCCGGCCTCCCTGCCGCCGAGCGAAGTCAGCCAGAAAGCCATCGACGAGCTGACCAAGCGCGGCGTGGTGGAGAAAGGCGACTGGGTCATCCTGACCAAGGGCGACAGCTACCACACCACCGGCGGCACCAACGGCATGAAGATCCTGCATGTCGGCGACCCGCAGGTCTGAGTGACCGCTCGCTGAAAACAAAAAGCCCCGGCCTCTGAGTGCCGGGGCTTTTTGTTTTCCGGTCCGGAAGGTGTGTTGGCTGTACCCACCCTATCGCCAGCAGACTGGCTCCTACAGTTGGAATGCGTTCCCCTGTGGGAGCCAGCCTGCTGGCGATGAGGCCGGATGCCCTGATCAACATTTCAATGCCGTTTGATGAACCCGGTCAACGCCGCCAAGGCCTCCGGCGAGCGCAGCCGTTGGGTGAACAGCGCACCCTCCTCCTCGATCACCTGGCGGATCCGTTCGCGGTCCGGTGCCTTCATCAACCGCTTGCTGATGCGCACCGCTTCCGCCGGCAACTCGTCAAACCGCAAGGCCATCTCCCGTGCCATGGCCAACGCCGCTTCGCCGCTGCCCAACGCCTCGCAGGCGATGCCCCACTGCGCCGCCTGCTCACCGGTGAAGCCTTCGCCGAGCAGCAACAGTTCGGCCGCCTTGGCGTGCCCGAGCAGACGCGGCAGGATCAGGCTGGAACCGAACTCCGGGCACAGGCCGAGGTTGACGAACGGCATGCGCAAGCGCGCATCGCGGCTGACGTACACCAGATCGCAGTGCAGCAGCAGTGTGGTGCCGATGCCCACCGCCGGTCCGGCCACGGCGGCGACCACCGGTTTGCGGCACTCCAGCAGGCTGAGCATGAAGTGGAACACCGGGCTGTCGAGGTCGTTCGGCGGCTGCTGGATGAAGTCGGCGATGTCGTTGCCGGCCGTGAAGCATTCGGCGCTGCCGGCGATCAGCACGGCGTTGATTTCCGGGTCGCTGTCCGCCTGCTTCAGCGCTTCGGCCAGGCGGCTGTACATGGCCCGGGTCAGGGCGTTCTTCTTGTCGGGGCGGTTGAGGCGCAGGGTGAGCAAACCGCGCTCGCGCTGCAGCAGGACGGCTTCGGTCATGGCGACTCCCGGTCGGTGAGGATCCTTGTGGCTCGCGCTCAAGCGTGGCCGAGGAAGACGTCGGCCAGCATTTGGTTGCGCGGCAGTCCGGCCAGGAACAGACGCTTGGAAAACGCATCGACGCTGGCGCTCGAACCGCAGACTAAGGCCAGGGTTTGCCGGGAAACAAGCCGCAGTTGCGCCAAAGCGGCGGGCGCCTCGGTCGCCGTCCACAGTTCGACGGACAGGTTTTCCCGCTGCGCGGCCAGGGCCTGCAACGGTTTGGCGAGGTAGTGCAGGGTCGCGTCATGGGCCAGGTGAATGACGCGGATGGCGCCCTGGTGATCCTGGCGCAGCGCCTCGCGCAGGATGCCGAACAACGGCGCCAGCCCGGTGCCGGCGGCCAGCAGCCACAACGGGCGCGCCTGCCAGTCCGGGTCGTAGTGCAGCGCGCCGCCGCGCAGCTCGCCCAGGCGCAGCGGATCGCCGATGCGCAGGCGGCGGGCCGCGTCGCTGAACGCGCCCGGCAGCCGGCAATCGAGGTGGAACTCCAGAAAGCGGTCTTCCTGGGGCAGGCTCGCCAGCGAATACGGCCGCGCCACCGGCCCTGCCCACAGCACCAGATGCTGACCGGCGCGGTAGCGCAGCGGCTGTTGCGGGGTCAGGCGCAGGCGCAGGACGCTGTCGCTGAGCCAGTCCAGCGCTTCGACGACCGCCGGGCGACCGTCCACCACAGGATCGAACGCGTGCACCTGCAAGTCCTCGACCACCTGGCATTGGCAAGCCAGCCGCCAGCCCTCGCGGCGCTGATCAGCGCTCAACGCGTCCGGGCGGCTGTCGGCGGGCAGGCCCTGCACGCATTGCACCAGGCACGCATGGCAACTGCCGGCACGGCAACTGTAGGGCACCGCCACGCCGTTGCCGTTCAAGGCATCGAGCAGGTTGCTGCCCGCCGGCACCGACCACTGCCGCTCTCCCACCCGCAATTCAGGCATCGACGTTCTCCCATGCCGCCGCGCAGCGGTTGCGCCCGTCGCGCTTGGCCCGGTACAGCGCCTGGTCGGCGCGCTGCAAGGCGTCGTCCAGGTCGTCGCCCAGTTCCAGCAAGGTCATGCCCGCCGACAGGCTGAGGCTCTTCACGCTCAGGCCCACCAGCTCGACGTCCATGAAGGCGAGGCGCAGCCGCTCGCAGCAGGCGGTCAGGCGTTCGGCGTTGCAGTCGGGCAACAGCACCACGAATTCTTCACCACCGTAGCGGGCCAGCACGTCACCGTCGCGCAGGCAGGCCCCGGCCACCCCGGCGAACGCCTGCAGCACCTGGTCGCCGGCAGCGTGGCCGTGCAGGTCGTTGATGCGCTTGAAGTGATCAAGGTCGATCAGCGCCAGGCCATGCACCACCCCGGCCTCCATCGCGTTCAGCTCGCGGGAGGCCAGGCGCAGGAAGTGCCGGCGGTTGAACAGCCCGGTCAGTTCGTCGGTGGCCACCAGGTCCTCGAGCTGGCGCATCATCCCGCGCAGGGTGTCCTGGTGCGCCTGCAAGGCGAACCGCCGCTGGCGCATGCGCTGGCGGGAGGTCTGGACGAACCGCGCATAGATCACCAGCCACACCAGCACCATCAGCAGCACGCACACCTGCAGGGCCGCCAGCGCCGGATCCGGCAGGCGGAAGTGATAGCCGTCCCACAGGGTGATGGCGCAGAAGCTGAAGAAGACGAACGCCGTGCAGCGGATGAAGGCCCGGCGCGACAGGTGGAACAGGCCGAACAGCAGGATCAGCACATAGAACACCAGGAACGAACCCCGGGCCTGGTTCAGGTGGGCGATCAGCCACGTCTGCCAGCCGAGGCCGATCAGCACCTGCGCCTCGGTCAGGCTGGGGTCGGGAAAGCGCAGGTTGCAGCCGGAAAAGAACACGGCGAACAGGCTCGCCTGGCTGATCACCACCAGGGCGCTGCCGACGGCGACGCCGGTCAGGGAGTCGTCGTAGAGACCGCTGAAATACGCCAGCCACAGCAGCAGCAAAGCCAATCCGTAGGTGGCTGCGGCGAGGGCGAAGCGTTTGAGCAAAAGACGTTGAATGGCGTTATGGGTCAATCGTTGACTCACCGTGCGATGGAAGGCTGACCGAGTGTCCTACTCTACAGACCGGCTGCCACTTTAGTGGCGCGGCCGATAAATGACCATTGATTTTCGGGCCGGATAATTGGCGTCAAAAGCGTGTCCCGCCCCCTGCCCTGCGGCGGGCAAGCTCGCTCCCGCCCGGCTGCGCGGCAAGACGCGAAACCTGACATTCACTAACTGACCGGCACGCCGGCCCGGCATCCGCCCTCGCCACGGCATGCGACCAACGAATGACTGCCGGCGCGTGTCAGCTCCCGGGAGGCGCGGTATACTGCCGCGCCTTTTTAGCGTCGCGCCAGCAGCCCCGGCGTGCCTTGAAAGGTGTCTGCGACCGACCGATGCACCCAAGCCGCAGGCACCTTATTGAATGTTCCCGACTTTTAGAGGAGCGCGACTCATGACCGTGATCAAGCAAGACGACCTGATTCAGAGCGTTGCCGACGCCCTGCAATTCATCTCCTACTACCACCCCGTGGATTTCATCCAGGCGATGCACGAAGCCTACCTGCGCGAAGAATCGCCGGCGGCCCGTGACTCCATGGCGCAGATCCTGATCAACTCGCGCATGTGCGCCACCGGCCACCGGCCGATCTGCCAGGACACCGGCATCGTGACCGTGTTCGTGCGCGTGGGCATGGACGTGCGTTGGGACGGCGCGACCATGAGCCTGGACGACATGATCAACGAAGGCGTGCGCCGCGCCTACAACCTGCCGGAAAACGTCCTGCGCGCCTCGATCCTGGCCGACCCGGCCGGCAGCCGCAAGAACACCAAGGACAACACCCCGGCGGTCATCCACTACTCCATCGTCCCGGGCAACACCGTGGAAGTGGACGTGGCGGCCAAGGGCGGCGGCTCCGAGAACAAGTCGAAGATGGCCATGCTCAACCCGTCCGACTCGATCGTCGACTGGGTGCTCAAGACCGTTCCGACCATGGGCGCCGGCTGGTGCCCGCCGGGCATGCTGGGCATCGGCATCGGCGGCACCGCCGAGAAGGCTGCGGTCATGGCCAAGGAAGTGTTGATGGAATCCATCGACATCCACGAGCTGAAGGCCCGCGGCCCGCAGAACCGCATCGAGGAAATGCGCCTTGAGCT
The DNA here is from genome assembly GCF_002113645.1 of Pseudomonas sp. B35(2017). Taxonomy (NCBI): domain Bacteria; kingdom Pseudomonadati; phylum Pseudomonadota; class Gammaproteobacteria; order Pseudomonadales; family Pseudomonadaceae; genus Pseudomonas; species Pseudomonas sp. B35(2017). The sequence goes on along the minus strand of NZ_NEIZ01000002.1, from coordinate 213,112 downwards.
GTTCGAGAAGGTCAACCAGCTGGGCATCGGCGCCCAGGGCCTGGGCGGCCTGACCACCGTGCTCGACGTGAAGATCATGGACTACCCGACCCACGCCGCCTCCTTGCCGGTGTGCATGATCCCGAACTGCGCCGCCACCCGCCACGCGCACTTCGTGCTCGACGGCTCGGGCCCTGCCGCACTGGAGGCGCCGCCGTTGGACGCCTACCCGGAAATCGTCTGGGAAGCAGGTCCTTCGGCCCGTCGCGTCAACCTCGACACCCTGACCCCGGAAGAGGTGCAGAGCTGGAAGCCGGGCGAGACCGTCCTGCTCAACGGCAAGATGCTCACCGGCCGCGACGCGGCGCACAAGCGCATGGTCGAGATGCTGAACAAGGGCGAGACCCTGCCGGTGGACCTGAAGGGCCGCTTCATCTACTACGTCGGCCCGGTCGATCCGGTCGGCGACGAAGTGGTGGGCCCAGCAGGTCCGACCACCGCCACGCGGATGGACAAGTTCACCCGTCAGATCCTTGAGCAGACCGGTCTTTTGGGCATGATCGGCAAGTCCGAGCGCGGCCCGACCGCCATCGACGCGATCAAGGACAGCAAGGCCGTGTACCTGATGGCCGTCGGCGGCGCCGCCTACCTGGTGGCCCAGGCGATCAAGAAGTCCAAGGTGCTGGCGTTCGCCGAGCTGGGCATGGAAGCGATCTACGAGTTCGAGGTCAAGGACATGCCGGTCACCGTCGCGGTGGACAGCAAGGGTGAGTCGGTGCACATCACCGGGCCTGCGATCTGGCAGCAGAAGATCAGCGAAAGCCTGGCGGTGGAAGTGCAGTAAGCGCTTCGCCGCTGCATGAGAAGGCCGGCCCGTCGCATGACGGGCCGGCCTTTTTTGTGCCGCTAAAAATGTGCGAGCCAGCCTGCTGGCGATGGCGGCGGGTCAGGCAACAGGGATGTTGGCAGTGAAGGCCTCATCGCTGGCAAGCCAGCTCCCACAGGTTTTGTGGTGTGTCGGGATCTTGCGGGCAGCCGGGATCCCCTGTGGAAGCTGGCTTGCCAGCGATGGCGGTGGGTCAGGCAACTGAGATGCCGGCAGTACTGGCCTCATCGCTTGCAGGCAAGCCCCTACAGGGATTCGGGGTGAACACACAACTGTCAGACCTGACAGGTCACGGCCATCCGTTTTCCTGATAGCGTCGGTTCATTCCCCGCCAGGAAACGCTGGATCATGGCCGATCAAGACCTGAGCATCGTTACCCCCTCCATCGCCCAGAGCGCCTCGATCGCCACGATCGGCAAGAGCTGGGGAGCCGTCGGCCCCACCGGGGCGGCCTCGTTCGAACTGCCGTTGCCGCTGTCCGCCGGACGTGGCTTCGACCCGCAACTGACGCTGAGCTACAGCAGCCAGGCCGGCAACGGCCCGTTCGGCATCGGCTGGAGCCTGGCCGGCCTGCAGATCGCCCGACGCACCCACAAGGGCACGCCGCGCTACACCGACCACGACGAGATCGTCGGCCACGACGGCGAAGTGTGGATGCCGGAGCGCGACGAGCAAGGCCGAATCCGCTCGCGCAGCGAGCGCCGCTACAACGGCCTGGACATCGGCCCGCACAGCGTCGTGCGTTTCTGGCCCCGGGTCGAAAGCGATTTTGCCCTGCGCGAGCGCTGGCAGCCGGACGACGGCCGCCCGCCGTTCTGGCTGATCCACGGCGCCGACGGCTCGCTGCAGATGTACGGCAAAACCGCGGCGTCGCGCCGAGCGGACGCAGACGACCCGGCGCGGGTGAGCGCCTGGCTGCTGTGCGAAAGCATGAACCCGCTGGGCGAACACCTCTGCGTCACCTGGAAGGCCGACGACCAGGATCCGGATCCCTTGCACGACTACCGAGCCCAGCGTTACGTGCATCAAGTGCTCTACGGCAACGTCACCGCCAGCAAGGACCTGTACCTCTGGCGCACGGACGATCCGGCAACCCTGGACTGGCATTTCCGCCTGCTGTTCGACTACGGCGAGCGCACCCGGGACCTGACGCAAAGGCCACCTTACGACGGTCCCTCGCTGCAGCCCTGGCCGCTGCGGCCGGATCCGTTCTCGACCTTCGCCCAGGGGTTCGAACTGGGCACCCGGCGACTGTGCCGCCAAGTGCTGATGTTCCATCATTTTCCCGAGGAAACGGGCGCTGCGCCCGTGCTGGTCCGCCGCCTGCTGCTCGAATACACCCCGGACACGCCCGCCTGGTCCTACAGCCAGATCAGCGCCGCCCACTACCAGGCCTGGGACGCCAGCGGCGCGGTCGAGCACACCCCGCCGGTAGAGTTCGAACATTCACCGTTCACCCTCGACAAGACGCCCAGGCCGCTGCCGATGCAAGGCCCCCAGCCCGGCATCGAGGACGGCCGCGCCTACCAGTGCGTCGATCTGTACGGCGAAGGCGTGCCGGGGTTCCTCTGCCGCTACGATCAGGCCTGGCACTACCGCGAACCGCTGCGCGGCGAGTCGGACCCGCAGGCCATCGCCTACGGCCCCTGGACGTTGCTGGACAGCACGCCCGTGGCCGATGGCGGGAGCGCGGCACGTCAACTGCTCACCGACCTGACCGGCGACGGACGGCTGGACTGGATCACCGCCCGACCAGGCATGAACGGCTTCCGTACGCTGAACGCCGACCGCACGTTCGCCCCCTTCATTGCATTCAACGCCTTCCCGGCGGAGTTCTTCCATACGCTGACGCAATTGGGCGACCTGTCCGGGGACGGCCTCGCCTCACTGGCCCTGATCGGCCCCCGCTCGGTGCGTCTGTACGCCAACCGGCGGGAGGCAGGCTTCGCCCCCGGCGAAGACGTCGCTCACCTGCCGGACGACGACCGCTTGCCGTTGTTCGGCCCGGCGCCGGACGAGCTGGTGCTATTGGGCAACCTGCTGGGCAGCGACATGCCCGAGCTGTGCCGCATCCGCCATAACGAAATCAAATGCTGGCCGAACCTGGGCCACGGCCGGTTCGGCGCAGGCCGGGTCATCAGCGCGTTGCCCTTTGCCCATGATGCGTTCGACGTGGCGCACGTGCGCATCGCCGACCTCGACGGCTCCGGCGCGCCGGCGCTGGTCTACCTGAAGTCCGACGCCTTCGAGATCTACCTCAACCGCGGCGGCCGGGGACTGGAGCAAACGCCCGTCACAGTGCCGTGGCCCGAAGGCGTGCGCTACGACGCCTTGTGCCAGGTGACGCTGGCCGACCTCCAGGGCCTGGGCTGCGCCAGCCTGCTACTGACGGTGCCGCACATGGCGCCCCGGCACTGGCGGTATGACTTCGTGTCCGCCAAGCCGTACCTGCTGACGGCCAGCAACAACAACATGGGCTGCAGCACCCGCGTGACCTACCGCAGCAGCGCCCAGGAATGGCTGGACGAAAAGCGCGACCGGCTCGCCGCGCACCCCGCCGTCCCGCCCGCCTGCCACCTGCCCTTTCCCGTTCAGGCGGTCAGCCGCCAGCTGCAGCTGGACGAAGTCACCGGCAATCGCCTGACCCAAGCGTTCACTTACCGCGAGGGTTTCTATGACGGCGAAGACCGTGAGTTCCGCGGGTTCGGCCACCTGCAGCAGTGCGACAGCGAGTCGGCCGGCGCCGACGACGATGCAGGCTTCACCGCACCGGTGCGACTGCACACCTGGTTCCACACCGGGCGAACCATCGACCGGCCGCGCGAAGGCTATTTCGACCGCGACCCCGAAGCCGTGCCGCTGGGCCCCACCGTGTTCAGCCGTTTCCACCAAGGCGACGAGTTCGACGAACCCGTCGCACCGCCCGACGCCGACACCGAACACGCCATCGCCCGGGCGCTCGCCGGTTTGCCGGCCCGCAGCGAAACCTATGCCGAGGCGGACGACCCGGCCACGGCGCGGCCCTTTGCCGTGACCGAACACCGTTACCGGGTGCGCGAGGTCCGGGCCAAAGGTCCCCACGATGCCTACGCGGTGCTGCTGCCGCTGACGCTGGAACAGCTCGACCATGCCTACGAGCAAGTGATCGAAGACCCGCTGAGCCGCCACGAACTGACCCTGCGCCACAACGCCTACGGCGCCCCGCTGCATGCCCTGACCGTGCATTACGCCCGTCGCCGCACCGAGGCCGACCCGCCGCCGTTCACCGACCCCGATGAGCAACAGTGGTGGCGCGACGCCCATGACCAGGCCCAGCAATCGTTCTACCTCAGCGAAACCCGCGCGCGCTTCATCGACCTGGACGGCGACCCGCAGCACTGGCGCCTCGGCCTGCCCTATCAGCAGCGCGGCGATGCGCTGGCGCTGCCCAAGGGCCCGTTACCCGGTGGGCTGACGCCTGAGCAGGTGTCGTTCGAACGACTGCTGCAGCATCAGGACTCGCCCGAGTGGAACACCCGGCGCACCCTGACCCGCCAGACCGTGCAACGCTACCTCAAGACCGATGGCCAGACGCCCCTGCCCGACGGTCAGGCGGACTTCGAGGCCCTGGCCGCGCCCCTGGAACTGGCGCAGATGGACAAGACCGCCCTGGAGGCCTATGCGGACGTGCCGCCGCCGTTCGACATCCGTGCCGAACTGGCCGCCATCGGCTACGCCCCGATGCCGCTGCTGTTCGAGGGAGCGCCCTTGGCCGATGCGGAGGAAAACCTGTGGTCGGCCCGTTACGGGTTCGCGGCCTATGCTGCCGGCGAAGGGTTCCACCGGGTGCTCGACTACCACGAAACCGCGAGCCACGGCATCACCCGGGCCACCTACGACCCTTACCGCCTGGCGGTGGAGCGCGTGGTGTTGCCCGACGGCTGCACCACCCGGATCGAATACGACTACCACGCCCTGCAGCCGCTGCGCATCGTCGACGCCAACGACAACGTGCAGGAGGCGCTCTACGAACCCTCCGGCCAGCCGTTGGCCCTGAGTTTCCACGGCACGGAGAACGGCTTGCCGGCAGGCTTCAGCCCGTTGAGCGACTACGTGCGGCCGGAGGATCACCGACCGGCCCCCGCCATCGGAGATCCCGAGGGCGCCGTGCAGCAAGCCGCCAGCACCCTGCGCAAGGATCTGTTCAGCTGGATGGGCCAGTTGCCGCCGACCGCGACCGCTGACGCCGAGCGCTTTGCCCGATGGGTCGACGGCGGCCTGATCCTGCCCGACGGCCACATCCGCGCCAGCGCCCGCCGACGTCTGGCGCAAGCCACCGCACTGACGCCGGCGGAGCACGCGTTGGACGAAGCCATCGCCCTTGTCCCCCGAGAGCCGGTGCACAGCGTCCTGCTCCGGGCCGACCGCTACCCCGACGACCCGGTGCCGGCGCAGATCCAGATCATCAAGACCTGCGTCGACGGCTTCGGCCGCCCCTTGCAGACCCAACAGCTTGTGGAGCCGGGATCCGCGTACGCGGTGGACGCCGACGGCTCGCTGATCATCGAGGACGGCCAACCGGTCGAGGTGCCGGCCGACCCGCGCTGGCGCATCAGCGAGCGGGTCGAATACAACAACAAAGGACTGGCCGTGAGACGGTTCCGGCCGTTCTTCGCCGACACCCACCGCTACGTCAACGATGCGTCGCTGCGCGAGCACGGTTTTTTCGATCAGCTGTTCTATGACGTGCTCGGGCGTCCGGTCCGGCTGGTCAACGCCAAGGGCCATTTCTCCCGTGAGACCTATCACCCCTGGTATCACATCAGCGAAGACTTCAACGACACCGACGAGCCGGGGCCGCAGCCATGAATGTGCATCGGCGTACGCCCGCCGTCACGGTGAACGACAGCCGCGGCCTGGCGGTTCGCCAGGTGGCTTACCTGCGCACGCTGGCCGAAGACACGCCGCTTGGCCTGGTGACTCGCCTGGGGTACGACGCGGCGGGACGGGTGATCGCGCAAAGGGATCCGCGCCTGGCGGTGCCCAACCTCGTCCACGTGTACGGACTGAACGATGCCCCCGTGAAGACCGACAGCGTCGACGCCGGCTGGCGCCTGATCCTGCCGGGGACCGCCGGCCAGGTTCTGCAGCGCTGGGATGCGCGCGGCTTTCACTGGCGCAGCGCCTATGATCCGCTGCTGCGTCTGGTCAAAGACGAAGAGACCCACGGCGCCGATGCCGAGACCTTCGTCCATGCCGATGCGTCGGCCGACGCCAGCCATAACCTGCGCGGCAGGACCGTCGAACAGACCGACCAGGCCGGCACCGTGCAATGGCCGAGCTTCGGCCTGCTCGGCGAGACGTTGGAGCAATCGCGCACCTTCGGCGACGACAACGCCTTCGTCACCCGCTGGCGCCACGGCCCGCTGGGCGCCCGGCTGGAACAGACCGACGCCGGCGGGCACCGGCAACAGACGGACTTCGACCTCGCCGGCCAACCGCGGCGGATGCGCCTGCGACTCAACGGCCAGACCGCCTGGCAGACGGTGCTGCTCGATGCCCGGTACAACGCCGCCGGGCAGATCGTCGAACAGCAGGCCGACAACGGAACGGCAGCCCATTGGACCTACGACCCGGCGGACGGACGCCTGATCCGTCAGCAGGCACAAGCCGGCGGGCAGGCTCCGCTGCAAGACTTCGGATACGAATACGATCCGGCGGGCAACCTCACCCGCCTCCTCGACCACGCCTTCACGCCCAGCCACTTCGCCAACCGTCGGGTCGACGGCCACCGCGCCTTCACCTATGACTCGCTGTACCGCCTGCACACCGCCAGCGGTCACGACGACGCACCGCCCTCGGACATTCCCGGCCTGCCGCAACCGACCGACCCCGCCGACCGGCGCCCTTACGTGCAGACCTACGACTACGATCACGGCAACAACCTGATCCGGCTGCGCCACGTGCGCGACGGCGCCAACCACACCCGCCGAATGTTCATCGACCCCGCCAGCAACCGCGGCGTGCGCTGGGCCGAAGGCGACCCTGAGCCGGCCATCGGCAGCCTGTTCGACCGCCACGGCAACCTGCTGGCGCTGCAACCCGGCCAGCCGCTGCGATGGAACGCCCGCGACCGCCTGGACACGGTCACCTTGGTGCAGCGCCCGTCCGGGCCCGACGACGAGGAACGCTACCGTTACAGCCAGGGCGTGCGGGTCTTCAAGCGCCATGAGTTCCACAACGCCGCCAACCTTCACTTCCATGAGGTGCGCTACCTGCCGGGGCTGGAGATCCGCACGAAGGACAACGGCGAAACGCTGCACGTCATCACCCTCGCCACAGGCATAGGCAACGTGCGCTGCCTGCATTGGGAGAGCGGTCAGCCGCCCGGCATCGACGCCGACCAATTGCGCTACACCTTGAGCGACCACCTGGGCTCCTGCGTCATGGAACTGGACGCCCGAGCGCAGCTGGTCAGCCACGAAGGCTATTACCCGTTCGGCGCCACCGCCTGGATGGCCGCCCGCTCAAGCCTTGAGGTCGGTTACAGAACGATCCGCTATTCGGGCAAGGAAATGGACGTGAGCGGGTTGTACGACTATGGCGCCCGCCAGTACGCACCGTGGCTGCAGCGCTGGGTCGCCGCCGATCCTGCCGGGAGCGTGGACGGGCTGAACCTCTACGGGTTTGTCGAGAACAATCCGTTGCGGTTCATCGATGCAGCCGGGCAGAGCAAGGAAGAATGGCAGATCATCAGATATTCGCAGTTCATAACCGAACTCGGCACCGAAGCCGCCACCGCGCTGGATCAGATCTATAACGTGTTCACTCAGTCCGGCACGGGCAAGGAAATGCTGAAAAACCTCCTCGGCGAATCCGTTGCAGGGTTGGCCGGATTTTATGGCGGCTTCGGCGCAGGCGAGATTTTCGGTGCACTGGCGCCTGAAGTGAACGCCATCCCCTTTGTGGGCGGCATCATCACCGGCAATGCCGGCGGTGACGTCGCTACAGATACCCAAAACGCTTCTACTCCCAGCCCCCGCTGGATCCGGCCGCTCATTCCGCAGACATCGGCCATGTCGGTCGCCGCCATCGACCGCAGGCTGGGTTTCACGCCGGACAAGGCCCGCTTGTCCCCGACCGACACCGCAAACCTTTTCCTGAACAGAGTCGTCGGTACCGTGGTTCCCGCCATGAATGTGTTCTTGAACATGGGCTCCAGAAGTCAGGAAGCCGAAGACATCAAAAACCGACTGAGTCCGGTGAAGATCAACAAAATCGAAACCATGCTAGCCGACTGGCGGAGTGCGCTGGACGAGCGCTGGGACTCTGTCCAGCAAGCCTATGCAGTGCTGCAAAGGACTACCGTCCACCCTGGCGATGTGCTGCCCAATGTCAACAACATGACCTCCCGGGAAGACTTGGCACCGATCCGACAAGCAGACCTGCAAGGAAGAACCAAAGACATCCATGCAATCATCGACCGTGCACAGAAACTGATGAGCGCATACAAAATTCAAGGCACCACCGACAATCAGTTCCTGCTGGCACAAGAGCGCCGAACCTCGAAAAGCGTCAAAAGGCATTGATCCCGCGGGGGGGCCTGTCACCTATCCGCACTGTGCATTGCCGGCCGGTTCGTGCGACCGAGCACCGTCGCATTCAATCGGAGTCTCTTGGTGTCGGATCAGGTTACGTGCAAAGCGAGAACGACACGCAGCCCCGTGCTATCGTGCCCGCCCGTCCCCCATCCGTTCGCCCCAGCATGCTGCCGACTTCCCGTACCCTGCGTCTGTCGCTGTACACCCTGCTGATCATCGCCGGCGCCGTCCTGGCCGCGACCCTGGCGATCCGCCACGCCGAACGCCAGGCCCTGGAGGAGGACGCGGCCCGCGCCAGCCAGCAACTGGCGCTGTACGCCAATTCCCTGCACACCCTGATCGACCGCTACCGCGCCCTGCCCGCCGTGCTGGCGCTCGACCCGCAGCTGCGCGCGGCCCTGGGCGGCCCGGTGAGCGCCGAGCAGCAGGCGGCGCTCAACCTGAAGCTGGAGAAGATCAACGGCGCGGCGCAGTCCTCGACCCTCGAACTGCTCGACCACACCGGCCTGGCGGTGGCCGCCAGCAACTGGCGCCTGCCCAGCAGCTACGTCGGCCACAATTACGGGTTCCGCCCATACTTCAGCCAGACCCGCACCCAAGGCAGCGGACGCTTCTACGCCGTGGGCGTGACCAGCGGGATTCCCGGCTACTTCCTCTCCAGCGCCGTGCTCGGCGAACAGGACGAATTCCTCGGGGCGATGGTGGTCAAGCTCGAATTCCCCGAGCTTGAACGCGAATGGAGCCAGGGCAGCGACACCCTGCTGGTCAGCGATGCGCGGGGCATCATCTTCATCGCCAACCAGCCGGGCTGGCGCTACCGCGCGCTGCGGCCGCTGGATGCCGCCGACCTGGCCGACATCAAGGCCACGCGCCAATACGACAAACAGGCGCTGGTGCCGCTCACGCACCTGTCGCTGCGCCGCTTCGACGACACCAGCGACCTGCGCCGGGTCGAAGGCCCGCAGGGCACCGCCGACTACCTGTGGGAATCCCTGCCGCTGACCGCCGAAGGCTGGACGCTGCACCTGCTGCGCCGCCCGCAGGTGGCGTTCGAGGATCTGCGCAACGCCGGGCTCGCCGCCGCCGGGGTGTGGCTGGCGCTGGTGTTCCTGCTGCTGTTCCTCAACCAGCGCTGGCGCCTGGGCAAGATGCGCCAGCGCAGCCGCGCCGAGCTCAAGCGGCTGGTGGAAGAACGCACCCGCGAGCTGCGCACCGCCCAGGACGGCCTGGTGCAGTCGGCCAAACTGGCGGCGCTGGGGCAGATGTCCGCCGCGCTGGCCCACGAGATCAACCAGCCGCTGACCGCCCAGCGCATGCAACTGGCCACCTTGCGCCTGCTGCTCGATCATGGCCGCGTCGATGAGGCCTACAAGGCGCTCAAGCCGGTGGACGACATGCTCACCCGCATGGCCGCCCTCACCGGCCACCTGAAGACCTTCGCCCGCAAGAGCCCCAGCGGCCTGCGCGAACGGCTCGACCTGGCGACCGTGGTCGATCAGGCCCTGCAATTGCTCGACACCCGCCTGCGCGACGAGCAGGTCAGCCTGGTGCTGCACCTGACCCGCCCGGCCTGGGTGCGCGGCGATGCGATCCGCCTGGAACAGGTGCTGATCAACCTGCTGCGCAACGCCCTCGACGCCATGCACGGCAAACCGTGCAAGCGCCTGCTGATCCGCCTGGAGGCCGACCAGCAGCTGTGGCACCTGAGCGTCAGCGACAGCGGCGGCGGCATCGCCGAGGAGCACCTGGGCCAGGTGTTCGACCCGTTCTTCACCACCAAGCCTGTGGGTGACGGCCTGGGCCTGGGGCTGGCGGTGTCGTTCGCCATCGCCCACGAGTCCGGCGGGCGCCTGAGCGCCGAGAACGGCGAAGGCGGCGCGGTGTTCACCTTGACCTTGCCGATCGATCTGGAGGCGCACATCTGATGCTCAATTCGGTGATGGTGGTCGACGACGAAAGCAGCATCCGCAGCGCCGTCGAACAATGGCTGAGCCTGTCGGGTTTCGAGGTGCAACTGTTCAGCCGCGCCGAGGACTGCCTGGCCGCGTTGCCCCGGCACTTTGCCGGAGTGATCCTCAGCGACGTGCGCATGCCCGGCCAGAGCGGCCTGGAACTGCTGGCCGAAGTGCAGCGCCGGGACGCCGACCTGCCGGTGATCCTGTTGACCGGCCACGGCGATGTGCCGATGGCCGTCGAAGCGATGCGCGACGGCGCCTACGACTTCCTGGAAAAGCCGTTCAGCCCCGAGATCCTGCTCGGCAGCCTGCGCCGGGCGCTGGACAAGCGCCGGCTGGTGCTGGAGAACCGTACCCTGCACGAGCAGGCCGACAACCGCGCCAGGCTCGACGCCACGCTGCTCGGCGTGTCCCGCGGCATGCAGACCTTGCGCCGGCAGGTGCTGGATCTGGCCGCGCTGCCGGTCAACGTGCTGATCCGCGGCGAGACCGGCAGCGGCAAGGAAATGGTCGCCCGTTGCCTGCACGACTTCGGCCCGCGCGCGGACAAACCGTTCGTGGCGCTCAACTGCGCGGCGATCCCGGAGCAACTGTTCGAGGCCGAACTGTTCGGCCATGAGAGCGGCGCGTTCACCGGGGCGTCCGGCAAGCGCATCGGCAAGCTGGAATACGCCGACGGCGGCACGCTGTTCCTCGATGAGATCGAAAGCATGCCCCTGGCCCAGCAGGTGAAGCTGCTGCGGGTGATCCAGGAGCAGAAGCTGGAGCGGCTGGGCTCGAACCAGAGCATCCGCGTGGATCTGCGCATCGTCGCCGCCACCAAGCCCGACCTGCTCGACGAGGCCCGGGCCGGGCGTTTTCGCGAAGACCTGGCCTATCGGCTGAACGTGGCCGAGCTGCGCCTGCCGCCCCTGCGCGAGCGCCGCGAAGACATCCCGCTGCTGTTCGACGCCTTCGCCCGCCAGGCCGCCGAACGGCTCGGGCGGACGTTCCCGCCGCTGGGCGGCGCCCAGCTGAGCCACCTGCTCAGCCACGACTGGCCGGGCAACGTGCGCGAACTGGCCAACGTCGCCGAGCGTCAGGTGCTGGGCCTGGACGAACCGGTGCCGGGGATCGACCCGGGGCAATCGCTGGCGGCCCAGCAAGAGGCGTTCGAGGCCCAGTGCCTGCGCATCGCCCTGACCCGGCACAAGGGCGACGTGAAGGCGGTGCTCGAAGAACTGCAACTGCCGCGGCGCACCTTCAACGAAAAGATGCAGCGGCATGGGTTGAGCCGGGAGATGTTTGTGCAGGACAGCTGATTGCCCGGCGACTGCAGGATTTGTGGCTCAGGCAAAACTGTAGGAGCCAGCCTGCTGGCGATGGCGTCCGTGGAGGCGCCGCAGGGCTCAAACAAGATTGTGCCCTTGCCGGCGTCATCGCCAGTAGGCTGGCTGGCTCCCACAGATAGCGGGGCACACGCCCTCCATGCGGGCGCCAAGATAGGCGGATTTCCGCTCATCACCCTCCGCGCAACAAGCGGATTTCCGCTCAACAACCGCGCCTACCCCCTCTAAACCGGCCCTCCGCCCCTTGGCACACCTCCTGCTATAGCCCCCGCAGGCTGCGTTTCGACGCGCTCCACAAAAACAATTAACCGAAGGATCCTTCAATGGATAACTCCAACATCCTGCCGCTTGGGGCAGCTGCCGCGCCGGCCAAGGAAAGAACCACCGCCAGCCGGATCAAGTCGATCTTCAGCGGTTCCGTCGGCAACATGGTCGAGTGGTACGACTGGTACGTCTACGCCGCCTTCTCGCTGTACTTCGCCAAGACCTTCTTCCCCGCCGGCTCCACCACCGCGCAACTGATGAACACCGCCGCGATCTTCGCCGTGGGCTTCCTGATGCGCCCCATCGGCGGCTGGCTGATGGGCCTGTACGCCGACCGCAAGGGCCGCAAGGCCGCGCTGATGGCGTCGGTGTACCTGATGTGCTTCGGCTCGCTGATCATCGCCCTGAGCCCGAACTACGAAACCATCGGCATCGGCGCGCCGATCCTGCTGGTGTTCGCCCGCCTGCTGCAGGGCCTGTCGGTCGGCGGCGAGTACGGCACCTCAGCCACCTACCTGTCGGAAATGGCCACCAAGGAGCGTCGCGGCTTCTTCTCCAGCTTCCAGTACGTGACTTTGATTTCCGGCCAGCTCATCGCGCTGGGCGTGCTGATCGTGCTGCAGCAGTTCCTCACCACCGAACAGCTGTACGCGTGGGGCTGGCGCATCCCGTTCGCCATCGGCGCCCTGTGCGCGATCGTCGCGCTGTACCTGCGCCGCGGCATGGAAGAGACCGAGTCGTTCGTGAAGAAGGAAAAGTCCAAGGAAAGCGCCATGCGCACCTTGCTCCGCCATCCGAAGGAACTGCTGACCGTGGTCGGCCTGACCATGGGCGGCACCCTGGCCTTCTACACCTACACCACCTACATGCAGAAGTACCTGGTGAACACCGTCGGCATGAGCATCTCCGACTCCACCACCATCTCGGCGGCGACGCTGTTCCTGTTCATGTGCCTGCAACCGGTCATCGGCGGCCTGTCGGACAAGATCGGCCGGCGTCCGATCCTGATCGCCTTCGGCGTGCTGGGCACGATCTTCACCGTGCCGATCCTGATGACCCTGCACACCATCCAGAGCTGGTGGGGCGCGTTCTTCCTGATCATGGCGGCGCTGATCATCGTCAGCGGCTACACCTCGATCAACGCGGTGGTGAAGGCCGAACTGTTCCCGACCGAAATCCGCGCCCTGGGCGTCGGCCTGCCGTACGCGCTGACCGTATCGATCTTCGGCGGCACCGCCGAGTACATCGCGCTGTGGTTCAAGAGCATCGGCATGGAGACCGGCTACTACTGGTACGTCACCGCGTGCATCGCCGTGTCGCTGCTGGTGTACATCACCATGAAGGACACCCAGAAGCACTCGCGGATCGTGACTGACTGACAGCTGTCCGTGCAGTCACCGCAAGGGTGACTGCAATGGCCCCATTGCCAGCAGGGTGGCCCCCACAGGGGGTCGGCGGTGTCCACCAACCCCGTGTTCACCGCCATTCCTTGTGGGAGCCAGCCTGCTGGCGATGGGGATCACCCCGGCATCAAGCGGACTCGGCCACCCGCTGCCGGCTGCCGTACCGCTTCTGCGCAAACGCCGCCCCGGCGATCATCACCACCAGGATCCCCGCCAGCACCGCCGACGAGCCGACGGTGCCGAAGTCCAGGCCGCCCTTCTCATGGGATTTGGTCATCAGGTCACCCAGTGTCGCGCCGAACGGCCGGGTCAGCACGAACGCCACCCAGAACAGCGCCACCGACGAGATCTTGGTGAAATACCTGAGCAGCACCACCAACGCGATCGCCGAGCCGATCAGCAGCGCGCCGCCGGCAAAGCCCAGGCCCGAGTCGTCGGCCAGGTAATCGCCCAGCGCGGTGCCCAGGGTGTTGGAGAACAGGATCGCCATCCAGTAGAACATCTCGCCGCGAAAGGTCTGCACCTTGTTGACGTTGAGCGAGTCGCCGCTCAGGCGCCAGGCCGCAAAGATCGCCAGCAGGATCGAGATCAGGATCATCGAGCCCGCGGCATAGCCCAGGCCCAGGGTGCGGTCCATGAAATCGGACAGGGTGGTGCCGGCGGTGCTGGTGGACAGGATCACGATCCAGTACAGCAGCGGCTTGTAGGTCTTGGCCTTCAGTTGCGTGACCAGCGTCAGGACGAACACGCTGATAAGGATCAGCGAGCTGATCGCGTAACCGACGTCGAGGGTCATCGACAGCAGATCCCCCGCCGTTTCCCCCAGGGTCGTCGCGCAGATTTTCATCACCCAGAACGCCAGGGTGATTTGAGGCAGTTTATTCATGAACGCAAGAGCTCCCGTGTGTGACGGCCGGTTGTTCGATTTCTGGCCGCCGGCAGACTGGCGTCCGAGGGGTGAAAAACCGGTCGGCGTTCCATGAAAAATCTGTCACACGGGCCAAAACAGCGATTAATCACCGGTTAATGCCGCTGCCCCATCCTGCACTCACCTGATCGATTGACTGCGCGACGTTCGCCCGAGGACGGAAGCGAATCCGATGCGTCGCCCTTAACATCTAGTTAATCGATTGTTATCAGCATTAATTTGCGCTTTTTAATCAATTTTATTGGCGTAGCATTCAACTCAAGCAAGACACAACGCCAACGAACACGGAGAAACGACCATGAACACCAAACTGATCCTCGCCCTGACCCTGTCCCTCCTGGCCGCCAACACCTTCGCCGCCGACGGTTCGGACAAGACCAAATCCGCCGACTTCATCTCCGGCGCCAGCGCCTCGGTCGAACACAGCACCTCCGGCGCCATCGCCGCCGACGGCTTCGACAAGACCGGCACCGCCAACGCCATCGCCGCCGACGGTTTCGACAAGACCGGCACCGCCAACGCCATCGCCGCCGACGGCTTCGACAAGACCGGCACCGCCAACGCCATCGCTGCCGACGGCTTCGACAAGACCGGCACCGCCAACGCCATCGCCGCCGACGGCTTCGACAAGACCGGCACCGCCGCTGCCATCAGCTGAACCGCGGATGCAAACACCAAAGCCCGGCCAATGCCGGGCTTGTTCATTTCTGCAGCGACACAGCTGCGAGGTCCCAAGCAAAACCCTGTGGGAGTCAGCCTGCTGGCGATGGCGCCAGCCCAGTCACCACGAGACAGAATCAAGACAGTTGCCCCACAGGCGCCTGCACCGGACTGGCAATCAGCGCCCCGCGCTTGCACTATGGCCCCCCTCAGAACACAGCCTTCCAGGAACACCCCCACCATGCCCGACGACATCCACTTCTACGAACCCGCCAACGGCCACGGCCTGCCCCACGATCCGTTCAACGCCATCGTCGGTCCGCGCCCCATCGGCTGGATCTCGTCGCAGGATGCCGAAGGCCGGCTGAACCTGGCGCCGTACAGCTTCTTCAACGCCTTCAACTACATCCCGCCGATCATCGGGTTCTCCAGCGTGGGCCGCAAAGACAGCCTGAACAACATCGAGCAGACCGGCGAATTCGCCTGGAACCTCGCCACCCGGCCGCTGGCCGAGCAGATGAACCAGAGCTGCGCGGCGGTTGGGCCTGAGGTCGACGAGTTCGAACTGGCGGGCTTGACCACCGTGGCGTCGAAAGTGATTGCGGTGCCGCGGGTGGCCGAAAGCCCGGTGTCCTTCGAATGCAAGGTCACTCAGATCATTCAGTTGCAACGGGCGAATGGCGAGACAGTGCCGAGCTGGCTGATCCTCGGCGAAGTGGTCGCCGTGCACATCGCCAAATGGCTGCTCAAGGACGGGATCTACGACACCGCCGCCGCAGAACCGATTCTGCGCGGCGGCGGGCCGGCGGACTATTTCCAGCTGGGGCCGCAAGCGTTGTTCAAGATGTGGCGACCGGGTGCGGTCAAGTGAGGCTCACCAGATGAGTTCGGCGTCGTCGCTGACGCCCTGAAGGCGTTTCAGCTCGCGGGTCGCGGCGTCGTCGGCCGTGATGGCGCCGGGGAACACCTGTTCATCCAGCAGTTTGTGGAAACGCGGGGCGCCACCATCGACCAGGGCCTTGACCGCAATGGCGGCGTAATAGCCCTTGTTGCCGCCCAGCTCGACGGGGACCACAGCGGAAACCGCTTCGAAGTGTGCGAACTCTTTACGTGCCATGTCTCAGGTTCCGGCTCAGTCAAATAGGCCGGCCATTAAACCCTCAACCGGCGAGTTTGTGTACCGGTGCACCGCAGGCGCCGAGCGCCTGGGCGGCCGACACCTCCTTGAACGTGTGGAAATCCACTTGGTTGACCACCAGGTCCTGCACCAGCTCGCCGAACACCTCCATCGACGGACTGGCGAAATAGGCGGTCATCGCCTGCTGGCTGCTCCAGAAGCCGGACACCAGCCACAGCTGCGGATCGCACTGCGAATGCTGCAAGGCGAAGTTCAGGCAACCGGGGGCGGCGCGGGACGGCTCGATCAGCGCGCTCAGGCGCACGCCCAACTCTTCCGAGCGCCCGGCGCGCGCCCGGATGAAGGCCATATGACTGACGGGAATTTGCTTGGACATGTTCAATCCCTCCCAGGGAGTCGCGTGGCAGCCGGGGACGGGCTGCGACAGGATCCAAGGTTACGGGCCGCCTGCCGGGCGCCGTTAGTCGATTCCTGCCGTTGCCTTGCACGATCCTGCGAAACTGCCTCAAGGCACTGTAAAAAAGTGTGAAGGCCTGTCACGGTGCTGTCACACAGGTTTCGAGCAAGTTTGCCCGCCTGCGTCCTGTCATGTCTGGGGGCCGAGGCAACCCCGTGCAGGATCAGGCAAGCATTTGACAGGATGTGTCTACCGCTCACGCTTGCACAAACTTATGCTCTGCCCCACTTCACCGCCCTTGCCGAGGAGGTCGTGCATGACGTCACCCGAACATTTCCCAGCCCCGCTGGACGCCGACATGGAAAAGCAGCGCGCGGAACTGGCGACGCTCATCCGCCGCAACACCTCGGAAGACGGCAGCTACGCCACGGCCATCGGTTCGCTGTTCATGTCCCGCCACACCCAGTCCCATGACTTCGCCCCGGTGCTGGCGCAACCGGCGCTGTGCATCATGGCCCAGGGACGCAAGGAGGTGCGGCTGGCGGACGAGTACTTCAACTACGATCCTTTGAACTACCTGGTGGTGTCGGTCTCGATGCCGCTGAGCGGGCGGGTGGTGAACGTCTCGCCCGACGAGCCGATCCTGGCCGTGCGCCTGGACATCGACCCGGCGGAAATCACCGCGCTGATCGCCGACGCCGGCCCCATGGGCGTGCCGACCCGGCCGACCGGGCGCGGCCTGTACGTCGAACGGATCGACAGCGCCATGCTCGACGCGGTGCTGCGCCTGGCGCGCCTGCTCGACACGCCCAAAGACATCGCCATGCTCGCGCCGCTGATCCGCCGGGAGATCCTCTATCGCCTGCTGCGCAGCCCCCAGGGCCACCGGCTGTACGAGATCGCCATCGCCAACAGCCAGAGCCACCGCATCAGCCAGGCGATCAAATGGCTCAACGGCAACTTCGAGCAGCCGTTGCGCATCGATGACCTGGCCAAGGAAGTGAACCTGAGCGTCTCCACCTTGCATCACCGCTTCAAGGCGATGACAGCGATGAGCCCGCTGCAGTACCAGAAGCAACTGCGCCTGCAAGAGGCCCGGCGGCTGATGCTGACCGAAGGGCTGGAGGCCTCGGCGGCGGGGTATCGGGTGGGCTATGAAAGTCCGTCGCAGTTCAGCCGCGAGTACAGCCGGCTGTTCGGCGCGCCGCCGCTGCGGGATCTGGCGCGGTTGCGGCTCACGGTCTGATCCAATTTTTGCGGTGCTGCGCCCGGCCCTATCGCCAGCCTGCTGGCGATGGGGCCGGCGCTGCCGGCATCACGGCCGGATCAAGCTCCCAGCACCCGGCACGCCTCGGACGGCAATGTCACCGACACCGGATGCCCGATCCCCAGGCCGATGTCCTGGCACGGCGTGCTCAATGCGGTGAACGTCACCCCGGAACACTCCACCGTGGTCTCGATGGTCGCGCCGATGTCGCGCACGAACGTCACCGTGCCCAGCAGCCGGTTGCCCGCCGTCGCCTGGGGCGCCGACAGTTGCAGGTCTTCGGGGCGGATCAGCATCTTCACCTTCTGGCCCACCACGATGCTGCTGCAGATCGGCACCTGCAGCGCATCGCCGCCCGGCAGCACGACCTTGCCGTCGCCCAGCGCCGTGGCCGGGAAAATGTTGCCCGAGCCGATGAAGTCCGCGACGAATTCGTTGGCCGGGTGCCGGTAGATCTCGATGGGCGTGCCCACCTGCTGCACCCGGTGCTCGCCCAGCACCACCACGATGTCGGCCATGGTCATGGCTTCGCGCTGGTCGTGGGTGACCATGATGGTGGTGATGTTCAGGCGCTGCTGCAGTTGGCGGATCTCCACCTGCATCGATTCGCGCAGCTTGGCGTCCAGCGCCGACAGCGGCTCGTCGAGCAGCAGGATCTTGGGGTGCGAGGCAATCGCCCGGGCGATCGCCACCCGTTGGCGCTGGCCGCCGGAGAGCTTGGCCACCGGGCGGTCGATCATCGCCTGCAGCTGGATCATTTCCAGCAGCTCCACCACCCGCGCCCGCTGCTCGGCCTTGCCCACGCCGCGCAGCTTCAACGGATAGGCGATGTTCTCGCCCACGGTCATGTGCGGGAACAGCGCCAGCGACTGGAACACCATGCCGAAGTTGCGCAGGTGCGCCGGGGTGTGGCCGATGTCCTCGCCGTCCAGGCGGATCTCGCCGCCGGTGAGGGTCTCAAGCCCGGCGATCATGCGCAGCAAGGTGGTCTTGCCGCAGCCCGACGGCCCCAGGAAACACACCAGCTTGCCCTGGGGCAAATGCAGGTTGACGTCTTTCACCGCGCAGGCCGAGCCGTAATGCTTCTCGACGTTTTCCAGAATCAGTCCAGACATGTTGCACCTCAAATCAGAAGGAAACGCCGCCCTCGCCCACCAGCTTCTCCAGCGCCCAGATCAGGACGAAGTCGATCAGCACGATCAGCACGGCAAACGAGAATACGGTGGGGTCGAGCGAGGACACGGTGCGGCTGTACATCCAGATCGGCACGGTCATGACGTCGATGGTGTAGAGGAAATAGGTGACGGTGAATTCGTTGAACGAGACGATGAACGCCAGCAGCATGCCCGCCAGGATCCCCGACTTCATCAGCGGCACCACCACATCGACGATCGCCCGCAGCGGCGAGGCGCCGAGCATCTGCGCCGCCTCCTCGACCTCGCTGCCGATGGAGAGCATGGCCGCCGTGCAGTTCTTGACCACGAACGGCAGCGCCAGGATCACGTGGGCGATCACCAGCCGCGAGGTGGTCATGTGGAACGGCAGACTGTCGAACACCAACAGCATCGCCAGGCCCAGCACCACCATCGGGAACACCAGCGGCAGCGACATCAGTTGCAGCGCCACGGCCTTGCCGCGGAACTCGCAGCGGGTCAGCGCGTAGGCCGCCGGCACTGCGATCAGGGTGGCGAAGACCATGGTCAGGCACGACACCAGCAGGCTGGTGGCCATGGCCTGACCGAGGCTCAGCACGTCGCTGGCGTCCGGCGAGACGAAGGTGTGCCACGCGGCCTTGTACCATTGCAGGCTGTAGCTGGCCGGCGGGAAGTCGAGGTTCGACGCGCCGCTGAACGACATCACGATCATGGTCAGGATCGGCAGCACCGCCAGCAGCAGGATCACACCGGACAGGATCCCGGCGAACTTGCCCGTGTCGCCGGGCAGCAGCGCGTGGCGCTTCTTGGTCAGGGCAGTCATTGCGAAGCCTCCAGCAACCGGCGACGGCGGCCGGTGACGTATTCGGACAGGGTCATGATCGCCAGGGTGGTGGCGATCAGCACCACGCCTGCGGCGGACGCGGCGGGCCAGTTCATCAGCGGGGCGATCTGGTCGTGCACCATCACCGCCAGCATCGGCACCCGCCGCCCGCCCAGCAGCAGCGGCACCACGAAGCTGCTGGCGTTGTAGGCGAACACCAGCGTCGCGCCGGTGATGATCCCCGGCAGGCTCATCGGCAGCACCACCTGGCGGAACACCTGCCAGCGGCTGGCGCCCAGGGTCGCGGCGGCCTCTTCGAAGCTGCGGGACACGCCGCGCATGGCGCTGGCGATCGGCAGCACGGCCAGCGGGAACGCGGTCTGCACCAGCCCCATCAGCACGCCGTTCTGGTTGTACAGCAGCATGATCGGCCGCTTGATCAGGCCCAGCCCCATCAGGGTCTGGTTGAGCATGCCGCCGGGGCCGAGGATCACCAGCCAGCCGTAGCTCTGCAGCAGCAGGTTGACCAACAGCGGCAGCAGCACCGCCGCCAGGAAGATCCGCCGCACGAACGGCGACGTCAGGCGCGACATGGTGTACGCCACCGGGATCGCCAGCAGCACGGCGATCACCGCGCTGATCAGCGCCAGGCGCAGGGTCAGCAGCAACGACTTGAGGTAGTACGGTTCGAGCAGCTGCGCGTAGCTGGCCAGGCTGAAGCCCGTCCACTCCGCGCCCTTGGTGCCGATGCTCATGCGCAGCACCAGCAGGCTCGCGGCGATCAGCACGCCGAGGAACAGCATCGACGGCGTGAGGAAAAACCACGCCCGGACGGTGGGCGAAACGCCGCGCGCCGGGCGCACGTCGGCCGCGCCGACCGGGTGGGTCAGGGATTGATGTTCCATGGCAATGATCTCGTCAATGGAAAAACAACTGACAAACACAGATTTCCAAACCCCCGCGAACCCTGTGGGAGCTGGCTTGCCAGCGATGACGGCCGACCTGTCGAAATGAACTCACTGACAGATTGCTATCGCTGGCAAGCCAGCTCCCACAGGGGGTTGCGGTGTTCTGAAGGTTGCGTTCGGCTCAGGAAGAAAAGATTTCCGTGTAGCGACGGATCCACTGGTCATGCACGGTGGCCAGGAAGGCGTTGTCGTGCATGATCGCCTTCTCGGCGATCTGCTCCGGCGTCAGGATGTACGGGCTCTTGCGCGCCTCGGCGGAGATGATCGCCTTGGCGTTGACCGGGCCGTTGAAGATGTCTTCGGCCATCTTGCCCTGCACCAGCGGGTCGAGGGAGTGATCGATGAAGGCGTAGGCCAGGTCGGTGTCGCCGGGACGGTTCTTGGGCATTACCGACAGCATCAGGTCGGTGTAGAACCCTTCCTTCATGCCGAACGTGGCGCCCAGGCCGTAGTTCGCGTCGCGGATCTGCTTGGGGAAGAACGCCGGGGCGTAGAGCCCGCCCATGTCCAGGGAGCCGGTGCGGAACAGTTCGGCGATCTGGTTGGGGTTCTCGCCCAAGGTCACCACGCGGTCCTTGAGCTCGGCCAGTTTCTTGAAGCCCGGCTCGATGTTGTGCTCGTCGCCGCCGGCCAGTTTGGCGGCGATGATGATCAGGTCCATCGCCTCGGTCCAGTTCGGCGGCGGCAGGAAGATGTTCGGCGCCAGGTCAGCGTCCCACAGTGCGGCGTAGCTGTCCGGCGCCGTGCTTTGGGTGCGGGTGCTGTAGACCAGGCTGTTGCACCACAGCAGGTAACCGATGCCGTGGCCGTTGGCGCCGGTGCGGTACTTTTCCGGCACGTCGATCAGGTTGGGGATGCGGTTCAGGTCGGGCTTTTCCAGCAGCCCGGCGGCGGCCAGGCCTTCGGCGCCGACGCCGGCCAGGGTGATGATGTCGTACTGCGGACGGTCGCCGCCGGCCTTGAGCTTGGCGACCATTTCCGAGGTGCTGCCGGTGCGGTCGGCGATCACCTTGGCGCCGGTCTTGGCCTCGAAGGTCGCGGCGATGTTGCGCAACGCGGCCAGGCCGGTGTCATCCGACCAGGTCAGCAGGCGCAGGGTCTTGCCGGCGAAACGGGTGTCGCTGGCGCTCGCCCGGATGAAGGGCATGCTCAACGCCGCCGCAGCCACCGAGGCCACGCCGACGGTCTTGATGAATTGACGCCTGTTCAGATCGTGCTCGCCCATGAAGGACTCCCTTTGTTCTTGTAAGTATGAGATTGACCGCAACCCTTGCGCTGACCGTCCGGAACCGCCAAAGCCCCGGTTTCAAAGGGCTTGGGCGAGGTCGGCGGATTCATCCTGAGGTCGGGCGCAAGCGCTGACCATCGATAAAAACTCATTGGAGCCATGACGCCGGCGCATGCCTCATTGCGAGGCATGCGTTCACTTTTTTCGGGCGTTCAGAGCGCCCGCACCACGTGCTTGATCTCCTGGAACGCGGCCAGTCCCCACGGCCCCAGCTCACGGCCCAGGCTGCTCTGCTTGTAGCCGCCCCACGCCGTCTGCGGGAAGATCACCTGCGGCGCGTTCAGCCACACAAGCCCCGCCTGCAGGGCGTCGGCGACCCGGTCCGCGGCTTCGGCGTCACGGGTGACCACACTGGCCACCAGGCCGAACCGGCTGTCGTTGGCCAGGGCGATCGCCTCGGCCTCGGTGGCGAAACTGCGCACGCACACCACCGGCCCGAAGATCTCCTCGCACCACAGCGCACTGTCCAGGGGCACTTCGGTGAACACCGTCGGCTGCAAGAAGTAGCCGCGGGCGAGGTCGGCGGGACGGTTGCCGCCGCACACCAGCTTCGCCCCGGCGCTCAGGCCGCGGTCGATGTGGCCGAGCACCCGCTGGTACTGCGCCTGGTTGACCAGCGCGCCCATCTCCACGTCTGGGTCGAACGGGTCGGCCACGCGGATCCTCTCGGCGCGGGCCTTGAGCCGCGTGAGGAATTCGTCGGCCAGCTCATCGGCGACCAGCACCCGGCTGGTGGCCGAGCACATTTGCCCGGCGTTGAAGAAGGCACCGCCGCAGGCCAGTTCCACCGCCAGGTCGAGGTCGGCGTCGGCCAGCACCAGCAGCGAGGATTTGCCGCCCAGCTCCAGGCTCACGCCCTTCACGGTCTCGGCGGCGCGCTGCATCACCTGCACCCCCACCGCGTTGCTGCCGGTGAACGACACCTTGGCGATGCGCGGATCCGCCGCCAGCGGCGCCCCCACCGCCAGCCCGGTGCCGCAGACCAGGTTGAACACGCCGTCAGGCAGGCCGGACTCGGCGATGATCGCCGCCAGCTCCAGCTCCGCCAGCGGCGTGACCTCCGACGGCTTGAGCACCACGCAGCAGCCGGCGGCCAGGGCCGGGGCGAGCTTCCACGCGGTGGTGACCATCGGGAAGTTCCACGGCACGATCAGCCCGACCACACCGCAGGGCTCGCGGCGCACGCGGGCGCTGAAGTCGTCGCTGGGCAGCGGCACCTCCGCGTCGTTCTTGGCGTCCAGGCTGTCGGCCAGCCCGGCGTAGTACTCGAACGTCGCGATCACATCATCGACGTCGATGACCGCCTCGAACAGCGGCTTGCCGTTGTTGCTCGACTGCAGCTTCATCAGGTGTTCGCGGCCGTTGCGCACGCCGTTGGCGATGTTGCGCAGGATCGCCGCACGCTCGGCGCCGGTGGTCTTCGACCAGGCCTTGAAGGCTTCGGCCGCTGCCGCCACCGCCCGGTCGACCGCGCGCTCGTCGCCGCCGTTGACCGTGGTCAGCAGCGCTTCGGTGGCCGGGTTGATCACCCGCAGGTGTTCGCCGCCGGACGACCATTGGCCATTGATGTAGAGACCGTCGAGGGTCGTCGGGAAATTCAGGGCCGAACTCATTGCGCCACCGCCTTCATCCATTGTGTCTGGTCGATTTCGATCAGGGTCGGGCCCTGACGGTCCGTGGCCGCCCGCAGCGCGCCGCGCAGTTGCTCGACGGAGCCGGCCGAGTGGGCCGCACAGCCCAGGGCCTGGGCCACGCCGATGAAGTCCGGGGTGTAGATGTCCACGCCCACCGGTTCGATGGCGCGGTTGACCATGTAGCGCTTGATCTCTTCGTAGCCCTGGTTGTTCCACAACAGGACGATCACCGGCACCCGCGCCTCCACGGCGCTGGCCAGTTCCGGCAGGGTGAACTGCAGGCCGCCGTCGCCGATCAGGCACACCACCGGCGGGCGCGCGCCTTGCTCCAGGCGGCCGCCCAGCCAGGCGCCGATGGCCGCCGGCAAGGCGTAGCCGAGGGTGCCGTAGCCGGTGGAGGCGTTGAACCAGCGGCGCGGATGGTCGGGGTTGAAGGTGAGGTTGCCGGTGTACACCGGTTGCGTGGAGTCACCGACGAACACCGCTTGCGGCAACTCGTGCAGAACGGTTTCCAGGAAGCGGGTCTGGGCCAGGGCCGGCGCGTCCCAGCCGGCGGCCAGTTCCTCGCGCAGGCGGGCGGCGCGCACCTGGCCCCAATCGTTGCGGCGCTCGGCCAGGGGGTGATGGGCCATCGCGCTGAGCAGCGCCTGGGCCGCGTTGCGTGAGTCGGCCACCAGCGCCACGTGCGGCGGGTAGTTGCGCACGGTCTGGTCCGGGTCGATGTCGACGCGCAGCAGTTGGCCGGGAATCTCGAAGCCGCCGGCGAAGGTGACGTCGTAGTCGGTTTCCGCCAGCTCGGTGCCGATGGCCAGCACCACATCGGCATCGGCCACCAGCGCACGGGTGGCGACCAGGCTCTGGGTCGAACCGATCAGCAGCGGATGGCCCGACGGCAACATGCCTTTGGCGTTGATGGTCAGCGCCACCGGCGCGTCCAGCCGTTCGGCCAGTTCGGTGAGTTCGGCGGCCGCGTCGATGGCGCCGCCGCCGGCGAGGATCAGCGGACGCTCTGCACCCGCCAACAGTTCGGCCATGCGGTTCACGGCAGACGGTGCGGCACCGGCGCGGTCGATGTGCACCGGCACGCTGGCGAGCAGGTCATCGGCGTCTTCCACCAGCACGTCCAGCGGGATCTCGATGTGCACCGGACGCGGACGCCCGGCTTGGAACAGCGCGAACGCCCGGGCCAGCACCGTCGGCAGTTCCGCGGCGGACATCAAGGTGTGGGAGAACGCCGCCACACCGCCGACCAGCGCGCTCTGGTTCGGCAGTTCGTGGAGCTTGCCGCGGCCGCCGCCCAACTGGCTGCGCGACTGCACGCTGGAGATCACCAGCATCGGGATCGAGTCGGCGTAGGCCTGGCCCATGGCGGTGGTGATGTTGGTCATGCCGGGACCGGTGATGATGAAGCACACGCCCGGCTTGCCGCTGGTGCGGGCATAGCCGTCGGCCATGAAGCCGGCGCCCTGCTCATGGCGCGGGGTGACGTGGTTGATGCTCGAACGGGCCAGCCCGCGATACAGCTCCACGGTGTGCACCCCCGGGATGCCGAACACCTGCTCGACTCCGTAATCCTCGAGTAACTTGACCAGTACTTCGCCGCATGTCGCCATGGTTATGCCCTTCTTGTTCGATTGAGACTCCGGCCTCCTTTTGCGGGAGTCCGGGAATGGCCTCATTGAAACGGGCGCCCCATAGCCGCAACAATCGATAAAAGCTCATACTAGCCATGTCCTCACGTCATACCTTGGATCCACATGAAACGACTGCCTCCCCTGCCCGCCCTGCACACGTTTCTGGTCACCGCGCAGTGCTGCAACTTCACCCGGGCCGCCGAGCAGTTGCACATCACCCAGGGCGCGGTGAGCCGACAGATCGCAGGGCTCGAGGATCATTTGGGCTATGAGCTGTTCATCCGCCTGGCCCGGGGGCTGGAACTGACCGCCGAAGGCCGCGAATGGCTGCCGAAGGTGCAGCAGGTGTTCGACCTGATCGGCGATTCGGTGGAGCAGATCGGCGCCAAGCGCGAGACCCTGCAACTCAAGGCACCGAGCTGCGTGATGCGCTGGCTGTTGCCGCGCCTGATGCAGTGGCAGCGCGAACGCCCGGACGCGCCGGTGAAGCTGACCGCCTCGCTCCAGCACGGGGTGGACTTCCAGCGTGAACAGTTCGACGCGGCGGTGATCTACGGCACCGCGCCCCACGATCTGCCGGCCGCGCTGCACATGTTCGACGAACAGCTGACGCCGGTCTGCTCGCCGGTGCTGCTCAAGGGCGCACCGGGCCTGAACTCTCCGGCCGATCTGCAACAACACTTGCTGCTGCACCCCACCCATGACGACCAGGACTGGACGCTCTGGCTGAAGGCCGCCGACCTGCGGCTGAACAACATCGGCAGCGGTCAGCACTTCGAGACGCTGGACCAGGCCATGTCGATGGCCTCCCACGGCACGGGTGTGGCGATCGGTGACTGGTCGTTGATCGGCGATGACCTGAACGCCGGACGGCTGGTGACGCCGTTCGATCTGAAGGTCAAGACAGGGCTTGGCTACTACGTGGTGGCGCCGGACAGGCCAGAGCCGTCGGCGAAGCTGCGGGAATTGATGGTGTGGCTGGTGGAGCAGGCGCATACCCGCTGAACCACTGGGTTTTGCGGCGTCTTCACTGACGTCATCGCCAGCAGGCTGGCTCCCACAAGGATCGGCGGCGCCGAGAAGCCTGTGGGAACCCGTTGCCGGCGATGGCGGAGGAACATGAGCATTCTGAACTGACACCTTCGCGAGCGGGCTCCCCGCCGGCCCCTGTGGGAGCCAGCCTGCTGGCGATGGCGAAAGTGAATGCACCGCAGAAGCGGGAGCCGGACAGTGGCTCCCACAACGCGGGGTGGATCAGTAGCCGACGGTGAAACGCTGGCGCGAATGCTTCGGTGTCTGTACCTCGTCGATCAGGGCGATGGCGTAGTCGGCGAAGGTGATCCAACTGCGGCCTTCGGCGCTGACCAGCAGATCGTCCTTGCCCACCCGAAACGTGCCGCTGCGCTCGCCTTCGACGAACTCCGCGGACGGCGACAGGAACGTCCAGTCCAGTTCTTTCTCCTGACGCAACGCTTCGAGGAACGCGGCACCGGCGCTGGCCTCGGCCTTGTACTCGGCCGGGAAACCCGCGCTATCGATCACCCGGGTGCCGTCCGGCAGCAGCAGCGAACCGGCGCCGCCCACCACCAGCAGACGCTTGACTCCGGCCCGCTTGACCGGACCGGTCACGGCAGCGGCCGGCACGGTGGCGAAATGCGCGGCGCTGATCACCGCGTCGTGGCCGGCCACCGCCGCTTGCAGCGCAGCGGCGTCCAGCACGTCGAGGGACTTGGCCGTCACGCCGGCACGGGCGCCGATCTTCGACGTGTCCCGGGCGATGGCGGTGACGCTGTGGCCGCGGCGCAGGGCCTCTTCCAGCAATTGGCTGCCGGCCCGGCCGGTGGCTCCGATGATTGCGATCTTGCTCATGACATTCTCCAGTTGGCTTGAGAGTGTTGCTAAGTTCAGGAACGGCTCACCACTTCATTTCGCCCTTGGCGACCTTGGCGCTCAGCTCCAGGGAGCTTTCCTCGCCCAGTTTCGGGTAGCGCTTCTTCATCGCGGCGATCAGGGCGGCGGAGTCCTTGGCCTTGGCGGTCTCTTCGTCGAAAGCCTTGATGTAGTCGGCGGTGAACCGCACCGAGGCCAGCGAGCGGCCGCTGTCGCCCAGGTAATGGCCCGGCACCACGGTCTTCGGCTTCAGGGTCTCGATCGAGTGCAGGGTCTCCAGCCAGTCGGCGTGGGATTGCGCGGTCTGGGTGTCGGCCATCCACACATGGATGTTCTCGGCCACCACCACGCCGCCGACCACGGCCTTGAGCGAAGGGATCCACACGAAGCTGCGGTCCGGCTGCTTGCCTTCCAGGCCGACCACTTGCAGCTTCTGCCCTTCGAGGATCAGGCTGTCGCCTTCAAGCACACCCGGCACGATGGTCTTGGCCGGCACATCGTCGCCCATTTTCGGGCCCCAGAACGCGAGCTTGCCGTCCACGGTCTGCTTGATGTGGTCGACGGTCGGCTGCGAGGCCAGCACCTTGGCGTCCGGGAAGGCCTTGGTCAGGGTGTCGAGGCCGAAGTAGTAGTCCGGGTCACCGTGGCTGATGTAGATGGCGGTCAGGTGCTTGCCGCTGGCGCGGATCTTTTCCACCACTTGCTCGGCCTGGGACTTGCCGAACTGGGCATCGACCAGGATCGCGTCCTTCTCGCCGCTGACCAGCACCGAGGTCACCGGGAAAATGGCGTGGGTGCCGGGGTTGTAGACGTCGAGGCTCAGGTTGGCTGCGGCGGCGTGCGCGGCGAAGCCGAGGGTGGCGGTGGCGAGTAGGACACGCTTGAGGGTGGTGAAGCCGATCATCGGTTGCTCCGCTGTTCAAATGCCAGGCTTGGCGATGGGAGAGAGCTTAGTTGCCAGAGTCGGTACAAAAAATGCGATGCTTGAACATAGTTTGTTTCTGAAAGCGGGCAAATCATGGATCGTCTCCAAGCAATGCGGGTGTTTGTCACGGTGGTGGATCTGGGCAGCCAGTCGGCGGCGGCCGATCACCTGGAGCTGTCGCGGCCGGTGGTGTCGCGGTATCTGGCGGAACTGGAGGACTGGGTCGGCGCACGCCTGATGCACCGCACCACACGCAAGTTGAGCCTGACCGCCGCCGGCAACGAAATCCTGCCGCGCTGCCGGCAGATGCTCGAACTGTCCAGCGACATGCAGGCCGCCGTCAGCGAGCCCGACGACGCCCCGCGCGGGCTGCTGCGCATCAGCGTCAGCACCTCGTTCGGCCAGGCGCAGCTGGCCGATGCCATGGCGGCGTTCGTCAAGCGCTATCCGGGCGTGAACATCGACCTGCAGATGCTCGACCGCACGGTGAACCTGGTGGACGAACGCATCGACCTGGCGATCCGCACCAGCAACGACCTCGACCCGAACCTGATCGCCCGGCGCCTGACCGTGTGCCGTTCGGTGGTCTGCGCCGCGCCGTCGTACCTGCACGACCGGCCGCGGCCGCAGCGGGTGGAAGAACTGAGCCGGCACAACTGCCTGACCCATTCCTACTTCGGCAAAAGCCTGTGGCATTTCGAGGAGGACGGCGAACCGGTGTCGGTGCCGGTGCAGGGCAACATCAGCGCCAACGAGGCCAGCACCCTGCTGCGGGCGACCCTGGCCGGCGCCGGGGTGGCGATGCTGCCGACCTATCAGGCCGGGGTGCACATCCACAGCGGCGAACTGGTGCGCCTGCTGCCCCACGCCGAACCGCGGCGGATGAACATTTACGCGGTCTACGCCTCGCGCAAGCACATGCCGGCGGCGCTGCGCTGCATGCTGGACTTCCTGGTGCAGCGCTTTCCCGAGAACCCCGCCTGGGACGAAGGCCTGTAACCCCCGCCCGTCCTTGCGGGAGCCAGCCTGCTGGCGATGGCGTCCGTCCAGGCGCCGCAGACAGCGGCGTTCCAACGCAGTGGCAACTCACCACCGCTGACCTATGCTGAAAACAGTACCCCCCGGGTATTCGTTCAGAGGTCACCGCCATGAACACCAGGACACGAAGATACCTCGCGATTTTCATCACCTGTGCGGCCACGCTGGCGCTGTACGGCACCGCGGCCTGGCGGGTGGAGCAGTTGCGGCAACTGCCCCGGGACTACGCCAGCTGCAACTTCGAGCGCTGCATTCCGCACAACGCCACCCTCAACGCGCTGCGCTGAGCCCGACTCCCTTTGTAGGAGCCAGCCTGCACAGGTTTACGGTTCGGATTTCAGGCGGTCGCGGAAAGCCTTCGGCGAAATCCCCACCCGACGCCGGAACAGGCGCGTGAAGTTGGTCGGGTCGGAAAACCCCAACAAGTCGGACATCTCATAGATGGTCATGCTGGTGTAGGTCAGCAGGCGCTTGGCCTCCAGCAATTGCCGCTCGTGCATGATCTGCAGCGCCGGCTGCCCCGCCAGCTCGCGGCAGGTGCCGTTGAGGTGCGACACCGAAATGCCCAGGCGATGGGCCAGGTCTTCGACCTTGACGTGCTGGCGGTACGTCTCCTCCACCAACTGAATGAACCCGTTGAGGTATTCACGCTGGCGTTGCGGACGTTGCGTGGCGGTGTGGCGCCGGATCGCCTGACGGCTGACCCAGACCATGATCACGCTGGCGAGCGAATGCATGAGCATTTCCCGCGCCGGCTCATGGCCGTTGTATTCGGCCTGCAACGCGGCGAACAGGCTGTTGAGGTAGTCCGCGTCCTGCCCAGCCGGGTAGCTGTCGGCCTGGGCCAGGGCCTGCACCGAGTTGCCCAGTTGCGCCTGCAAATGGTTGATCAGCGGTTTGGCCAACGTGACGACGAACCCTTCGACGTCCTCGGAAAAGCGAAAGCCGTGCACCGACAGGGGCGGCAGGATCTGGATCGCGGCTTCGTTGAGTTGCGTGCGCTGACCTTCGATTTCAAGCTCTGCCTGACCTTTGAATACGAAGAGCAACTGGCACAGATCGGCGTGGCGGTGGGGTTTGATTTCCCATTGGTGTTCGCGGCTGCGTTTGGAAATGGTTTCGCAGTGCAGCAAGTCGGGGGTCGGCCAGTCCAGGCTTTCACCGTAGAGCTTGAACACCGGAATCGAAGGCAGGTCAGGCTTGTTCATCACTTCAATCCAGGCCTCGAAGGTTGCGGGCGATAATCGCACCGATTGGCAGAATGTACAGGCATCGGCTCAGTTTTCACCTTCAATTGACAGACCCGCAAGGGAAAAATGCAAGCGCCCGAACCATAAAAATCACTCACCGGCCCAGGCCGCGTGAAGCTTGCGAGCGACAAAAACAATGAAGACGCGCAAAACCCAGGTCGCCATCATCGGCGCCGGCCCCTCCGGTCTGCTGCTCGGCCAGTTGCTGCACAACGCCGGCATCGACACCCTGATCCTCGAACGCCAGACACCCGATTACGTGCTCGGCCGAATCCGCGCCGGCGTGCTTGAACAAGGCATGGCAGAGCTGTTGCGCCGGGCCGGGGTGGGCCAGCGGATGGACGCCGAAGGCCTGGTGCACGACGGCTTCGAACTGGCCCTGGACGGACGCCGCGTGCACATCGACCTGAAGGCCCTGACCGGCGGCAAGACCGTGACGGTCTACGGCCAGACCGAGGTCACCCGCGACCTCATGGCCGCTCGTCGGGAGACCGGCGGCCAGACGATCTACGGGGCCGCCCATGTCGCTCCCGGCGGCATGAAAAGCGACACGCCTTTCGTGACCTTCGAAAAGGACGGCGAAACCTGGCGCGTCGACTGCGATTACATCGCCGGTTGCGACGGCTACCATGGCGTAGCCCGGCAGTCGATTCCCGCCGAATGCCTGAAGGTCTTCGAGCGGGTCTACCCATTCGGCTGGCTGGGGATCCTGGCCGATACCCCGCCGGTGCACGACGAACTGAT
Organism: Pseudomonas sp. B35(2017); assembly: GCF_002113645.1. Classification (NCBI taxonomy): domain Bacteria; kingdom Pseudomonadati; phylum Pseudomonadota; class Gammaproteobacteria; order Pseudomonadales; family Pseudomonadaceae; genus Pseudomonas; species Pseudomonas sp. B35(2017). Next base: position 181,979 of record NZ_NEIZ01000002.1, on the reverse strand, counting down.
CTACGCCCGCCACGAACGCGGCTTCGCCCTGTGCAGCATGCGCTCGGCCACCCGCACCCGCTATTACCTGCAGGTGCCGGCCGAAGAACGCGTCGAGGACTGGTCGGACCGACGCTTCTGGGAGGAACTGAAAACCCGGCTGCCCCAGGCGCTTGCGCAGAAGCTGGTGACCGGCCCGTCCCTGGAGAAAAGCATCGCGCCGCTGCGCAGCTTCGTGGTCGAACCGATGCAGTACGGCCGGATGTTCCTGGTCGGCGACGCCGCGCACATCGTGCCGCCGACCGGGGCCAAGGGCCTGAACCTGGCGGCCAGCGACGTCAGCACCCTGTTCGACATTTTGCTGAAGGTCTACCGCGAGCAGCGCACCGACCTGCTGGAGAAGTACTCGGCCATCTGCCTGCGCCGGGTCTGGAAGGCTGAGCGTTTCTCTTGGTGGATGACCTCGATGCTGCACCGCTTCGACGAACACGATGCGTTCAGCCAGCGCATCAGCGCGTCGGAACTGGACTACTTCGTCAGCTCGGAAGCGGGCCGAAAAACCATTGCAGAAAATTACGTCGGACTTCCTTATGAGGCTATCGAATAGCTTCCTACCGACTTACACTGGCGAACATCCCCGCTCGCTTCACGGCCTGCGGGATCCTCACTGCCCGCAGGTTTCGCCCGTGACCAACCTCAATCATCCCGAAACGCCTAAACCGGCCATCCGCAGCGTGCTGGTCGCGCTGATGATGGCGATCTTCCTCGGCGCGCTGGATCAGACCATCGTCGCCGTGTCGATGCCGGCCATCTCTGCGCAGTTCAAGGACGTGAGCCTGCTCGCCTGGGTGATCTCCGGCTACATGGTGGCGATGACCGTGGCGGTGCCGATCTACGGCAAGCTCGGCGACCTGTACGGGCGACGCAAACTGATGCTGTTCGGCATGGGCCTGTTCACCCTGGCCTCGCTGTTTTGCGCCATGGCCCAGAGCATGGAGCAACTGGTGCTGGCGCGGATCTTCCAAGGCATCGGCGCCGGCGGGATGATCTCGGTAAGCCAAGCGATCATCGGCGACATCGTGCCGCCCCGGGAGCGCGGGCGCTATCAGGGCTACTTCAGCAGCATGTACGCGGTGGCCAGCGTGGCCGGCCCCGTGCTCGGCGGCTACATGACCGAATACCTGTCATGGCGCTGGGTGTTCCTGATCAACCTGCCGCTGGGGCTCGGCGCCTGGTGGGTGGCCCGACGCAACCTGCGGGGGCTGCCGGTGCCGCAGCGCAAACCGGTCATCGATTACCTGGGCACGCTGCTGATGATCGTCGGCCTGACCGCCCTGCTGCTGGCCATCACCCAGGTCGGTCAGGGGCACCTGTGGCACAGCCGCGAAGTCCTCGGCCTGTTCGCCGGCGCCGTGGCGGTGCTGGCGGTGTTCGCTTGGCATGAGCGCCGCGCCCGTGAGCCCCTGCTGCCGATGCACCTGTTCGCCAACCGCAGCGCCCTGCTGTGCTGGTGCACGATCTTCTTCTGCAGCTTCCAGGCGATTTCCCTGATCGTGCTGATGCCGCTGCGCTTTCAGAGCGTCACTGGCGCCGGCGCCGACAGCGCGGCGCTGCACCTGCTGCCGCTGGCGATGGGGTTGCCCGTCGGTGCGTACTTCGCCGGCCGCCGCACCTCGGTGACCGGGCGCTACAAACCGCAGATCCTGGCCGGCGCCCTGCTGATGCCGGTCTCCATCCTCGGCATGGCCTTCACCCCGCCGGCCGACGCCCTGCTGAGCGGCCTGTTCATGCTGCTCAGCGGCATCGCCGGCGGCATGCAGTTCCCGACCTCGCTGGTGGGCACGCAGAACTCGGTGGAGCAAAAGGACATCGGCGTCGCCACCAGCACCACCAACCTGTTCCGTTCCCTGGGCGGCGCGGTGGGGGTGGCGCTAATGTCGGCGTTGCTGCTGGCGCTGCTGCAGGACTCCAGCTTCGCTCACCTGGCCGGCGGTTCGCTGATCGGCGAAGGGCAGTCCGGCAATGCGCTGCTCGACGGCCTGAACGCAGCGCCCGGCGCCGCCCAGGATGCGCTGCGGGCCGAACTGCTGGTGACGTTCCGGCACTTGCTGACGGTCAGCGCCGGGGTTTCGCTGCTGGGGCTGGCGGCGGCGCTGGCCATGCCCAACCGGTTGCTGCGCGGGCGGGAGCATGGCGCCCGCTGAGATCCGCCTGACCTGCGGTGACTTGACTGACGTCATCGCCAGCAGGCTGGCTCCCACAGATTCCTCGGCGCCGCCGATCCCTGAGGGAGCCAGCCTGCTGGCGATAGCGTCAGTGGGGGCGCCGCGGCCACCCGCTCAAGGGCTGTAGTAACCCACCGCCACCAGATACGGCCCGACCTTCTTAAGGTAAGCGTGCTTGTCCTCGACCTTGCCGGTCACCGGGTTCTTCCAGCGGTATTCGTATTCGCCTTCGTCCTGCTTGCCGATCAGGGCCAGGATCGGTTCGCCCACCGGTTTGCCTTCCGGATCCTTGACCTTGGCGAAGTCGGTGTTGATCAACCGCAGGTTGGTGCCGTGGGCGACATAGCGTCGGTTGTCCAGGTTGACCACGAACACGTACAGGTCATCCTGCAGGTAGCCGCCCTTGAGCGAATTGATCGCCGTCAGCGTGCCCTTCTCGTTCTGCGCAAGGTCCGTGGCGGCCTTGTCGAGCAGGGCCTGGGCTTGCTGCGCCGAAGCCCTGGGCAGGTAATAGCCGACCGCCAGGATCCTTTGGCCGATGCGCTGATAGAACACATGCTTGCGCTCGACCTTGCCGTCGCTCCAGTTCTGCCAGCGGTACTCGGCCTGCTGGATGCCATTGGCCTCCGGTACTTTCAAAGCGTCCTTGAAGGCCTTCTGCAGATCCGGGCCCAGCACTTCGGACACGTCCCGGCCGATCAGCGCCGACGACGGACCGCCGCTGGCGAGCATTACGCCCTGGGTGTCGACCACGAACACGTAACGGTCCTTGTCGACGAACTCGCCTTGACGGCTGAAGGCCGCAAACGCCTTGTCCCCGTGGTCGTGGTAATAGGCCAGGGCCTTTTCCAGCAAGGCCTTCGCAGCCTGGCCGTCATCCTTCGGCGCGGCGGCGCCGGCCTGACCGACGCCCAACAGCAGCACCGCGCCGAACCAGGCCAGCCTGTGCAGTATCCCCATGACGCGTCCCCCGTTCTTGTTGGTGTTTCAAGAGCGTAGACGGGTTGGGCCCATGCACGGACATTCACAATCGTTCTGGATGTTGCGGGATGCTAGTGGCGAGGGAACGACCTCCCTCGCCACAAAGAAGCGCCTGTCAGGGCCGGGCGTTGATCTGCTGCTGCAGGTTCTGGATCTGCGCCTGAAGGGTGTTGAGGTTGCGGGTCATCTGCCCGCGGAAGGCGTCGAACTCGGCGGTGTTGCCGCCACCCTGCCCGCCGGCCGGACGGTTGTCCTGCTGGCTCTTGAGCACGACGATATCCTGCTCCAGACGGTCGATGGCCGCGCTCGGGTTGCCCTGCTTCTTCAGGGCCGTGATGTCGGCGCCGAGGCTCTTGAACTGGGCGTCGAACCCCTTGATCTGGGCATCGAGGCCTTTTAGCTGGGCATCGACCCTGCCGGTGTCGGCCGGTGCGCTCTTGACTGCGGCCAACTCGCTGCCCAAGGCTTTGACCTGGGCCTGCAATTGGGCATTGGCGTTCTGCTGCTCGGTTGCCTGGGCGCTGATCTGCGCCAGGCGCTTGTCCAGGTCTGTGGCCTGGCCGGCCACGCCCTGCTGCTGACGGCCCTGATCCTGCAGCCGGTTTTCAAGTTGCTTGATCTGCAGCTTCAGGGCTTCGCTGTCGGTGGTGACGTTAGTCTGGCTGGCGACGACCTTGCCGGAAATGTCCTGCAGGCGTCCCGCCGCTTCCTCGCTGATGCGGGCGAAGCTTTCCTGGGTGGCCACCAGTTGCTGCTCCATCAGCGAAATCTGCTGGAAGCTCCACCAGGCCAGGCCGATGAAAGCGAAAAACAGCGCGCCGACCAGCGCCCACAGCGGGCCGGTGCTGGCGGCCTTGACCTTGACCGCCTGCGGCGAGCGCGAATGCACGGAGGTGCGGGCAGTGGCCGGAAAGTCGTCGTCATCGAGGGTGTCGGCGCGCAGGCTCGGCACATCGTCGAAATCGTCGTCGTGGACATCGTTACGCATGGACATTGAGGCAACCTTTGTGAAACGCGGTAATAGCAGATTGCTGCGCAGTATAACCCCCGCAGCCGCAGGGATTGACCCTCAACCCGCGGCGCGGTTCAGTGCCGCCCGTGACGTCAGCGGATGTCCTGGGCCTTCCACCAGGTGCAGAACTCATCGAGGGCGGTCCACAGGCTGACTTTCGGATCGTAGTCCAGATAATGCCGGGCGCGGCTGATGTCGAGGGTGAAATTTTTGTTCATCACCTGCATGCCCAGGCGCGACAGCGTGGGCTCCGGGCGCCCCGGCCACAGCTTGCAGACGCCCTCGTTGAGCGCCGCCACGCTGTAGGCCAGGCCGTAGGAACGGTACTTGGTGACCTGCGGGACTTCCATCTTGCGCATCACGTAATTGACCACGTCCCACAGCGGCACGGGCGTGCCGTTGCTGATGTTGTAGGCCTTGCCCAGCGCGGAGCCGGCGGCCAGCAGGCTGCTGAGCAGGGCTTCGTTGAGGTTCTGCACACTGGTGAAGTCGACCTTGTTCAGGCCGTTGCCGATGATCGCCAGGCGGCCCTTGCGCTGCATGTTCAACAGACGTGGAAAGATGCTCATGTCGCCGGCGCCGGTCACGAAGCGCGGGCGCAGGGCGATGGTTTCGAGGCCGAATTCCTGGGCGCCGAACACTTTCTGCTCGGCCAGGAACTTGGTCGCGGCATAGGGGTGCCGCAAGCGTTTGGGCACTTGCTCTTCGGTCAGCCCGAGATGGTCGCGGCCGTCGAAATAGATCGATGGCGAGGACAGGTGCACCAGGCGCCGCACCCGCTGCTTGAGACAGGCCTCGACCACGTTTTCGGTGACCTGCACGTTGCCCTGGTGGAAATCCTGGTAGCGCCCCCACAGTCCGACAGAGCCTGCGCAATGCACCACGGCTTCGACGTCGGCGCACAGTTCGCGCACCAGTTCAGGATCGTTCAGGTCGCCCTGGACGAATTCGGCGCCCCGGCGCACCAGATGCTCGACGCCTTCGGCCCGGCGGCCGTTGACCCGCACGTCCAGGCCCTGCTCCAGGGCGAACCGCGCAAAGCGCCCGCCGATGAAGCCGCTTGCGCCGGTGACCAGAATTTTCATGTAGAGCTCCGCTGTCTTTCGTTTTGCCTGATTCGTGTGTCTTGACGCTGCCCGTCAGCCCGACGGCACCAGCCATTTGGGCGACGAGCGCACCAGTTGGTCGGTCAGAAGCCCGAGCAGTTGGCCGCCGTTGCGCCAATGATGCCAGTACAACGGCACATCGATCGGTTTATCCGGCAACAGTTCGCGCAATGTGCCGCGCTCCAGTTGCTCGCGTACTTGCAGTTCCGGCACCAGCCCCCAGCCCAGGCCCGCCTCGGTCAGGCGGATGAAGCCTTCGGACGAGGGACACAAATGATGCTCGAAACCGCCGTCCACGCCGAGGGACGCGAGGTAACGGTGCTGCAGGAAATCGTCCGGGCCGAACACCAGCGCCGGGGTGCGCGGCAATTGCTCGGCGCGCACGCCGTCCGGGAAGTGGCGCTCGATGAACGCCGGGCTGGCCAGCGCACGGTAGCGCATCGCACCGAGCAGCACACTGCGGGCGCCCGCCACGGGCCGTTCGCTGGCGCACACGCAGGCCGCCACTTCCCCGGCGCGCATGCGCTTGAGGCCAACGGTCTGGTCCTCCACCACCAGGTCCAGCAACAGATGCTGCTCGGCGCAGAAGTCGCCGACCGCCTCGGCCCACCAGGTGGCCAGGCTGTCGGCGTTCAGAGCGATGCGCAGGCGTTCCGGCAGGCCTTCTTCGTCCAGCGCCGGCACCAGGCTCTGCAGGTCGCGCTCCAGCAAACGCACCTGCTGCACATGGTTGAGCAGGCGCCGGCCGATCTCCGTCGGCGAGGGCGGCGTGCCGCGCACCAGCACCGGCTGCCCGACCCGGGCCTCCAGCAGTTTGATCCGCTGGGAAATCGCCGACTGGGACAGGCCCAGCACCTGGGCCGCCCGTTCGAATCCGGCCTGTTCCACCACCGCCGCCAACGCAGAAAGCAATTTGTAGTCGAACATCAGTTTTCCTAATGAGCGATCAGCACTATTGGTTTTTCTTATACAGCGTCAGCCGGGAGAATAGCCAGCAAGCACTCTTTATCAAGGATCCTTTCCATGGCGGGCGAAACCTCGTTGACCACCCTGCTGCGCAGCATGAGCCCGCAGCTCAACCCCGGCGAATACGTGTTCTGCACCCTGCGTGACGGCCGCTTGCCCAGCGGCCTGGAGATCGTCGGCAGTTTCCGCGAGCAGGAAGGCCTGACGGTGATCCTGGAACGTTCCCACGCGGTGCGGGCCGGTTTGAGCTTCGACTACGTCGCCGCGTGGATCACCCTCAACGTGCACTCGGCGCTCGAAGCCGTCGGCCTCACCGCCGCCTTCGCCACGGCGCTGGGCAAGGCCGGCATCAGCTGCAACGTGATCGCCGGCTATTACCACGACCATTTGTTCGTCGGCCAGGCCGACGCCGAGCGCGCCATGCAGACCCTGCGCGACCTCGCAGCCAACGCGGAGTGACCCGATATGTGGCAAAGCTATGTGAACGGCCTGCTGGTGGCCTTCGGCCTGATCATGGCGATCGGCACCCAGAACGCCTTCGTGCTCGCCCAGAGCTTGCGGCGTGAGCATCACCTGCCGGTGGCGGCGCTGTGCGTGGCCTGCGATGCCATCCTGGTGGCCGCCGGCGTGTTCGGCCTGGCCACGATCCTGGCGCAGAACCCGACGCTGCTCGCCGTCGCCCGCTGGGGCGGCGCGACCTTCCTGATCTGGTACGGCAGCCAGGCGCTGCGCCGGGCCTGTTCGAAACAGAGCCTGCAACAGGGCGAGAACCAGACCGTGCGTTCGCTGCGGGCGGTGATGCTCAGCGCGCTGGCGGTGACGCTGCTCAACCCCCACGTCTACTTGGACACGGTGCTGCTGATCGGCTCCCTCGGCGCCCAGCAATCGGTGCCGGGCGCTTACGTGGTCGGCGCCGCCAGCGCTTCGCTGCTGTGGTTCTTCGCCCTGGCGCTGGGTGCGGCATGGCTGGCGCCGTGGCTGGCGCGGCCCGGCACCTGGCGGATCCTCGACCTGACGGTGGCGGTCATGATGTTCGCGGTGGCGGGACAACTGATCCTGGCTTCGTGATTTATAGCGAAAGGCTCTGGAACCTCTATCCCACACAGTTGTTGCGTGGTTAAGCCGCACCCCCGGTGCTATGATCCGAACCCTGCGCCGCAAAGAGTAAAAACTCGCCGGTGCATTTCCGGCCGCCCGTGATCGGCCTTGCGCTCACCGCAACAGACCTGATTAGGAGAATCATCATGGCTTTCGAATTGCCGCCGCTGCCTTACGCCCACGATGCCCTGCAGCCGCACATTTCCAAGGAAACCCTGGAGTTCCACCACGACAAGCACCACAACACCTACGTCGTGAACCTGAACAACCTGGTGCCAGGCACCGAGTTCGAAGGCAAGACCCTGGAAGAGATCGTCAAGACTTCCTCGGGCGGCATCTTCAACAACGCAGCCCAGGTCTGGAACCACACCTTCTACTGGAACTGCCTGGCACCAAACGCCGGCGGTCAACCGACCGGCGCACTGGCCGAAGCGATCAACGCCGCTTTCGGTTCGTTCGACAAGTTCAAGGAAGAGTTCAGCAAGACCTCGATCGGCACCTTCGGCTCCGGCTGGGGCTGGCTGGTGAAGAAGGCTGACGGTTCCCTGGCCCTGGCCAGCACCATCGGCGCCGGCAACCCGCTGACCAACGGCGACACCCCGCTGCTGACCTGCGACGTCTGGGAACACGCCTACTACATCGACTACCGCAACCTGCGTCCCAAGTACGTCGAGGCGTTCTGGAACCTGGTCAACTGGAAGTTCGTGGCCGAGCAGTTCGAAGGCAAGACCTTCACCGCTTAAGCTGCACGCCAGACAGAAAGAACCCGGCCACGCCGGGTTTTTTTATGCCTGCAACGGGCACTGCGTCACAGCCGGTGCCGTTTCCCGCCATGAAACCCGCCCCTGCCCCCTTGCCCCGAAGCCACGGAGGACTAACATCAGACAGAGGAAAATTTGTACCGCCGTTCCTCAAGTTGGAGGTCGTACCAACCGACACAGTGTCACTAGGGCAAAGACTCCAGCCGGCAGCATTCCGGCCAAGCCCACGGACAAATGTCCCGCGGCCCGATTGTCCCTTTGACTGCCAACAACGGATTGCCAATACTCATGGCAACTTGACGCTACCCGCACGGAACAAGGAATAACCCTTTGAAGCTGGAACTCAAGAACAGCTTGTCGGTGAAGTTGCTCCGGGTCGTGCTTCTGTCGGCATTGATCGTCGGCGTGGTCTTGAGCTGCGCGCAGATCGTCTTCGATGCCTATAAGACACGCCAGGCCGTCGCCGGCGATGCCGAGCGCATCCTCGACATGTTCCGCGATCCTTCCACCCAGGCGGTCTACAGCCTGGACAAGGAGATGGGCATGCAGGTGATCGAAGGCCTGTTCCAGGACGATGCCGTGCGTCAGGCGTCCATCGGCCATCCCAACGAAGCCATGCTCGCGCAGAAGTCCCGGGAGCTGCAGCAGTCCAACAGCCGCTGGCTGACCGACCTGATCCTCGGCCAGGAACGCACGTTCACCACCCAACTGGTGGGACGCGGGCCCTACAGCGAGTACTACGGCGACCTGAGCATCACCCTCGACACCGCCACCTACGGCCAGGGCTTCATCGTCAGTTCGGTGATCATCTTCATTTCCGGCGTGCTGCGCGCCCTCGCCATGGGCCTGGTGCTGTACCTGGTCTATCACTGGCTGCTGACCAAGCCGCTGTCGCGGATCATCGAGCACCTGACCGAAATCAACCCCGACCGCCCCAGCGAACACAAGATCCCGCAGCTCAAGGGCCACGAGAAGAACGAACTGGGCATCTGGATCAACACCGCCAACCAGTTGCTCGAATCCATCGAACGCAACACCCACCTGCGCCACGAAGCGGAAAACAGCCTGTTGCGCATGGCCCAGTACGACTTCCTCACCGGCCTGCCGAACCGCCAGCAACTGCAGCAGCAACTGGACAAGATCCTCGTAGACGCCGGCAAGCTGCAGCGCCGGGTCGCGGTGCTGTGCGTAGGCCTGGACGACTTCAAGGGCATCAACGAGCAGTTCAGCTACCAGACCGGCGACCAGTTGCTGCTGGCCCTGGCCGACCGCCTGCGCGGCCACAGCGGACGCCTCGGCGCCCTCGCCCGCCTGGGCGGCGACCAGTTCGCCCTGGTGCAGGCCGACATCGAGCAGCCCTATGAGGCGGCGGAGCTGGCGCAAAGCATCCTCGACGACCTCGAAGCGCCGTTCGCCCTCGACCATCAGGAAATCCGCCTGCGGGCGACCATCGGCATCACCCTGTTCCCCGAGGACGGCGACAGCACCGAGAAGCTGCTGCAGAAAGCCGAGCAGACCATGACCCTGGCCAAGACCCGCTCGCGCAACCGCTATCAGTTCTACATCGCCAGCGTCGACAGCGAAATGCGCCGGCGCCGCGAACTGGAAAAGGACCTGCGCGACGCCTTGCTGCGCGGCCAGTTCCACCTCGTCTACCAGCCGCAGATCAGCTACCGCGACCACCGGGTGGTCGGCGTCGAAGCGCTGATCCGCTGGCAGCACCCCGAACACGGGCTGGTGCCGCCGGACCTGTTCATTCCGCTGGCCGAGCAGAACGGCACCATCATCGCCATCGGCGAATGGGTGCTGGACCAGGCCTGCAAGCAGCTGCGCGAATGGCATGACCAGGGCTTCGCCGACCTGCGCATGGCGGTCAACCTGTCCACCGTGCAACTGCACCACGCCGAGCTGCCGCGGGTGGTCAACAACCTGCTGCAGATCTACCGCCTGCCGCCGCGCAGCCTGGAGCTGGAAGTCACCGAGACCGGCCTGATGGAAGACATCAGCACCGCCGCCCAGCACCTGCTGAGCCTGCGCCGCTCCGGGGCGCTGATCGCCATCGACGACTTCGGCACCGGCTACTCCTCGCTGAGCTATCTCAAGAGCCTGCCGCTGGACAAGATCAAGATCGACAAGAGCTTCGTGCAGGACCTGCTGGACGACGACGATGACGCGACCATCGTGCGCGCCATCATCCAGCTGGGCAAAAGCCTGGGCATGCAGGTGATCGCCGAGGGCGTGGAGACCGCCGAGCAGGAGACCTACATCATTTCCGAGGGCTGCCACGAAGGCCAGGGCTACCACTACAGCAAGCCGCTGCCGGCCCGGGAACTGGGCGTCTACCTCAAGCAAGCCCAGCGCAGCAACGCGGCCATCCTCTGAAACCCGGCGCCGAGGCGGCCGTGCCGCCCCCAGCGACCAAACCCGCGAAAACCCTACGCAAACAAGAAATATTTCCAGTCACGGCCCTTTACACATAATGCGAAAGATTTGCATTATGTCGCAGTTTTGCGCGTGCTCCGCGCCAGTCCACTCAATCACCGAAGCAGGATGTTTGCCATGATTCGTATGCCTCTGGCTACCGCCAGTCTGCTGGCCATCGCTATTTCCCTCGCCGGTTGCGGCGAAGGCAAAGACAAAGAAAAGGCGGCCGCCCAGGCGCCGGTTCCGGCCGCCAGCACTGCCGCCGCCCCTGCTCCGGCCGCCGCCGGCAAAGTCGACGAAGCCGCAGGCAAAGCGGTCGTCTCGCACTACGCCGACATCGTCTACGCCGTCTACAGCGATGCCGAATCCACCGCCAAGACCCTGCAGACCGCCATCGACGCCTTCCTGGCCAAGCCGAACGCCGACACCCTCAAAGCCGCCAAGGCCGCCTGGGTCGCCGCCCGCGTGCCTTACCTGCAGAGCGAAGTGTTCCGCTTCGGCAACACCATCATCGACGACTGGGAAGGCCAGGTGAACTCCTGGCCCCTGGACGAAGGCCTGATCGACTACGTCGACAAGTCCTACGAGCACGCGCTGGGCAACCCGGGCGCCACCGCCAACATCATCGCCAACACCGAGATCCAGATCGGCGAAGACAAGGTCGACGTCAAGGACATCACCCCGGAGAAACTCGCCAGCCTGAACGAGCTGGGCGGCTCCGAAGCCAACGTCGCCACCGGCTACCACGCCATCGAATTCCTGCTGTGGGGCCAGGATCTGAACGGCACCGGCCCGGGCGCCGGCAACCGTCCGGCCTCGGACTACCTGGAAGGCGCCGGCGCCACCGGCGGCCACAATGACCGTCGCCGCGCCTACCTGAAGGCCGTGACCCAACTGCTGGTCAGCGACCTGGAAGAAATGGTCGGCAACTGGAAGCCGAACGTGGCCGACAACTACCGCGCCACCCTGGAAGCCGAACCGGCCGAAGCCGGCCTGCGCAAGATGCTGTTCGGCATGGGCAGCCTGTCCCTCGGCGAACTGGCGGGCGAGCGCATGAAGGTGTCCCTGGAGGCCAACTCTCCTGAAGACGAACAGGACTGCTTCAGCGACAACACCCACAACTCGCACTTCTACGACGCCAAGGGCGTGCGCAACGTCTACCTGGGCGAGTACACCCGCGTCGACGGCACCAAGATGACCGGCCCGAGCCTGTCGTCCCTGGTGGCCAAGGCCGACCCGGCCGCCGACACCGCCCTGAAGAACGATCTGGCCGCCACCGAAGCCAAGATCCAGGTCATGGTCGATCACGCCAACAAGGGCGAGCACTACGACCAGTTGATCGCCGCCGGCAACACCGCCGGCAACCAGATCGTGCGTGACGCCATCGCATCCCTGGTCAAGCAGACCGGTTCGATCGAGGCCGCCGCCGGCAAACTGGGCATCAGCGACCTGAACCCGGACAACGCCGACCACGAGTTCTGATCCGCGTTGCACGAATGAAAGAGGCGACCTTCGGGTCGCCTTTTTTTGTTTGCCCCACATCAAGCAAACGATAATTCCTCTTATTCAATCCCCCTCGCCCTGTTAGACTTTGCGCCTTCAAAATTGCCGCTGCCGCAGGAAGTCTGATGCCCTCGCTGCCTCTTCGCTTGTCCGCACTGTGTCTGGCCCTGGGCCTGAGTGCCTGCGATGACGCCCCGCGCTTCACCAAGGCCGAACCGGGCGAAGCCCGCTCGGGCGGCAGCGCTACCGTGAACAAGAGCGACCGGAACGCGTTTTCCCTGCCGTCGGCCAACCTGCCGCCGTCGCGCCGGGTGGACTTCAGCGTCGGCAACAGCTTCTTCCGCAGCCCCTGGGTGATCGCGCCGTCGACCACCACCGCCCGCGACGGCCTCGGCCCGCTGTTCAACACCAATGCCTGCCAGGGTTGCCACATCAAGGACGGCCGCGGCCACCCGCCTGCGCCCGACGCGGTCAATGCGGTGTCGATGCTGGTGCGCCTGTCGATCCCCGATGCGCCGGAATTCGCCAAGGTCATCGAACAGACCGGCGTGGTGCCGGAGCCGGTCTACGGCGGCCAGTTCCAGGACATGGCCGTGCCCGGCGTCGCGCCGGAAGGCAAGGTGCGGGTCGAATACACCCCGGTGCCGGTGCGCTTTGCGGACGGCACCGAAGTCGAACTGCAGCAGCCCGTCCTGCAGCTCACCCAGCTCGGCTACGGCCCGATGCACCCCGACACCCGCTTCTCGGCCCGGGTCGCCCCGCCGATGATCGGTCTCGGCCTGCTCGAAGCGATCCCCGAGGACGCGATCCTCGCCAACGCCGCCGCCCAGGCCAAAGAAGGCAACGGCATCAGCGGCCGGCCGAACCGGGTCTGGGACGACGCGCAGCAAAAGACCGTCCTGGGCCGCTTCGGCTGGAAAGCCGGGCAACCGAGCCTCAATCAACAAAACGTTCACGCGTTCTCGGGTGACATGGGCCTCACCACTAGCCTGAGACCCTTCGATGACTGCACCGACGCGCAAGCCGCCTGCAAACAGGCGCCGAACGGCAACGGCCCGGACGGCGAGCCGGAAGTCAGCGACAACATCCTGCGCCTGGTGCTGTTCTACAGCCGCAACCTGGCCGTCCCGGCGCGGCGCGGCGTCGACGACCCGCAAGTGCTGGCCGGCAAGAGCCTGTTCTTCCAGGCCGGCTGCCAGTCCTGCCACACGCCCAAGTACACCACCGCTGCCGATGCAGCGGAACCTGAGCTGGCCAATCAGGTGATCCGCCCCTACAGCGATCTGCTGCTGCATGACATGGGCGAAGGCCTGGCCGACCACCGTACCGAATTCCAAGCCAGCGGCCGCGAATGGCGCACCCCGCCGCTGTGGGGCATCGGCCTGACGCAGACGGTCAGCGGCCACACCCGGTTCCTGCACGACGGCCGCGCCCGCGACCTGCTCGAAGCCGTGCTCTGGCACGGCGGCGAAGCGCAGAAGGCGCAGCAACAGGTTTTGTCTTTCAACGCCGAGCAGCGCGCCGCGCTGCTGGCGTTTCTGAACTCACTTTAAACACTTAAAAGAATCGGGAGCCCGACATGTTCCGTCCCAAGCTGTTGTTCACCAGCCTTGCCGCCCTGGCCCTGGGCGCGTGCTCGCCGCAGGATCCGCAAGCGGTCACTTCGGCGGCCATCGCCAAATCGGTGATCCTGCCGACCTACACCCGCTGGGTCGAGGCCGACAAGCAACTCGCCATCAGCGCCCTCGCCTACTGCCAGGGCAAAGAGACCCTGGACACCGCCCGCGCCGACTTCCTCCACGCGCAGAAGGCCTGGGCCGAGCTGCAGCCGCTGCTGATCGGCCCGCTGGCCGAGGGCAACCGCGCATGGCAGGTGCAGTTCTGGCCGGACAAGAAGAACCTCGTCGGCCGCCAGGTCGAGCAACTCGTCGCCGCCCAGCCGCAGATCGACGCCGCCGCCCTGGCCAAGTCCAGCGTCGTGGTGCAGGGCCTGTCGGCCTACGAGTACATCCTGTTCGACAGCAAGCCTGACGTGGCCGACGCCGCCCAGAAAGCCAAGTACTGCCCGCTGCTGGTGGCCATCGGCGAGCGCCAGAAGCAACTGGCCGAAGAGATCCTGCAGACCTGGAACAACACCGACGGCATGCTCGCGCAGATGAGCAAGTTCCCCAACCAGCGCTACGCCGACTCCCACGAAGCGATCGCCGATCTGCTGCGGGTGCAGGTCACCGCCCTCGACACCCTGAAGAAAAAGCTCGGCACGCCGATGGGCCGCCAGACCAAGGGCGTACCGCAGCCGTTCCAGGCCGATGCGTGGCGCAGCCAGTCGTCGCTGACGGCGATGGAAGCCAGCCTCGCCGCCGCCAAGACCGTCTGGGAAGGCGTCGACAACAAAGGCCTGCGCGGCCTGTTGCCGGCCGAGCAGAAGCCGTTGGCGGACAAGATCGACGCCGCCTACGCCGCCTCGCTCAAGCTGTTCGGCAGCACCCAGCGCTCGCTGACCGAAATGCTCGGCGACGACGCCGGCCGCCAGCAGCTCAACGACATCTACGACAGCCTCAACGTCGTCCATCGCCTGCACGAAGGCGAACTGGCCAAGGCGCTGGGTATCCAACTGGGCTTCAACGCCAACGACGGTGACTGATGAGGGCACGTGCCATGCTGCGACGCCAGGCTCTGACTTTAGGTAGTTTGCTGCTGGGAGCAGTGACGCTGGGCGGCTGGACGCTGTTCAAGCGCAAGGAGCAAAGCCCCCTGCTGCTGTCGGCCCGGGACGACGCCGACGGCCGCCACTACGCCGTCGGCTACCGCCTGGACGGCACCCGGCTGTTCGCCACCGAAGTCGGCCAGCGCTGCCACGACATCATCAACCACCCGACGCTGCCGATCGCGCTGTTCGTCGCCCGCCGCCCGGGCACCGAGAGCTATCTGATCGACCTGCGCGACGGTGCGTTGCTGCAGACCGTGACCTCGCAGCCGAACCGGCATTTCTACGGCCACGCGGTGATCCACCACAGCGGCGACTACCTCTACGCCACCGAAAACGACACCACCGACCCGGGCCGCGGCCTGTTGGGGGTGTACCGGTTCGAGGGCGAACGGCTGGTGCACAGCGGCGAGATCTCCACCCATGGCCTGGGGCCGCATCAGGTGTCCTGGATGCCCGACGGCGAAACCTTGGTGGTGGCCAACGGCGGCATCCGCACCGAGGCCGAAAGCCGGGTGGACATGAACCTCGACGCCATGGAGCCGAGCCTGGTGCTGATGCGCCGCGACGGCACGCTGCTGAGCAAGGAAACCCTCGCCCAGCAAATGAACAGCGTGCGTCACCTGGGCATCGCCAGCGACGGCACCATCGTCGCCGGCCAGCAGTTCATGGGCCCCTCGCAGGAGCGCTCGGAACTGTTGGCGATCAAGCGTCCGGGCCAGCCGTTCGTGGCGTTCCCGGTGCCGGACCACCAGTTGCAGTCCATGGGCCATTACACCGCCAGCGTCGCCGTGCACAGCGACTTGCGGCTGGTGGCGCTGACCGCCCCGCGCGGCAACCGCTTCTTCATCTGGGATCTGGACAGCGGCGAGGTGCGCCTCGACGCGCCGCTGCCGGACTGCGCCGGGGTCGGCGCGGTGAAGGACGGCTTCGTCGTGACCTCGGGTCAGGGACGCTGCCGCTACTACGATTGCCGCCAGGACGAACTCCTGGCCAAACCGCTGGATCTGCCCGCGGGGCTCTGGGACAACCATCTGCACCTGATGGCATGAAGCCTGCCGCCGCCGGCCCCGCCGGCGGCGCTTCCCCGTTGCCTCCTCTCCCCTCATACCCTGTAAAAACTGGCAGTTGGAATCCCTGCCGGACTCGGAGTAATGTGCCCGCCTGTCTCGCCTGATTTTCTCCAAGGAACTGGAATATGCTGCGTCGCCGCATGCTGAAGATGTTGGGTGTCGTACTGCTGATCGTCCTGGCGCTGGCCGGCTACAAGGCCTTCACCATCTACACGATGATCCAGGGTTTCGCCAAGCCGAAACCGCCGATCAGCGTCGCCGTCGCCACCGCCGCCGAGCGCCCGTGGCAGATGCGCCTGCCCACCGTCGGCACGCTCAAGGCGCTGCAGGGCGTCGAACTGAGGCTGGAGACCAACGGCACCGTCACCGAGCTCAAGTTCGAGTCCGGGCAGAAGGTCAAGGCCGGACAGCCGCTGCTGCAGCTCGACAGCGCGGTGGAGTCCGCCCTGCTCGAAACCGCCAAGGCCGATCTGGGCCTGGCGCAGCTGGACTTCGGCCGCGGCAGCCAGCTGGTCGGCAGCAGCGCCATCTCCAAGGGCGAATACGACCGGCTCTCGGCGCAACTGCAAAAGAACAAGGCCACGGTCAACCAGCTCAACGCGGCGCTGGCGAAGAAACGCATCGCCGCGCCGTTCAGCGGCACCATCGGCATCCGCCAGGTCGACGTCGGCGACTACCTCGCCAGCGGCACCAAGATCGCCACCCTGCAGGACCTGAGCAGCCTCTACGCCGACTTCTATGTCCCGGAGCAGTCGGCACCGAAGCTGGCCCTCGGCCAACCGGTGCAGATCGCGGTCGCGGCGTTTCCCGGCCAGACCTTCCCCGGCACCATCAGCGCGATCAATCCGATCGTGGAAAGCACCACCCGCAACATCCTCGTGCGCGCCACCCTGGCCAACCCCGACGGCAAGCTGCTGCCGGGCATGTTCACCAGCGTCGAGGTGCTATTACCGGATCCGCAGAAGCACGTGGTGGTGCCGGAGAGCGCGGTCACCTACACCCTCTACGGCAACTCGCTGTACGTGGTCGGGCAGAAGAAGGCCGAGGACGGCAGCGTCGAGAAGGACGACAAAGGCCAGCCCGTGCTGATCGCCGAACGGCGGTTCATCGAGACCGGCGAACGCCGTGACGGCCTGGTGATGATCAACAAGGGCGTGCAGAGCGGCGAACAGGTGGTGACGGCCGGCCAGATCAAACTGGACAACGGTGCCCACATCGCCATCAGCGACGACAAGACCCTCGGCGAGCAGAACAGTCCGCGCCGCGCCGACTGATCAAGGAAACCCCATGGCCTTTACCGACCCGTTCATCCGTCGCCCGGTGCTCGCCACCGTGGTGAGCCTGCTGATCGTGCTGCTGGGCTTCCAGGCCTGGAGCAAGCTGCCGCTGCGCCAGTACCCGCAGATGGAAAACGCGCTGATCACGGTGACCACCGCCTACCCCGGCGCCAACGCCGAAACCATCCAGGGCTACATCACCCAGCCGATGCAGCAGAGCCTGGCGAGCGCCGAGGGCATCGACTACATGACCTCGGTCAGCCGCCAGAACTTCTCGGTGATCTCGATCTACGCGCGCATCGGCTCCAACAGCGACCGCCTGTTCACCGAACTGCTGGCCAAGGCCAACGAGGTGAAGAACAAGCTGCCGCAGGACGCCGAGGACCCGGTGCTGAGCAAGGAGTCCGCCGACGCCTCGGCGCTGATGTACATCAGCTTCTTCAGCAAGGACCTGAGCAATCCGCAGATCACCGACTACCTGTCGCGGGTGATCCAGCCGAAGCTGGCGACCCTGCCGGGCATGGCCGAGGCGGAGATCCTCGGCAACCAGGTGTTCGCCATGCGCCTGTGGCTCGACCCGGTGAAGCTCGCCGGCTTCGGCCTGAGCGCCAGCGACGTGACCAACGCCGTGCGCCAATACAACTTCCTGTCCGCCGCAGGCGAAGTGAAGGGCGAATATGTGGTCACCAGCATCAACGCCAACACCGAGCTGAAGTCCGCCGAGGCCTTCGCGGCGATCCCGCTCAAGGTCGACGGCGACAGCCGGGTGCTGCTGCGGGACGTGGCCCGGGTCGAGATGGGCGCCGAGAACTACAACTCCATCAGTTCCTTCGGCGGCACGCCGTCGGTGTACATCGGGATCAAGGCGACCCCGGCGGCCAACCCGCTGGACGTAATCAAGGAAGTGCGCAAGATCATGCCGCAGCTGGAGGCCCAGCTCCCGCCCAACCTCAAGAGCGAAATCGCCTACGACGCCACGCTGTTCATCCAGGCCTCCATCGACGAAGTGCTCAAGACCCTGTTCGAAGCGGTGCTGATCGTGATCGTGGTGGTGTTCCTGTTCCTCGGGGCGCTGCGTTCGGTGGTGATCCCGGTGGTGACCATCCCGCTGTCGATGATCGGCGTGATGTTCTTCATGCAGATGATGGGCTATTCGATCAACCTGCTGACCTTGCTGGCGATGGTGCTGGCCATCGGCCTGGTGGTGGACGACGCCATCGTCGTGGTGGAGAACATCCACCGCCACATCGAGGAAGGCAAGACGCCGTTCGAGGCGGCCTTGGAAGGCGCCCGGGAAATCGCCTTGCCGGTGGTGTCGATGACCATCACCCTGGCGGCGGTGTACGCGCCCATCGGCTTTCTCACCGGGCTGACCGGGGCGTTGTTCAAGGAATTCGCCCTGACCCTGGCCGGGGCGGTGGTGATCTCCGGGATCGTCGCCCTGACCCTGTCGCCGATGATGTGCGCCGTGCTGTTGCGCCACGACGAGAACGCCAGCGGCCTGGCCCATCGCCTCGACCTGATCTTCGAAGGCCTCAAGCGCCGCTACCAGAGCCTGCTGCACGGCACGCTGAATACCCGGCCGGTGGTGCTGGTGTTCGCGGTGATCGTGCTGTGCCTGATCCCGGTGCTGCTCAAGTTCACCAAGTCGGAGCTGGCGCCGGACGAGGACCAGGGGATCATCTTCATGATGGCCAACGCCCCGCAGCCGACCAACCTCGACTACCTGAACACCTACACCGACGAATTCATCAAGATCTTCAAGGAGTTCCCCGAGTACTACTCGTCCTTTCAGATCAACGGCTACAACGGCGTGCAGACCGGCATCGGCGGCTTCCTGCTCAAGCCCTGGAACGAGCGCCACCGCACGCAGATGCAGATCCTGCCCGAAGTGCAGGGCAAGCTGGAACGCATTCCCGGCCTGCAGATCTTCGGCTTCAACCTGCCCTCCCTGCCCGGCACCGGCGAAGGCCTGCCGTTCGAGTTCGTGATCAACACGGCCAACGACTACGAAGTGCTGCTGGAGGTCGCCGACCGGATCAAGAAACGCGCTGCGGAATCCGGCAAGTTCGCCTTCGTCGACCTGGACCTGGCGTTCGACAAGCCGGAAGTGGTGGTCGACATCGACCGGGCCAAGGCCGCGCAGATGGGCGTGTCGATGCAGGACCTGGGCGGCACCCTCGCCACCCTCCTGGGCGAGGCCGAGATCAACCGCTTTACCATCGAGGGGCGCAGCTACAAGGTCATCGCCCAGGTCGAACGGCCCTACCGCGAGAACCCGGACTGGCTGAACAACTACTACGTGAAGAACACCCGTGGCGAACTGCTGCCGCTGTCCACCCTGATCACGGTGACCGACCGCGCAAGGCCGCGGCAGCTCAACCAGTTCCAGCAACTCAACGCGGCGAAGCTGTCCGGGTTTCCGCTGGTGAGCATGGGCGAAGCCATCGACACCGTGCGCCAGATCGCCCGGGAAGAGGCCCCCGCCGGATTCGCCTTCGACTACGGCGGCTCCTCCCGGCAGTACGTGCAGGAAGGCAGCGCGCTGTGGGTGACCTTCGCCCTGGCGCTGGCGATCATCTTCCTGGTGCTGGCTGCGCAGTTCGAGAGCTTCCGCGACCCGCTGGTGATTCTGGTCACGGTGCCGCTGTCGATCTGCGGCGCGCTGATCCCGCTGTTCCTGGGCTGGTCGAGCATGAACATCTACACCCAGGTCGGGCTGGTGACGTTGATCGGCCTGATCAGCAAGCACGGCATCCTGATCGTCGAGTTCGCCAACCTGCTGCGCAAGGAGAAGGGCCTGAGCGCCCGGGAGGCCGTGGAGGAAGCGGCGGCCATCCGCCTGCGTCCGGTGCTGATGACCACGGCGGCGATGGTGTTCGGCATGGTGCCGTTGATCCTGGCGAGCGGCGCCGGCGCGGTCAGCCGTTTCGACATCGGCACGGTGATCGCGACGGGCATGTCCATCGGGACCTTGTTCACCCTGTTCGTCCTGCCGTGCGTCTACACCTTCCTGGCCAAGCCCGACAAGGCACAGTGACCGGGAGCTCGCTCCCTCACCACAGGAGCGACAAGGCACAAAAAAAGGCCTCGCGTCGGCGAGGCCTTTTCATAAGGCTGCGGGGGAATTCAGCTCTGGGGTCTCATCCGTTGCGAGAGACCGAACATGAACAGCAACAAATCATGATCCGGTTCAGACGACACGGCGGTCTTCACCACCCGAGGCACCGGGCGATGGACTTCGCCCGCCGATTTGCCGATCACCTGCATGCGTGGCTGTTCCCAGGCCGCCACCGCCAATGAAGCAACTGCCAAGGCTCCTACCAAAAACAAACCTCGCGCAATTTCTAGTTTCATCGCTATAAACCTTTGATAGCGCTGCCAAACGCCGTCTCATAAAAGTAGACGAGTTTTTTCCAGTCCGAATCCCTGAACGACGAATGGCGACGCAATTGCTTCATGTCATGGGCTGCCGCGCGACCGGCGGTCAGCCGACGGCGGCATTTCTCGAGATCGATCAGGGCCACTTCAACCTGGGCCCCGTCGCCTTCATCGGTGACGCGGACAAACACATGCTTGATGTAGATGCAGCTGTGCTGCCAACGGCCCCGGTGCAGACGCGCCAGGTTGTCGGCCAGGTCCTTGAGCACACGCTCGTACACCACCTCGCCATGGCGCTCGCGGCCGCCGGCGGCTTCCCATTGCTCCAGCTCCAGAAAGCCGTCCAGGGACTTGGTCACCAGCAGCGCACGCCATTTGTGCACAGGGTCAGACTGGGCGCCGCAGAACACGATCTGCGGTACGCGCACGCCGAGCGCGCTGGCGCCGTTCAGCGCATCGCGCTCGCGCAGCACCGTCGGGCGACCGAACGGATGCATCAAGCTGCGGTAGATGTGACCGGTCTGGCGTTTGGCATACAGCAGCTGGCCATCGCGGCCCATGACCCGTTGCACCCCACTCTCACCGCCGCGGCGCACGTTGGGCTCTTCCACCCACTCGCCCCGCTGGTTCCAGTAGTAGTCGAAGCGATCCTGGGGAGCGACTTCCGTTTCTGCTGCAATATGCACTGCCATCCCGTTACCTCTTGCGTAATACGTAAACCCGCCACATGGCATACAGCGGAATAAAATCCAGTTGTTCCTGGATGCGGAAACCCGCCTCTTCAAATTCTTTCTCGACCGTAGCGGCCGGTAACACAAAGCGGTTCTGGTAACCCTCTTGCCCACGCTTGCGCTCGGCGCGCTTGCGTTTCCAGGCCTTGAAATTGCCGTCCACCCACAACGAAACGACCACGCTGTCACGGGTGACGCGCTCGAACTCGCGCAAAATGGCCCGTCGATGCTCGGCTTCACCGATGTGATGGAGCAAACGCATGCAGAAAATGCTGTCGACGGCGTTGTCAGGCAAGGCGATGTCGAACGCAGATGTGTGCAAGGGTTGTACCCGTTTCACCACATCGGCCGGTTGGGCCTGCATGGCGGTCTTGATCATCGACTCGGAGTTGTCCGCGCCGATGATCACCCGGTTCGGCTTTTCCGCCAGCAGCGGCCAGAAACGTCCGGCCCCGCAAGGCAGGTCCAGCACCAGCCCCGGTTCGCCGACCAGGGTCAGCGCCTTGCGGGCCAGTTGCAGGTCACGCCAGTGCGACAACCGACGCCCGAGACCGTCCTGATGCTTGCGCAGATACTTTTGCGCATGGTTGTCGTCGTACTTTTCGGAAAAATCGAGCTTGATCGGGCCGGCCATCACCAGGACTCCTGAATTACTGATGAGGCCACCTTATGCAGGGCCGTGTCAGCGTCAGGTCATCCATTTGTGAAAAAAACGTCATGTAAAACCCTAAAACATTTCAGGGTTTTACAACCATTCCGCAGTAGCTCAGGGCCATCACTGTAGCTCAGGTCCGTCCCAAGTCCACCTCGAATCGGCAACCATTGGGTTCCATCGTGCTCAGATTGACGCTCCAGCCCTGGTTTTCGCAGATCCGCTGCACCAGCGAGAGCCCAAGCCCCAGGCCTTCGCCGCGCTTTTCGGTGCCGCGCACGAACGGCTGGAACATGGCTTCGCGTTTCTCTTCGGGGATACCCACCCCCGAATCCTCGACCACGAAACCGTTGCCGCTGAGGGTCAAGCGAATGAACCCCTGTTCGGTGTAGTGCAGCGCATTGCGCAGCAGGTTGCCCATCACCGCGTTGAGCAGAGTCGCGTTGTAGAGGGTGTCCGGCGGGGTGCCCGGCTCGAAGATCAACGTGAGCCCCTTGCTCTCGATCGGCTCGCGCCACAGGCACAGCAGGCTGTCCGCCACCTGCGCCAGGCTCTGCCGGGGCGAGACGCCAGCGTCTTCGCGCTTGGCCCGGGCCAGCATCAGGAAGGTCTGCACCAGTTCGCGCATTTCTTCGCTGGCACGGGCAATCCGCTCGACCTGGGCCCGGCCGCGCTGATCGATGCCCGGGTTCTCCAGCAGCAGCTCGCAGGAGCTGGCCAGCACCATCAACGGCGTGCGCAGTTCGTGGCTCACGTCACTGGTGAACAGGCGCTCACGGGTCAGCGCCTGGCGCAGCCGCCCGAGGGTGGCGTCGAACGCCACCGCCAGTTCGCCCACTTCGTCGGCCGCGTAGTCCGGCGCCAGCGGCGGCGCCAGGCCGAGCAACTGATCACGGTGACGCACCTGGCGCGCCAGCCGCACCACCGGCGCCATCACCTTGCGCGCCAGCACCCAGCCCAGGAACACCGCCAACGCCAGGCTGAGCACGAAGCCCACCAGCACCACGGCGAACAGCACGCGCTCGCGCTCTTCGAAATCGCTTTGGTCCTGCAGCAGCACATAGCGCCGGCCGTCGACGATCTCGACCATGGCGTGATACGACAGCTGCTCGCGAAAGACTTCGTGAAAGCCCGAGTCCAGGTGGCGCAGGTCCTTGGGCAGCTCGAAGTCGCCCGGTCCGCCGCTGAAGTAGAACAGTTGGTCCGGCTCGGGCCGGTGGCTCCAGTCCGAGACGTTGTCCATCAGCAGCAAGCGCTGCAGGTCGCCGCCCAGCCCCGCCGAAATCAGTTTTTCCTCGACCAGGTGGACCGTCGCGACGATCCCCATGGCGAACGCCCCCGCCACCAGTGCGCTCATCAACGCAAAGGCGATGATGATCCGCTGGGCAAGGCTCTGCTTAAACTCCATCACGCCCCTCGGCCAGGCGGTATCCCACGCCGTGCACGGTGTGCAGCAACGGCTTGGCGAACGGCTTGTCGATCACCTGGCGCAGTTGGTGGACATGGCTGCGCAGGCTGTCGCTGTCCGGGCAGTCGTCGCCCCACAGCGCCTCTTCGAGGATCTCCCGGCGCAGCACGTGAGGGCTTTTCTGCATCAGCACCGCGAGCAGCTTGAGGCCGACCGGGTTGAGCTTGAGCAGCTTGCCTTCGCGGGTGACCTCCAGTGTGTCGAGGTCGTAGTTCAGGTCGCCGACCTGCAAGGCACGGCGGCCGCCGCCCTGGGTGCGGCGCATCACCGCCTCGACCCGGGCCGCCAGCTCGGACAACGCGAACGGTTTGATCAGGTAATCGTCGGCGCCGGACTTGAAGCCCTGCAGGCGGTCGTCGAGCTGGTCGCGGGCGGTGAGCATGATCACCGGGGTGTCACGGCGCGCGTCTTCGCGCAGCCGTTTGCACAGGGTGTAACCGTCGATGCCCGGCAGCATGATGTCGAGCACGATCAGGTCGTAGTGTTCGGTGGCCGCCAGGTGCAGGCCCGACAGGCCGTCCTGGGCGCAATCGACGGTATAGCCCTTGAGCCCCAGGTAATCGGCCAGGTTGGCCAGGATATCGCGGTTGTCCTCAACCAAAAGAATTCGCATGGGCACCTCCTCCGTACACCGAAACGGCCGTCATGGCCCGCGCAGCTTACGGCCAAGCGCCGCTCAGGGCTAGGGCCGCACGCCGCCCGGGCAGAGCCTTGGCGGCAACTCGAGACTTTAACGAGATTTTCACTATCGGTTCACACGCCGACGACAGCGACAGCGCGAGACTCCCGCGTTTTATGTAGGGATGGTAGCCAATGGACTTTTTCAGGACAGCGCCCATGCGCTTTCTGCTGTTGATCACCGGCGCCTGGCTGGCGGTGTTCTTCCTGACCCGGACAGTGTTGCTGCTGACCCACCTGGACGAGGCCGGCGGCGTCGCCTTTTCCCTCTTCGGCATCGGCCTGCTCTATGACCTGGGCTTTCTGGCCTATGCGGCGCTGCCGATGGGACTGTACCTGCTGCTGTGCCCGCCGGCCCTGTGGCGCCGCCGGGGCCATCGCTGGTTCCTGCAAGGGCTGTTGACAGTCAGCCTGTTCGCGATGCTGTTCACCGCCGTGGCCGAGTGGCTGTTCTGGGACGAGTTCGGCGTGCGCTTCAACTTCATCGCGGTCGACTATCTGGTGTACTCCGATGAAGTGCTGAACAACGTGCTGGAGTCCTACCCGATCGGCACCCTGCTCAGCGTGCTCGCGCTGCTGGCCGCTGGCCTGAGCCTGGCGCTGCGCAAGCCGTTGAACGCCGCGCTGGACGCGCCGTTGCCGCCGCTGCGCGCACGCCTGTTCAATGCGTTGGCCCTGCTGATCGTCGCCGGCCTGAGCCTGCAACTGCTCGGCCAAGGTTTCCCCCGCGCCCAGGGCGGCAACGCCTACCGGAACGAACTGGCGAGCAACGGCCCTTATCAGTTCTTCGCCGCGTTCCGCAACAATGAACTGGACTACGGCCAGTTCTACAGCAGCCTGGCCCCCGAGGCCGTCGGCCGACAGATCCGCGCCGAACTGAACGAGCCCAATGCGCGCTTCATCGACCAGGATCCCCAGGACATCCGCCGGATGATCGACAACCCCGGCACGCCGCGCAAAACGAACATCGTGCTGGTGACCATCGAAAGCCTGAGCGCCAAGTACCTGGGCAGCAACGGCGATGAGCGCAACCTGACGCCGAACCTGGATGCCTTGCGCAAACAGAGCCTGTACTTCAACAACTTCTACGCCACCGGCACCCGCACCGACCGCGGCCTGGAGGCCATCACCCTGGCCATCCCGCCGACGCCGGGCCGCTCCATCGTCAAGCGCATCGGCCGCGAGAGCGGCTTCGCCAGCCTCGGCCAGCAGCTGAGCGCCGTCGGTTACGACAGCGTGTTCGTCTACGGCGGGCGCGGCTATTTCGACAACATGAACGCGTTCTTCAGCGGCAACGGCTACCGTGTCGTCGACCAGAGCAGCGTCGACGAGGCCGAGATCCACTTCAAGAACGCCTGGGGCATGGCCGACGAGGATCTGTACAAGCAGACGCTGAAACTGGCGGACGCTGACTTCGCCAAAGGCCAGCCGTTCCTGCTGCAGTTGATGACCACCTCCAACCACCGCCCGTACACGTATCCGGACAACCGGATCGACATCAAGTCCGGCAACGGCCGCGACGGTGCGGTGAAGTACACCGACTACGCCATCGGCCAGTTCCTGGAACAGGCGCGGCAGAAGCCCTGGTTCGACGACACGATCTTCATCTTCGTCGCCGACCACACCGCCGGCAGCGCGGGCAAGGAAGACTTGCCGATCAACAACTATCAGATCCCGCTGTTCATCTACGCGCCCAAGCTGATCCAAGCGCGCGAAGACGCTCAGCTGGCCAGCCAGATCGACCTGGCGCCGACGCTGCTGGGGCTGCTCAACCTGGATTACCAATCGACGTTCTTCGGCCGCAACCTGTTGCAGGACAACCCGTTGCCGCCGCGCGTCGTGGTGGGCAACTACCAGCACCTGGGGCTGTTCGACGGCAAGGATCTGGCGATCCTCAGCCCGCGCCAGGGCCTGCGCCGGCATGACGACGCCCTGAGCGAAAGCCGCGAGTCCCGCGCGGGCAGCGACGACCTGCTGATCGGCCGCGCCATCACCTATTACCAAACCGCCAGTCATGGCTTCACGCAACAGCTGCTTGGCTGGAAAGCGCCCAAGGAGGGTGCGCCGCAAGTCAGCGAACGTTAACCGAAGCGCCCCGGGGCCGATGCGCCGGGGCGTTTTTTTGTTTCAGGATCCATCATGCCATCAAGCGCTGTACGCCCCACCCCCCGTCCGCTCAACTTCTGGCTGTGCCTCGGCATTCCCGTCGCCGCCGCCGTCATTCTGGTGCTGCTGGAACTGACCGATCTGGATATGGATCTGGCGCAGCTGTTCTATGATCCGGCCGCCGGCGACTTCATCGGCCGCCACAGCTACTTCCTGGAAAACATCCTCCACGACCGCGCCAAGCAGGTGGTCATCGCCTTCTCGGTGTTTGCCGTCCTCGGTTTCGTCGGCGCGTTCTTCATGACGCGCCTCAAGCCGTTCAAGCGTGAGCTGGGTTGCCTGGTGCTGTCGCTGGGCCTGGCCACTTCGTTCGTGACCCCGATGAAGGCCGTCACCGCCGTGCAGTGCCCCTGGAGCCTGGAGCAGTTCGGTGGACACGAAACCTACAGCAAACTGCTCAGCCACCGTCCGGACACCGACAAGCCCGGCCGCTGCTGGCCGGGCGGACACGCCGCCACCGGGTTCACCCTGTTCGCGCTGTTTTTCGCACTGCGCGACCGGCGTCCGCGCCTGGCGCGCCAGGCGTTCATCTTCGCGTTTGCGTTGGGTTCGGTGTTTTCCGTCAGCCGGATGATGCAGGGCGCGCACTTCTTCTCGCACAACGTGTGGACGGCGATCTTCTGCTGGCTGATTTGCCTGGGGTCGTACTACTGGGTGCTGTACCGCCCGGCCGTCCGGGCCGAGGCCGCACCTGCGGCGCAACCGGCCAACGCCTGACAGGCAACGCCCGTCGACGCCATCGCCGGCAGGCGGGCTCCCACAGAGAACCGCATCGGCGGACACCGCCAGACACTGTGGGAGCCCGCCTGCTGGCGATTGGCGGCATGCCAGTTAGCGCTACATTGACTGGCACGGCCCATTCGCGAGCAGGCTCGCTCCTACAACGGACACCGGTGAACCTGAAATCCGGGCAATAAAAAACCCCGCCTGCTCATCGCAGGCGGGGTTTTTCGTACAGGGGTGAGGCTGGCTTACATCATGCCGCCCATGCCGCCCATGCCGCCCATGTCTGGCATGCCGCCGCCAGCTGGAGCGTCTTTCTTCGGCGCGTCGGCCACTGCAGCTTCGGTGGTCAGGATCAGACCGCCGATGGACGATGCCGCTTGCAGTGCGGAACGGGTCACCTTGGTCGGATCCAGGATGCCCATTTCGATCATATCGCCGTACTCGCCGGTCGCGGCGTTGTAACCGAAGTTACCTTTGCCGTTCTTGACTTCGTTAACCACAACGCTTGGCTCGTCGCCGCTGTTGGCGGAGATCTGACGCAGCGGCGCTTCAACGGCGCGGCGCAGGACAGCGATGCCCACGTCCTGGTCGGCGTTGTCGCCTTTGAGGGTGCCGATGGCTTCCAGAGCGCGGATCAGCGCAACGCCGCCGCCAGGCACCACGCCTTCTTCGACGGCTGCGCGGGTGGCGTGCAGGGCGTCTTCAACGCGGGCTTTCTTCTCTTTCATTTCGACTTCGGAACCGGCGCCGACCTTGATCACCGCAACGCCGCCGGACAGCTTGGCCAGACGCTCTTGCAGTTTTTCACGGTCATAGTCCGAGGAAGTCTCGGCCACTTGGGCGCGGATCTGGGCGATGCGGGCTTCGATGTCGCCCTGAACGCCAGCACCGTCGACGATGATGGTGTTTTCCTTGGACAGGGTCACGCGCTTGGCGTTGCCCAGGTGCTCCAGGGTGGTGCTTTCCAGGCTCAGGCCGATCTCTTCGGAGATCACGGTGCCGCCGGTCAGGACGGCGATGTCCTGCAGCATGGCCTTGCGGCGGTCGCCGAAACCAGGCGCCTTGACGGCTGCGACCTTGACGATGCCGCGCATGTTGTTCACGACCAGGGTCGCCAGGGCTTCGCCCTCGACGTCTTCAGCCACGATCAGCAGCGGACGGCCGGCTTTGGCGACGGCTTCCAGCACTGGCAGCATTTCGCGGATGTTGGAGATCTTCTTGTCGACCAGCAGGATCAGCGGGCCGTCGAGCTCGGCCACCATGGTGTCCGGCTTGTTGACGAAGTACGGGGACAGGTAGCCGCGGTCGAACTGCATGCCTTCGACGACCGACAGTTCGTTTTCCAGGCCCGAACCTTCCTCAACGGTGATCACGCCTTCTTTGCCGACCTTTTCCATGGCTTCGGCGATGATGTCGCCGATGGAGTTGTCGGAGTTGGCGGAGATGGTGCCCACCTGAGCGATGGCCTTGGTGTCGGCGCAAGGCTTGGACAGCTTCTTCAGCTCAGCGACGATGGCGATGGTCGCCTTGTCGATGCCGCGCTTGAGGTCCATCGGGTTCATGCCGGCAGCGACGGCCTTCAGGCCTTCGTTGACGATCGACTGAGCCAGGACGGTGGCGGTGGTGGTGCCGTCGCCGGCGTCGTCGTTGGCACGGGAGGCAACGTCTTTGACCAGCTGCGCGCCCATGTTCTCGAAGCGGTCTTCCAGCTCGATCTCTTTGGCGACGGAAACGCCGTCCTTGGTGATGGTCGGAGCGCCGAAGCTCTTCTCGAGAATCACGTTACGGCCTTTCGGGCCCAGGGTCGCTTTTACCGCGTCAGCCAGGACGTTGACGCCGACGAGCATTTTCTTGCGGGCGGAATCGCCGAATTTAACTTCTTTAGCAGCCATGATCGATATTCCTTGAATGCTTTAAGGTAGCGGGAAAATGAACGGGGTCTATCAGCCTTCGATGACGGCGAGGATTTCGTTCTCGCTCATCACCAGCAGGTCTTCGCCGTCGACTTTCACAGTGTTGCTGCCGGAGTAAGGACCGAACACGACCTTGTCGCCGACCTTCACGGACAGTGCACGCACTTCACCGCTTTCCAGAGCTTTGCCCGGGCCTACAGCGAGGACTTCACCGTGGTTGGCCTTCTCAGCAGCCGAACCTGGCAGGACGATACCGCCAGCGGTTTTCTTTTCTTCTTCGCTGCGACGGATAACGACGCGGTCATGCAGAGGACGAAGCTTCATTGTCGATCTCTCCTAATTGTGGTTTTCATCGGCCGGTGTAGTCCCGGCGGGTTTAACGAATCCGGCCTGCGCCGGTTGCGGCTCGACGTGCGAGACGCGGAAGTCTGTCCGGCGGATGCGCCGGAAACCTTGCGGTGACCGATACATAAGGGCGCATAAGCTTATTACAAGGGCGGGGCAGAAAAATTTTCTCAGGCAGGCCCCGGAAACGGACACGGCACCCGAAGGTGCCGTGCCGAGACAGGTGTCACTTGGTGTCGCGGTGCTCGAACTCGCCTTCGATCACCGTCGGTTCGCGGCCCAGGGGCTCGCGCGGCGCGGGGCCGCCACGGGGTTGCAGGTCGTCGGCGAAAGCGCGCTGGCGCATGGCCTGCTCTTCGGCGCGCTGGCGCATCTTGCCGGCGATCAGGCGACGGCTCAACGGCAGCAGCATCAGCAGGCCGACCACGTCGCTGATGAAGCCCGGCAGGATCAGCAGGCCGCCGGCCAGCGCCAGCATCAGGCCTTCGAGCATGGTCTGCGCGGGCAGCTCGCCGCGGCTCAGGCTTTCACGGGCACGCAGCGCGGTAGCCAGCCCGGCGACGCGCAGCACGAACACGCCGAACATCGAGCCGAGGATGATCAGCAGCAGGGCCGGGAAAAAACCGATGGCTCCCGCCACCTTCACGAATACGAACAGCTCCAACACCGGGAAGAGCAGAAAGAGCAACAAATAAGGGCGCATCTAAGGGTTCCTCAACGCAAGAATGCCTTGCAAGTAAGCCTTAGATGACGTCGCCCTTTCGTGAATTCAAGCGCCTGCGGGCGCATTTTTCGGCCAATGTTCGGCGCGGGCCAGGAAAACCAAGGCTTCGCGGACTTGTGTCGGCGTGTTGCAAGGCGCTTGGAACGGCAGCCAGTACAACGCCTGGCCGATGCGCAGGTGCATGCCCTCGGTGTCGATCCCGGCCATCTGCGCCGGTGCGCCTTTGGGCAGGCCGGCGAGGTCGACGTAATGGGCGATGGCCTTGGCGTGGTCGCTGTTCATGTGCTCGACCATGCTGATCTCGGCCTGGCCGGCGAACGGGTTGGCCAGCGTCAGGTGCTCGACCCAGTGGATCGCGCCGAAGCCGCCGATGTAGCGGTGGCGCACCGGCTTGAGCACCCAGAAGTCGAAGTCGTGGGCCTTGTGGTAGTTCTGCGAGTCAGGGAAATAGCGGTAGTAGCGCTCGGCGGCGGCTTCGATGGCGGCTTCGTCCGCAAGCTTTTCCGCTTCCGCCAGGTAAGTCAGGCGACCGACGGCCTGCACGTCTTCGGCCTCGCGCTCGCCCACCAGCAGCGAGCACTTGGGATCCTTCAGCAGGTTGTGGGTGTGCTGGGCGATGCGGCTGATCAGGATCAGCGGCCGGCCCTGGTCGTCGAGGCAGTAGGGGACCACGGAGCCGAACGGGAAACCGGGCATCGACTTGGAGTGGGTCGAGAGCACTCCACGGTATTCCTTGAGAAGCAATTCTCGGGCATGCTTAGCCGCTTCAACGCTCAATTTATGACTCCTTTAATAATTTCCGTCATAAAAACGGACGGGCGCCCGGGTCAAGTCCCGGCCACGCCGACGGGCAATTCTGATGTGCAACCTCGCTGCGGCCGGTGCAGATCCAGAGGCCCCAAAAGGACACCACTTTGACCTGCCATCGGGGGCACGCGCATGCAACTCACTGACAAAGTAATCATTATCACCGGCGGTTGCCAGGGTCTGGGCCGTTCCATGGCCGAGTACTTCGCCGGCAAGGGCGCGAAGCTGGCGCTGGTGGACCTGAACCAGGAAAAGCTCGACGCCGCCGTCGCCGCCTGCAAGGCCAAGGGCGTCGAGGCGCGCAGCTACCTGTGCAACGTCGCGGACGAAGAGCAAGTGACGCACATGGTCGCCCAGGTCGCCGATGACTTCGGCGCGATCCACGGCCTGATCAACAACGCCGGGATCCTGCGCGACGGGCTGCTGCTCAAGGTCAAGGACGGCGAAATGACCAAGATGACCCTGGCCCAGTGGCAGGCGGTGATCGACGTCAACCTGACCGGCGTGTTCCTGTGCACCCGTGAAGTGGCGGCGAAGATGGTCGAGCTGAAGAACGGCGGCGCCATCATCAACATCTCGTCGATCTCCCGCGCCGGCAACGTCGGCCAGACCAACTATTCCGCCGCCAAGGCCGGTGTCGCCGCCGCCACCGTGACCTGGGCCAAGGAGCTGGCGCGCTACGGCATCCGCGTCGCCGGCATCGCGCCGGGCTTCATCGAGACCGAAATGACCCTGGGCATGAAACCCGAAGCGTTGGAGAAGATGACCTCGGGCATTCCGCTCAAGCGCATGGGCAAGCCGGAAGAGATCGCCCACTCGGCGGCCTACATCTTCGAGAACGACTACTACACCGGGCGGATCCTGGAGATGGATGGCGGGTTGCGGATCTGACGTCACCGCACTAGGCGGCCGGTCGGTGCATCTGGGTTGATGCCATCGCCAGCAGGCTGGCTCCCACAGGTTGCGCGGTGCACGCAGGTTTGCGAACGACCGCAATCAAGGTGGGAGCCAGCCCTGCTGGCGATGGCGTCAGCCCAAGCGCCGCAGGACAGCCCTGCGGCGTGGCGGTTCGGTCAGTCGTCGCTGACGGTGATGTTCGGCATCGCCGGGGTCGCCGCTTCCTGCAGCACGATCCGCGCGCCGACATGGCGGGCCAGGTCCTGGTAGACCATGGCGATCTGGCTCTCCGGCTCGGCGATCACCGTCGGCTTGCCGCCGTCGGCCTGCTCGCGGATGACCATCGACAGCGGCAACGAGGCCAGCAGTTCGACGCCGTACTGGGTCGCAAGCTTCTCGCCGCCGCCTTCGCCGAACAGATGCTCGGCATGCCCGCAATTCGAGCAGATGTGCACGGCCATGTTCTCCACCACGCCCAGCACCGGGATGTTGACCTTGCGGAACATCTCCACGCCCTTGCGGGCATCCAGCAGCGCCAGGTCCTGGGGCGTGGTGACGATCACGGCGCCGGCCACCGGGACTTTCTGCGCCAGGGTCAGCTGGATGTCGCCGGTGCCCGGCGGCATGTCGATCACCAGGTAGTCCAGGTCGCCCCAGGCGGTCTGCGTGACCAGTTGCAGCAGCGCGCCGGACACCATCGGGCCGCGCCAGACCATCGGTGTGTTGTCGTCGGTCAGGAACGCCATCGACATGACTTCCACGCCATGGGCCTTGAGCGGCACGAACCACTTCTGGTCCTTGACCTCAGGGCGGGTGCGCTCGGGGATGCCGAACATGATGCCCTGGCTCGGGCCATAGATGTCGGCGTCGAGAATGCCCACCTTGGCGCCTTCGCGGGCCAGCGCCAGCGCCAGGTTGGCGGCGGTGGTGGATTTGCCCACGCCGCCCTTGCCGGACGCCACGGCGATCACGTTCTTGACGTTGGCCAGGCCCGGGATCTGCGCCTGGGCCTTGTGCGCGGCGATCACGCTGGCGATCTCGACACGGGCACCCGCCACGCCGTCCAGCCCTTCGATGGCCATCTGCAGCACCTGCGCCCAGCCGCTCTTGAACAGGCCGGCGGCGTAGCCCAGCTCCAGCCGGACGCTGACGCGGTCGCCCTGGATCTCGATGTCGCGCACGCAACCGGCGCTGACCGGATCCTGGTTCAGGTAAGGGTCGGTGTATTGGCGAAGGACGGCTTCCACCGCTTCGCGGGTGACGGCGCTCATGGGCAACTCCGGTAGCAAGACTGGGAAAAGATGGCGGCTATCCTACCCCTTCTGCCGTGCGGACGGCATGTCCGGCAAACATTTGCAGGGGTGAAATATCTTCGCCGGCGATTTATAGTGGCCGACCTCCGTTTCATCAAGTAGCGATGCCCCCATGTCCGAGCCACGCAAGATCCTCGTCACCAGCGCCCTGCCCTACGCCAACGGTTCGATCCACCTTGGCCACATGCTGGAATACATCCAGACCGACATGTGGGTGCGCTTCCAGAAGCAGCGCGGCAATCAGTGCATCTATGTCTGCGCCGACGACGCCCACGGTTCGGCGATCATGCTGCGCGCGGAAAAGGAAGGCATCACCCCGGAACAGCTGATCGCCAACGTCCAGGCCGAACACAGCGCCGACTTCGCCGACTTCCTGGTGGACTTCGACAATTTCCACTCCACCCACGCCGAAGAGAACCGCGAGCTGTCGGGCCAGATCTACCTGAAGCTGCGTGACGCCGGGCACATCGCCACGCGTTCGATCACCCAGTACTTCGACCCGGACAAGAAAATGTTCCTGGCCGACCGCTTCATCAAGGGCACCTGCCCCAAGTGCGGCACCGAAGACCAGTACGGCGACAACTGCGAAAAATGCGGCGCGACCTACGCCCCCACCGACCTGAAGGATCCGAAGTCGGCGATCTCCGGCGCCACCCCGGTGCTCAAGGACTCCCAGCACTTCTTCTTCAAGCTGCCTGACTTCCAGCAGATGCTGCAGGCCTGGACCCGCAGCGGCACCCTGCAGGACGCGGTGGCCAACAAGATCGCCGAATGGCTGGACGCCGGCCTGCAGCAGTGGGACATCTCCCGCGATGCGCCGTACTTCGGCTTCGAGATCCCGGACGAGCCGGGCAAGTATTTCTACGTGTGGCTGGATGCGCCGATCGGCTACATGGCCAGCTTCAAGAACCTGTGCGACCGCACGCCTGCGCTGGACTTCGACGCCTTCTGGGGCAAGGACTCCACCGCCGAGCTGTACCACTTCATCGGCAAGGACATCGTCAACTTCCACGCCCTGTTCTGGCCCGCCATGCTCGAAGGCGCCGGCTACCGCAAGCCGACCGGGATCAACGTGCACGGCTACCTGACCGTCAACGGCCAGAAGATGTCCAAGTCCCGCGGCACCTTCATCAAGGCGCGCACCTACCTGGATCACCTGTCGCCGGAATACCTGCGCTACTACTACGCCTCCAAGCTGGGCCGCGGCGTCGACGACCTGGACCTGAACCTCGAAGACTTCGTGCAGAAGGTCAACTCCGACCTGGTGGGCAAGGTGGTCAACATCGCCAGCCGCTGCGCAGGCTTCATCCATAAGGGCAACGCCGGGGTGATGGTCGGCGCCAACGCCGCGCCGGAGCTGACCGACGCGTTCCTGGCCGCCGCGCCGAGCATCGCCGACGCCTACGAGGCCCGCGACTTCGCCCGCGCCATGCGCGAGACCATGGCCCTGGCCGACCGCGCCAACGCCTGGATCGCCGACAAGGCGCCTTGGTCGCTGAACAAGCAGGAAGGCAAGCAGGACGAGGTTCAGGCGATCTGCGCCACCGGCATCAACCTGTTCCGCCAACTGGTGGTCTTCCTCAAGCCGGTGCTGCCGCTGCTGGCCGCCGACGCCGAGGCGTTCCTCAACGTCGCGCCGCTGACCTGGAACGACCACGCCACGCTGCTGGCCAACCACCAGCTCAATGAATTCAAACCGTTGATGACCCGCATCGACCCGGTAAAAGTGCAAGCCATGACCGACGCCTCCAAGGAAGACCTGACCGCCAGCCAGACCGACACCGGCGCCGCCGCACCTGCCGGCAACGGCGAACTGGCCAAGGATCCGCTGTCGCCGGAAATCGAGTTCGACGCCTTCGCCGCCGTCGACCTGCGCGTGGCCCTGATCGTCAAGGCCGAACACGTGGAGGGCGCCGACAAGCTGCTGCGCCTGACCCTGGACATCGGTGACGAGCAACGCAACGTGTTCTCCGGGATCAAGAGCGCCTACCCGGATCCGTCCAAGCTGGACGGCCGCCTGACCATGATGATCGCCAACCTCAAGCCGCGGAAAATGAAGTTCGGCATATCCGAAGGCATGGTGATGGCCGCCGGCCCCGGCGGCGAAGAGATCTACCTGCTGAGCCCGGACAGCGGCGCCAAGCCGGGCCAGCGCATCAAGTAAGGTTGCGCACCGGCCGATCCCACAGGCGTGCCCCGTGCGCCTGTGGGATTTTTCATGTCTGGCCCGCCCTCCACCGGCGCCGGATAATGCCTAACCTTAAGGGACATCCGCCTGACCTGCCGGCAACGCCATGACCGACCTCGTGCTTGTGATTTTCAGTGCTGCGCTGCTCAACAACTTCGTGTTGAACTGGCCGCTGGGCGTCGATCCGGCGCTGGCGGGCGAGCGACGCCAGGTGCATGCGCTGGGCCTGGCGACGCTGGTGCTGATGCTGGTGGCCGGGACTGTCGCCCAGGCGCTCTGGCAATGGCTGCTGGTGCCGCTGCACCTGGAGGGCCTGCGTCTTTTCGCGTTTCTGCCCCTGTGCGTGCTGTCGATCGCTCCGTTGCTGAAGCTGCTGGCCCGCGGGTTGCCGACACTGTCTTTCGACGGCTTGTGGCCATTGATGCTGGGCAATGCCGGCGCGCTGGGCCTGACGCTGAGCAACGCCCAGGCGGACAAAGGCCTGTTTCATGCGATGGCGCTGAGCCTGGGCGCCGGCCTGGGCTTCTGGCTGGTGCTGAGCCTGTTCAGCGACCTGCGCGAACGAACCGCCGGCAATGATGTTCCCCTGCCCTTTCGCGGCCTGCCGATCCAGTTGATCGGCGCCGGGCTGATGGCGGTGGCTTTTCTCGGATTCAGCGGACTGATCAAAACATGAGTCTGATTCAACGCATCGACGCCCTGCTGCCCCAGACCCAATGCGGCAAGTGCGGCCATCCCGGATGCAAGCCCTACGCCGAAGGCATCGCCGGCGGCGAGCCGATCAACCGCTGCCCGCCGGGCGGCGACGAAACCGTCGCGGCCCTGGCTGAACTCCTGAACATCCCGGTGCTGGAACTGGACGTCAGCCGCGGCACCGCGCCGCCGCAAGTGGCCTTCATCCGCGAGGCCGAATGCATCGGCTGCACCAAGTGCATCCAGGCCTGCCCGGTGGACGCCATCGTCGGCGCCGCGAAATTCATGCACACGGTGCTCGTCGACGAGTGCACCGGCTGCGACCTGTGCGTGGCGCCCTGC
The DNA here is from genome assembly GCF_002113645.1 of Pseudomonas sp. B35(2017). Lineage (NCBI taxonomy): Bacteria > Pseudomonadati > Pseudomonadota > Gammaproteobacteria > Pseudomonadales > Pseudomonadaceae > Pseudomonas > Pseudomonas sp. B35(2017). Next base: position 145,843 of record NZ_NEIZ01000002.1, on the reverse strand, counting down.
CCGGTGGACTGCATCGACATGCATCCGCTGCCGGCGGGAACCCTGGCGGTGGTCGGCGGACTGGCCGCCAGCCCCGAAGAGCGCCAGGCGCGCACCGCCAAACGCGACCACGCCCGGCAACGCTACCAGCGCCGCAATGCCCGGCTGCTGCACGAAGAGCAGCAACGCCAGGCCGAGCGCGAAGCCCGGGCCCAGCGTGCGGCGCAAGCGCAGGCCGCCGCAGCGGATCCGGTGCAGACCGCGCTTGAGCGGGTGCGCGCCCAGAAGGCCGCCACTGCCGATGCGGCGCTGAAAAAGGCCAAGATCGACCTGGCCATGAGCCGCGCCCAACTAAACAAATCGCTGAAAGCCTTCGGTCACCCGCCGACGTTCGAACAACAGTCGCAACTGATCGTGCTGCAACGGCAGTTCGAGGCGGCCGAGCAGGCGTTGGCGGCCCTGGAAACCAGCGCCGCCGTGCCTGCGGCTCCTGCCCCGGCTCCGGCTCCGGCGAAAGACGCGGAGCTGAAACGGGCGAAAATCCAGTTGGCGATGCGCCGCGCCGAACTGAAGAAGGCCCAGGCGGCGGATGCGCCGCCGCAAGAGATCGCCGTCCAGGAACAGGCCCTGCGCGACGCCGAACAGGCCCTGCATGCGGCCGAGGACGCCAGCGGACAACCGCTGCCCGACCTCGTGCGCACCGAAAAACGGCCGATCGACAGCCAGCTCCGTCAATTGAAGACCGAACTGGCCTACGCCCGGGCCGACCTCAACAAACTGCAAAGACGCGTCGACACCGCCCCCGACCTCCTCGACAAGGCCCGCGCCCGCCTGGAGGAAGCCGAACGTCAGGTAAACGCCCATGCCGCGCCTTGAAACCCCGGACACTCGCCTGCAAGAGGCGATGAAGCTTGTGCTGCTGGCCACGCTGCCGGGGCTGCTGGCGCTGTTCTGGTTCTATGGCTGGGGGGTGGCGATCAACTTGCTCCTGTGCGTCGCCACTGCCTGGGCCGTCGAATCCGCGGTGCTGCGCCTGCGTCGGCAACCGGTGCTGCCGACGCTCGCCGACGGCAGCGCTGCGGTCAGCGCCACCCTGTTGACCGCCGCCCTGCCCCCGTACTGCCCGTGGTGGCTGACGGTCACGGCGATGGCCACCGGCCTGCTGTTCGGCAAGCACCTGTACGGCGGCGTCGGCCGCAACCCGTTCAACCCGGCCATGCTCGGTTTTGCGCTGGCCATGGTGATGTTTCCCCTGTCGATGACGCACTGGCCGGGCCACGGCATGGATCTGTCGAGCGCCCTGACCCAGGTGTTCAGCCCGGCAAGGGCGCCGGACGCCTGGGCCCAGGCCACCGTGCTGGACAGCCTGCGCATCAACAAGAGCCTGACCACGGACGAACTGTTCGCCGCCGATCCCGCTTTCGGCCGGTTCGGCGGACGCGCGAGCGAGTGGGTGAACCTGGCGTTCCTGGCCGGCGGGCTGTTCCTGCTGCAACGGCGGGTGATCGGCTGGCAGGCGCCGGTCGGCATGCTCGCCGGCCTGTTCACCGTCAGCCTGCTGTGCTGGAACGGCTCGGGATCCGACTCCCACGGCTCGCCGCTGTTTCACCTGCTCAGCGGCGCAACGATGCTGGGCGCGTTCTTCATCGTCACCGAACCGGTGTCCGGCGCAAGGAGCGCGCTTGCCCGCCTGCTGTTCGGCCTCGGCGCAGGGCTGTTGACCTACCTGATCCGCACGTGGGGCGGCTACCCGGACGGCGTGGCCTTTGCCGTGCTGCTGATGAACCTGTGCGTGCCCGCGCTGGAACGCTTCGCCACCGCCCGCCAGCGGCAGGTGGCGCCATGAACCGCACGGGCAGCCTGATCGCCCTGGCGCTGCTGGCCTGCGCGGGCGCCGGCGTGAGCTGGCTGGTGCAGGATCTCAGCGCGCCGCGCATCGCCGCCGAACGGAAGCTGATCGAAAGCCGCACGCTGCTGGACGTGCTGGCCGCGGACAGCTACGACAACCGACCCCTGGAGCAGCCGCTGCCCCTGGTCGACCCGGTGCTGAGCCACAGCACGCTGACCGGCGCCTACCGGGCGACCCGCGGCGAACAGACCGTCGCCGTCCTGCTGCGCAGCCAGGCCACGGGTTATGCCGGCCAGATCGAATGGCTGATCGCGATCGCCCCTTCGGGCAGGCTGATCGGCGTGAAAACCTTGAGGCAAACCGAAACGCCGGCGTTGGGTGGACTGATCGGCGACTGGCCGAACGCCTGGCTGCAGACCTTCACGGGCAAGTCTCTCGATGCACCGGACGACGCCGGCTGGGCGTTGAAAAAGGATCGGGGGCAATTCGATCAGATCGCCGGCGCCACCGTCACTTCGCGCGCAGCGGTGAACGCCGTCCATGATGCGTTGCGCTACTTCGACGGGCACCGGGCGGCTCTGCTGGGGAACGCTGAATGAACAGAACCGCGACACTCTCCAACTCATTGGCGCTGACGCTGCTGCTCGGCGCCACCGGATCGTTGCCCGGCGCGTTGGCGACGGTACTGATGTGCGTTGTCGTCGTCGGCCTCTATGGCTTGGCCATGCAAGCGTTGCGCCCGCGCCTGACCCAGGCGAGCGTCTTGCCGGCCGGCCTGCTGGTGGCCGCCACGTTGGCCGGTTGCGCCGACACCCTCGTGCAGTACGCGTCCGTGCAATGGCATCAGATGATCGGCCTCTACGCCGGCCTGATCGGCCTGCAGTGCATCGTGCTGGAACACCAAGGATTCTTTCTGCGGCCCGCCGCCGCGCGCCTGAAACCGTTCGGTCTGTTCGCCGGCCTGATGGCCGTGATGGCCCTGTTGCGCGAACTGATCGGCCGGGGCAGCATCGGCGCCCGACTTTCGGAACACTGGCAAGGTCTGGTGCTGTTCGGCGAAGGCCTGCACCTGTTCACCCTGACGGCTGGCGCCTTCATCCTGCTGGGATTGCTGCTGGCCTTGGGTCAGACCCTGATTCGCCCCACCGCCCCCGCCAAGGAATCGCACCGTCCATGAATGCCGCAAAACGCCTGGAAATCTTTCGCCGACTGCACGAAGACAATCCCGAGCCGAAAACCGAACTGGCCTACAGCTCGCCGTTCGAACTGCTGATCGCCGTGATCCTTTCGGCGCAGTCCACCGACGTCGGGGTGAACAAGGCCACGGCGAAGCTGTACCCGGTGGCCAACACGCCGGCGGCCATTCATGCCCTGGGCGTCGAAGGCCTGTCCGAGTACATCAAGACCATCGGGCTCTACAACAGCAAAGCGAAAAACGTGATCGAGACCTGCCGCCTGCTGGTCGAACGCCACGGCGGCGAAGTCCCGCAGACCCGCGAAGAGCTGGAAGCCTTGCCGGGCGTCGGGCGCAAGACCGCCAACGTGGTGCTCAACACCGCGTTCCGCCAACTGGCCATGGCGGTGGACACCCACATTTTCCGGGTGAGCAACCGCACCGGGATCGCCCCCGGCAAGAACGTGGTCGAGGTGGAAAACAAACTGATGAAATTCGTGCCGAAAGAGTACCTGCTCGACTCGCACCATTGGCTGATCCTGCACGGGCGCTATGTGTGCCTGGCCCGCAAGCCGCGCTGCGGAAGCTGTCGGATCGAAGATTTGTGCGAGTACAAGCACAAGACATCCGACGATTGATCGGCTATTGGTTTTGTTGATATTTCGATTGAAAAAATCTTTTTTACCATCCGCCGGTTTATCGATATAAGGAGCGCCAAAGGCAGTCTTAGCCTGGAGTTGACCTTATGAGTACCGGCAAAGAACAACTGGATGTAGAAGACGACTTCATCGCCACCGAAGACGACGATGCGGAATCGAAGGTCGAAGTCGCCAAGACCAACCTGAGCAAGCGCCGCACCATCGACAATCTGCTTGAGGAACGCCGCCTGCAAAAGCAACTGGCCGAGTTCGATTACGACGTTGATGACTGATCCCTGAAAGCCTCCCGCAACGGAGGCTTTTTACTTTACGGCGCACGCTGAAACCGATCGGCCCATGCCCTGTCAGCCAGCGTGACGCTCACACGAGCCCGTTGCGCTGCGCCAGCTCGATCAGATCCACCAGCGAACGGGCATTGAGCTTCAGCAGCAGACGGGTCTTGTAGGTGCTCACCGTCTTGTTGCTGAGAAACATGCCGTCAGCGATTTCCTTGTTGGTCTTGCCGCGGGCCAACTGCTGCAGCACCATCATTTCCCGCCCCGAGAGACGATCCACCATATCCGCTTCGCTGGCGTTGCCCAGGCTCGTGCGCACCGTGTGCAAGGCCTGGTTCGGAAAGTAGCTGTAGCCCGACAGCACAGCCTTTATGGCGCTGAGCAGTTCGGTCAGGTCCTGCTGTTTGCAGACATAACCGGCGGCGCCGGACTGCATGCAGCGCATCGAGAAGTGACCCGGCGCCTGGGATGTCAGCACCAGCACTTTCAACGGCATGGCCGATGACGTCAGCCGGGCAATGACTTCAAGTCCGTCCAGTTTCGGAATGCCGATATCGAGAATGACGATATCGGGCATTTGTTCGCGGGCAAGTTGCAGTGCATCCACTCCATTGTCCGTTTCGGCAATGATCTCGTAGCCATGCCGCTCCATCAGCATTCGCACCGCAAGACGAATGACAGGATGATCATCCACGATCAGCACTTTATTCATGGGCAAGTCCAGTTCGCTGTTCGAATTTTTAGAGCCCGCACAATAGCGCAGTCAATTCACCCATGGCAGGCAAGAGTTCCTGCGCATCAGCAGCGAGAGACATCCCTTACGCCTAACAAAGACTTTTCCTACAAAAAGATGCACCTCAGGAAAAATCAACTTCTCCGGAGAAACCCTTATACCGCCTCACTCGACCCACGCGCTCTTCCTGTCCTCTCGCCGCAACGTAAGAATCCTTAACCTTCGCTCGATCTTTTCCGAGCCCTGGCGATTGTCTCCGATAAAAAAGGAAACAAGCCGGTTATTTCCACACCCCTGAAATTAATATAAACGTCAAACACATCAACTTCTGACTCGAGGCAACTTAACCGCCCCGATCAAAACACTTCCATCGCCAAAAACCCTGAAGGACAAACATATGACCAAGTTTCGCAACAAAATCACCAATCCCATCAGCGTCATTGCCATCTTCGCTTTCATATCGGAAACATCGGCCGCTGTTTCCCTGCCGTTTCTCGACAACGACGAACGCGAAGTCTATGTCTGGTTCCTCATCAGTTTTCCCTTTTACTTGCTGTTCCTGTTCTTCATCACGCTCAACTTCAACTACCGTTCCCTTTATGCGCCCTCGGACTTCGGCAACGACAAGAGTTTCCTGAAGGCCTTCGACCCGACGGAACCTGCGGCGGATGAAACGGACGGGACGTCGAAGGCACAGACCACGCACGATCCCCCGGGAACACGCTCGCCGCCTGATCCGACCTTACTGCCCTATGTGCAATTACCCAAACTGATGAAGACACTCCACATCGTCGATGCACGGGAACTGGACGCATCCGAACACATGGCGAAACTTCTGGAGAACATTCCGTATGCCGACAAAACATCGGGGCGCATCGTCCTGTTCCTGGTCAGCACCGACCCAATCGTTTCGCTGAGCAGCCCTGCGCCGAAGCCGTTGAAACAGACGAAGAAAATGTCAGACCGAACCGTCTGCATCGTCTACAACGTTTGCTCGCAAGAAATGGACATAGTCCGGCGGATGTGAAAACGAACGGGCGGCATCGCCATTGCAGCGATGGAATGAACAGCGGAGAAGGAGGCTGACCGGAACCGGTCAGCCATGCAGTCGGCTTGCTGAGCGGTAGCCGTGCCCCAGAGGCACGGCTACCGGTTCATGCCGGCTCAGAACAGCTTGCGGCCCTTGTTGGCGGCAATGCGCATGCGCAGCGCGTTGAGCTTGATGAAGCCCGCCGCGTCGGCCTGGTTGTAGGCGCCGCCGTCTTCTTCGAAGGTCGCGATGTTGGCGTCGAACAGCGAGTCGTCGGACTTGCGGCCGGTGACGATCACGTTGCCCTTGTACAGTTTCAGGCGCACGACGCCGTTCACGTTGACCTGGGAAGCGTCGATCATCTGCTGCAGCATCAGACGCTCAGGGCTCCACCAGTAGCCGGTGTAGATCAGGCTGGCGTACTTGGCCATCAGTTCGTCTTTCAGGTGGGCCACTTCGCGGTCCAGGGTGATCGACTCGATGGCGCGGTGGGCGCGCAGCATGATGGTGCCGCCAGGGGTCTCGTAGCAGCCGCGGGACTTCATGCCCACGTACCGGTTCTCGACGATGTCCAGACGGCCGATGCCGTGCTGGCCGCCGATCTTGTTCAGGGTCGCCAGTACGGTGGCCGGGGTCATCTCGACGCCGTCCAGCGCGACGATGTCGCCGTTACGGTAGGTCAGTTCCAGGTACTGCGGGGTGTCGGGAGCCTTCTCCGGGGAGACGGTCCAGCGCCACATGTCTTCTTCGTGCTCGGTCCAGGTGTCTTCCAGCACGCCGCCTTCATAGGAGATGTGCAGCAGGTTGGCGTCCATCGAGTACGGGGACTTCTTCTTGCCGTGACGCTCGATCGGGATGCCGTGCTTCTCGGCGTAGTCCATCAGCTTCTCGCGGGACAGCAGATCCCACTCGCGCCATGGAGCGATCACTTTCACGCCTGGCTTGAGCGCATAGGCGCCCAGTTCGAAACGCACCTGGTCGTTGCCCTTGCCGGTGGCGCCGTGGGAAATGGCGTCGGCGCCGGTTTCGTTGGCGATCTCGATCAGGCGCTTGGCGATCAGCGGACGGGCGATGGAGGTGCCCAGCAGGTACTCGCCTTCATAGACGGTGTTGGCGCGGAACATCGGGAACACGAAGTCGCGCACGAACTCTTCGCGCAGGTCGTCGATGTAGATCTCTTTGACGCCCATGGCCTGGGCCTTGGCGCGGGCCGGTTCGACCTCTTCGCCTTGACCGAGGTCGGCGGTGAAGGTCACCACTTCACAGTTATAAGTATCCTGCAGCCACTTGAGGATCACCGAAGTGTCCAGGCCGCCGGAATACGCCAGAACGACCTTGTTTACGTCCGCCATGCCATCACTCCACGGGGTTGTACGGAAAGCCGAGGAGTCTACCGCTCAAACGCGATAATTTACAGAGGCGCGACAGCTTAAGACGACAAAGCGACAGAATCTGTCGAGGGCGCGACGATGGGCCGCAGGTCAGGACGTCGCTGCGGCGTTGGCGGGTGCGCTGGCCTGAGGGGCCGGGGTCGTCGTCGGCGCGACCCGCGCCAGGTGCACGTTGACCCGGCGGTTCTTCGCCCGGTTGGCGGCGTTGGTGTTGGGTACCAGCGGGTAGCGTTCGCCGTGGAACCGCACGGTGATCTGCGATTCCTGGATGCCGTTGGCCTTGAAGAAATCCACCACCGCCAGCGCCCGCCGGCGCGACAGTTCGCGGTTGGTCAGGCGGTTGCCGCTGTTGTCGGAATGGCCGTCGAGCTCGATGTGGTTGACCGTCGGATCGGCCTTCATGTACTCGAGCATCACTTGCAGCTTGGCCTTGGCGGCGGCGTCCAGCTCGGTGCCTTCGCCGGGGAAGCCGATCTGCGATTGCTTGACCTGATCGAAATTCTGCGGGAGCAGTTTGGCCACGCAGTTCTGGTAATCGTTGAACGCCTTGCTGAACTTCACCGGCAGCAAGCGCACTTCCGAGACCCGGCCATCGCCCGAGGCGTGCCGCACCACTGGGCTGCGGCCGTCCATCAAGCCGCTGATCAGGCGCCCGGCCTGGGCCTGGGAGCTGTTGAACAGCACGTTGCCGCTGCCCAGCCTGACGGTGCCCAGGTTGATGTCGTCGCGGCCCGGCTGCCACGGCGCGGCGGCCGCCAACAACGTCGCCGAACCGCCGCCGAGCATGGCGTTGTAAGCGTTGAGGCGGAACGTCGCCTGCTCGCCGGCCTTGCGCACGAACTGCCCCGAGCCGAAGTCGGTGACCGGCTGCGTCAGGCGGCATTCGAACTTGTCGCCTTCGACCGTCCACTCAATGTTCTCCAGACGGGTCTGGTACGTGAGCGCCATCGCCGGAAGGCTGGCGAACACACTGAGCAAGGCTAGATAACGCTGGCGCACGGGAGGCTCCATGGGTTCCTGTTACAAAAGGACCGACACACACATGTTTACGGCATACCTGATGTCTATCGGTCGCTTTTCGCAAAACTTGATAGCGAGTGCCTGCAAGTGTCTTTTCCGGTAGCATTCCCTACAGTTTGACCCGCCTGGAATCCCCTCATGTCCGACCGCCTGACCCTGCTGCGTCCCGACGACTGGCACATCCACCTTCGCGATGGTGCCGTGTTGACCAATACCGTTGCGGATGTCGCGCGCACCTTTGGCCGCGCCATCATCATGCCCAACCTGGTACCTCCGGTGCGCAACGCCGCCGAGGCCGACGGCTACCGTCAGCGGATCCTCGCTGCCCGCCCGGCCGGCAGCCGCTTCGAACCGTTGATGGTGCTGTACCTGACCGACCGCACCCAGCCTGAAGAGATCCGTCAGGCCAAGGCCACCGGCTTCGTGCACGCCGCCAAGCTGTACCCGGCCGGCGCCACCACCAACTCCGACTCCGGGGTCACCAGCATCGACAAGATCTTCCCGGCGCTGGAGGCCATGGCCGAAGTCGGCATGCCGCTGCTGATCCACGGTGAGGTCACCCGTGGCGACGTCGACGTGTTCGACCGCGAAAAGATCTTCATCGACGAGCACATGCGCCGCGTGGTCGAGCGTTTCCCTACCCTCAAGGTCGTGTTCGAGCACATCACCACCGGCGACGCCGTGCAGTTCGTCAACGAGGCCTCGGCCAACGTCGGCGCGACCATCACGGCCCATCACCTGCTCTACAACCGCAACCACATGCTGGTGGGCGGGATCCGGCCGCACTTCTATTGCCTGCCGATCCTCAAGCGCAACACGCACCAGGAAGCCCTGCTGGACGCCGCCACCGGCGGCAGCGCGAAGTTCTTCCTCGGCACCGATTCGGCACCGCACGCCCAGCACGCCAAGGAAGCCGCCTGCGGCTGCGCCGGCTGCTACACCGCCTACGCCGCCATCGAGCTGTATGCCGAAGCGTTCGAACAGCGCAACGCGCTGGACAAGCTCGAAGCGTTCGCCAGCCTCAACGGCCCGCGCTTCTACGGGCTGCCGGCCAACACCGACCGCATCACCCTGGTCCGCGAAGAATGGACCGCCCCTGCCAGCCTGCCGTTCGGCGAGCTGAACGTCATCCCGCTGCGCGCCGGTGAAAAACTGCGCTGGCGCCTGCTGGAGGAACACGCGTGAGTGAAGACCATTTCGACGATGAACTGGACGGTCAGGGCGGCGGCGCACGCCATCCGATGGCGGCGCGTTTCCGCGGCTACCTGCCGGTCGTCGTCGACGTAGAGACCGGCGGCTTCAACTCGGCCACCGATGCGTTGCTGGAGATCGCCGCGACTACCATCGCCATGGACGAAAAGGGTTTCGTGTACCCGGATCACACCTATTTCTTCCGGGTCGAGCCGTTCGAAGGCGCCAACGTCGAACCGGCCGCGCTGGAGTTCACCGGGATCAAGCTCGATCACCCGCTGCGCATGGCGGTCAGCGAAGAGACGGCGCTGACCGACATTTTCCGCGGCGTGCGCAAGTCGCTGAAGGCCAACGGCTGCAAGCGGGCGATCCTGGTGGGGCACAACAGCAGCTTCGACCTGGGCTTCCTCAACGCGGCGGTCGCGCGCCTGGACATGAAGCGCAATCCGTTCCACCCATTCTCCAGCTTCGACACCGCGACCCTCGCCGGCCTGGCCTACGGCCAGACCGTTCTGGCCAAGGCCTGTCAGGCAGCGGGCATCGACTTCGACGGCCGTGAAGCGCATTCGGCACGTTACGACACCGAGAAGACCGCCGAACTGTTCTGCGGCATCGTCAACCGCTGGAAGCAGATGGGCGGCTGGGAAGACTTCGACGACTGATCGGCGTCGGACAAATCCCGCACACAAAAAAACCGGCCACAAGGGCCGGTTTTTTTGTGCCTCGACGTTGCGCCTTACAGGGCGGCAGCGTTCTCGGTCAGGTAAGCGGCAACGCCTTCAGGCGAAGCGTTCATGCCTTTGTCGCCTTTCTTCCAGTTGGCCGGGCAGACTTCGCCATGCTCTTCGTGGAACTGCAGCGCGTCGACCAGACGGATCAGCTCTTCCATATTGCGGCCCAGCGGCAGGTCGTTGACGATCTGCGAGCGGACGACGCCCTTGTCGTCGATCAGGAACGCGCCACGGAACGCCACGCCGCCTTCGGACTCAACGTCGTAGGCCTTGGCGATTTCGTGCTTCATGTCGGCAGCCATGGTGTATTTCACCTGGCCGATGCCGCCGTTGTTGACCGGGGTGTTGCGCCAGGCGTTGTGGGTGAAGTGCGAGTCGATCGACACGGCGACCACTTCCACGTTGCGCGCCTTGAAGTCGGCCATGCGGTTGTCCAGGGCGATCAGCTCGGACGGGCAGACGAAGGTGAAGTCCAGCGGGTAGAAGAACACCAGGCCGTATTTGCCTTTGATGGCCGAGGACAGGGTGAAGCTGTCGACGATCTCGCCATTGCCGAGTACGGCCGGAACGGTGAAGTCAGGGGCTTGTTTGCCTACGAGTACGCTCATGGATATCTCCTGGTGTATAGACTTGAAGTTCAGGGTCCGGGCCAGCCTGCCACCCTCAGGCGACAGCCCTGTGACACGGATCCTCTTCGCAAGGGCCGACCATCATACACTGCACGTTTGTCCTGTCCTCAAAGGTTTTTCGCGGACGGGCCCGGGCGCAGTGCAGGCAACGGGCCACACTTCGCCGTTCGTCAGCCATCCGTCGCCGTGTCAAAAACGCCCGGGAAAGCACTTTGACAATCATTCTCGTTAACATTAAGATCCATCGCAATCGAGTCACCACCAGCGACGGTTATCCCTTATGTATGTTTGCCTCTGCACTGGCGTCACCGACGGACAGATCCGCGAAGCGATCTATGAAGGTTGCTGCAGCTATAAGGAAGTCCGCCAGGCCACCGGCGTGGCCAGCCAATGCGGCAAATGCGCTTGCCTGGCGAAGGAAGTGGTTCGCGAAACCCTGACCAAGCTGCAGACCGCCCAGGCCGCGATCCCCTATCCGGTAGAATTTACCGCCGCATAAACGCCCCCCATTCGAAGAACCGGACATATGTCCGGTTTTTTTATGCCTGAAAATCAATTGCTTAGCGTGTAGACGCAGAACACAAACATTCTTATTCCGATTAAATTTCATATATTATTCAATAACTTAGGTTTGACACCCGTAGTTGTCGGGATCAAACTCTGCCGCATATACAGCTATTACAGGGCAGGACTCCCATCATGAAAGGCGACGTTACAGTCATCCAGCATCTCAACAAAATCCTTGGCAATGAACTGGTCGCGATCAATCAGTACTTCCTGCATGCGCGCATGTATGAAGATTGGGGCCTGAACAAACTCGGCAAGCACGAGTACAAAGAATCCATCGACGAGATGAAGCACGCGGACAAGCTGATCAAGCGCATCCTGTTCCTGGAAGGCATTCCGAACGTGCAGGACCTGGGCAAGCTGTTCATCGGCGAGAACACCCCGGAAATGCTGGAATGCGACCTGAAGATCGAGCGCACCGGCCACGCCGACTTGAAAGTGGCGATCGCCCACTGCGAATCCGTCGGCGACTTCGGCAGCCGCGAACTGCTGGAAGACATCCTTGAATCCGAGGAAGAGCACATCGACTGGCTGGAAACCCAACTGGGCCTGATCGACAAGATCGGCCTGGAGAACTACCTCCAGTCGCAGATGGGCGACGACGAGTAAATGAGCGCCTGCTGAACGCGAGCCAACAAAAAGCCCCGCCTCTCGAAAGAGGGCGGGGCTTTTTGTTGGCTCGCGGGATTCGGCGTTGGCCGAAACCCGCCGGCAAGGATCAAGCGTCGGTCTTGGCCGCAGCAGCCTTGGCGGACGCGTCCTTGATCAGGGTCTGCAACTCACCGTTGGCGAACATCTCAGCCATGATGTCGCTGCCGCCGACCAGTTCACCGGCGACCCACAGCTGCGGGAACGTCGGCCAGTTGGCGTACTTGGGCAGGTTGGCGCGGATTTCCGGGTTCTGCAGGATGTCGACGTAGGCGAACTTCTCGCCACAGCCCATCACGGCCTGCGCGGCTTTCGCGGAGAAGCCACACTGCGGGGCATTCGGCGAGCCTTTCATGTAAAGCAGAATGGTGTTGTTGGCAATCTGCTCTTTAATCGTTTCGATGATATCCATGGAGCACCTCGGCTGAACTTTCCGACTCATGGGTCGGCACGGTGGCGCATTGTAACGGAATCCCGAGCGCCCTGCTCGGTCTCCCCGCCGACTTGTTCATGCCGCCGCCACCGTCACCGGCACGCCGTTGAGCGCCGCATTGCCCGACAGCTCGTCGAGCTGGCACTCATCGGTCAGGTCGTTGGCGCTGGAGCCCGGCTGGCCGCTGGCGATGGCCATCTGCACGCCCGGGCGCGCATGCCCCCAGCCGTGCGGCAGGCTGACCACGCCTTTCATCATGTCCAGGCTGCCCAGCACCTCGACCTCGATCTGCCCGACCCGCGAACTCACCCGAACCCGTTGCCCGTCGCTCAAGCCACGCGCGGCGAGATCATCCGGGTGCATCAGCAACTGATGACGCGGCTTGCCCTTCACCAACCGATGGAAGTTGTGCATCCAGGAGTTGTTGCTGCGCACATGACGGCGCCCGATCATCAGCAACTCATCCGGGGCCGGAGCCCGCTGGGCGGCGAACCGGGCAAGGTCGGCGAGGATCGGCGCCGGTGCGGCCTGGATCGTACCGTCGGCGGTCTTCAGCCGCGCCGCCAGGTTAGGCTGCAACGGCCCCAGGTCGACGCCGTGGGGATGGTCGGCCAGCGTCGCCAGCGACAGCTTCTGCGCGGCCCCGTCGCCGTAGCGGCCCATGCGCAGGCCCATGTCGATCATCTGCGCCGGCGCCATGGTCGGCTTGAGTTCCTTGCCGGTTCGTTGCGCAAAGGCCTTGGCCAGGCCGACGAAGATCTCCCAGTCGTGCAGCGCGCCTGGCGGCTTGGGCAGGATCGCCCGGTTGAAGCGGGTGACGTTGCGCACCGCGAACAGGTTGAACGTGGTGTCGTAGTGATCATTCTCCAGCGCCGAGGTCGAAGGCAGGATCAGGTCGGCGTATCGCGTGGTCTCGTTGATGTACAGGTCGAGGCTGACCATGAACTCCAGCCCGTCCAGCGCCTGCTCCAGCTGACGGCCGTTAGGCGTGGACAGCACCGGGTTGCCGGCCACGGTGATCAGCGCGCGGATCTGGCCTTCGCCTTCGGTGAGCATTTCCTCGGCCAGCGCCGACACCGGCAGCTCGCCGCCGTACTCGGGGCGCCCCGACACGCGGCTTTGCCATTTGTTGAAGTGCCCGCCGGACGTGGACGCCACCAGATCCACCGCCGGTTCCGTGCACAGGGCGCCGCCGACGCGGTCGAGGTTGCCGGTCACCAGGTTGATCAATTGCACCAGCCAATGGCACACGGTGCCGAACGCCTGGGTCGAAACACCCATGCGGCCGTAGCAGACGGCGCTGGGCGCAGCCGCGAAATCCCGGGCCAACCGGCGGATCTGCTGGGCCGGCACCGCGCACAGCGGGCTCATGGCTTCGGCGGTGAACGGCGCCACCGCCGCACGCACGTCATCCAGGCCGCTGACCGGCAGATGACTGTCGCGGGTCAGGCCTTCATCGAACAATGTGTTGAGCAGGCCGAACAGCAGCGCCGCGTCGCCGCCGGGCCGCACGAACAGGTGCTGGTCGGCCATGGCCGCCGTCTCGCTGCGCCGGGGATCGACCACCACCACTTTGCCGCCCCGGGCCTGGATCGCCTTCAGGCGCTTCTCCACGTCGGGCACGGTCATGATGCTGCCGTTGGACGCCAGCGGATTGCCGCCCAGGATCAGCATGAACGCAGTGTGGTCGATGTCCGGGATCGGCAGCAGCAGGCCGTGGCCGTACATCAGATGGCTGGACAGGTGATGGGGCAATTGATCGACCGACGTCGCGGAATAGCGGTTGCGGGTCTTCAGCAGGCCGAGGAAGTAGTTGCTGTGGGTCATCAGCCCGTAGTTGTGCACGCTGGGGTTGCCCTGGTACACGGCGACCGCGTTCTGGCCATGACGCTCCTGAATGGCCGCCAGCCGCTGCGCCACCAGCGCAAAGGCCTCATCCCACTCGATGGGCAACCATTCGTCGCCGACCCTGCGCATCGGTTGGCGCAGGCGGTCGGGATCGTTCTGGATGTCCTGCAGGGCCACAGCCTTGGGGCAGATATGGCCACGGCTGAAGCTGTCCTGGGCATCGCCCTTGATCGAGGTGATCGCGACGGTGCCGTCGGTTTCGGTGGTTTCGATGGTCAAGCCGCAGATGGCTTCGCACAGGTGGCAGGCACGGTGGTGGAGAGTCTTGGTCATGGCCAGTCTCTGTCTTGTTCTGGGCGGACGCTGTCGGCCGCGGGAACAAAACTATGGCGCGGGATCCGGGCCGCCGCCAGCGACGTTCGTCCTGTGAATCGACGCCCATCAGGCGGGCCGATGGCGACGCACGGTCAACTGGACGGCAACTGCGGCGGGGCCTGCAGCTGGATTTCCTGGATGGTTTCGATCTGCTCGTGGGCGACATGCACGCCGGTCAGTTCGCCGATCAGCCGCCAGTGCTCGTCGAGCCCGGTGCTGATGGTGGCCATGCGATCGATCATGTGGCGGCCGGCGGCCCTGATCACTTCGTCGTCGCTGCGCAGCAGTTCGAACGACATCGAGGTGACCGACGCCGTGAGATGGGTCAGCGAGCGTGCCGTGTGGCCCAGCAGTTCCATTAACAGTTGCTCTTTCGATTCCATGCGGAGGCTTCCTGCGTCGCTCGTGATTTATTTATAACCCAGCACTTTGCTTTAGCAAATGTTTCACCCCATCCATTCGACCAAACGGATCGGTGACGCACCGGCCGCAAACCGACCAGGGCCGTGCCATCCCCGCCACGCTTGATTGCCAAGGCCGTCGAAGCCAGTGTACAAAGGGGTCGCTGCCGACCGGAACCGGTTCAAGCGACGCACTCCAGACGGCCTTATCGCGCCGTCGAATTCCGCGAAAACCTTCGCCTATTGGAAAAACGCGACATTTAGTGTCAATATCGCGCCTTCCCCTATTTCGTCGCCCCCGTGCGGCTTACGCCGCAGGTCTCGCCCGTTGTTAAGAAAAACAAGGCTTTGAGCATCTGCGGTCCGTAGCAAAAAGGTAGTCAATGATGAGCGCAAGGCACTTTCTCTCCCTGATGGATTGCACGCCCGAAGAGCTGGTCAGCGTGATCCGTCGAGGCGTTGAGCTCAAGGACCTGCGTAACCGCGGCGTACTGTTCGAGCCCTTGAAAAACCGCGTCCTGGGGATGATCTTCGAGAAGTCCTCGACCCGCACCCGGATCTCCTTCGAGGCCGGCATGATCCAGCTCGGCGGCCAGGCGATCTTCCTGTCGCCGCGCGACACCCAACTGGGTCGCGGCGAGCCCATCAGCGACTGCGCCATCGTCATGTCGAGCATGCTCGATGCGGTGATGATCCGCACCTTTGCCCACAGCACCCTGACCGAATTCGCCGCCAACTCCCGGGTGCCGGTGATCAACGGCCTGTCGGACGACCTGCACCCGTGCCAGCTGCTGGCCGACATGCAGACGTTCCTCGAGCACCGCGGTTCGATCCAGGGCAAGACCGTGGCCTGGATCGGCGACGGCAACAACATGTGCAACAGCTATATAGAAGCGGCGATCCAGTTCGACTTCCAGTTGCGCGTGGCCTGCCCGGAAGGCTACGAACCCAACCCTGAATTCGTCGCCCGCGCCGGCGACCGCGTGACCATCGTCCGCGACCCGCAGGACGCCGTGCGCGGCGCGCACCTGGTGAGCACCGACGTCTGGACCTCCATGGGCCAGGAAGAGGAGACCGCCAAGCGCCTCAAGCTGTTCGCGCCGTTCCAGGTCACCCGGGCCCTGCTGGACCTGGCCGCCGAGGACGTGCTGTTCATGCACTGCCTGCCCGCACACCGCGGCGAAGAAATCAGCCTCGACCTGCTTGACGACCCGCGCTCCGTCGCGTGGGATCAGGCAGAAAACCGTCTCCACGCACAGAAGGCCCTGCTCGAGTTCCTCGTCGAACCGGCATATCACCACGCATGAGCCATGAATTACTGCTGAACCTGCGCAACCTCGCTTGCGGCTATCAAGACCAACGCGTGGTGCAGAACCTCAATCTGCACCTCAACGCCGGTGACATCGGCTGCCTGCTCGGCTCCTCCGGCTGCGGCAAGACCACCACCCTGCGCGCCATCGCCGGCTTCGAACCGGTGCACGAAGGGGAAATCCAGCTCGGCGGCGAGACCCTCTCCAGCGCAGGCTTCACCCTCGCGCCGGAGAAGCGCCGGATCGGCATGGTGTTCCAGGACTACGCGCTGTTCCCGCACCTGAGCGTGGCGGACAACATCGCCTTCGGCATCCGCAAGCATCCGCACAAGGAGCGCGTCACCGAAGAGCTGCTGGAACTGGTCAACCTGAAGAACCTGGGCAAGCGTTTTCCCCATGAGTTGTCCGGCGGCCAGCAACAACGTGTCGCCCTCGCCCGCGCTCTGGCGCCGGAGCCGCAGTTGCTGCTGCTCGACGAGCCGTTCTCCAACCTCGACGGCGAACTGCGGCGCAAGCTCAGCCGCGAAGTGCGGGACATCCTCAAGGCCCGAGGCACCAGTGCGATCCTGGTGACTCACGACCAGGAAGAGGCCTTCGCGGTCAGCGACCACGTCGGGGTGTTCAAGGAAGGCCGGCTGGAGCAGTGGGACACGCCCTACAACCTGTACCACGAACCGGCGACCCCGTTCGTCGCCAGCTTCATCGGCCAGGGCTACTTCATCCGCGGCCAGCTCAGCAGTCCGGAGTCGGTGCAGACGGAGCTGGGCGAACTGCGCGGCAACCGGGCCTACACCTGGCCGGTGGGCGGTGCAGTGGACGTGCTGCTGCGGCCGGACGACATCGTCCATGCCCCGGACAGCGCGCTCAAGGCGCGGATCGTCGGCAAGACGTTCCTCGGCGCTTCGACGCTGTACCGCCTGCAACTGCCGACCGGCGCGCAGCTGGAATCGATCTTCCCCAGCCACGAGGATCATCAGGTCGGCGCCGATGTGGGCATCCGCGTAGCCGCCGAACACCTGGTGCTGTTCCAGGCCTCGGGCAGCATGGCGGCGCAGATCCCGGCGTTGGAGAGCGGCGTGCGGCGGTACAGCACCGCCCACTGAATCAAGCCAATCCCTTTTCCGCAGTGCCGGCCCTATCGCTGGCAAGTCGAGTCGTCGCACCGCAGCTCCCACAGGTTATTGTGGTGTACAGGGATTCTGCGAACACCGTGATCCCTGTGGGAGCCAGCCTGCTGGCGATGGCGGGGAGTCAGTCACCCAGATATCGGCAGTGCCGACGCCATCGCTTGCAGGCTACTTCAGCGTCAAAGTGCCGCTGGCCACCAGCGTCGCATGCCCACCGATCTTCACCCGCTCGCCTTCCAGCCGGCAGAACAGTTCCCCGCCCCGCGCCGAACGCTGGCAGGCGGTGAGGCGGGTTTTGCCCAGCCGCTTGGACCAGTAGGGAATCAGGCTGCAATGGGTGGAACCGGTGACCGGGTCTTCGTTGATGCCGATGGCCGGGGCAAAGTAGCGCGAGACGAAGTCATGCTGGCTGCCCCGCGCGGTGACGATGGCGCCCAGCCACGGCAGTTTGGCCAGGGCGGCCATGTCCGGTTTGCAGTCGAGCACGGCCTGCTCCGACTCCAGCACCACCATCAACTCGTTGGAACTCAGGACATCCACCGCCTGAACGTTCAGCGCCCGCTCGATCTCCACGGTGACGCCCCGCTCCACTGCTTCGATGGCCGGGAAGTCCAGCCACAGCGTGTCGCCTTCGCGGCTCACGCTCAACGGCCCGGACTTGCAGGTGAAGTCCAGACGTTCGACGGTTTCCTTATAGATGTCGAACAGCACATGGGCGCTGGCCAGGGTCGCATGGCCGCACAGCGGAACCTCGGTGGTCGGCGTGAACCAACGGATGTGCCAGGCCTGCCCTTCGCGCACCAGAAACGCGGTTTCCGCCAGGTTGTGCTCGGCGGCGATCTTCTGCATCAGATCGTCCGCAAGCCAGGCATCGAGCCGGTAAACCATCGCCGGATTGCCGCTGAACGGCCGATCGCTGAACGCATCGACCTGATGAAACGCTAGCTGCATAACCTTCTCCCTTTGTCTGTCGGCCGAGCATGCCGTGGCGACCGGTTCCGCGCCAGAGACAGAGTCCGCCGATTTCCGTCATACAGAGTCGATGCGTCTTACGCGCGGCCGATGTCGGCGAACCGGGCCTGGGTGTGTTCGGCCAGCACCGTCGGCGCCAGTTCGACCTCCAGCCCACGGCGGCCAGCGCTGACATAAATGGTCGCAAAAGGTTGGGCCGAGCTGTCGATGAACGTGCGCAGGCGCTTTTTCTGCCCCAGCGGGCTGATGCCGCCGAGCAAATATCCCGTGGAGCGTTGCGCCGCCGCAGGATCGGCCATTTCGACTTTCTTCACCCCCGCCGCGTGGGCCAGCCCCTTGAGGTCGAGGCTGCCGACGACCGGCACCACCGCCACCAGCAGCTCACCCTTTTCGCTGGCCGCCAGCAGCGTCTTGAACACCTGAGCCGGATCCAGCCCCAGCTTTTCCGCGGCCTCCAGCCCGTAGGAGGCCGCCTTGGGATCATGTTCGTAACTGTGCACGCGATGTTCGGCACGAACTTTTTTCAACAAGTCCAACGCAGGGGTCATGGCAGCTCCAGGCTCGGCGGTCAGGGAAAAGCGATGCGCCGGATTCTAGGCCATCGAAGCGCAAAAGGCTCTACCACAAGCCACGATTCCTGTGGCCTGCAGACACGTTTCACGCGCAGGCGGAAAATCGCCCGCCCGATCATTCATGCGACTGATAGTTTATTTGTGACCGACGGTTCACTTTCGACCTTTGACAGCAGTGTTTCTTGTCTATATTTTTTCGAATCTGAATAATGCAGCAAATGTCTTCACCGCAGCACCCAGCAGCAGACCGGGAACAGGATGGGGATCCTGCCCCGGTGAAAATCGCGCCTTGCCCCGTCGGCAACCGCGCCAGACAACAAAAAGAACCGAGGTTTTCAATGACAACTGCGTTACGGCAACCATCACTCTCGGGCCAGTGCCTGGCCGAGTTTCTGGGTACTGCACTCCTGATCTTCTTCGGCACCGGCTGCGTCGCGGCGCTCAAGGTCGCGGGCGCCAGTTTCGGCCTGTGGGAAATCAGCATCATCTGGGGCGTCGGCGTGAGCATGGCGATCTACCTCACCGCCGGCGTGTCCGGCGCGCACCTGAACCCGGCCGTGAGCATCGCGCTGACCCTGTTCGCCGACTTCGACAAGCGCAAGCTGCCCTTCTACATCCTTGCCCAGGTCGCCGGCGCGTTCTGCGGCGCGCTGTTGGTGTACACGCTGTACAGCAACCTGTTCTTCGATTTCGAACAGACCCACCACATGGTGCGCGGCACCCCGGCCAGCCTGGAACTGGCGGGCGTGTTCTCGACCTTCCCGAACCCGGTGCTGTCGACCGCCCAGGCGTTCCTGGTCGAGGTGATCATCACCGCGATCCTGATGGGCGTGATCATGTCCCTGACCGACGACAACAACGGCCTGCCGAAAGGCCCGCTGGCGCCGCTGCTGATCGGCCTGCTGATCGCCGTGATCGGCAGCGCGATGGGCCCGCTGACCGGCTTCGCGATGAATCCGGCCCGCGACTTCGGCCCCAAGCTGATGACTTTCTTTGCCGGCTGGGGTGAAATTTCCTTCACCGGCGGACGCGACATTCCGTATTTCCTGATTCCTGTTTTCGCACCGATCGTCGGTGCCTGCCTCGGCGCCGCCGGGTACCGCGGGCTCATCGCCCGTCACCTGACCGGCGCCACACCTGCTACAAAGGATGCAGAACCGGCCATTGACGGCAAACCGAGAACCTCTTGATCCCGTCGGCGCAGGTTCCTGCCCCTTGCGAACCTGCGCCCCGGCCCACTCTCCCTTTTTATCGTCCAAGGCAATCGACATGACCGACACACAGAACAAGAACTACATCATTGCCCTCGATCAGGGTACGACCAGCTCCCGCGCGATCATCTTCGACCGCGACGCGAACGTGGTCTGCACCGCCCAGCGCGAATTCGCCCAGCATTACCCGCAAGCCGGCTGGGTCGAACACGACCCGATGGAGATCTTCGCCACCCAGAGCGCGGTGATGGTCGAAGCCCTGGCGCAGGCCGGCCTGCACCACGACCAGGTGGCCGCCATCGGCATCACCAACCAGCGCGAGACCACCGTGGTCTGGGACAAGAACACCGGCCGCCCGGTGTACAACGCCATCGTCTGGCAGTGCCGCCGCAGCACCGAGATCTGCCAGCAGCTCAAGCGCGACGGCCACGAGCAGTACATCCGCGACACCACGGGCCTGGTCACCGACCCGTACTTCTCCGGCACCAAGCTGAAGTGGATCCTGGACAATGTCGAAGGCAGCCGCGAACGCGCGCGCAACGGCGAGCTGCTGTTCGGCACCGTCGACAGCTGGCTGATCTGGAAATTCACCGGCGGCAAGGTCCACGTCACCGACTACACCAACGCCTCGCGCACCATGCTCTTCAACATCCACACCCTGGAGTGGGACTCCAAGATGCTGGAACTGCTGGACATCCCGCGCGAGATGCTGCCGCCGGTCAAGGCCTCGTCGGAAATCTACGGCCGCACCAAGAGCGGCATCGCCATCGGCGGCATCGCCGGCGACCAGCAAGCCGCCCTGTTCGGCCAGATGTGCGTGGAGCCAGGCCAGGCGAAGAACACCTACGGCACCGGCTGCTTCCTTTTGATGAACACCGGCGACAAAGCGGTGAAGTCGCAGCACGGCATGCTCACCACCATCGCCTGCGGCCCACGCGGCGAAGTGGCCTACGCCCTGGAAGGCGCGGTGTTCAACGGCGGCTCCACCGTGCAGTGGCTGCGCGATGAGCTGAAGATCGTCAACGACGCCCACGACACCGAATACTTCGCCAACAAGGTCAAGGACAGCAACGGCGTGTACCTGGTGCCGGCCTTCACCGGCCTGGGCGCGCCGTACTGGGATCCGTATGCCCGCGGCGCCCTGTTCGGCCTGACCCGCGGCGTGCGCGTGGACCACATCATCCGCGCCGCGCTGGAGTCGATCGCTTACCAGACCCGCGACGTGCTCGACGCCATGCAGCAGGACTCCGGCGAACGCCTCAAGGCCCTGCGCGTGGACGGCGGCGCCGTGGCCAACAACTTCCTGATGCAATTCCAGGCCGACATCCTCGGCACCCAGGTGGAGCGCCCGAAAATGCGCGAGACCACCGCCCTCGGCGCCGCCTACCTGGCCGGCCTGGCGTGCGGTTTCTGGGGCAGCCTGGACGAGCTGCGCGACAAGGCGGTGATCGAACGCGAGTTCGCGCCGACCCTGGACGAAGCCGCCAAGGAAAAGCTCTACAAGGGCTGGAAAAAGGCCGTCAGCCGCACCCGCGACTGGGAGCGCGAAGACGCTGAATAAGCCAAGCTTGAGATCCCGATAGGGTCCGAACTTGGCCGGGAGGTGATTCCTGCGGCATCATGGGCAAATTTTGCACGGCAGCCCAAAGGAAGCCCCATGAATCTGCCTCCCCGTCAGCAGCAAATCCTCGAACTGGTCCGCGAACGCGGCTATGTCAGCATCGAGGAAATGGCCACGCTGTTCGTAGTCACCCCGCAGACCATCCGCCGCGACATCAACCAGCTCGCCGAAGCCAACCTGCTGCGCCGCTACCACGGCGGCGCCGCCTACGACTCCAGCGTCGAAAACACCGCCTATGCGATGCGCGCCGACCAGATGCGCGACGAAAAGCAACGCATCGGCGAAGCCATCGCCGCGCAGATCCCCGATCACGCCTCGCTGTTCATCAACATCGGCACCACCACCGAATCCATCGCCCGTGCCCTGCTCAACCACAGCCACCTGAAGATCATCACCAACAACCTGCACGTCGCCTCGATGCTCAGCGCCAAGGATGACTTCGACGTGCTGCTGACCGGCGGCAATGTGCGCCGCGACGGCGGCGTGGTCGGCCAGGCCAGCGTCGACTTCATCAACCAGTTCAAGGTGGACTTCGCCCTGGTCGGCATCAGCGGCATCGACGAGGACGGCAGCCTGCTCGACTTCGACTACCAGGAAGTGCGGGTGTCCCAGGCGATCATCGCCAATGCCCGGCAGGTGATCCTGGCGGCCGACTCCAGCAAGTTCGGGCGCAACGCCATGATCCGCCTCGGCCCGATCAGCCTGATCGATTGCCTGGTCACCGACCAGCAGCCGGTGCCGGCGCTGATGCAACTGCTGAACCAGCACAAGGTTCGCCTGGAAGTCGTCTGACCCCTTCGTTGCTCGGCGTCTTCACTGACGCCACGCGGGCAAGCCCGCTCCCACAGTGTCATCAGCTCTGTGAACGACAAAAGCCCTGTGGGAGCGGGCTTGCCCGCGATGGCGATCTCACAGGCGCCCCCATCCGCGCTCTAACGCGCACTTCATGTTCGAATATTTTCTTTTGGCCGCCCTTCGATGAGTTTTTTCAATCGAAGGCGACTGGCTGCGCGCGACTTTATGGGCTACCATTTTCGCAAATGAACATTCATGTTCGATTTCCAAACAGAAAACTAAAAGATCCCGAGGCCCGCCGATGCCCACTTCTACCTTGCCTACGCCCCCTCTTTCCGAGGTCTACGACATCGCCGTGATCGGCGGCGGGATCAATGGCGTGGGGATCGCAGCGGATGCCGCCGGTCGCGGCCTCTCGGTGTTCCTTTGCGAAAAGGACGACTTGGCCAGCCACACCTCTTCGGCCAGCAGCAAGCTGATCCACGGCGGCCTGCGCTACCTCGAACATTACGAATTCCGCCTGGTGCGCGAAGCCCTGGCCGAACGCGAAGTGCTGCTGGCCAAGGCGCCGCACATCGTCAAGCCGATGCGCTTCGTGCTGCCGCACCGCCCGCACCTGCGTCCGGCCTGGATGATCCGCGCCGGCCTGTTCCTGTACGACCACCTCGGCAAGCGGGAAAAGCTCGCTGGCTCCAAGAGCCTGAAGTTCGGCGCCGACAGCGCGCTGAAGAGCGAAATCAGCAAGGGTTTCGAATACTCCGACTGCTGGGTCGATGACGCCCGCCTCGTCGTGCTCAACGCCATGGCCGCCCGCGAGAAAGGCGCGCACATCCACACCCGGACACGCTGCGTCAGCGCCCGCCGCACCAAGGGCCTGTGGCACCTGCACCTGGAACGCGCCGACGGCAGCCTGTTCTCGATCACCGCCAAGGCCCTGGTGAACGCCGCCGGCCCATGGGTCGCCAAGTTCATCCGCGACGACCTGAAGATGGAATCGCCTTACGGCATCCGTCTGATCCAGGGCAGCCACATCATCGTGCCGAAGCTGTACGAAGGCGATCACGCGCACATCCTGCAGAACGAGGACCAGCGCATCGTCTTCACCATTCCGTACCTCAACGGCCTGACCCTGATCGGCACCACCGACCGCGAATACACCGGCGACCCGGCGCAGGTGGCGATCACCGACGGCGAAACCGATTACCTGCTCAAAGTGGTCAACGCCCACTTCAAGAAGCAGATCGGCCGCGAAGACATCCTGCACACGTATTCGGGCGTACGTCCGCTGTGCAACGACGAGTCCGACAACCCGTCGGCCGTGACCCGCGACTACACCCTGGCGCTGTCCGGCGGCAGCGAAGAGGCGCCGCTGCTGTCGGTGTTCGGCGGCAAGCTGACCACCTACCGCAAGCTGGCCGAGTCGGCGATGGCGCAACTGATGCCGTACTTCACCCAGATGCGCCCGAGCTGGACCGCCGGCGCCACCCTGCCGGGCGGCGAAGACATGACCACCCCGCAGGCGCTGTGCGCGCTGATCCGCGACAAGTACGACTGGGTGCCGACCGAGATCGCCCGTCGCTGGGCCACCACCTACGGCAGCCGCACCTGGCGCATGCTCGAAGGCGTGGAGACCCTGACCGACATGGGCGAGCACCTGGGCGGCGGGCTCTACACCCGCGAAGTCGATTACCTGTGCAGCGAAGAGTGGGCCACCAGCGCACAGGACATCCTGTGGCGCCGCAGCAAGCTGGGCCTGTTCACCACTGCCGACGAGCAGCAGAAGCTGGCGGCCTACCTGAACAAGGTCGAGCAGAACCGCAGCAAGACCGAAGCGGCCTGATCCGGGCAGCGCTCAAACGAAAGCCCCTGAATCGCAGGATTCAGGGGCTTTTTTGTGCCTCGTCAGTCAGCCAGGTGCAGCAGCAGGAAATCGATGAACGCCCGGGACTTGTGCGGCAGGTGCGCGGTGTTGGGGAACACCACGTTGATCGACTGCGACGGCAGCGCATGATCCGGCAACAAACGGACCAGGCGACCGCTGGCGATGTCGTCCTCGACCACCCAGCCCGGCAGCACCGACACGCCGAGCGACGACAAGGTCATCGAGCGGATCGCCGTGGAGGAGTTGGATTCGAAATGGCTGGTGCCGTGAATCTCGCTGCCGATGCCTTGGGCATCGCGCAACAGCCATTGGGTCGGCGCCTGCAGATTGCTGTTTGCGATCCACGGCACGCCGTTCAGGTCCTGGGGCTGCGCCACAGGATGACGCTCCAGGAACGCGGGCGTGGCGACCAGCACGATGTCGTAGTCTGCCAGCTTGCGGCTCTTGAACGCCGAGTCGGCCAGGTTGCCGAGGCGTATCACCAGATCAAGTTTTTCGGCCACCAGATCATTCAACGAAGAGTTGAAGTTATAGCTCAGGCGCACTTCCGGATAACGTTCTATAAACAAGGGAATCAACGGCAATATATAGCGCTCGCCATATTCGCTGGTCGAACTGATTCGTAACTTTCCGGACACCCGGTTATTGCCCTTCAATACATTATCAAAGGCATTGTCGATATCCGCGACAATGCCTTTGAACTCTTCATAGAAGTCTTGGCCTATTTCAGTCAGCGATATGCTGCGGGTGTTGCGGATCAGCAGGGTCGCCGAAAGAACTTCCTCCAGCGCCTTGACATGCAGGCTGGCCATGGCTTTGCTGATACTCAGGTAATTCGCGGCCTTGGTGTAGGAGCCGAAATCGACCACCGCGAGAAATGTCTGAACCCGATTAAGATGAGAATGCATGGCGGTAGAGTTCACTGTTCAATCCTTTCAAACATTGTTTTAAGCATAGTCGTATCGACACCCCAAGTCCATCGCCCCTATGCTTGACGGGAAAGAGGAAACAACATGAACTATCGCTACAAAATCGCGCTGATCTTTCTGATCGGCTTTTTTATTGACTGCATAAACATATTCATGTCGGCCGTGGCCTTGCCGAGCATATCGGCAACTTTGCAGGTCAGCAGTTCTTCCGTGGCCTGGGTGGCGAACGCCTACATTCTGGGCCTGACCCTGATCATTCCCGTCAGCACCTGGCTGGCCGGCCGCTTCGGCAGCCGCGAGATCCTCACCCTCTCGATGCTGGTGTTCACCGGTTCCGTGTGGATGTGCGGCCTGGCCGACAGCTTCCATGAACTGGTGATCTGGCGCTTCGTCCAGGGCATCGGCGGCGGCCTGCTGATTCCGGTGGGCCAGGCGTTGACCTTCAACCTGTTCCAGGGCGAACAGCGGGCCAAGATCTCGACGATGGTGATGGCCGTGGCCCTGATCGCCCCGGCGATTTCGCCCACCGTCGGCGGCATCATCGTCGACACCAGTTCATGGCGCTGGGTGTTCTACAGCAACATCCCGTTCTCGCTGATCGCCGCCGGCCTGTCGTGGTTCTGGATCCGGGAGACCAAACCGACCAGCCTGGCCCGCCCCGACATCGTCGGCCTGCTGCTGGTCAGCGCCGCCCTCGGCAGCCTGCTGATGGGCATGTCGCTGTACGGCGGCGACTACCCGGCCGCCACCGCCCTCGCTTGCCTGGCGGCGGGCCTGATGTTCGTCGCGCTGTACCTGCTGCACTACCGCCGCACCCGCGACGCGATCATCGACCTGAGCCTGCTGCGCAGCAAAAGGCTCAGCACCTCGATCTTCATCTATTACGCGATTCCCGGCGTGTTCACCGGGGTCAACCTGATGAGCATCTTCTTCCTGCAGAACACCCTGCATTTCAGCGCCCGCCTGACCGGGATGTTCATGATCCTCTACGCCGCCGGCGCGTTCATCGCGATGACGGTCTGCGGCCGGGTCTACAACCGGGTCGGCGCCAAGCGCCTGTTCACCCTCGGCATGCTCCTGCACAGCGCCGGCATCGCCACCCTGATGCTGGTGGACGCGCCGACGGACACCTGGGTGATCGTGATCGCCTACTGCCTGATGGGCACCGGCGGCGGCATCGGCGCCAACACCGCGCAGACCACGTCGCTGATGGACTTCAAGGGCGGCGACACGCACAAGGCCAGCGTGATCTGGAACATCAACCGGCAGATGTCCTTCAGCGTCGGCGCGGCCCTGTTCCTGATGATCTACAACCTGCTGCTCAAACAGCTCGACTCCACCCCGGCCTATCACGCGACCTTCGCGATCGCCGCGCTGGCCGGGCTGTTCCCACTGTTCCACATGAGCCAACTGAACCCTCCAAAGGAATGCCATGAACAACAACCCGGTTGAACAAGCGCGCCACAGCGTCCATCACGTGCATGAGCTGATCCACCGTGTCTTCACCGATGCCGACGGCACCGGCGAAGCCGCCATCGCCCCGCTGATGGATGTCTTCACCGAAGACTTCAGCATGGTCACCACCTCCGCCGCCGTGGTCGGCCGGGCCCAGGTCGAACAACTGTTCAAGGGCGCGGTCGGCGCCCGTCCGGGCCTGGAGATCGTCATCAGCGACCTGCACACCGTCTGGCGCGAAGGCGCGACCGTGGCCCTGCGCTACAAGGAAACGCATCACCAGAACCAGCGCGAGACCTCGCGCATTTCCGTGGCGATCCTGCGCGTGCACCACCACAGCACCCAATGGCTGTACCTGCACGAAACGCCTTTGCCCCAGGAAACCCCGGCATGAAGTTCACCGTCACCCACTGCCGGATGCTGTCGGCGTCCATCAAGGAAATCACCGTCAGCGGCCCGGCGGCCCCCGCCGCCTCGGCCCATGCCGGTGCCCATTTCAAATGGCGGATGCCTGAATCCGGCGACTGGCGCCACTACTCGACGGTGGAGCTGGACGAGGCCGCCGAAGGGCGTTTCACCTTTGCCGTCCGCCTCTCGGACGACTCGCCCAGCAGCCGCTACATCCGCTCGCTGAAGGTCGACGACACCGTCGAGCTCGACGGCCCGTTCAACACCTTCGACTACCCGCTCAGCGTCGAGGCCGGCCGGGACATCGCCATCGCCGGCGGCATCGGCATCACGCCGCTGACCGGCATCCTGCGCCACCTGACGGCGCTGGAGCGCACTGCGCACCTGCACTACTTCGCCCGCAGCGCCGAGGACGCGGCCTACGCCGACGACCTGCGCACGCTGCTGCAGGATCGGATGAACCTGCACCTGTCCGGCCAGCGTCCGGCGCTCGGCCAAGTGCTCGCCGACCTCACCCCCGAGGACCGCCTGTACGTCTGCGGCCCGGCCGCGATGCTCAGCGAAATCCTGAGCCACGCCCAAAGCGCCGGCCTGCCCCGCGAGCGCATCCACCTGGAAGTGTTCAACCTCGCCAAGGACGACGGTGCGCAAGGCTTCACGGTCGAGGCCGCCGAGTCCGGCGTGAGCCTTGAGGTCGGCCCCGGCCAGACCCTGCTCGAAGCCCTGGAGGCCGCCGGCCTCGATCCGATCTACGACTGCCGCCGGGGCGAGTGCGGCGTCTGCGCGCTGGACGTGCTCGAAGGCGACGTCGATCACCGCGATTTCATCATGAGCGAACAAGAAGCGGCCTGCAGCGCACGGATGTATCCCTGCGTCTCCCGGGCGAAGAGCTCCCGCCTGAAGCTGGCGATCTGAAGAGGACACCCCCGTTGGACAACTATTTCAATGGCAGAGAAGTGCACAAGTCTCTGTTCCTTGATCAGCGACTTTTCGAACAGGAACAGCAGCGGGTGTTTGCCGCCAGCTGGTGCTACCTGGGCCACGACAGCCTGATCCCCGAGGCCGGCGACTACTTCACCGCCACCCTCGCCGCCCAGCCGTTGGCCATGGTGCGCCAGAAGAACGGCGACATCGTGGTGCTGCACAACCGCTGCCCGCACAAGGGCGTGAAGGTGCTGGCCGAAGCCCGCGGCAACGTCGGCCGCTTCATGCGCTGCCCGTACCACGCCTGGACGTTCAAGACCGACGGCGAGCTGATGAGCATCCCGGTGAAGAAGGAATACGACGACTGCGACCTGAGCAGTTGTTCGGCCGGCAAAGGCATGCGCCAGGTGGCGGCGGTACGCAACTACCGTGGTTTCGTGTTTGTGCGCCTGAACGAGACCGGCATCGGCTTCGAGGAATTCTTCGGCGAGTCGCTGTCGACCCTAGACAACATGGTCATGCGCTCGCCCAAGGGCGAACTGCGCGTGGTCGGCCAGCCGCTGCTGCACCGCCACCGCTGCAACTGGAAGATGGTGGTCGACAACCAGACCGACACCTGCCACCCGATGATCGCCCACGAATCCTCGGCCGGCGAAGCCATCCGCCTGTGGAAGGAAACCGGCGACCAGAACCTTCCGGTGCCGATGGCGGTGGAGCTGTTCTCGCCGTTCATGGGCTCCTATGAATTCTTCGCCGGCATGGGCATCCGCGTCTGGCCCAACGGCCACGGGCACACCGGGGTCAGCAACTCGATCCACAAGGCCTACACCAGCATTCCCGGCTACTGGGACCTGATGGTCGAGAGCTACGGCGAAGAACAGGCCCAGGCGATCCTCGACGACACCCGGCACAACACCGTCTATTTCCCCAACCTGATGGTCAAGGGCCCGATCCAGACCCTGCGGGTGATCCGCCCGGTCAGCGCGACGGAGACCATCGTCGAGTCGTGGATCTTCGAACTGCAAGGCGCCCCGGTGCAGTTGCTCGAACGGACCGTGCAGTACAACAACCTGATCAACTCACCGTGCTCGATGGTCGCCCACGACGACGTGGAGATGTACGAGCGCGCCACCGAGGGCCTGCGCAGCGACGCCAACGAATGGGTCAACGTCGCCCGCCTGTTCGCGCCGGGCGAGGCCCACGACGAGACCCGCGTGGTGTCCGGCACCAGCGAACGGGCGATGCGCAACTTCTACGACCACTGGCAAAACCTGATGCGGGACGACCATGCACGAACCCACTGAACGGGCCGTCGAGCGCTTGCTCGAGACCGAAATGCACCTGCTCGACCAACAGGACTTCGACGCCTGGCAAAAGCTGCTGAGCGACGACTACACCTACTGGATCCCCATGACCCGTGAGCAGCGGAGCCCGCTGCACGAGTCCTCGCTGGTGTACGAAGACCGCTTCCTGACCACCCTGCGCATCAACCGCCTGGCCAATGCCCGCAACTTTTCCCAGCAGCCGAAAAGCCGCTGCCTGCACATCGCCCAGCGGCCGCGGATCACCGTCGAGGAGCCGTCCTACAGCGCGACCGCCAGCAGCAACCTGATGTACTGCGAGGCCCGCGGCGATCAGGAATGGCACTACCCCGTCACCGTCGAGCACCGGCTGATCCACCTCGACGGCCAGTGGAAGATCCAGGGCAAAAAGATCCTGCTGCTCAACCCCGCCCGCGCCCTCGAAAGCCTGCAACTCATCATCTGACCGACCGAGAATTCCCCCTGTGACTCCCATGAACAACGACTCCAGCCAGGGCGCCGCGTGCCTGTCTTTCCCCTACGTCGACCTGCTGTACGACTACGGCCAGTTCCTGCGCAACGCCGACAAGGCCATCGGGCATCTGCCGCCTGAAAGCGCCGACAAGCACATCGGCATCATCGGCGCCGGCCTGACCGGGCTGGTGGCCGCCTATGAACTGCTGCGCGCCGGCGCCCGCCGCGTGACCCTGTTCGAAGCCGAACCGAGCCACATCGGCGGCCGCCTGCTGACCCAGTGCTTCGACGAAGAGCAACCGCAGTTCATCGCCGAGATGGGCGCTATGCGCTTCCCGCCGAGCGAGGTGGGGCTGTTCCATTACCTCAACCGCTTCGGCATCCACACCACCAACACCTTTCCCGACCCGGGCGTGGTCGACACCGAACTGCACTACCGCGGCGAAACCCACCACTGGCCGGCGATGCAGCCGCCGCCGGCGCTGTTCCGCACCGTGCACCAGGGCTGGAGCGCGTTCCTGAGCGAGGGCGCGACCCTGGACGACGGCACTCGCCTGGCCCCGCCCCTGCTGCTGACCGAACTGCTCAAGCAGCACAACTACTGCGAAGTGCAGCCGGAATGGCAACGCTACCTGGACTGCTTCGGCGACAGCTCGTTCTACTCGGCGATGGTGCGCATCTTCACCGGCAAGAACCCGCCGGGCGGCAAGGCCTGGCGCAAGCCGGAGGACTTCCACCTGTTCGGTTCCCTGGGGATCGGTTCCGGCGGCTTCCAGTCGGTGTACCGGGCGTCCTTCACCGAGATCCTGCGCCTGGTGGTCAACGGGCTGGAGGTCAACCAACGGCTGGTGCCCAACGGCATCTCGACGCTGGCGGAACTGATCGCCGACACCTCGTTCAACGGCATGCAGCTGCGCGACATGATCTGCCGCACCCGCATCGAATCGATCGACAAGGATGCGGACGGCCAGATCCTGCTGGCCGGCAGCAACGGCGAGACCTACGCCTGCGACCGAGTGATCACCACCGCCACGACCCGCGCCCTGCAGGTCAACCTCAAGCTCACCCAGGACCAGACGTTCGTGAACCGCGACGTGGCCCGGGCGATCAACGAAACCCACATGGTCGGCTCGTCGAAACTGTTCATCCTCACCAAGGACAAGTTCTGGCTCAAGCATGGCCTGGCGCACAACATCCAGACCGACACCCTGGTCAAGGGTGTGTACTGCCTGGACTACGCCCCGCAGGATCCGGATTCCTGGGGCGTGGTGCTGATCAGCTACACGTGGGAGGACGACTCGCACAAGATGGTCTCGATGACCGACAAGGTGCAGCGCTGCCTGCGCCTGGTGGACGAGCTGGCGATGAGCGCGCCGGAGTTCGCCCGCCACCTGGTGCCGCTCAACGGCGACTACGGGCGCTACGTGCTCGAATACGATTGGCTGACCGACAAGCACGCCCTGGGCGCGTTCAAGCTGAACTTCCCCGGCGACGACATCTATTCCGAGCGCCTGTTCTACCAGTTCCGCACCGCCCTCGACGCCAGCCAAGACACCGGCCTGTACCTGGCCGGCTGCGGCGCCTCGTTCACCGGCGGTTGGGCCGAAGGCTCGATCCAGACCGCCCTGAACACGGCCTGCGCGGTGATCAGCAGCCTGGGCGGCGACCTGATCGACGGCAATCCCCTGGACGGCCTGATGCCCCAGTACCGCTATTGCTGACCGGGCCCCTCTCCCTTTCGCCGAGACTTTCCATGAACAGTCGCTTATCCATTGAACACCTCGTCGCCGGTTTCCGCGCCGGCGACCTCTGCCCCGACGCCTGGCGGCAGGACCTGCGCGAACGGCACCAGGACGCGCAGCACCTGAACAGCTTCATCACCTTCGACCCGGCATCGCCTGCGGCGGACCGCAGCGCACCGCTCTACGGGCTGCCGGTGTCCTTCAAGGACAACATCAATGTCCGTGGCCTGCCGACCACCGCCGGCACGCCGGGCCTGAATGGTTACGTGCCGCAGGCGGACGCGGGCATCGTGGCGGATCTGCGCCGGTTGGGTGCGCAGGTCGTGGGCAAGAACAACATGCACGAACTGTCGTTCGGCGTGACCTCGGCCAACCACGCCCATGGCGCGGTGGCCAACCCGGCCGACGAGCGCCGCAGCGCCGGCGGCAGCAGCGGCGGTTGCGCCGCTGCCGTGGCCGCCGGGCTGGTGCCGTGCGCGGTGGGCACCGACACCGGCGGTTCGGTGCGCATCCCGGCGGCCTTCTGCGGGATCGTCGGCCTGCGGCCCACCACCGGCGCCTACCCGGTGGACGGCATCGTGCCGGTCTCCCAGACCAAGGACACCCCGGGCCTGCTGACCCGCACCGTGGAAGACTGCCAGTTCGTCCACCATCACCTGACCGGCCGCGGCCCTGCCCCACAGCCGGAAAACCGGCCGCTGCGCATCGGCATTCCGGAACGTTTCTTCTGGTCGGACCTGGATGACAACGTGCGCCGCGACTGCCGGCGCGCGATCGACGCGCTGGCCGACCGGGGCGCGGAGATCGTGCCGGTCAACGACGCGGCCCTCGGCGAGATCAACGAGTGCATCCAGTTTCCGTTGCCGATCTATGAGTTCTTCATCGACTTCCCGCGTTTCCTGATGAAGGAAGGGCGCGGCGGGGCGTTCCTCGACATCCTCGCGCAGATCGCCGACCCGGCCATCCGCAGGACCCTCACCGCCCAGCTGGAAAGCCCGGCGATCTCCTACACCGACTACGTGCAGGCATTGATGGGCAAAGTGCGGCTGGAGCAGGAATACCGTGCGCTGTTCGCCGGGAATCGGCTGGATCTGATCGCCTACCCGACGGTGGCGTGCAGTGCGCCGCTGTTGGGCGATTGCGCGGACGAAAGCCATTTCGAGCGGTTCGTGCGCAACACCGACCCGGCCAGCAACCTGGCGGCGCCGAGCATCAGCGTGCCGGTGGCGGCCGAAGGGGCGCTGCCGGTGGGCCTGTCGTTCGATGCGTTGCCGGGGCAGGACGAGGTGCTGCTGGCGCACGTACGCCGGCTGTCGCCCTGGCTGGGCACCAGCTGAACCCAGCCCCTGTGGGAGCGGGCTTGCCCGCGAAAGCGGTGCATCGGCCATCAGGGATGTCACTGATGCACCGCACCCTCCATAACAATACCTATGCAGGCCCCGCCATGCGTGCCACATCACTTGCTTCATCCGCTTCACCCGCCGCACTCGGACGTTCGCCCTCGGTGCTCGGCGGCGCCATGATCATCGGCGGCACCATCGTCGGCGCCGGCATGTTCTCCTTGCCGGTGGTCATGTCCGGGCTGTGGTTCCACGGCTCGGTCGCGGTGCTGCTGTTCGCCTGGTTCTGCACCCTGCACTCGGGCCTGATGATCCTGGAGGCCAACCTCAACTACCACGAAGGCGCCAGCTTCTCGACCATCACCCGGGACCTGCTCGGCCGCACCTGGAACCGACTCAACGGCCTGAGCATCGTGTTCGTGCTCTACACCCTGACCTACGCCTACATTTCGGCCAGCGGTTCGGTGATCCACCACACCGCGCAGTCGATGGGCGTCGAGCTGTCCGCACGGGTTGCCGGGCTGGCGTTCACCGTGCTGGTGGCCTTCACCGTCTGGCTCAGCACCTCGGCGGTGAGCCGCATGACCACCTTGGTGTTCGGCGCCAAGATCCTCGCCTTCTTCCTGACCTTCGGCGGCCTGCTCGGCCATGTGCAGCCCGTCACGCTGCTCAACCTGGGCGACGGCGACCACCGCTACTGGCCGTACCTCTTGGTGACGCTGCCCTTCTGCCTGACCTCGTTCGGCTTCCACGGCAACGTGCCCAGCCTGATGAAGCACTACGGCAAGGACCCGCGGCGCATCCGCGCCTGCCTGGTGGGCGGCACCCTGATCGCGCTGGGCCTGTACCTGGTGTGGATGCTGTGCAGCATGGGCAACATCCCCCGCGAAGCGTTCAAGGACATCGCCCGGCAAGGCGGCAACATCGACGTGCTGATCAGTGCGCTGGGCTCGCGGCTCGACAGCGCGAACGTCGACCTGCTGCTGACGTTCTTCTCCAACTTCGCCGTGGCCTGTTCGTTCCTCGGCGTGACCTTGGGCCTGTTCGACTACCTGGCCGACGTGCTGAAGTTCGACGACCGCCCCGCCGGCCGCCTGAAGACCGCCGCCGTCACCTTCCTGCCACCGATGCTGTGCGGGTTCCTGTGGCCGGAGGGCTTTCTCCACGCCATCGGCTTCGCCGGCCTCGCTGCCACCGTCTGGGCGGTCATCACCCCGGCGCTGCTGGCACGTGCTTCGCGCATCCGCTTCGACAGCCCGCGCTACCGGGTATGGGGCGGCACGCCGATGATCGCGTTGGTGCTGCTGTTCGGGGTGGCCTGCGCGGTGTCGCACCTGCTGTACACCCTGGATCTGTTGCCGGTGTGGCGCTGATCCTCTGCCATTCGGTTTTCCGAACGCGACCCGACGGTCGGTTCGGTTAACCGGATCAGAAAGGCGAAAAAACGCCATCACAAAAAGTTAATCCCCAATCAAATCAATGAGTTGAACCAGCGCAACTGGTCTGGCACGACTCATGCTCTACACTCTTCCGACGAATGCCTGCCGTGCCGACACGACAGGAGCCGTCAGGCATTCGAAGCACAAAAGGGCCCGCTCAACCGGCTCCATAAAAAAAACAATGTCGAGGAAAATTTGATGCGCATCGTTCCCCATATCCTGGGCGCAGCCATTGCTGCCGCTCTGATCAGCACACCAGTTTTCGCCGCCGAGCTCACCGGCACCCTGAAGAAGATCAAAGAGTCGAACACCGTCACCCTGGGTCACCGCGACGCCTCCATTCCGTTTTCCTACATCGCCGACGCCTCCGGCAAACCGGTCGGCTACTCCCATGACATCCAACTGGCCATCGTCGAAGCCCTGAAGAAGGACCTGGACGCGCCGAACCTGCAGGTCAAGTACAACCTGGTGACCTCGCAGACCCGCATCCCGCTGGTGCAGAACGGCACCGTGGACGTCGAGTGCGGCTCCACCACCAACAACGTCGAGCGCCAGCAGCAGGTCGACTTCTCCGTCGGCATCTTCGAGATCGGCACCCGTCTGCTGTCCAAGGCCGGCTCCCAGTACAAGGACTTTCCGGACCTGGCCGGCAAGAACGTCGTGACCACCGCCGGCACCACGTCCGAGCGCATCCTCAAGGCGATGAACGCCGACAAGCAGATGAAGATGAACGTCATCTCTGCCAAGGACCACGGCGAATCCTTCCAGATGCTGGAGTCGGGCCGCGCCGTCGCGTTCATGATGGACGACGCCCTGCTGGCCGGCGAAGCCGCCAAGGCCAAGAAGGCTTCCGACTGGGCCGTGACCGGCACGCCGCAGTCCTACGAGATCTACGGCTGCATGGTCCGCAAGGACGACGCGCCGTTCAAGAAGGCCGTGGATGACGCCATCATCGCCCTGTACAAGTCCGGCGAGATCAACAAGATCTACGACAAATGGTTCCGGTCGCCGATCCCGCCAAAAGGCCTGAACCTGAACTTCCCGATGAGCGACGAACTCAAGGCCCTGATCGCCAACCCGACCGACAAAGCGGCTGACGACAAGAAGTCCTGATTTCTGACTAACCTTATCCCCTGAAAGGGCCACGGCCCTTTCAGGGGATGGTCACTCCCTGCTGGCACATTTTTGGAACACTCGAACCGGTGGCTGTCGAGCCGATCGTGTGTGCCCGACGTTCGGTCGGGGCGGGAACGGAGTTTCCCCAGGCGGGCACTTGTACATGATCGAATCCGAGGGGAGACCCTAATGAATTACAACTGGGACTGGGGCGTGTTCTTCAAGTCCACCGGCGTGGGCAGCGAGACTTATCTCGACTGGTTCATCTCCGGCCTGGGCTGGACCATCGCCATCGCCATCGTCGCGTGGATCATCGCCCTGCTGCTCGGCTCGCTGCTGGGCATCATGCGCACCGTGCCGAACCGCATCGTTTCGGGCATCGCCACCTGCTACGTCGAACTGTTCCGCAACGTGCCGCTGCTGGTTCAGCTGTTCATCTGGTACTTCTTGGTGCCCGACCTGCTGCCGCCGGACCTGCAGGAGTGGTACAAGCAGGACCTGAACCCGACCACCTCGGCCTACCTGAGCGTCGTCGTGTGCCTGGGCCTGTTCACCGCCGCCCGGGTGTGCGAGCAGGTACGCACCGGCATCCAGGCGCTGCCGCGCGGCCAGGAGTCCGCCGCCCGCGCCATGGGCTTCAAACTGCCGCAGATCTACTGGAACGTGCTGCTGCCCCAGGCCTACCGGATCATCATTCCGCCGCTCACCTCGGAATTCCTGAACGTGTTCAAGAACTCCTCCGTGGCGTCCCTGATCGGCCTGATGGAGCTGCTGGCCCAGACCAAGCAGACCGCCGAGTTCTCGGCCAACCTGTTCGAGGCCTTCACCCTGGCCACCCTGATCTACTTCACCCTCAACATGAGCCTGATGCTGCTGATGCGACTGGTCGAGAAGAAAGTCGCCGTGCCGGGCCTGATCTCCGTAGGGGGTAAATGATGGAATTCGATTTCAGTGGCATCGTCCCGGCCATTCCCGGCCTGTGGAACGGCATGCTGATGACCCTCAAGCTGATGGCCCTGGGCGTCGTCGGCGGCATCGCGCTGGGCACCGTGCTGGCGTTGATGCGCCTGTCCCACAACAAGGTGCTGTCGAACGTCGCCGGCGCCTACGTCAACTACTTCCGCTCGATCCCGCTGCTGCTGGTGATCACCTGGTTCTACCTGGCGGTGCCGTTCGTGCTGCGCTGGATCACCGGCGAAGACACCCCGATCGGCGCGTTCACCTCCTGCATCGTGGCGTTCATGATGTTCGAGGCGGCGTACTTCTGCGAAATCGTGCGGGCCGGCGTGCAGTCGATCCCCAAGGGGCAGATGGGCGCCGCCCAGGCGCTGGGCATGACCTACGGCCAGATGATGCGCCTGATCATCCTGCCCCAGGCGTTCCGCAAGATGACCCCGCTGCTGCTGCAGCAGAGCATCATCCTGTTCCAGGACACCTCGCTGGTCTACACCGTGGGCCTGGTGGACTTCCTCAACGCCTCGCGCGCCGGCGGCGACATCATCGGCCGCTCCAATGAGTTCCTGATCTTCGCGGGTCTCGTCTACTTCATCATCAGCTTCGCCGCCTCGCGGTTGGTCAAGCGTCTGCAAAAAAGGTTCGCCGTATGATCTCTATCAAGAACGTCAACAAGTGGTATGGGGACTTCCAGGTGCTGACCGACTGCAGCACCGAGGTCAAGAAAGGTGAGGTGATCGTGGTCTGCGGCCCTTCGGGCTCGGGCAAGTCGACCCTGATCAAGTGCGTCAACGCGCTGGAGCCCTTCCAGAAGGGCGACATCGTGGTCGACGGCACCTCCATCGCCGACCCGAAGACCAATCTGCCGAAACTGCGTTCGCGCGTGGGCATGGTGTTCCAGCACTTCGAGCTGTTCCCGCACCTGACCATCACCGAGAACCTGACCATCGCGCAGATCAAGGTGCTGGGCCGCAGCAAGGAAGAAGCCACCAAGAAAGGCCTGGCGCTGCTCGATCGCGTCGGCCTCTCGGCCCACGCCCACAAGCATCCGGGCCAACTGTCCGGCGGCCAGCAGCAGCGCGTGGCGATCGCCCGTGCGCTGGCGATGGACCCGATCGTCATGCTGTTCGACGAACCGACCTCGGCCCTGGACCCTGAAATGGTCAACGAAGTGCTGGACGTGATGGTGCAGCTGGCCCAGGAAGGCATGACCATGATGTGCGTGACCCACGAAATGGGCTTCGCCCGCAAGGTGGCCGACCGCGTGATCTTCATGGACGCCGGCAAGATCATCGAAGACTGCCCGAAAGAGGAATTCTTCGGCGACGTGAGCCAGCGCTCGGAGCGCGCGCAGCACTTCCTCGAGAAAATCCTGCAGCACTAAGGAGCACCGCTGACCCTGTGGGAGCGGGCTTGCCCGCGAAGAGGCCGGAACATTCAACCTCACCGTTGACCGATCCACCGCCTTCGCGGCAAGTCCGCTCTTCTAGGGGCTGATTTGTGTTGTGGTTGACCCAAGGCATCTGTGATGAAATGCGACCCCAATCTCTATCGCGCAGCGCCGCCGTCACTTGCCGTGAAACCCCGTCTGATCCGCCATCTGTTCCTGCCGCCGCTGGTCATCGCCCTGATGGTCGGCCTGGGCTGCCTGGGCTTTTGGACCAGCGAGCACTTCGGCATCCGCAGCCTCGGCGAGAACGGCCAGCGCCAGCTGGAACTGCACGCCCGGGCGGTCGAAAGCGAGATCAGCAAATACACCTACCTGCCGAGCCTGCTGGAGCTTGAGACCAGCGTCTCGCAGCTGCTCGACGACCCGACCCCGGAACACCGGCAGACGGTCAACGATTACCTTGAAGGCCTGAACCGGCGCAGCCGCAGCCGGGCCATCTACGTGATGGACACCACCGGCCGGGTCATGGCCACCAGCAACTGGCGCGACGTCGACAGTTACCTGGGCGAAGACCTGTCCTTCCGCGCCTACTTCCAGAACGCCGTGCGCGGCCAGCCCGGCCGTTTCTACGGCATCGGCAGCACCAACGGCGAACCCGGCTACTACCTGGCCCACGGCCTGGAGGAGCACGGCAAGATCATCGGCGTGGCCGTGGTCAAAGTGCGCCTGGAAGCCATGGAGGAACGCTGGCAACGGGCGCGGCTGGAGGCGTTCGTCAGCGACGAGAACGGCATCATCATTCTCTCCAGCGACCCGGCCCGGCGCCTCAAGTCCGTGGTGCCGCTGAGCGACGAGACCAAGGAAAAGCTCGCCCGCAGCCTGCAGTACTACTGGTTCCCGCTCAACGAACTGCAACCGCTGGCCCGCGAGACCCTGGCCGAAGGCGTGGAGAAGCTCACCTTCCCGGCCAACAGCGAACTGGGCAGCGACGAAGAGAGCATCAGCTACCTGGCGCAGACCCGGCCGCTGAGCGACACCCCGTGGAACTTCACCCTGCTCACGCCGTTGCAGGACCTGCGCCGCGAAGCCATCAACCAGGGCATCCTGGTGGCCGTCGCGTTTGCGCTGGTGGCGTTCCTGCTGATCGCCTGGAACGAACGGCGCAAGGTGATCGCCACCCGCCTCGCCGCCCGCGAAGCCTTGCAGGAAGCCAACAATCAGCTGGAGCGACGGATCGCCGAACGCACCGCCGACCTGCGCGCCAGCAACGACCGGCTCAAGGGCCAGATCCGCGAACGGCGCCAGGCCGAGGAAACCCTGCGCCGGGCCCAGGACGAACTGGTGCAGGCCGGCAAACTGGCGGCCATCGGTCAGATGTCCACCAGCATCGCCCACGAACTGAACCAGCCGCTGGCGGCGATGCGCACGCTGTCGGGCAACACCGTGCGTTTCCTTGA
Organism: Pseudomonas sp. B35(2017); assembly: GCF_002113645.1. Lineage (NCBI taxonomy): Bacteria > Pseudomonadati > Pseudomonadota > Gammaproteobacteria > Pseudomonadales > Pseudomonadaceae > Pseudomonas > Pseudomonas sp. B35(2017). The sequence goes on along the minus strand of NZ_NEIZ01000002.1, from coordinate 106,491 downwards.
GCGCGGCCAGCTCGACGTGGCCAGCACCAACCTCAAGACCATCAACGACCTGATCGACCGCATGGGCCGGATCACCGCCAGCCTGCGCTCGTTCGCCCGCCGCGGCGACGACAAGGGCCGCGCCAGCCTGGGCAAGGCCGTGGACGCGGCGCTGCAGGTGCTCGGCGCCCGCCTGGAGAACACCGCCCTGCAACTGCACCGCCGGTTCGACGACGTGCAGGTGCAGATCGACCAGACCCGCCTGGAGCAGATCCTGGTCAACCTGATCGGCAACGCGCTGGACGCCATGCAGGCGCAGCCGCTGCCGGCGCTGTGGCTGGAAGGCGAAACGTTCGACGGCAAGTACCGCCTGCGGGTGCGCGACAACGGCCACGGCATCGACGCCGAGGCGCGCAAGCACCTGTTCGAGCCGTTCTTTACCACCAAACCCGGCGAACAGGGCCTGGGCCTGGGCCTGACCCTGTCCGCCAGCCTGGCCGCCGCCACCGGCGGGCACCTGGGCGTCGAACACCCGGCCGACGGCGGCACCGCCTTCGTCCTCAGCTTGCCGTTGGCAGGCACTCCACCTGACGAGCCGATATGAACAACGACCTTAGTGTGCTGATCGTCGAAGACGACCCCCATGTGCTGCTCGGCTGCCAGCAGGCCCTGGCCCTGGAGGACATTCCCTGCATCGGCGTGGGCAGCGCCGAAGAGGCGCTGGCGCGGGTCGGCGACGACTTCGCCGGGATCGTCATCAGCGACATCCGCCTGCCGGGCATCGACGGCCTGGAGCTGCTGACCCGGCTCAAGGCCCGCGACCGCAGCCTGCCGGTGGTGCTGATCACCGGCCACGGCGACATCTCCATGGCGGTGGGCGCGATGCAGAAAGGCGCCTACGACTTCATGGAGAAACCGTTCTCCCCGGAACGCCTGGTGGACGTCGCCCGCCGCGCCCTGGAGCAGCGCAGCCTGGCCCGGGAGGTCTCGTCGCTGCGCCGGCAACTGGCCGAACGCGATTCCCTTGAGGGCCGGATCATCGGCCGCTCGCCGGCCATGCAGAACCTGCGCGAACTGATCGCCAACGTGGCCGACACCTCGGCCAACGTGCTGATCGAAGGCGAGACCGGCACCGGCAAGGAACTGGTCGCCCGCTGCCTGCACGACTTCAGCCGGCGCCACGGCAAGGCCTTCGTCGCCCTCAACTGCGGCGGCCTGCCGGAGAACCTGTTCGAAAGCGAAATCTTCGGCCACGAGGCCAACGCCTTCACCGGCGCCGGCAAGCGCCGCATCGGCAAGATCGAGCACGCCGACGGCGGCACGCTGTTCCTCGACGAAGTGGAGAGCATGCCGCTGCCGCTGCAGATCAAACTGCTGCGGGTGCTGCAGGAACGCACCCTGGAGCGGCTGGGCTCGAACCAGAGCGTGGCGGTGGATTGCCGGGTGATCGCCGCCACCAAATCGGACCTCGACGAATCGAGCAAGGCCGGGGAATTCCGCAGCGACCTGTACTACCGGCTCAACGTGGTGACCCTGGAACTGCCGCCTTTGCGCGAGCGCCGCGAAGACATCCTGCAGCTGTTCGAGCACTTCCTGCAGCAGTCGTCGCTGCGCTTCGACCGCACGGCGCCGGAGCTGGACAACCAGACGCTATCGAGCCTGATGAGCCACGACTGGCCGGGCAACGTGCGCGAACTGCGCAACGTCGCCGAACGCTTCGCCCTGGGCCTGCCGGCCTTCAAGAAGTCCGGCGCCGGCAGCGCCGGCCAGGGCCTGGCGTTCGCCGAAGCGGTGGAAGCCTTCGAGCGCAACCTGCTGGGCGATGCGCTGCAGCGCAGCGGCGGCAACCTGACCCAGGCAAGCCAGGAACTGGGCATGGCCAAGACCACGCTGTTCGACAAAGTGAAAAAGTACGGCCTGAGCCATTAAGCGAGATCACAGTGGACCTGATTCTGAAAGCGGCAATCGGCGCGGCGGTGGTGGTGATCCTCGCCGCGCTGTCCAAGACCAAGAACTATTACATCGCTGGGCTGGTGCCGCTGTTTCCCACCTTCGCCCTGATCGCCCACTACATCGTCGGCAAGGGCCGCTCGATCGACGACCTGAAGACCACCATCGTGTTCGGCATGTGGTCGATCATTCCGTACTTCGTCTACCTGGCGACGCTGTACGTGATGGTCGACCGGATGCGCCTGGAGGCCTCCCTGGCCGTGGCGGCGGTGGCGTGGCTGATGGCCGCGACAGTGCTGGTCAGCGTCTGGGTGCGCCTGCACAGCTGACCCCGGCCCAGGAGCCGGCCGGCGCGGTCTCAGCGGCCGTAGGCCTGATCGAGCTGCGCCGGCGTCAGCGCATCCTCGAACGGCACCGGCACCGACTTCACCGCACCGTAGAGGTTGCGGTAGCGCCAGTAGTCGCCGCTGCGCTGCAACTGGTAACCGCGCTCCACCACCCGCTGGCCGTCGAGCACGTAGCGCAGGGTTTCCTGGGCGGCGGCCGGCGCCGGCGGCAGCGCAAGGTCGGTGGCCAGCACGCGCATGGCCTCGTCGATGCACGCGTCGAGGGCGGCGGTGACCCTGGCCAGCTCAAGGCTGCCGTCGTCGATGCACTGCTGCCCGCAGCGGCGGAACGGCTGGCTGGCCACTTCGATGCTCATGCGGTACAGCGCCGAGCCGGCGATGTCCTGGATCTGCACCTGGTTGACCAACAGAAAGCTGCCGCGGTCGGCGGTCAGCATCAGCCGGGGTTCGATCAACAGGCGCGCCGTGACCTGGCCCTCGCCCTGCTTGAGCCCCGCCGCCTGCGAAGCCTGCGTGAAGCGGCGCTGCAGGCGCTCCTGCACCGGGATGCCGGCCAGCAGGTCGGCCATCGGCCGGGACTCGTTGAACGCCGCCTTCTGCGCATCGCGCTGCAAGGTGCCGCTGCCCATCTGGGTATTGATCAGGCTGGCGACCATGATGCCGGCCAACCCCGCGCTGTTGCCGGAGCTGGCGACCAGGTTGTGGCTGGAGGACTGGGCCTTCAACGCGGCCTTGGCATCGATCACCGTGCTGGCGCCGACGAACTCCGGCGGCACCTGCACCTCGACCTTCAGCCCGTGGGCCTGCACGTAGGGCAACGCGGTCGGGTCATTGAAGCCTGCCGGCGGCAGCGGCTTCTGCGCGCATCCGGCCAGCGTCAACAGGGCCAGCGCAAGGCCCGCCGCCATGCGGTGCCTCATTGCGCGAACGGGCTGATCATTTGCTGACGGCTGTCGTCCATGGCCTGGTAGAAGGCGTTGGAGAGGTTGGCGTAGTTCGGCTCGTCCCACTCGCCCTGGGCGGCCTGGGTCACAGTGAACGGCTTGAACCACAGCAGCCGGTTGTCCGAAAGGTCCACCACCATGCCCTCCCCGCTCACATGGGCCATCGGCGCGCTGGTCGGCACGATGCTGTAGTAGCTGCGGACGGCGCCGGTGGCGTACACGTTCACCAGCACCAGACGGTCGACACCGTAGGCGGCCTTGAGCGACGTCAGGTCGCGGGTCATGTAGCCCTCGCGGAACGACATTTCCTTGTAGGACGCGATGTTCAGCGGCTCTTCGATGCGCTTGGCCTTGTAGCCCTTGGCCTGCAGCTTGGCGACGATCGCCTCCGGCAGGGTGTTGAAGTCGCGCACCTGCCAGGTCTCGACGTTGTCGCTGAGCTTGCTGTTGACGCCCTTGTTGATGGCCAGGTCCAGCAGGCCCTGATTGCCGGTCAAGGCCAGCACCGGTACGGGCACGGCGTTGATCGCCACGCCGATGGTTGGCTCCTTGGCGTCCCAGAACTGGTTGTCCAGCGCCACGGGCGGTTGCACGTGGGCGCAGCCGGTGAGCGTCAGGCAGGCGAGCAGCGTCAACGCAGCCCAGGTGCGGAAAGTGCGGTACGTCATGAATCAAGTCCCTATGCGTGAAATCATCGCGGCCCTTGCGGCAGCGGACAGACGGCAATAGTGGCACATTGATATTTTTTTGACGACCGAAAATTGGCGCGCCCGACCGATTCACGCCCTGCCGCCCGGTCAAAGCAGGTTGCTGCCCGCCGCCGGTTCGATCTGCGCCCAGTGCGAGGTGTCCTCGCGGTGCGCCTGCAGGTACGGCAGCACCGCCGCCAGCAACGGCGCCTTGAACGCCTCCTGGAAACGGTGGGCCAGGCCCGGAATCAGCCGCAATTGGCTGCCCTGGATATGCGCCGCCAGGTGCACGCCGTGCATCACCGGCAGCAGCGGGTCGGCGGTGCCGTGCACCACCAGGGTCGGCACGCGCAACCGGTTGAGCAGCGCCACCCGGCTCGGCTCCGCGAGGATCGCCATGATCTGGCGCTTGACGCCTTCGGGGTTGAACGCCCGGTCATAGGCCACCGCCGCCTGTTGCAGCAACACCTGCCGGTCGTCTTTCACCGTCGGGCTGCCGAGGGCCGCCAGCAGGTCGGCCTGCTGCTCCAGCGCCACCTCGCGGCTCGGCGCCCCGCGCCGCGACAGCAACTGCACCAGCGCCGCGCTCGGCGCCGGCAAGCCTTCGGCGCCGGAGCTGGTCATGATCAGGGTCAGGCTCTCGACCCGCTGCGGCGCCATGTCCGCCAGGTGCTGGGCGATCATTCCGCCCATGCTCGCCCCCAGCACATGGAACCGCTCGACGTGCAGCGCATCCATCAGGCCCAGCGCGTCGTCGGCCATGTCGGTCAGGCTGTAGGGCGCCGACACCGGCAGACCGAGCTTGTAGCGCAGCACCTCGAACGTCAGGTTGGCCTCGGCCGGCGCCTGCCGCCAAGCGGACAACCCCACGTCGCGGTTGTCGTAGCGGATCACCCGAAAGCCCTGCTGACACAGGGCGACCACCACCTCGTCGGGCCAATGGATCAACTGCCCGCCCAGGCCCATCACCAGCAGCAGCGCCGGATCCGACGCCCGGCCGATGCTCTGGTAGGCCAGGCTCACCTGCGCCAGGTCGACCCGCTCGGTCGCAACGTTCACATCGCAACGCGAGGCGGCCCATGAAGGCAGGCCGAACACCAGCGCGGCCAGCAATAAAAATACACGCATGAAAAACACCGAAACGCAGAACCCCAGTAGAGCGCGAGTCTGATGAAGTTTGTTCAAGCGCGCTGCCACAGTTGCGTGACAGTTTGATGAAGGGCGCCGAACGGTCTTCCGGGCGTTATCCAGACGAGCCCCTCCACAAAGCGCCCCGATAACCCGATACCGCCAAGGCCTCGCCGCAGGGCTTTCTAATGACGTGAAGACGGCTTGCCTGCCGCCCACCCTTCACGGAGCCCCCTCATCATGCTCGACCTGCCCGTTCCCGACCTGACCGGTTTCGATCCGTTTCATCCGCTGCCGCCGAACACCGATCAGCGCCGTTGCCTCCAGGCCACGGCACGCTGCAACGATTGCCGCCGGCAGTGGCTCGCGCTGATGGCGCAGTGTCCTGCGGCTCCTGAACCCGGCTGGTGGACCGCCCGCGCCCTCGGTACGCCGCTGTCGCGCCGGGATCACGCCTTGAGCCTGTATCGCCAGCATTTCGAGGGCGCCTGCGACCTGGCCCGTGCCGAGGGACTGATCGACACCGCGCAATGGCAGCAACTGCTGAAACGGTCGGATCCGACGGCCACCGATGATCACGCGGCATCAATCACGCAACCGCTGCTCACCGTCCGAGAAGGCGAAAGCCGGCGCCTGTTCGGCGTGATGACGATTGCGCTCCAGGCGGCGGATGCGCCGGCGCTGCTGTACTCGCCCGCCCGCTCGCCGGCGCTGAGACGCTTCGCAAACGGGCAGGCGCTGGAGCGTTGGCTGGTCGGGCAACATCCGGTGCCTGCGCAAACCACCGGGGTCGAGCTCATCGGGCTCGGACGCGATCCCCTGCGGCTCAGCCTCCTGCCGCTGCTGACCGGCGCATCGCCCGCTGCCGACCACCCGGATCGGGCCACGCTTGAGGCACTGTTCGCCGAAACGCCGGATCCGGTGGCGCAGGCGACCCCGGACGACACGCAAGCCTCCCCTTTCGGCCTGATGACGCCGGACATTCCCTGGGACATGTGTCGTCAGGCGCTGGCCCGGGAACAGGCCGCCCTCGATGCGCTGCTGGGCAGCGATCCGGAGGGCGCGCAGTACGGTGAGCGCCTCACAGCACTCAAGCGCCTGTCCGATGCCCTGGCGAGCGCAGGGCAAGCCAGCCATCAGGCCGCTTCGGCGTTGCTCGGCGCACCGCAGCGACTGGACATTCCACAATGGAACCAACCCTCGAACACGCATTACCGGGCCCTGCACCTGGCCCGGCTCGAGGGGCTGCGGACAGAAGCGCAACTGCAACGGCTGCTCGGCCACCTCGATGACGACGATGTCCACCGCCTCTCGTCCGTGCTCGAAACCGCTCCCGAGGACTGGCCTGCGCAGGTGACCGTCGCGCGCATCACCCTCGCCGCGCCGCAAGACGGCGTCCGACACGCGGCGGACCTTGAGGGCGTGCTGGTCATCGCGGCGCCCTCGGCCCTTGAGACCGGATCGCAAGAGCCCCTGCTGCTTCACTGGCCCGGCCGCGACGGCGGCCTGCAGCGCTTCGGCTCGCGCCAGGCGATGGAGCGGAACCTGTTCAGGCAATCGGCCGACGATCCCGAGGCGACGCTGCACCTGACGCCGCTGAGCCGCGATCCGTTCACCTGGGCCTTGCAGGAGCAGCTCTATGCCTGCGAGCAGCAAGCCTTGAAGATCCTGCGCGACTGTCCACTGCCCGGCCGTGCCGCCGAACGGGCCCAGGCGTTGGCCAAGCTGCGCGAAGAGAGCCTGGCGAAACTGACGGTGGCGATGCCGGCCGCCCGCGAGCTGGCCCTCTCGCAGCGGCTGGAACAGGAGCGCAGCGCGGCGCTGGCCGAGAAGCTGCCGCCCTGGCTCGGTCACTTGACCCAGGCGCAACGCGTACGGTTCAGGGGACTGATCCACCAGTGGCTCGATGCCGCGCACCGTTGCCAGGCGCTTATCGACCGCGAACTGCCGCCCAGGGACGTGTTCTTCCAGACCCGGATCGACGCCCGCCTGCGCAAGGACTTTGCGCTCCGGCAGCGCTTTGCGGTCACGCTGGATCTGCCGGTCGCCACGGCCTACCAAAAAAGTACGATGGCGGCCCCCGGGCCCGGCACCCCGCATGAACTGGTCCTGGTGGCCGGCCGGGAGCGCACGCGCCTGACGCTCGTCGAACTCGCCCGCCTCAACATCGACCAGGCCATGCAGCAGCGGCTGGCGTTCCTGAACGTCATCATCGACGCCGATGACGACCAGGACCGCAGCACCCTGGAGCGCGGCATCACGTCTGCCTACCTGCGCACGCTGGTGCCGGATCTCGACCTGCCCGGACACTATGAACGCCAGTTGGTCGCCACCTTCCTCGGCCCCTCAGAAGAACCTGCGTTCAGCAGCGCCTGGCGCCGCGAATGCCTGGGCGAACCCTGGAGGCTGATGCTGCGCCTGCAAGGCGAACGTGCCCTGCTGCAAGGCCGGATCGACCACATCGGCCGAAAGGTGCTGGAGATCGCCACCGACGCGTCGGATCCTGCGGCCTACGCCGTAGACGGCAAGCGCATCGAACTGCGGCCGGCGCACTTGACCGTGGGCGGCAAGGATACGCCGGCCCAGGGGCCGAGCACGCTGACCGGCGTGACCTTTATCGTCGAGCGCGTCAGCGGGCTGACGCTGCAATACTTGCCTGACGCCCCTGACGGCGACTGCCTGCGCCAGTTCGGCTCGCTGGAGGATGCCCGCCTGGACCTGTTCAACCGCTGCGTGCCCGGCACGATGGTCGACTACCTGGCCGGGCGTGCCTTGGCGGGCGAGCCTGCACGCCATGCCGGCCGGATCAAAGAGGCGGTGCGGCGCAACTTCGACGGTCTGATCGGTGTCGGGCCGAAGTGGCCGGCCACCACCTCAATGGCCGGCCACCTGATCCACGTGCACATGGGCCGCCTGCTCGAAGCCCATCGCTGCAGCGCCCGCTCCAACGATGCCCTCGCCGCGGAGCGCCATGCGCTGGCCGACGGCTCCGTGTTCAATTACCTGAAGATGGCCCTCGGCGTGGTGCCGTTCGTGGGGACGGCCATTGCGCTTCACGAGGCGTGGGGCAACGCCAACCGGGCAACGGCGGCCTTTCTGCAAGGCAATGTCCCGGAGGGCCTTGATGGGGTCGAATCCGTGCTGCTGTCATTGATCGATGCGGCCATGGATATCCTGCCGGCCGCTGCGGCCGCCCCCTCCGCCGCCCGCTCGGCCACGCGCCTGCGTCATCAGGCCCGCGCACCGCGCACAGCCCACCGCGCCAGGGGCCGAGGCCTGCCTGACCCGTTCAAGGGCTATGAGTACGAACACGACATCTCCCTGGCAGGCCTGCAGCCGCTCAACCACGGCGTCTACCGGAACGTGTACCGGCACGCCGACGGGGACTTCATCCTCCGCGCAGGCCGCCCGTACCGCGTCTTTTTGAGCGATGACGCCCGCCACTGGCGACTGTCCGGCACCCAGGCGCGGAGCTACAGAATGCCCGTCGCGCTGAACGAAAACGGCCACTGGGACACCCACTACGCGGTCCACGGCACCCTGATGGACGGCGGCGGCCTGGGCGGCGGCGCGGTTCTCGGGCACCTGGCCGACGGCCTCGATCCGCTGTGGCCGCAAGCGATCCGGCAATGGCTGCCGCGCTGGTGGACCGACCGGCACCTGCGCCGCCAACTGACCCTGACCCACACCGCCGACGCGCTCACCCGGCAGCTCAACAGCCAGACCCGCAGCACCAACGTCCAGCTGCAGCGCTTCTATGACAGCACGCCCGAGCAGCGCAAGACCCTGCGGCCGGCGCTGGAGAACGCCTTCATCCGCGACATCGAAACCGCCCGCGACAGTCACCAGACCCTGACCGAACTGCACCCCCTGAGCCATGGGCGAAAACGCGCGCACATCGAGGACACCCGAAGCCGCAACGCCTGGGTGGTGGTCGAACGCACCGTGCACCGGATCCGGTTCGCCCAGGACAGGCTGGTGGAGCACCTGGACAGCATCGACACGTTGTTCAGGCAGTCCGAAACCACGCCCGCCTCCGACACTCCCCGGCATCTGGCGCTGATGGATCGGCGCAAGACCGTGCGCATGGCCTTTCTCAAGGAGTACGAACAGGCCCATGCCCTCACGGAGGAGCTCAACCGCTGGCAGGCCCGCATCACCAGCCGCGAGCACCGGGCCAGGACGGCCGCCGACGTGGCCACCGTCAACAAGAAGTTCAGCCGGGCCAACCATGACTACCTCAAGACCGCCCACCTGCTGGAGCTGATCACCCGCGCCGATGCCGTCGACGACCCCGCCTGGATGTACTTTCACGTACAGTTGAAGCGGGCCCGCACCGAAGTCGGCCGCACCCTGTACGTCCAGCACAACCTGCCGCAGGTGCAGGCCAGCCAGGCGCAGCGCCGGCAAATCCTTGAAGCGGCCCTGACGGCGTACACCGAGTTCCGCCGCCGCCTCAACGCCTGGCGCTTGGGCTACCCGCAGCACCTGGATCTGGAGCACCTCTCGGCGTTTCTCGAACAACTGACGCAGATCGAGCACAGCACCCGCAACGCGCTGCGCAACGTGACGCCCGTCGTGCCGGCGGAACGGACGCCGGGCAAGAGACTGTTCAGGGCCGAGGACGACCGGCTGCTCATCGGCAGCGAACTGACGGATCCCGATACCCGCAGCACCCGCTTCACCATCGAAGGGATCAATGGGCACAACGAAACCTGGATCCCGCAGGCCAACGGCAAGTACCGGCTGCACGAAACGCTTGCCCCGACGCAGCCGACGCACGAACCGCCGCTGCAACCGTTGCTGAACGAAGCCCGAAGGCGGCTCGATGCGTTGCCTGCCCATCAAGACAGGGTTCACGGCTACGCCCGCCAGGACATGCTGCCGGCGGATCTTGAGGACATGCTGCTGCGCGAGGCGCAGGAGCTGACGATCCGCGCGCAGATCATCGAGCGGCGCTCACCCCACGAGCCGATGGTCCGGCGCCTCACCGATCAGGCCCGGCAACTCACCCTGGACGCCCGCTCGCTGCGCATCCGGCAATCGATGGGCAGCAAGACCCCGACCGAGGGTTACCTGGATTACCTGCTGGAGCAAAACGTGGCGGACCTCGTCAAGGAAGGCGGTCTGCGCGACCTGGGGAAACGCCCGGACGGCGCCCGGGACTTCCTGCAGGAGTACGCCGTGCGCGACCTGATCCGCCAGCCAGCGCATACCCTGTGGTATGTGCACATCCACTTTCCTTCGGCGAAAGCGCCGTTGACCGGTTTCAGCAAGGCCCACCTGAAACTGCCGGAGCAACGCAACCTGGGCCTGCAATGGCAGCAGGCCCAGGCCAAAGGCGGCGGCAAGGTCGAACCGATCTGGCGCGGCGATCTCGGTCGAGCGACGGTGCTCAAGCACTTTGCCGCGTTGTGACCGTCGCGCTGTGCAGTCCCGGCATCAGGCCAGTTGACGGCGCAACTGCCGCGCCGCCGCCACCATGTTGACCAGCGCCGCTTCCGTCTCCGGCCAGGCGCGGGTCTTGAGGCCGCAGTCGGGGTTGACCCACAGCCGTTCGGCCGGAATACGCTTCACCGCCTTGTGCATCAGCTTGACCATCTCGGCGGTTTCCGGCACCCGCGGCGAGTGGATGTCGTAGACGCCCGGGCCGATGTCGTTGGGGTAGTCGAACGCTTCGAAGGCCTCCAGCAGTTCCATGTCCGAGCGCGAGGTCTCGATGGTGATCACGTCGGCGTCCATGGCGGCGATCGCCTGGATCACGTCGTTGAACTCGCTGTAGCACATGTGGGTGTGGATCTGCGTCTCGTCGCGCACACCGCCGGCGCACAGGCGGAACGCCTCCACCGCCCAGTCCAGGTAGTCCTGCCACTGGGCCCGGCGCAGCGGCAGGCCTTCACGGAATGCGGCCTCGTCGATCTGCACGATGCGGATGCCGGCCTTCTCCAGATCCGCCACTTCGTCACGCAGGGCCAGGGCCAATTGCTGCGCCTGCACCTTGCGCGGCACGTCTTCGCGGGGGAACGACCACATCAGCATGGTCACCGGACCGGTCAGCATGCCTTTCATGACCTTGTCGGTGAGGCTCTGGGCGTAGGTGATCCAGTCCACGGTCATGGCGTCGGGGCGGCTCAGGTCGCCGTAGATCACCGCCGGCTTCACGCAGCGCGAACCGTAGCTCTGCACCCAGCCGAAACGGGTGAACAGGTAGCCGTCCAGTTGCTCGGCGAAGTACTCGACCATGTCGTTGCGTTCGGCCTCGCCGTGCACCAGCACGTCCAGCCCCAGGCGCTCCTGGACCTGCACCGCGTGGCGGATTTCGCTGTGCATGGCATCGGTGTAGTCGTTGGCCGACAGCTTGCCTTGCCTGAAGGCCTGCCGGGCCAGGCGGATCGAACCGGTCTGCGGGAACGAGCCGATGGTGGTGGTGGGAAACGCCGGCAATTGCAGGTGCGCCTGTTGCGCAGCGATGCGTTGGGCAAACGGCGAACGGCGCTGGCTGTCCTTGGCGCCGATCGCCTTGATCCGGGCCTGCACCTGCGGCTTGTGGATGCGCGGCGACTGCGCACGGCTTTGCGCCACCGCGCGGCTGTCGGCCAGGGCGGCCTGCACGCCGGCCGCCTGCGGATCGTTCAGCGCATCGCGCAGCACGGCGATCTCGCTGCACTTCTGCACGGCGAACGCCAGCCAGCGCTTGAGCTCAGGGTCGAGTTCGTCTTCCCGTCCGACATCCACCGGGCTGTGCAACAACGAGCAGGAACTGCTGACCCACAAGTTGTCGCCGAAACGCTCCTGGGCCGTCTGCAACTGCGCCAGCGCCTGTTCCAGCTCGCAGCGCCACACGTTGCGGCCGTTGACCAGGCCCACGGACAGGATCTTGTAGGTGGGCAGACGGTCCAGCACCTGGCCCAACTGCTCCGGCGCCCGCACCGCATCGATGTGCAGCCCCTGCACCGGCAGGCTCACGGCCAGGCCGAGGTTGTCCTCAAGCCCGCTGAAGTAGGTGGCCAGCAGCTTTTTCAGCGGCGAGTACTGAAGAATGTTGTAGGCGCGTTCGAAGGCGTTCTTCCACGCTTGCGGCAGGTCGAGGGTCAGGATCGGCTCGTCGATCTGCACCCACTCCACGCCTTGGGCGGCGAGGCGGCCGAGGATCTCGCCGTACACCGGCAACAGGCGCTCCAGCAGGTCCAACTTGTCGAAGCCCTCGCCCTTGGCCTTGCCCAGCCACAGGTAGGTCAACGGGCCGATGATCACAGGCTTGACGTTGTGGCCCAGCGCCCGGGCCTCGTCGACTTCTTCGAACAGCTGTTCCCAGCTGAGCCTGAACGCCTGGTCAGCGGTGAATTCCGGGACGAGATAGTGGTAGTTGGTGTCGAACCACTTGGTCAGCTCCTGGGCATACTGCGTCTGGCCGTGCCCGCCGCCGCAGCAGCTGGCGGAAGCGCCGCGGGCCATGGCGAACAGGGTGTCGAGGGTCGGCAGGCCGCGGGCGTCCAGCGCACCGGCGAAACGCTCGGGGATCGCGCCGAAGGTCAGCGAGTGGGTCAGCACCTGGTCGTACCAGGCGAAGTCGCCCACCGGCAGCAGGTCGATGCCGGCGTCCTTCTGCAATTGCCAGTGGGCGGCGCGCAGGCTGCGCCCGACCCGTTCCAGGCTCGCCCGGTCGAGATCGCCTTTCCAGTAGGCCTCCAGGGCCTTTTTCAGTTCGCGGTCGGCGCCGATGCGCGGGAAACCAAGGATGTGGGCCACGGCCATGTCGAAGTTGCTCCATCGGTAAAAGATGGCGCTATTGTCGACAGCCCGGGCAACATGAGACAAACTCAACCTTTTCGTGTTGATTACAAATTTTACTCATGGAGCCTGCGGTGCTTGAGATCCGTCACCTGAAAACCCTGCACGCCCTGCGCGAAGCCGACAGCCTGGTCGATGCCGCCGACCGCCTGCACCTGACCCAATCGGCGCTGTCCCACCAGTTCAAGGAGCTGGAGGAACGCATGGGCATGCCGCTGTTCGTGCGCAAGACCAAACCGGTGCGCTTCACCAGCGCCGGCCTGCGCCTGCTGCAACTGGCCGACGCCACCCTGCCGCTGCTGCGCGCCGCCGAGCGCGACATCGGCCGCCTGGCCGGCGGCACCGCCGGGCGCCTGCACATGGCCATCGAATGCCACAGTTGCTTTCAATGGCTGATGCCGACCATCGACCAGTTCCGCGACGCCTGGCCGGAAGTGGAGCTCGACCTGGCCTCGGGGTTCTCCTTCGCGCCGCTGCCGGCCCTGGCCCGCGGCGACCTGGACCTGGTGGTCACCTCCGACCCGCTGGAAATCGCCGGGCTCACCTACGTGCCGCTGTTCACCTACGAAGCCATGCTCGCGGTGGCCAACCAGCATCCGCTGGCCGGCAAACCGTACATCGTCCCCGAAGACCTGCGCAGCGAAACCCTGATCACCTATCCGGTGGAGCGTGACCGGCTGGACATCTTCACCCGCTTCCTGGAACCGGCCGACATCGAGCCGGCGCAGGTGCGCACCTCTGAACTGACGGTGATGATGATGCAACTGGTGGCCAGCGGCCGGGGGGTGTGCGGCATGCCGCACTGGGCGCTGCACGAGTACAGCTCGCGGGGTTACGTGAAGGCCAAGCGGCTGGGGGAGAAAGGCCTGTTCGCCACCCTGTACGCGGCGATCCGCGCCGACATGCTGGATGCGCCGTACATGCGCGACTTCCTGCTGACGGCCAAGGACACCTCGTTCTCGACCCTGGACGGCGTCAGCGCCGTGCGCTGAAGGCGCTGCGGGCGGACTCGGCCCTGCCCTGCGGCGCCTTCACTGACGCCATCGCCAGCAGGCTGGCTCCCACAGGTTCCGGGTCGTTCGCAGAGGCTGGGTTGAGCCCCAGGGGCTTCAGAGTTCGCGCCACAGGTGGAGCTTGTCGAAGTAGTCTTCGCCCACCCGCACAGCCATGGGTTCCTGGCCGAACTGGATGAAGCCGCAGCGCCGGTAGAGGTTCAGCGCCGCGTCGTTGCCGGCGGTGACCGTCAGTTGGATGAGTTTCAGTTCCGGGCGGCTCTGCGCTTCGGCCAGGGCGGCCTGCAGCAACCCGTGGCCCGTGCCCCGGCGGCAATACGGCGCCGACACGTACAGGCCGAACAGCGTGACCTTGTGCCGGGCCTTTTCCCGGGACTCGAACGCCAGCCCGACGATGCCGGCCAGCCTGCCGGCCTCGAACGCGCCGAGCACCACATCGAACTTGCCGCTGAGCCGCGACTCCCACCAGCTCAGAGGCATCGCCGCCCGTTCGCGCACGCTGGAGGTGAAGGCCTGCGGGTGGCAGTCGTAGGCTTCAAGCATCAGTTCCCGGTAGGCCAGGGCGTGACTGGCATCGAGCCGCTCGATCCACATGCTCACGCCGTCCTGCGCTGCTCAAGCATCAGGCGCAGCGCCAGCCCGCCGAGCACGAACCCCATGAAGTAACGCTGGGCCGCCAGCCAGGTCGGGTTGTGGGCGAACCACGAGGCGATGCCCGCCGCCGACAGCGCGATCATCAGGTTGACGCTGAAACTGACGCTGATCTGGGTCAGGCCCAGCACGATGCTCTGGCTGAACACCGAGCCGTGCTCCGGGGTGATGAACTGCGGAAACACCGAGAGGTAGAACACCGCGATCTTCGGGTTCAGGGCGCTGGTGAGAAAACCCATCGTGATCAGCCTGCGCGGGGAGTCGGCCGGCAGCGCCTGCACTTCGAACGGCGAACGGGCGCCGGGCTTGACCGCCTGCCAGGCCAGCCACAGCAGGTACAGCGCACCGGCCCACTTCAGCGCCTCATAGGCCATCGGCACCGCGAGGAACACCGCCGTGAGGCCGGCCGCCGCCGCGAACAGGTGCACGAAGAACCCCGCCACCACGCCCAGCAACGACGTCACCCCGGCCCGGCGCCCCTGACAGATCGAACGGGAAATCAGGTAGATCATGTTCGGCCCCGGCGTCAGCACCATCAGCAGCGCGGCGGCGGCGAAAATCAGCAGATCGTGCAACGGGATCATGGCGGGCTCCTTGCGTGGGCGGTCAGACGGTCAGCGAGGCCCGATAGAACGGCAGGATCAGGTCCCGTGTCAATGGCGCCAGCGCCAGCCCGCCGTCAGTCTGCGGATCGATCCAGCTCACCTCTTCGATCTCCGCCGCCGGGGACACCTGGGCGGCGATGTCCAGCCGGAAGATGTCCGCCTGCACGGTGAACCCCGGCTCATTGGCGGCAGGGGCGTCGAACCGACCCAGAAAGCCGGCCTGCGCCGGATCGATGACCAGGCCCAGCTCTTCTTCCAGCTCGCGGGCCAGGGCCTGCACCGGCAACTCATGGGGCTCGATCTTGCCGCCGGGCTGCATGAACGCGATGGTGCCGCGCTTGCGCACCAGCAAGGTACGGCCGTCGGGGCCGATCAGCAGGGCGGCGGCGATGCGGATGATGCGGGACGGAACAGCAGAAGCAGAAGTCATGGGTCAGCCGGGGCCTTGGCGAAAACCGCAAGGATCCCATGCCGGCGGAACGCCGTCATCCACCCTGGGCCTCCAGCGCGGCCCCGGTTTCCTCCGGCACCTTGACGAACACCTTGTACTGCCCGCCCTCCATGGCCTCGAAAGCGATCAGCTTGTCCACCAGCGGCCCGCTCAGCACCTTGCCGGCGTTGAGCAGCAGCATGCCGTTGTCGGCATTGAGGTTGCGCGCCAGCACCATGCCCGCCGCCAGTTCGCGGGTGCTCAGCACCTTGACCGCCGGATCCGCCAGCACGACGTCGTTCATCACCTGCGCGCAGACCAGGATGAAGTCCTCGATCAGCCCCGGGTCGTACAGCCGCCCCGCGTACTGACGCAGGTACAGCAGCGCCTCGTCGCTGTTCATCTGCCGTTCGAGGATCAGGCCCCGTTGCAGCTCGACGAAGTCCACCGCCAGCTTCAGCAGGCGCGAGCCGAACGGGATCGCCTCGCCCCGGAGCCGGTCGGGAAAGCCGCCGCCGTCCCAGTGTTCCTGGTGATGCAGGATCAGGCGGGCGGCATCCTTCATCGGGTCGAGGGCCATCAGCACCGATTCGCTCTGCTTGGGGTAGGCCCGGTAACGTTCGCGCTCGACATGGTGCAGCAGGTCCGAGGGGGTCACCATCATGCTGTCCGTCCAGCTCAGCTTGCCGACGTTGTAGAGCGCCGCGGCCATGGTCAGGTCGCGGCTTGCGGCCTCGTCCAGGCCGAAGTGCCGGCAGCAGGCGCGCATCAGCTCGATGATCTGCCGGTTGGTCTGCTTGGCGGGCGGCAGGCGCAGGTTGGCCAGCAGCGAAAACACTTCCGTGCCGGTCACATAGCTGCGCTTGAGCTCCTCGTAGGCCAGGTCGAGCATGTCGGCGGTCTGCTGCAGTTCGGCGGTGCGGGCGGCGACACGCTTCTCAAGGTTGCCGTTGAGCGTCTTGAGCTTCTCGTTCTGCAGCCGGATCAACTGCTCCAGGCGCTGGCGCTCGCGCTCCAGGTGCTGATGCTCGAGGGCCTGGCGCAGGGTCAGGAGCATCTCTTCGTCGTTCCAGGGCTTGCTGATGTAGCGGTGGATCCGGCCTTCGTTGATGGCCTTGATGATCGCCGAAGGGTCGGCGTAGCCGGTCAGCATGATCCGCACCGTCGACGGATGGGCCTCGTGGATGCGGGCCAGCAGCGTGGCGCCGTCCATGTTGGGCATGCGCGCATCGCTCATCACCAGGTCCACCGGCTGCTGCGCCAGGATCTCCAGCGCCCGGGCGCCGCTGTCGGCCAGCAGCACATCGTAGGGCTGGCCGCGCAGCAGGCGGCGCAGGCTGTTGAGGATCGGTTCCTCGTCATCCACCAGCAGCACCTGGGGACGGTTCGCGGGCGTGGGGACGGTTTGCTCTTCCATGGCTGGGCCTCGAACGCAACGGCTGTCGTGGGGGGCATGCCCAGACCGCGTCGCTTGTCCATGCCTGCCCCAAAGGCTAGATGATTTTCTCCAAGGCGGGGCAAATGATCGCCCGACGGCGTCCGGGCGAATTCGCGCGGGGCAACTATGCTTGGTTCATTGATCCGCGACCGGCCCCTGCGCCGCTCTGAGACGAGGGAATAAGGATGATCCCGACAACGGCCGTGCATTCATCGGGCCTTGCGGCATGAACCGGCCGCCTGCGCAGGTCAACCGCCGCGTGCTCATCGTCGACGATACGCCGTCGATCCACGACGATTTCGCGAAGATCCTCGGCGTTCCCCCAGCCGATGACGAAGGTTTGGAGCAGGCCGAGAACCTGCTGTTCGGCACGCCTGCCCCCAGCTCTGCCCCCCGTTTCGAGCTGGATTTCGCCTTCCAGGGTCGCGAAGCCCTGGACAGGGTCGAGGCCGCGCAGGCCGGCGCCGTGCCTTATGCCGTGGCCTTCATCGACATGCGCATGCCGCCGGGCTGGGACGGCCTGGAAACCATCGAACGGCTCTGGCAGGCCGATCCCAGGCTGCAAGTGGCGCTGTGCACCGCCTACTCCGACTACTCCTGGGAAGACCTGGACCGGCGCCTGGATCTGGGCGACCGTCTGCTGATCCTGAAAAAACCCTTCGACGCGATCGAGATCCGCCAGATGGCCAGCGCCCTGACGGTCAAATGGCAAATGACCGAAGACGCCGCGCTGAAGCTCAACCAACTGGAGCAAGCGGTGCAGGCACGCACCCGGGAGCTGTCCGACGCCAACATCATCGTGCAGAACAGCCCGACCGTACTCTACCGGCTGCGCGGCGAGCCGTCGTTCCCGTTGATGTACATCTCCCACAACATCACCCGCTACGGCCACGCCGCGGCCGACCTGGTGGAGGGCGGCGAGTGGATCGAGAAACTGATCCACCCTGACGACCGGGCCAAGGTCGATGCCGCCATGGCGCGGGTGCTGGACCGGGACGCCTCGGGCGCGTCCATCGAGTTCCGCCTGCGCACCGGGCAAGGCGACTGGCGCTGGGTGGAAAACCGCTACATCCCGGTGCGCGACGCGGCCGGGCGCCTGCTGGAAGTCGAAGGGATCATCCTCGACATCACCGAACGCCGCCAGGCCGAGGAAAAGATGGCCCTGCTGGCCCGCACGGACGGGCTCACCGGCCTGGCCAACCGGGCCACGCTGATCGAGCGCCTGCACCAGGCCTTCGCCGCCGCCCGCCGCGGCGCGATGCCGTTCGCCGTGTTCTACCTGGACCTGGATCACTTCAAGCGGATCAATGACACCCTGGGCCATCCGGTCGGCGACCTGCTGCTGCAGGAAGTCGCGCAACGCATCAAGGCTTCGGTGCGGGAGAACGACGTCATCGCCCGCCTGGGCGGGGACGAGTTCGCGATCCTGCAGCTGGAGGTCAGCGACCCCACCCAGGCCGCCGCCCTCGCCGCCAAGATCCGCGACGTCCTGCTGTTGCCCTATGACCTGGCCGGCAATGTCCTGCGCATTTCGGTCAGCATCGGCGTGTGCCTCTACAGCGCCGCCAGCACCCACGCCGACAACCTGCTGGGGCAGGCCGACATGGCGCTGTACCGCGCCAAGGAAACCGGCCGCAACCAGTTCCACTTCCATTCCGAGGAGATCAACCAGGAAGTGGCCGAGCGGCTGGCCATCGCCAACGAGCTGCAGACCGCCATCCACAAAGGCGAACTGGAGCTGCACTACACGCCGGAAACGGACCTTTCCACCGGCAAGGTCCTCGGCATGCAGGCCCAGGTCCGCTGGCACCATCCCCAGCGCGGCCTGCTGCCGGCGTCGGCCTTTCTGCCGGCGGCGGAAAAGACCGGCGCGATCATCGCCCTCGGGCGCTGGATGCTGGACCACGCCTGCTGGCAGATGCACCGCTGGCGCGACGAAGGCACCGCACCGCCGGTGATGGCGATCAAGCTGTCCCTGGCCCAGCTCAAGAGCGGCCCGGACCTGATCTACGAGGTGCTGCGCACCACCGCCCGCTGGGAGCTGTGCCCGTGGGATCTGCGCTTCGACGTGACCGAAGCGACGCTGGCCCAGACCAAATGGACCCACAACGACGTGCTGCCGCGCCTGCGGGAATTGGGGGTGCGGATCGCCATCGACGATTTCGGCACCGAATACTCGTCGTTCGAGTACCTCAAGACCTATCAGGTCAACCACCTCAAGCTCGCCCAGGCATTCATCGACAACGCCGCCCGGGATCCGGCCGGCGCCATGGCGTTGCGGGCGATCGTCAATTTCGCCCGCGACCTGGGCATCGGCATCATCGCCGAAGGCCTCGGCGAGCCCGGGCCGCAGCGGCTCGCCGCGCTGCCCGTGGAGGTCTCGTCCGGCGTGCCGGCGGTGCCGTCGAGCCTGGAACAGATCTCGCGCCTGCTCAGAGAGGCCGACCTGCTGCCGCCGGGGCCCGCCACGGAGGATGAGTGATGAAGACGCTTGTCGCCCAGACCAACCGGCGCATTCTCATCGTCGATGACACACCGGCCATCCATCAGGACTTTCGCAAGATCCTCGCCCCGGACGACACCTTCGAGCCCAGCCTGGACCAACTGGAGCACACGCTGTTCGGCACCCGGCAGCCCCCCCACGTCACCTTCGAGCTCGATTCCGCCTACCAGGGCCAGGAAGCGCTGAAACTGGTGCAGCAGGCGCTGGTCGACGGCCGCCCCTATGCGCTTGCCTTCATCGACATGCGCATGCCGCCGGGCTGGGACGGCCTGGAGACCGTCGAACGGCTCTGGCAGGCCGACCCCAACCTGCAGATCGCCCTGTGCACCGCCTATTCGGACTACAGCTGGGAAGCCATGACCGAACGGCTGGAGTTCGGCGATCGCCTGCTGGTGCTGAAGAAGCCCTTCGACGCCCTGGAGATCCGCCAGATGGCCAACGCCCTGACCTGGAAATGGCAACTGGCCCAGGACGCGGCGATGAAGCTGCAGAGCCTGGAGAAGACCGTCGAGGCCCGGGTCCATGAACTGCTCAAGGTCTCGCACCTGCTGCAGTACGATGTGCTCACCCAGTTGCCCAACAGCACGCTGCTGGGGGATCGCCTGAGCCAGGCCTTGGCCCGCGCGCGCCGCCACGACCGGCAACTGGCCGTGCTGTTCCTGGGGCTCGACCGGTTCAAGCGGATCAACAATGCCCTGGGCCATCCGGTCGGCGACGAAATGCTCAAGCGCACGGGCCGCCAACTGGTGGCCAGCGTGCGCGAATCCGACTCGGTGTTCCGCTACGGCTCCGACGAATTCGTGGTCATCCTCAGCGACATCAACCATCCCCAGCAGACCCGCGGCATCGCCGAAAAGCTGCTGGCCGCCATCCGCAGCCCGCACACCCTGGCCGGACACGACCTGACCGTCACCGCCTGCCTGGGCATCAGCATCTACCCGGACGACGGCGGCGAAGCGATCGAACTGATCAAGAAGGCCGAGACGGCCATGCGCAACGTCAAGGACAACGGCCCGGACAGCATCGGCTTCTTCATCGAGGCCATGAACCAGAGTGCCCGCGAACGGCAAAGCATCGAGTCGGGCATCCGCCAGGCCCTGGCGCGGCAGGAATTCGAGCTGCACTACCAGCCCAAGGTCGAACTGGACAGCGGCAAGGTCATCGGCGCCGAAGCACTGATCCGTTGGTACCGGCCGGGGCATGGCTGGGTCTTTCCCTCCGACTTCATTCCCGTGGCCGAAGACAGCGGCCTGATCGTGCCGCTGACCCGCTGGGTGCTGACCCAGGCTTGCCTTCAGGCCCAGGCCTGGCGGCAGGCGGGGCTGCCGGACGTGCGCATGTCGGTCAACGTGTCGGCCATCGACTTTCGCCAGGGCGACTTCGTCGAGACCGTCGAACAGGTGCTGCAGGCCAGCGCCCTGCCGGCCTCGCTGCTGGAGCTGGAAATCACCGAAGGGGTGATGATGCAGAGCGTCGAGGCCACCATGACCGCCCTCGACCGGATCAAGGCGTTGGGCGTGCGGCTGGCCATCGACGACTTCGGCACCGGCTATTCCAGCCTGAGTTACCTGCACCGCTTCCCGGTCGACGTGCTGAAGATCGATCAGTCGTTCACCCGCACCCTCGACAGCGAAGGCGGCGATGACGCCCTGGTCGGCGCGATCATCAGCCTGGGCAAGAGCCTGCGCCTGAACGTGATCGCCGAAGGGGTCGAGACGCAGCGGCAACTGGACGTCCTCAAGGCCCACGGCTGCGAGGAAGGCCAGGGGTATCACTTCAGCAAAGCCGTGCCGGCGGACGACTTCGCCCGGCTGCTGGCCGCCGGTCCCTTGGGCGGCAGGGCAAAGCCATGAGCCGCCGGCGGACGCTTCCCCTTCTGCTGGCCGCCCTGCTGTGCGGGCTGTGTGCAGGCGCCGGCGCGGAGCCGCTGGACGAACCGCTCAAGCCCCTGCCGGACGCGCCGCCGCTGGATCCGGCGCGGGTGGAACTGGGCCGCAGGCTGTTCAACGATCCGCGGCTGTCGGCCAACGACACGCTGTCATGCGCCAGTTGCCATCACCTGGACAAGGGCGGCGCCGACGTCCGGGCCCTCTCCATCGGGTTCGACGGCAAGCCGGTCAGCGTCAATACGCCGAGCGTGCTCAACGCCAGCCTCAACTTCCGCCAGTTCTGGGACGGCCGGGCCAAGACGCTGGAGGAACAGGTCCACGGCGTGGTCTCCAGTCCTGTCGAAATGGGCAGCGACTGGGACACCGTCGTGCGCAAGATCGGCGCGGATCCCGACTACCGCCGGGCCTTTGCCGCCGCCTACCCGGATGCGGTGACCCCGGCCAACATCCAGGGCGCCCTGGCCGACTACGAGCGCACCCTGTTGAGCCCGCGCTCGCGCTTTGACCGCTACCTCTCGGGGGACACGGACATCCTGACCCTGGAAGAGAAGTACGGCTACCAGCGCTTCAAGGACTACGGCTGCATCGCCTGCCATCAGGGGGTGAACATCGGCGGCAACATGTACCAGAAGTTCGGCGTGTTCGGCGATTACGTGGCCGACCGCGGCAACCCGACCGAGGCGGACCTGGGGCGTTTCAACGTCACCGGCGACGAAAGCGACCGCGCCGTGTTCAAGGTGCCGAGCCTGCGCAACGTCGCGCTGACCGCACCGTACTTTCACGACGGTTCGGCGGCCACGCTCGAACAGGCCGTCGATGTGATGTTCCGCTATCAGCTGGGGCGCCAGCCCAGCGGCGAGGACAAGGATCTGATCATCCGCTTCCTCAAGACCCTGAGCGGACAATGGGAGGGCCAGCCATGACCGACATTTCGCGCCGCACCAGCCTGCTGCTGCTGGCCGTCATGGCGCTGGTGCTGGCGTCGATCCTGATCTTTCTGTACCTGAAGTCGAGCTCCGAGAAGACGGCGGCCTACACCGAGTCCCGGGACCTGATCCGTCAGATCAAGCAGCAGGACGCCCAATGGGAAACCGAGGTGCTCAAGGCGCGGGTGGCGATTGCCCACAACTACGACCCGCTGGTGGCGCCGATGAACGAGATGAACCGCCTGTGGGAGCGCTTCGACAGCATGGAGTCGGGCCATGGCCGCAACGACTCCGGGCTGTGGAACGATGCCCACGAGGGCTTCCTCGGGGCGATGCAGGAAAAGACCCGGCTGGTGGAGCGGTTCAAGTCGCACAATGCCCTGTTGCGCAATTCCCTGGCGTTTCTGCCCACCGCCGACGACGACATCCAGGCGCAACTGGCCAACGTGCCCCAAACCGACCCGTCGCGCCTGCTCAACATCGCCAGCGACACCTACGACCTGCTGCTCAGCAGCCTGGAGTTCGCCCAGGTCGCCTCCGACGACAAGGCCGTCGACATCCAGCTGGGGCTGAACAAGCTGGCGGTGAATGCGCAGCGGCTGCCGCAAGCGTTCCAGGATCCGATCCGGATCCTGAGCAACCATGTGGCGCTGATCCTGCGCGAGCAGCCGATCGTCAACAGCCTGCTGCAAGACATCGAAGCGGTGCCGGTGGCCGAACGGCTGGACACCATCACCGGCCTGCTCGACAGCGATCAGCAACGGGTCGAGCGGATCGATCAGCGCTACCACTTCTACCTGCTGGTGTTTTCCGGCCTGCTGGTCTTGACCCTGGTGTGGCTGACCATCCGCCTGATCCGCAGCTTCAGCGAGATCAACCGGGTCAACAAGGCCCTGCAGACCGCCAACGAAGAACTGGAGCGCCGGGTCGAGGAACGCACCCGCGAGCTCAAGGGCGCCCAGAGCGAACTGGTCGACGCCGCACGCCATGCGGGCATGGCCGAGATCGCCACCAACGTGCTGCACAACGTCGGCAACGTCCTCAACAGCGTGAACATCTCCTCCGACCTGATCTCGCGCAGGCTGCGCAGCAGCAAGGCCCAAGGCCTGGGCAAGGCGATGCAACTGATCAACGCCCACCCCGAGGATCTGGGCGAGTTCCTGACCCGGGACGAAAAGGGCAAGCTGCTGCCCGGCTACCTCAACCAGTTGGCGGAGGCCATCGCCCGGGAACAGCAGGAGATGGCCGACGAACTGACGCAGATGAGCAAGAGCGTCGATCACATCAAGGACATCGTCGCCACCCAGCAATCCTACGCCGGGGCCAACAGCCTGACCGAACCGCTGTACATCGACCGGTTGCTCGACGACGCCCTGCGCATGAACGCCGGCGCGCTGAACCGGCACCACGTCACGGTGGTCAAGGCCTATGCCGACGTGCCGCAGATCATGGGCGACAGACACCGCCTGCTGCTGATCCTGATCAACCTGATCAGCAACGCCAAGTACGCCATGGCCGACCTGAGCAACCGCCCGCGGCAGATCACCTTGGGGGTGGAGATCGTCGACGACAGCGTTGTGCAGATCAGCGTCAAGGACGACGGCGAAGGCATCGCACCGGAGAACATGACCCGGATCTTCGCCCACGGCTTCACCACCCGAAAGGACGGCCACGGCTTCGGCCTGCACAGCTGCGCCTTGGCGGCGATCGAAATGAACGGCCATCTCACCGCCCACAGCGACGGACCGGGCCAGGGTGCGCTGTTCACCTTACAGATCCCGTTGGTGCGGGTCACGGAGGACGCATGAGCGAACAGTCCAACCGGCGCATCCTGCTGATCGACGACACTCCGTCGATCCATGACGACTTTCGCAAGATCCTCACCCCGGCACGGGCCGGTTCGGCGCAGCTGGATGAAATGGAAGCGGCCCTGTTCGGCAGCGAGATCAAGGCTGCCCGGCCGGCCTTCGAGCTGGATTCGGCCTACGGCGGCCAGGAAGGCCTGGGCAGGCTCATGCAGGCCCTGCAGGAACATCGTCCCTACGCCGTGGCCTTCGTCGACATGCGCATGCCCGACGGCTGGGACGGGGCGAAGACCATCGAGCACCTGTGGCAGGAGGATCCGAAACTGCAGGTGGTGGTGTGCACCGCCTACTCCGACTACTCGTGGGACGAACTGCTGGACCGCCTCCAGGCCCATGACCGCCTGCTGATCCTGAAAAAGCCGTTCGACAACATCGAAGTGCAACAGATGGCCAACACCCTGCTGACCAAATGGGAGATGACCGAACGGGCATCGATCCAGATGCATCACCTGGAACACCTGGTGGACGAAGGCACCGCCCAGTTCCGCCAGGCCAGCGAGGCCCTGCAGCGGGAGATCGACGAGCGCCGGCAACTGGAGGGGCAGTTGGTGCAGTCGGAAAAACTGGCCTCGCTGGGGCAACTGGCGGCAGGGGTCGCCCACGAGATCAACAACCCGATCGGGTTCATTTCCTCCAACCTCGGCACTCTGGACGGCTACATCAAGCAGTTGCTGGAGATGCTCGACGCCTACGCCGCCGCCAGCCGGACGCTGGACACCGGCGCTGCGGCACAGCTTGAGCAACTGCGCGCACGTCTGGAGCTGGACTATCTGCTGGAGGACATTCCCCAGCTGATCGGCGAATCCAAGGAAGGCATCGGCCGGGTCGGCCGGATCGTCAAGGACCTGAAGGACTTTTCCCGGGTCGACACCAACCAGGAATGGCAGTGGGCCAACCTTCAGCAGGGCATCGAATCGACCCTGAACATCGTCGCCAACGAACTCAAGTACAAGGCCGACGTGGTCAAGGAGTACCAGCCGTTGCCGGACATCGAATGCCTGCCGTCGCAGATCAACCAGGTGATCATGAACCTGATCGTCAACGCGGCGCAGGCCATGGGCCCGGAACGCGGCACCATCACCTTGCGCACCGGGCAACGGGCGGACACGGCCTGGGTCGAGGTCGCCGACACCGGTTCCGGGATCGCGCCCGACACCCTGCAAAAGATCTTCGACCCGTTCTTCACCACCAAACCGGTGGGCCAGGGCACCGGGCTGGGGCTGTCCCTGTCCTATGGCATCGTGAAAAAACACGGCGGGGAGATCTCGGTGCGCAGCGAACTGGGCGCCGGCACCACCTTCCGCGTGGAGCTGCCGCTGCGCCAGAACCGGCCGGCTGCCTGAGGACAGACCGGCATTCCCACAAAACACATTCCGGACCGGACGGGCATGGCCAGCGCGACTTTCGTCGCAATGCCATGGCCGACCGAATCCCGTTCAATGGCCGCCCGATGCCCGACGGTTGCTCCACAAACGAAATCGCCCGTAAGCTGCCAATCGCCGTCGAAACCGTGCAAGCCCATAAAAAAGCCGTTCTTCAGGCGCACAACGCCTGAAAACCCTCGGCATGCAGCACCGCTCCGTGACCTGGAGATGTCTTTGCGGCGAGGGAGCTCGCTCCGTCACCGCAAGAACCTGCCTGCCGCAGACCGATACCGAGTCCGAACCCAAGGAAACCGTATGAGCCTGTCCCTCCTGAGCCGCTACGCCTTCTTTGCCGCCTGCGTGATCTTCACGCTCGCCAGCCTGCCGTTCCTCGACCATGACTGGCTGTGGCCCTTCACCGCCGTCACCGGCGTACTGAGCCTGCTGGGCCTGTTCGACCTGATGCAGAGCCCCCACGCGGTGCGCCGCAACTACCCGATCCTGGGCAACATCCGCTACCTGGTCGAAGGCATCCGCCCGGAGATCCGCCAGTACCTGCTGGAGTCCGACAGCGATGCCCTGCCCTTCTCCCGGGCCCAGCGCTCGCTGGTGTATTCCCGGGCCAAGAACGAGACCGCCGACAAGCCCTTCGGCACCCTGATCGACGTGTACCAGTCCGGCTTCGAGTTCATCGGCCATTCGATGCGCCCCGCGCCGCTGAGCGACCCGAACACGTTCCGCGTCACCGTCGGCGGCCCGCAGTGCACCCAGCCGTACTCGGCGTCAGTGTTCAACATCTCGGCCATGAGCTTCGGCTCCCTCAGCGCCAACGCCATCCGCGCCCTGAACCAGGGCGCCAAGCTGGGCAACTTCGCCCACGACACCGGCGAAGGCAGCATCAGCCCCTACCACCGCGAACACGGCGGCGACCTGACCTGGGAGCTGGGCAGCGGCTACTTCGGCTGCCGCACCGCCGACGGCCGCTTCGACCCGGAGCGCTTCGCCGCCCAGGCGCAGAACCCGCAGGTGCGGATGATCGAAATCAAGATGAGCCAAGGCGCCAAGCCCGGCCACGGCGGCATCCTGCCCAAGCACAAGGTGACCCGGGAAATCGCCGACACCCGCGGCATCTCCATGGGCGAGGACTGCATCTCGCCGTCGCGCCACAGCGCCTTCTCCACGCCGCTGGAGATGATGCAGTTCATCAAGCGGTTGCGTGAGCTGTCCGGCGGCAAACCAGTGGGCTTCAAGTTCTGCCTCGGCCATCCGTGGGAGTTCATGGGCATCGCCAAGGCCATGCTGGAGACCGGCATCCTGCCGGACTTCATCGTGGTGGACGGCAAGGAAGGCGGCACCGGCGCGGCCCCCGTGGAATTCACCGACCACATCGGCGTGCCGATGCGCGAAGGCCTGCTGTTCGTCCACAACACCCTGGTGGGCCTGAACCTGCGGGACAAGATCAAGCTCGGCGCCAGCGGCAAGATCGTCAGCGCCTTCGACATCGCCAGCGTGCTGGCCATCGGCGCCGACTGGGCCAACTCGGCGCGCGGCTTCATGTTCGCCATCGGCTGCATCCAGTCGCAGAGCTGCCACACCAACAAATGCCCGACCGGCGTCGCCACCCAGGACGCCCTGCGCCAACGCGCCCTGGTGGTGCCGGACAAGGCCCAGCGGGTCTACAACTTCCACCGCAACACGCTCAAGGCCCTGGCCGAAATGCTCGCCGCCGCCGGGCTGGAGCACCCTTCGCAACTGTCGGCCAAGCACCTGGTGCGGCGCATGTCGGCCACCGAGATCAAGCTGTTCTCGCAGTTGCATGTGTTCCTCAAACCGGGGGAACTGCTCACCGGGGAGGTGAACGGTGAGTTCTACTCGCGGATGTGGCAGATGGCGCGGGCGGACAGCTTCGAGCCGCAGGACGCGGCCGTCGCCTGAACCCGGCGCCGGTCCGCCCGACGGGCCGGCGCATCAGCCATCGCTTGGGCGGAACAGCACGAACCGGAAGAAGCCGTAGCCCAGCAACAGGTTCAGCAGCGTGAACGCGACCGCCGTCACCAGCCCCGGCAGATCCCGCTCATCGGCGACCAGGCCGACGCCGTAACTGACCCCGCCCATCACGGCGATGAACAGCAGATAGGCCGTCAGCGACGTATTGAGCTCGAAGGTGTACAGCACATTCATGTAGAACGAGAACGAGGCGGCCACGCCGTAGGCCGCCACGTTGCCCTGGGCTTGGGAAAGCTGGACCGCCGTGAGCAACACAAAGAACACCTGCCAATGAATCAGCGTGGCCACCGCGCCGATCGCCACCTGAGTGAGGATTCCCTTCCAGAACATGTTCATGCCGCCGCCTCTCCCGATGTCGGGCCAACGCTAGGGCATGCGCAACGCTCGGTCTACTGACAGAAATTACAGGTCGGCGCCCGCTCACCATTGCAGCGAACGGCCGTGGGGCGGCTCCTTCATGACGATGAAACCGTAGTCGCCGATCAGGTAGATCCGGTAGTACAGGCTGTCCACCAGCGGCGGATAGCCCATTTGGCCGACATGGGTGGCATTGCGCCGCTCGCGTTCGGCGATCACGTTGGTGATGCCCGCCGAGGGCAGGTTCTCGGCGAGCATGTAGAAGTCGACGTTGAGCAGGTAACGCAGCACCGGCAACGTGCGGAACGAACCGCCGGCGGCGGCCAGCCAGCGGTCGGACCAAGTCACCGACAGGTAGATCCGCTTGGCTTCGCGCAGCGCCGGGCGGGAGGCGATGTCCTGGCTGAGGCTGTGCAGGGCGCTGTCGGCGAAGGTCTTCTGCATCGTCAGCACCCGGCCGTAGGCGAACGACAGCGAGAGCGACGCCGACAGCGCAACCGCCAGCAGCAGCGGCAGCCGCCGGTGCAGCGGCGCCAGCCCCAGGTACGCCAGATAGGCCAGCAATGTCAGCAGCGCGCCGAACCCCATCAGGGTACGCGCGCCCTCGTTGAAGTCGCGGAACACCAGGGTCATGCCCGGCACCATCAGCACCGCCAGCGGCAACGTCAGCAGGCAAGCCGCACCCAACAGCGAGTCCTTCCAGGCAGGTTCCTGCCGCTGCGCCAGGCGCTGCCCCACACGGACCGCGCCGAGCAGCGCACACAGCGCCAACGCAACGGACACCCCGAGGTATCCGCCGTTGAACAGCAGCGCGACCTTCTCCGCCACCCGTCCGAGGTTGATGCCGACCTGCGACAGAGGGCTGGCGCCCCCGTTCAGCATTTCAGTGCGTGAGGCATCCGTGAACGGCAAGACCGTGACGCCGTAGATCAGCACCGCGAGCAGCAACTGCGCGAGCTTGCCGCCGATCAAGCATCCGATGTCTCGCCAGGGCAAGCGAGCCTGCACGGCGCGGATCAGCTCCACGGCGCACAGGCCGAGAAACACGTTGACGCTGATCTGGTACAGCCCGAACGCCAGCGCCAACAATGCCGCCGGCGCCAGCCAGCGCCGTATCCGGGAACCGCTGCGGTAGGTGATCGCCCAGATCACCGCCGCCAGGCTCAGCGCCGTGGCCGGCCCGTCGTACTGGTAGGACAGGTTCTGCAGCAGGAACGGGTTGTACCAGAGCGGCAACGGCACCAGGCAAGCGGCCAGGCAAGGTTGCGGGAAAAGGTGGAAGGTCAGCCGGGTCAGGGCCGCCGCCATCGCCAGCGTGGCCAGCAGCAACGGCAGCGGGAAGATGTTCGGCGCAGCGTCGCTGAACGTCAGGGCCTTGTACAGCCAGTCGACGAACAGCCGCCCTTGCCCGGCCCAGGCATTGCCGGCGGCCAGCGCCCGCCAGTTGTCGTCGATGTAGGGGTAGTCCGCGAGGATCAGCGGCAGGACATAGAGAAAGGCCGCGAACACAAAGAACCGCATGACCTGATGGCGGCTCAGCTCGCGGTCGACAAGATCGGTCATCCTCATAACCTGCGCCTCCCATCGCTGGCGGAATCGACAGCGATAGAGTTTGGAGCATGGCCCGGCACCGGAAGTCGCTGCGCACTCCCCTTTCAGACCGACGGTCGCACTGCTGCCCTCGCCAGCGCGTTGCCCAAACGCAAAAGCCCCGGCCTTGCGGGCCGGGGCTCAGGTGTTTCAGGCGTCAGGGCTTATGAAGCCGAACGCACCGCGCCCTGCTCCGCAGGGTTCGGCTGCAGCTTGAACACATAGAACAGCGCCGTCAGCAGCACCAGGAACGCAGGCCCCACGTACAGCGCCACCCGGGTGTCCGGGAAGTACGCCATCAGGCCCACCACCAGCACCAGGAACGCCAGGGCGAACCAGGAGCTGACCGGGTACAGCCACATCTTGTACTTGAGGGCGCCCCGTTCGGCGGCGCTCAGGCCTTTGCGGAACCGGAGCTGGGCCAGCAGGATCATCACCCAGGTCCAGATCGCGCCGAAGGTGGCGATGGAGGTCACCCAGACGAAGACTTTCTCCGGCACCAGGTAGTTGAGCAGCACGCCCAGCAGCAAGGCGAAGATCGACAGCAGCAAGGCGCGGCGCGGCACGC
Source organism: Pseudomonas sp. B35(2017) (assembly GCF_002113645.1). Classification (NCBI taxonomy): domain Bacteria; kingdom Pseudomonadati; phylum Pseudomonadota; class Gammaproteobacteria; order Pseudomonadales; family Pseudomonadaceae; genus Pseudomonas; species Pseudomonas sp. B35(2017). The sequence goes on along the minus strand of NZ_NEIZ01000002.1, from coordinate 76,457 downwards.
CGTTGCCGGAGGTCTTGGCGAAGCCGGCCGGGGCCTGGCCGTTCTGCGCCAGGCTGTAGAGCATGCGCCCGGTGCTGAAGATGCCGCCGTTGCACGACGACAGCGCCGCAGTGATGACCACGAAGTTGATGATGCCGGCGGCGGTCTTGATGCCCAGCCGCTCGAAGGTCATCACGAAGGGGCTGCCCTGGGTGCCGATCTCGTTCCACGGGTAGATCGACAGGATCACGAACAGCGCGCCGACGTAGAACAGCAGGATCCGCCAGAACACCGAGCCGATGGCGTCGGGAATGGTCTTCTGCGGGTTCTTCGCTTCGCCTGCGGTCAGGCCGATCATCTCCACGCCCAGGTAGGCGAACATCACCATCTGCAGGGACATCAGCACGCCCTGCACGCCGTTGGGCATGAACCCGCCGTGGCTCCACAGGTTGGAGATGCCCAAGGCCACGCCGTCGTTGCCGAAGCCGAAGGCGATGATGCCGATGCCGCCCAGCACCATGGCGATGATGGTGACGATCTTGATCAGGGCGAACCAGAACTCGAACTCACCGAAGGCCTTCACCGCGATCAGGTTGACCCCGCCCATGCTGACCAGCGCCGCCAGGGCCCAGATCCAGCGCGGCACGTCGGGGAACCAGATGCCCATGTACACCGCCACGGCGGTGATTTCCGCGACGCAAGTCACCAGCCACAGGAACCAGTAGTTCCAGCCGGTGAGAAAGCCCGCCAGCGGGCCGAGGTAATCCTGGGCGTAGCGGCTGAACGAGCCGGCCACCGGGTTGTGCACGGCCATTTCGCCGAGGGCGCGCATGATCACCAGGATCGCCAGGCCGCCGATGATGTAGGACAGCATGATGGCGGGACCGGCCATCTCGATGGCCTTGGCCGAACCGAGAAACAGGCCGACGCCGATGCAGGCGCCGAGCGCCATCAGGCGAATGTGCCGTTCGCCGAGCTCGCGCTTGAGCGGGCCGCCTTGGGCGGTCTCGCCGTGGGGTGAGTGGTTGCCGACTGGCATGGGAGACATCCTCGTCTTGTTATTGGATAGGGCCACCGAGCGGCGAAGCCTTGGCCGATGGGCCGGGGCTTGCCGGTGCCGCGTCTGCCTCGTGGGCAAAGGCGTCCCCCAGGCATCGCCTGCGGGATCGGCGGGGCATGCAGTATAAAAAGCCCGCCACAGAGAGTTTCGCTTTAAAAACCACAGAAAACAGCCACACAACCTGCAGAACCGTCTTTCGACAGAACAGACCACCTGTTGTTTTGCAAAAAATGTCGTGAACGGGACGCCGCGGAGTATCGCACGCCCGGCGCGGGGCGGTCATGCGCACGGCAGAGAAACAATCGCCAACGCCCCATCGCGCGCACAGGCATCCTGATGCGCACAAAGGTAGTAGCCACCTACTTTTTAAATATCAGATTTAAATGTTTCCTCTTTATCCGACGCGTCGACCCCACCAACTTTTGAATTATTTTTCTTGAACACTGGCGTTAGCCTGAAGCCCCTATCCTAATTACGGGCACACGCCATGAGCGAAACAAATAGTTATTCAGGGAAACATCACGAATTGATAAAGTCGCGCATCCCTCCGGTCTTCGCCAATATGGCATTGCACCGCAGCGAAGCACTACGCAACATCCGGCCGCAACGTGCCGCCTGGATGAACCCGGAAGACGCCAGCCTCAAGCGAAACCTGGCCTACAGCAACCGCCAGGCGTGGGAGACGCAAAACGCTGTCGACGCATTATTCTCCTCACTCAGGGATGTGAGGACATTCGCCGAACCCTTGCTGAAGGACAAACTTCTTCAGCAGTACAAGCTTGATGTCGACGTGAGAAACATCCACATAAGACTCTATAAAAAAGTTGAACTTGGTGGATTCAAACCCACGACCATTTCATTACTTGACGCTGCCCTGCACAACTTTCCGCAAAATGAAACATTCGACGCCGCGTCCGATTTCCTGATCTCGACCGATCCGAACAAGGGGCTCTACGACATTTATCCCATCAAGCAATTGATCAGCATCGACCAGTTCAAGCGGTTGTGCCGGGACCTGGACATCGGCGCACGCTACAAGGAGCGTCTGGAGGCGCTGCTGCTCACCACGAACCGCGTCGCCCGCACCTATCTGGAAACCAGCGTCCAGAACAACATGAGGACCGCGTTGAAGGCCGCCGCACGAATGGCCCTGGCGAGCGGAGACATCACGCCTGAAGCCTTCACCCTGATCAATGCGCTGCATTCCGGGCAGACAAACCTGGCGCTCAAAGGCCAGGCGATGCAGCTCTTCGAACTGGGCTTGCTGGAGGCAAGGCTCACCGGCATCCTGCTCATCGCTCCCACGCCCGGCGAGCCGCTGATCTCGGATACGGTCATTGCCTACGTTCCCCACGACCCTCGGCATCCGCTCAAGCAATACCGCAACGCAAACGTCTTCAGGGACGAACTGTTCTGGCAATTGCGGGAGAACCAGACGCTTGCCTCCAGCGGCCAGAGCTACCTTCAGTTCTTCAGTCAGTTCGTCGACCATGGGCAGCGCGGCCAATTCTTTGCCAGGCTGGCGCAGCACCTGGCGCCCGTTACCTTTCACGGTTGGGCTGCGGGCGACCCGCGTCCGGCCTGGCGCGAAAATCCGCCGGATCTGAGGGCGCTGCGTTTCGAGCTGTTTCCCGTCACCCAACCCCTCTGGAGATATCTCTACCGGCGCTTGGCCAACAAGGTTCTCAACGATGCGCGCACGCTCGCCGTCCCGACCGCCGACGTCGACCGTCTGCAACGTCAGGCATGGTGGGACAGAATCGAGAAAATCGCCCTGGAGATCCTCAACGTCGCCGTGATGGTCGTCGCTCCCTTCGTGCCGGGCCTGGGCGAGTTGATGCTGGCCTACACCGCCTATCAACTGGCCAATGAAACCCTCGAGGGCGTGGTCGACCTGGCCGAAGGTGTCTGGCGCGAGGGCACGGAGCACATTGTCGGTGTGGTCAGCGACATCGTTCAGCTGGGCGCGATGGGGGCCGGCATCCCGATCGCCCGGGAGTTCAAGCTCAAACTGTCACCGACAATCGAATCCATGCATGCGGTGACCTTGCCCAACGGGGAGACACGCCTGTGGTACCCGGACATCGCGCCCTACGAACACAGTCTGGCGTTGCCCGACACCCTGACGCCCGACGCCCAAGGCCTGTACCGGCATGAGGGGGACAATGTACTGCGCCTCGTAAACCGTCACCTGAAAGTGCACAAGGATCCGGCCAGCGGGCAGTACCGCATCCGCCACCCCAATCGCGCCGACGCCTACGAGCCCAGGCTGGAGCACAACGGCCGTGGCGCCTGGCGGTACGAAAGCGAAAACCCCTACGAGTGGGACAGCGCCACGCTCATGCGCCGGCTCGGCCACAGCACCGACGGGCTCAGTGCCGAGCAGCTGGAACACGTACGCCGGATCAGTGCCACGGATGTCGAGACGCTGCAACGCATGCACGCCGATAACGCTCCGCCCCCGCTCCTCCTGGACGATACCCTCAAGCGTTTCAAGGCGTTCGAGGATGTCGGTCTGGCGAAACGGCGGATTCGCACAGGCGCGGCGCTTGACCCGAGAGATACGTGGTTCCCCCAGATAGTCACCGAATTACCGGGATGGCCGCCCGAATGCGCCTTGAAGGTGTTTCACGGATCCGACTTCAACGGTGGCCACTACCGCTACGGCAATCCCAAGGCCAGTCCGCACTCCACCTTGTCCGTCAGCCAGACGCAGGTGCTGAACGGCGATCTGCCGGTGGCCGTGGTCGGGTTCCTCGATGACTCGCAGATGAAACGCCTGCTCGGACCGGACGTGCCGGTGAGCGAACGTTTGCCGGCGCTGCGCAATCGTTTGGCGGACATGCTGGATTCGCGCGCCGAGTCGATTGCGGACCACACCTACGGCAGTCGCGAGCAAAGCCAGGAGCCGCACGCTCGCCGCCTGCAGGGGCTGCACCCTGAACTGTCTGCAGCCATCGCCGAGCGGCTGATCGGGGAAGCACCGCCCGCTGCCCTGGAGGCGCTGGCCAGTCGACGCCGCCTGCCACACGACTTCAAGGTCAAGGCCCGTGAATGCGCGTTCGAGATCCGCCTCGCCCGAGCGTATGAAGGGTTCTACAAGAGTCGTCCGCTGACCGCCGACACCGAGCGCCTGGCCCTGGAGACGGTGATGGATCGCAAGGCGCTCAAGGATGTGCGTATCGAGATCCGTGACGACAATCTCGACAACACCTTGCGCAGCAGCGTCGGCCCCCAAGACGCCTCCCACCGCCGTGTGCTGCTGCGCCGCCAGCGGGGCGACTACGCTGTCCTCGATGGTGGCCGCAACCCGCTGTTCGACGCCCAGACCGTATACGAAGCGATCCTGCAGGCCTTGCCCGAAAAATCGGGATTCAATCTGAAGCCGGGGGACGGCCCGATCCTTCGCCAGTGGCTGACGGACAAGAATCTCTCGCCCGAGGTGCGCCGAAAGGCGATGCTGACGGCGCCTTTGCGCCCGGTGGCCGCCGAAGAAACCCACTGGATGCTGCGTGCCACCTGGAACTGGATCGTCTCCTTCTTCCACCGTCCCGGCCGAACATTCACGGTGCTGGAGAAACGCGTGCAACGCCTGTATCCGCGACTGAGAGAGACAGAGCGCGATACGTTCATACGGTCCCTGCCCGTCGGCACCGACCCCATCGAAGTGGTGGAAAAACTGGAGATCCAGTTGCGCGAGATTGATACGGCGCTGGATAACTGGGGCGTACGGATGTCCAGCCCCCTGCCTGACGAGCCGTCGATCCCGCCCCGCAACGCCCACCACATCATCCAAAGGATGAAAGCCTGTTTCAGGCGTGAGTCCAACGTGTTCGGTGTACGCAACATCCGCTTCGACGACGGATACATCCTGGATCTGTCGAAGGAACTGCTTGGCTTTGAGCTGGAATCCTGGTGGAAAAAATTGCTTGAGATGGACATCAAGACATACCTGGATCAGATCACTGTGGTGAACCTGGACAACATGAGACTCTCCGCGCGCGCCACGGGGATGCTGAAGGACTTCCCCCGACTGCGCCGGCTCAGCGCCCGCAACTGTGACCTGACCGAGGTGCCTGAAGCGGTCTACTCGATGAAGGGGTTGGAAACCCTGCGCCTGAACGATAACCGGATTGTCCTGACGGACGCCTCCGTGGAGGGCCTCAGACAGCTGACCGCACTGCAGACCCTGCAACTGGACAGTAACCCGTTGACCCTACCGCCCGATGTCTGCGACATGCCCGATCTCAGGGTGCTGTCACTGCGCAGGACCAACCTCACGGACTGGCCGGTCGGGTTGTTGAGCAGACCCCGCCCTCGTGGCCTTAATGTCGATTTGACCGGCAGTCCGATCCAGACCGTACCGAAGGTACTGAACGTCACGCGTGACTCACCCGAAGCGTGGATCGTGGCCCGCACACGGATCTCCCAGTGGAAACTGCCGGAAGATGAACGTAAACGGCTGTTCGACTACCGCGAAAAAGTAGGCAGACCTAAAGAAGTCAACGTTGAGCAGCCCACCGAAAACGACATTGAAAAGTGGCCGCTGGAGACCGACTCGCTACTGTTCAAACCCGATCCGGGGCTGGGTGAGCAGCGCAAGGAAGCTTGGCAAAGCCTGAAGGCCGAAGAGAAAAGCAAAGGCTTTTTCAAGGTCATCAACCGGCTGACCCGATCCGCCGACTACACCGCCGCAGATGAAGAGCTACGCAAGCAGCTCGCCCGCCGGGTCTGGAATGTGATCGAGGCAATGGATCTGAATACGCAGTTGCGTGAGGACGTATTCGCAACGATAGAGAACCCGGAAACCTGCGTCGACGCCGTCACCGAGGAGTTCAACAAGATAGGGGTACTGGTGCTCGCGTCACAGGCCTATGACTACTCGACGTCCCATGAGGAACTGGAACGCCGTCTCCTGGCCTTGGCCAAGGGGGCCGCACGTCTGGAAAGCGTGAACACCATCGCCCGGGAAGAAGTCCGCAAACGCCCAAGCCGAGCGGAAGAGGTTGAAATCTATCTCGCCTACCAGATCGGTCTTAGCGCACGTCTGGGATTGCCCTGGCAATCCGAGCGCATGCTGTACCGGCAGATCGGTGGGGTCAGCCACGACATGCTCGACGCGGCTTACAGGACCGTCCTTTCGCTGGAGGCGGGCGACGGCCTGGTCAACGGGATGCTCGAACTCGAATTCTGGGAAAATTTTCTCAAGGCACAATACGGTGACACTCTTGATCAAGACGTCGCCCAATACACCCGAAAACTGGCAGAGCTTGATGATCAGTACGAACGCAAAGAACTGACGGAGAACGAGTACGAGGCAAAATCCAAGGACATCAGGTACGAGAAACAGCAATCACGTCGCAACAAGACGAAAGCGCTGCTCGAAAAGCACAACCTGCTCGGAAACGACAGCGCGCCCACACGCTGATCCCCGACGCCGCTGCTTCCGGTCACCCCCGACCGGTCGGCAGCGGCCACCGCTCGTTCCATCACAAAATTTTCACCTGTTCCAACCACCGTCTAAGCTTCAGACAAGTCCGATCAATCTGCGTGAATGGATCAATCGACTATGGGCGCTTTGCTGCAGACCGATTCGAGTGAAAACGTGATTCCGACTGACCGTGTGGATCAAGCGCCTGTCCCTGAAAAACCGCCCCGCAGCCGTACCCGGCATGGCTGGAAGGCGTTCTGGCTGCTGGTGCTGATCATTGCCGTGGTGGTGGGCCTGGCGGCGACCAAGGAAATCCGCACCTCGCGCTTTCAGTCCCGCGAGGTCAGCCAGTACGCGCAATCCTTGACCTATACGCTGGAACAGGGCCCCAGCGAGGCGATCCGCTATCCCGGCAACGGGCCGTTCGACCTGCGCCTGGGCTACAGCGCCCTCGACGAATTTCTGCCGCGCCTGCTCAAGCGTTCCTACGTGATCACCGAGCAGACCCGTTTTTCACCGGCCCTGCTCGGCTACACCGACAAGGGCCTGTTCGTGCCCTATTCCGAAAAGATCCAGGCGGGGCTGTCGATCACCGACTGCCGCGCCGCACCGCTGTACCAGTACAACTATCCACAACAGTTGTACGCCAGCTTCGACTCGATTCCACCGGTGGTGGTCAACAGCCTGCTGTTCATCGAGAACCGCTTCCTGCTCGACCCCAAACAACCGCTGGCCAACCCGGCGGTGGATTGGCCGCGCTTCGGCATGGCCGCGTGGTCGCAGGTGGCCAAGATGCTCCACCTGCCCGGCCAGTCCGCCGGCGGCAGCACACTGGCCACGCAACTGGAGAAATACCGCCATTCGCCGGACGGCCTGACGGTGTCGGGCGCCGAGAAGATCCGCCAGATGATCTCCGCCAGCGTGCGGGCCTATCAGGCAGGGCCTGAAACCCTGGCGGCGCGGCAGAACATCGTGCGCGACTACCTCAACAGCGTGCCCCTGTCGGCGGTGCCCGGCCACGGCGAAGTGCACGGCATGGCCGAGGGGTTGCGGGTGTGGTACGGCAGCGACTTCGCCGAGGCCAACGAACAGCTCAACAGCCCCGCCGCCGACGCCAAGACCATGGCCGCCAAAGGCCTGGCCCTGCGCGAGATGCTCTCGCTGATGATCGCCCAGCGCCGTCCGTCCCATTACCTGACCAAGGGCCGCGAAGAACTCGCCGACCTCACCGACAGCCACCTGCGCCTGCTGCGCCAGAACGGCGTGATCGACGCCCCGCTGGCCGAAGCCGCGCTGGCCAGCAAGGTGAGCTACCGCGACTGGCAGACCCAGCCGACCATCCAGCCGATCGAGACCAACAAAGGCATCAGCGTCGCCCGCAGCCGTCTGGCCACGATGCTCAACCGGCCGCTGTACGATCTCGACCGCCTCGACCTGTCGGCCACCAGCACCCTGCAGGGCGATCTGCAGACCCAGGCCACCGAGTACCTGAAGAAACTCGCCGACCCCGAGTTCGCCAAACAGATCGGCCTGATCGGCGAGCGCCTGCTCACGCCCACCAGCACCACCCAGGTGCGCTACAGCTTCACCCTGTTCGAGCTGACCCCGGACGGCTCGCGCGTGCGGGTGCAGACCGACAGCACCGACCAGCCTTTCGACATCAACGAAGGCAGCAAACTGGAACTGGGCTCCACGGCCAAGATGCGCGTGCTGACCACCTACCTGCAGATCATCGCCGAGCTGCACGACAAGTACGCCGGCCTGAGCGTGCCGGAGCTGAAGAAGGTCGACGTGCCCGACCAGGACCGCCTGAGCCGCTGGGCGGTCGATTACCTGATCGAGAACAAGGACCGCGACCTCTCGAAAATGCTCGGTGCCGCCCTCGACCGCAAGTACTCGGCCAGCCCCGGCGAGGCGTTCTTCACCGGCGGCGGCCTGCACGTGTTCCACAACTTCCGCAAGGAAGACAACGGCCGCATGCCGACCCTGCGCGATGCCCTGCGCGAATCCATCAACCTGCCGTTCATCCGCCTGATGCGCGACCTGGTGCGCTACACCACCTATTCCGGCCCCAACAACAGCGCCGAGCTGCTCAAGGACGACCGCGACCCCCGGCGCCAGGAATACCTGGCCTCCTTTGCCGACCGCGAAGGCACCTCGTTCCTGCTCAAGTTCTGGAAGAAATACCGCAACAAGGACACCCAGGCGCGCCTCGACACCTTCCTCGACAGCATGCGCCCGACCCCGATCCGCATGGCCGCCGTGCACCGCTACCTGCTGCCCAATGCCAGCCAGGAAGACTTCAACACCTTCGTGCGCTCGCACCTCAAGGGCGCCAAGCTCACCGAGAAACTCACCGACGAACGCCTGGAACGGCTCTACCTGGCCTACGGCCCCGGCACCTACGACCTGCCGGACCAGGGCTTCATCGCCAAGGTGCACCCGCTGGACCTGTGGATGATGGGCTACCTGCTCAACCACCCGGACGCCGACTTCAAGCAGATCGTCAAGGCCAGCCAGTTCGAGCGCCAGGAGGTCTACAGCTGGCTGTTCAAGAGCAAGCACAAGGGGGCCCGCGACAGCCGCATCCGCACCATGCTGGAGATCGAGGCGTTCCTGGAGATTCACCAGCGCTGGCAGAAGGTCGGCTACCCGTTCGACCATCTGGTGCCGTCCCTGGCCACCGCCATCGGCAGCTCCGGCGACCGTCCGGCGGCGCTGGCCGAACTGATCGGCACCATCCTCAACGACGGCGTGCGCATGCCGACCCTGCGCATCGACAGCCTGCACTTCGCCGCCGACACGCCTTACGAAACACGGCTGGTGAGTGACCCGCACGTGGGCAAACGGGTCATGCCGTCCGAGGTTGCCACCGCCATGCGCGAAGCGCTTTCCCAAGTGGTGGATTCAGGCACCGCCAAACGGGTCTCCGGCAGTTTCAAACTGGCCGACGGCAGCCCGCTGACCATGGGCGGCAAGACCGGCACCGGCGACAACCGTATCGAGGCCATCGGCTCCGGCGGGCGCATCCTCAGTTCCAAGTCGCTCAACCGCACTGCCACGTTCGTGTTCTATATAGGCAGCAACCATTTCGGCACCCTGACCGCGTTCGTGCCTGGGCGCTCGGCAGAGAGCTTCACCTTCACCTCGGCCCTCCCGGTGCAGGTACTCAAGGGCATGGCGCCGATCCTCACGCCATACCTGCAACCGGGTACCCACACCCAATGTCAGCCGCCCGCAACACCGACCGTGGCCGTGACGGGAGACCGCTAGACCTCCGAGTCCCAGATCACCGTGACGTTGCCGACGTAGCGGTTGGCCTGACCGGGTTGCAGCATGTCCTCGACGTAGCTGCGCGGCACTTCGAAATGCAGGGTGCCCATGGTGCGATCCAGGAACCGCCCCGGCTGGAAGACCGGAGCATCGGGGTTTGCCGACAGCGGCTGGCGGCGCACCGGCCGGCCGTCGCTGTCCGTGATGCTGTCGGGCAGGCTGACGCTCAGGAACACTTGGGCGGGCGCACCGCCGCCGTTCTGGCTGCGCAGTCCGCACGACTGCAGCCCGCCGTGCTGGCATTCGAAAAACATCTTGAACCGCGACGAGGAGGTGATGGTGAAGGCCTGGTCGCGGAACAGCCGCTCCGGCTTGCGACCCTGGTGCAACCAAGCGCTCCAGCCGCCCTGCGGCACCAGCGCGACCTTGTTGCCGCCCGGTGGAATATCGACCTTCAGAACATGCTGCACATCCAGCACGAAGCGAAAGGTGACCTGCGAGCTGTCGGGCAGCAGGTTGTCGCCGGTGTCGAAATCCATGCCGGGCCCCACGCCGTAGGTCAGTTCACCTGTGTAGAGGCCCGCCGACATTTTCAACGGGTCGGGCATTTGCAACTCATAAGCCACGTCGAGGTAGCTGTAGGTCATCCACGGGATCGTGAAGGCTGTCTGTTTGGCGCAAGTGCCGATGACAGGCGTGAACCAGAAGAAACGGTAATTGTCGTCGCCAGCGACCGCCGCGGCTGCGGGCAGGCACGGTGGAGGCGCCGAGCCCCAACTGCGACCTCCCCACAAGGTATCGTGGGCCCGGTTGGGAATCCCCCCATGATCGCCGGTCAAGTTGGCGGCTGTGTCGCTCAGCACATATTCAGAGCCGAGTCCGCCGATGCGCATGCCCACGGTGGCCGTCTCGCCAGTGAACACATGCCTGACTTCCAGGCTGCGCCACTGTGCCGGGAAATTAAACATGGCGCCGTCGCGCAAGGTGTGGCCCGGCTCCATCGCCTGCACCGAACTGAAACGCACAGGAATCCGCACCCCTGACATCGGCTTGCAATCATTGGCAACGATGGCGCAGTAACCGCTCTGCGGTGTCTGGTTGACGAACCTGTTGGTCTGCGGATCAGCCGGATCGGGAATGTACACGGCACGGATTTCCTGAGTCAGCCCGTAAGCCGCCGTCGACAGCAGCCAGCCGCACAGGCCGGCCTGCCATCTCGCCTTGTTCAATGGTGAAGTCATGATTCAGCTCCCTGCTGAGTAAACGGTTCCCTGCCCATTGGCGGTCACCCCCGAGGTTCACACCTCCGAATCCAGAATAATGGTGACGCTGCCCTGATGCGTTCCGCCGGTGTAAAGCAATTGGTCGATAGCCATGGCATCCTTGATGAAAAAACGCAGGACACCTTGTCGCCGGTCGATGTAGCGGGCAGGTTCGAAGGGCCCCAACCAAGTGTTATGCATCAATGTGCCCGACCACCCGTCGGTGTTGCCTGGGCCGACGATGCCTCCCGGAACCGTCAAGCCCACCTGAAACTCGGTAGCGCCCCCTTGGCCGTTGCCCATGCTGCAGGGGCCACCGCTGGACCAGTGGCAGACCAGCATCACCTTGAAGGGTGACGAGGCAGACAGGAAAAACTTCTGCTCGCGGAAAACCTCCACCGGTTTTTTGCCCGACTCCAGCCAGCGCTGCCACCCTCCCGCCGGCTCCATCACGATCTTGTTGCCGCCCGGCGGCAGCTCGACCTTGAGGGTGTGCTGCACGTCCAGCACGAAGTCGAGGGTCAGCGTGGTGTCGACCGGATGCATCGTCGAACCCATCTGGAAATCGCCCGCAGGCCCCAGGGTGTAGGTCAGGGAGCCGGTGTACTGCCCCGACGACATGCCCAGAGGATTGGGCGTACGCAGTTCATAAGCGAAATCGAGGTTATCGAACGCCATCGCCGGAATCCGGTAGGCGGCCACCTTCGTGCAGGCGCTTTCGACAGGGACTTTCCAGAAGAACCGGTAGGTCTCGGGCGAATAGTACGCGACACCGCTGTAGGTGCACGGCGAGGGAGCGTAGACCCAACTGCTGGACCAGAGTTTCTCGTGCCCCTCAAGCGGATCGGTCACACCCACCAGGCTGGCGGCCGACTGGTACAGCCTGTAGGTCGAGCCAATGCCGATGATGCGCACCTCCACAGTTTCGCTGTCGCCCGTGATGGCGTTGGTCACCGTCAACCGCCGCCAATTGGCCGGTGCCTGTATCCCGACGCCCTCACCCGGCACGATCGCGCGCCCGACATGGAAGCGGGTGGGTATCTCAATGCTGAACATACCGTTGTTCGCACATTCGACCGGGTTAATCACACAGTAGCCACTGTTCGGCGTCTGGTTGACGAACAGGTTTTTACCCGGCTGTGACGGATCAGGCCGAAACAGCGCCCGGATCTCCAGATTGAGCGCCTGGGCCGGCGACAGGAACAACACCGCCAGCAGTCCCAGCCAGCAACTCGATCGTTTCATGGGTCAGCCTGCCTCCTGCTCGGTAGCAGTCATATCGGCCGGGGTCTGCGGCGCATGGATCATGGGGGGCAACCCGCAAGCCACCTCCGGTGGCGGTCCGTCGCATGGACCGGCTTGCCGGTTCGCCTTGTTCAAGGGTGAAGTCATGGTTCAGCTCCTGGTGAGCAAATGGTTTCGTGCGTCCCGGTGGTCAACCCGCCGGCGCCGCTATGTTGAAAATGATGTTGACGCTGCCGTGGTAGTCGCCCGGCTTGTAGCCGTCGGCATTCATTCTGGGGACGATTTCAAGCAGCACGCGCTTGCCCGCCACCGCTTCCTCGCGGGACACCACTTGGCGGGGAACCGGGTTGTTGCTCAACTCCGTACCGTTGAAGGTGACGTGCAGGCTGATGTCATCCCGGGCGTCCTGTCCGCCGGACAAGACGGGAAAACTCTCCAGCCGCGCTTCGATGGCGCTGCTGTCGGTCTTGACATCGAACTGTTTGCGCAAGCCGCCCAGCGTCGATGTGGCCGGACGCCATGGCAGGTGCTGCGCAAGGTGGATCCAGTCCGACTCGCTGGGGATCACGTAGAACTCCAGGGCCGGAATGTCGATGGACACTTCGAAGAGGCGTTTCTCCTGCGCCGCGAATGCCGCGCAGGCCAGCAATGCCGAAACGCCTACGGACACGGCAACGGTCACTTGCTTGATCATGTCAATTCCCTCGCATCGATACGCACGCCGTCTCCCCGACGGCACCCACGGCCGGTCGGCCCTGCTCAGCCTGCCGGTGCATTGGCGTTGAACAGCAGCAGCACATTGCCGCTGTACTCGCCAGGCTTGTAGCCGCCGGCCGGCATGATCGGGTCGATCTCCAACGGCACCCGCTTGCCCGCCGCCGCTTCGTCCTTGGTCAGCACCTGGCGAAAGCCCGGATCGGCGCTCAGCTCGACGCTGTTGAAGCGCACGCGCAGGCCGATCTCCTCGCCCGCCCTGCCCGTCGACAGGTACGGCACGCTTTCCAGGCGCGCCTCGATCGCGCTGGTGTCGTGCCGGACATCAAAGTTCTTGCTCAAGCCACCCAGCGTCGAGTCCGGGTAGTTCCATTGCAGGATCTGCTGGCGATGGATCCAGTCGGGCTCCGCCGGCAGGATGTAGAACCCACGGGTAGGGACGGTCACCGACACGTCGATGTGGAGCGTTTCCCGAGCCGCCCAAGCGTGGGTGGCGAACGCTCCGGCGATAGCCGCCAGGAGGGCGAAAGCGCAGGGTTTGTTCATGTTGCTCCCTGTTGCGTCATGCGCCGAGGTCATCGGCTGACAACCTTCATGTCTTGCCGGCGCTCGCCCTCGACCAGTTTGAAGCGGTACTCGCGCCCCTTTTCCTTGTCGAAGCTGAAAGTACGCCCGGCCATCACATGGTGTTTGACGGTGGCGCCGCAATCGGCCTCGTCGCTCAGCGAGCAGCTCTTGAACTCATCGACCACCACTACCGTGTTGCCGTTGTTGCGCACTTCATAGCGGGTGTCCGTATCGTTGAGCACCGTGTCATACCGTGTGCTGGCCGGTCGCACGAAAAACACCGTGCCGAACCCGGTCATCACGTTGACGCCCGCCGACAGGCTCTTCTTGTAGTCTTCGCGCTCCTCGCTGGAGACCACGAAATCATCTTCCTTCTCCGGCACCACCGGCACGAAGCGCACCCGGAAATAGCGCTCACGGTCACGCTCGCCCATGTACAGCAAACGGGTGCCCTGCATGCCCTCCGCCGGGATGATCAGCCGCGCCGGGCTGGCCATCAGCCCGTTGCGCAGGCTGCCGCCGGAGGCGGCCTCGACCGGGATTTCCCTGGGCGTGCCGTCGCTGTCGTAGACGATCTCCAGCACATTGACCTTGACGAACGCGGTGCTGTCGCCACTGTTGAACACACGCTTGAGGTAGGTGCTCTGGGCGCCGTCCAGATAGTCGTACACCGTGCCGACATTGATCTGCGGGCCGGCGCTTGCCGTTGCGCAGAATCCGCCGAACACCCACAGCAAACACAGACGTTTCATCGTCTTCGATCCTTTGAGAATGAGAGGGAAGAACCCGGATTCACACTTCCGAATCCAGAATGATGGTGACGCCGCCCTGGAACGTGCCGCCGTAACCGATCAGTGCCGGAATGGCCTGGGGAACGACGAAAAAACGCAGGGCTGCAGGCTTCCGGTCGATGTAGCGGGCAGGCTCGAAGGGGCCTGTCCATTGATTGTGCGCCAGCGGACCGCTCCACCGGTCGCCGCCGCCCGGGCCGCCAATGCCTGCCGGCAGCGTGAGCGAGACCTGAAAACTGGAATAGGCGCCGTCGCGGTTCGAGAACAGGCACGGCCCCTGGAAAACAGGCTGGATGTCGCAGACCAGCATGACCTTGAACCGCGACGAGGCGGACAGGAAAAACGCTTGGTCGCGGTAGATCTCGGTCGGACGCTGCCCGGACTCCAGCCAGCGCTGCCATCCTCCCACCGGCTCCATCACGACCTTGTTGCCGCCCGGCGGCAATTCGGCCTTGAGGGTGTGCTGCACGTCCAGCACGAAGTCCAGGGCCAACGTATCGTCGTCCGGAACCAGCGCCCCCATTTCGAAACCGTCGCCTGCGGCTGAAGGCCCCATTCTGTAGGTCAGCGAACCGGTGTATTCGCCGGACGACATGCCAAGCGGGTTCGGCGTGCGCAGTTCGTAGGCGATATCGAGCATACTGAAATACATGTGCGGGATCGGGTAAGCCGGCTGCTTGATGCACGCCTCCTGAACCGGAGTCCGCCAAAAAAACCGATAGGTGGTGGGCGTATAGGCGCCCACGCCAGTGACAACGCACGGCGCCGGCGCATTGACCCAGGTGCCGCTCCACAGTTTCCAGTGCCCCAGAATCGGCGTGCCGCTTTCCCCCACCAGACTCTCGGCCGACTCGCTCAGGACATACGTCGATCCGACACCGCTGATGCGTATCTCAACGGTTTCGGTTTGCCCCGTGTCCCGATGGGTGACCGTCAAACGCCGCCAGTCGGCGGGCACCTTCACCCCCACGGTTTCACCGACAGGAAGCGGCCGGGCGGAATCGTAACGAACCGGCATCTGAATACTGAATATGCCGTCACGCTTGCAAATGTCCGGGTAGGTGGCGCAGTACCCGCTGTTCGGCGTCTGGTTGACGAACTCATTCTTGTTCGGCTGCGACGAGTCGGGCTGAAACCTTGCCCTGATTTCGTGGTTGGCCGCCTGCGCCGACGACGTCCACAGCACCGCCATCAGGCACAGCCTCTCCCTCAATCGTCTCATGGGTCAGCCCGCTTTCTGCTCGGTGGAGGAAAGATCGGCCAGGGTGTCCGGCGTGCAGCGCAGATCCCCGATCATCAGCACGTTGTTCTCGCTGCGATGATCCTTCTCGTTCAGCCGGAACTGGCACAGCAAATTGTTCTCCCGCCGCACCTCAAGGGTCGGCGACCCGGCGTTCATCTCCATCGAGAAAAACCCGTCGACTTCCGTGACGCCGCGGCTGGCGTGGTTGATCACGTGATGGCCCTTGAGCGGCCGGCCTTGCCCGTCCACCAAGCGACCGAGCACGGTCAGGGTCTTCATCACCCGGACCTGGCGGTAATCCACACCCCCCTTGTTCAAGTGGTAACGGGTGCGCGCCGGGGCGATGGTGGCGGCCGGCACGTGGTTGCCCTCGAAATCGAAGCTCACGGAACTGTTGCGGTACGCGGTCAACGGGATGAAATTGCGCCCCGGCTTCAGCGCCGCGCCGCCTCCGCTGAGGTCATCGGCGCGCAGGACGATGCCTTCGATGTCCGATTCCACATCGACGATCATCCCGGCCCCGCGCATTTCGTATTCACTGGTCATCATCAGTGTCTGTCCGCCCACCACCAGCGTGCTGTCGAGGTTGAGGCCGCCGGTGAAGTTGTCGTTGTACGAGGAGCGCTGGATGAAACCGTCGCCGTTGACGGTGTCGGTGCGAAAATTGGCCAGGCTCGTCAGGCCCAGGCCATAGGTGTCGCTCAGCGCCGTCACCGAAACGTTCTGCAGGACGTGATCCTTGAAGTCTTTGCGCCAGCCGAACGAAGCGTTGTTGTCCCGCCCGCCGTCACGGGCGGTGCGCGAACCGAGGCTGCCGGTCAACTGCTGGCCCGGTGCGCCGATCGCAAGGTTCAGGCTCAGGTCCACGCCCCGGTTGCGATCCTGGCCGCTGCTGTAGCTGCCCGGCCGGTCGAACAGCGACAGGCGCCAGTTGGCGTCGTTGCCGAACAGCACCGCACGCCGGCTCCAGCCCAGATCCAGCCCCATGCCCTCGACGTTGCCTTCGCTGTGCGACACCCGTGCGTTCAGCGAATTGCGCTGGTCGAGCCGGTGGTTGACCGCCAGCGACGAGTTGCTGGTCTGGCCGACGAACACGTTGCGTTGGCGCACCCGCGTGCCGTCGGGCAAGGTTTCGTACAGGTCGGTGGTGTCCAGCCAACTGCGGGTGTGGCTGAAGATCACACTGCCGGCCCCGTAGTTGAACAGGCTCTGCAGATCCAGGCCGGTGCCGTGGTCCTGGGTCCGGTAGGCGTTGGCGTACAGGCTGATGCGGTCGGCCAGCGTCCAGTCGATGGACGTGCCGTACTGCAGCTTCTCGCGGATCTGGCGTGCCGACAGCCCGAGAATCACGCGCGGGTGCGCCAGGTAGTTGACCGATGCGCCTGCCGTGACGTCGCCGCTGGCCTGCCGATCCCAGTTGCTCAGCAGTTTGCTTTCCTCGCCGGCGAACAGGTTGTAGCGCCAGCGCTCGTCGAGGTTGCGCCAGTTGCTCGGCTTGTAGACCAGTTCCTCGGTGCTGGAGGTGATCTGGCCGTCTTCGACCAGGCGCACTTCCACTTCATAGATACCGCCGGGCAAAGGCCGGGTGTCGAGGGTCTGCAGGCCGGCAGGCACCGATTGGGTGTTGATCAGCAAGCCGTCGCGGTAGATCTCCACCGATCCCTGACGGTTGGCCGTGACGTAGATCGGGTAGACGCTGGGCATCGCACTGTTGATGGCCAGACTGTCGGAGCTGCCGTACATCACACCGACCGCCGTGTCGGGGCTGGTGCCGAACGTACGGGGCTGGCGGGTCAGGCCTTCGGAGTTTGGGGTGAAATAGCCCAGGCGAAAGAAACTGCCTTGCAGTTCGCGCTGGGTGTAAAGCTCATGCACGGCGTGGTACAGCTTGTCGTCCGGGCCGCCCATGCGGGCCATCTGCATGTTGAACGTCTGGCTCCAGTTGCCCAGGCTGCCGCTGGCCTCCAGGCCCAGACGACCGCCCGTGTCCTGGCCCTGGCCGCCGTTGAGGTTGAGCTGGTTGCGCAACATCAGGCCGCTGCTGCCTTCCTCGGGCTGATCGTGGTAGCGCTTGGCTTCGAGATCGCGCTCGGCGTCGCGGGTCAGGATCGAGACCAGCGAGCTTTGCAGGTTGTAGTGCACCGCCAGCACCTGATCCGGACAAGACCCGGTGCAATCCCCCAGCGACACGCCGCCCTTGAGGTAGGCCGCCCACTTCTCCCGCTCGGCGGGGCCGTAGCGGTTCTCGCTGGTGTCGGTGAATTCAAGGAGCGTGATGCGGTCGTCGCGCGACAGCACCACCAGCGCCTCGCCCAGGGGTTGCTGATCGAGTTCGACCCTGACCGCCAGCGGCACATCAAAAAAATGCTGCTCGAAATCCGCCGGCAAACCTTTGGCTTGCGCCAGCAGACCGCGAGGTGTCGTACCCAAGGAAACGGGGGCTGCCGCCGCGCTACCGCAAAACAACAACGCAAGTGCAACCGCGATGGGTGTCATCGGGAACATGAACGCTTACTCTGATTTCGAACGGGTTGGAGTCCGGCGGGACAAACCGGTCGGTTCGTCCCGCCGAAAACGTTACTGAGCCGTCAGCGCAGATCGCCCGATCAAGGCGTGATCACAGGAGGGACAGCGTCAAACGTCATGGCGACGACACCGGTGTAATCGCCCGGCTGGAAGTTGTTGCCTTTGGCACTGATTTTCAGCGGCGCGCGGTAGTTGACATCGGATTCGGACTCACCGACCACCATTTGCGGGGTTTGGTTGAGCTCTTTATTGTTGAACTCAACTTTAAGGTCGATGACTTCGTTTCCGTAGATCAGTTGCGGAACACTTTCAAGGCTCGCATGAACCGAACCGTTGTTATTGCGTACGTCGAAGAAACCATTGACTTCGCGCATCTTGCCAGTGCTCGGCTGATAGCTCATGTCCTGATCCTTGTTGACCAAGTCGAAGTCGGTCGGAACCACATAGAAACCGTTGGTGGGAACATGGGCGACCAGACTGATCGAATGACGGGCCTCACCCGCGGCGAACGCCATGGAGGAACCCAGCGCGAAAACGGCCAGTGGAGCGGCGATTGCGAATTTCTTGAACATCATTTCAGTACCTGTCTCTATAAGGTTTTCGGTTCATTGAAAGTTGCAAAAGAACAAAAACCGTCACGAGCAGTTTTATGTTCCGCAGAACTTCCAACGCCGAACAATGTTCAAGCAATTCATCTTTGAAGTAAGCAGGCAAGTTCCCACAGTGGCGTAGCCCGTGTGCCACGGAAGCAGAAAGAAAAATACTGGAAAATTCAGAAAAACACTGAGCAACTGTAAGAGCCAGACTACACGAAGCCACTTCACAAATTAAAACCTGCGCAAACGCCTCAGCAACTTCTGTCAGACGGATACGACACTTTCAATAAATAAAGGCGAAAACGGATGTTTTAGAGAGTTAACACTAATCTCGGTTTTTTTGCCTCCGCATCCGGCTTTTTATAGAGAGACGAAAGCGCCATTTCAAACGACATTTTCGCCATCCCTCCTTGATCGACAGCCACGCCTTCGGTCGGTCGCGCTTGCAGAACCTAAAAGATATATCTTAAGTTGTATCTAAACACGACGAGAGAAAGCCCAATGAGAGACCATCATTCCCCCCACCGCGAACACGGCAACGGCCACGACGGCTTCGAAAGGCGACCCGGCCGCGAACGCGGCGGCCGCGGCCCGCGGGTGTTCGCCCCCGGCGACCTGAAACTGCTGCTGCTGGCGCTGATCGCCGACCAGCCCTGCCACGGCTATGACCTGATCCGACAGATCGAAGGCATGTTCGACGGGGCTTACAGCCCCAGCCCTGGCGTGATCTATCCGACCCTGACCTTCCTGGAGGAAAGCGAACTGATCCTGGGCGACGCCGAAGGCGGGAAAAAACGCTACAGCGTGACCGACGCCGGCCGTCAGTCCCTGAGCGATCAGGCCGTCGCCCTTGAAGGCGTGCGGGTGCGCATCGATGTCAGCAAACGCTCGCTGCGCGGCCATGACCGCCCGGCGCAGATCCACGAAGCGGTGCACAACCTGCGCCATGCCCTGCAAATGCACCACGGACGCTGGAGCCCGGAAGAGATCCACCGCGTCGCCGCCCTGCTCAACGACACCGCCAAGGCCATCGTCGACGGCCCGGCCGTTCAACCCGTCCAGGAGAAAACCGAATGACTGAAGTGACCGCGCCCGCCATCCACCGGGTCATGCATGAAATCAAACGCCGCCGCCTGCAAGTGCTGCGGGTGGTCGACCTGACCCCGCGCATGCGCCGCATCACCCTCGGTGGCCCGGAACTGGCCGGGTTCGTCAGCCTCGGCACCGACGACCATGTCAAGCTGCTGTTCCCGCAGAATGCCGAACAGGCGGCCGCGCTGGAGACCCTGGTGCTCGGCGCCGGCAAGGACGGCCCGATGCCGGAAATGCGCGACTACACCCCGCGCCGCTACGACCTCGACTCGCTGGAACTGGACATCGACTTCGTCCTGCACGGCGACGGCCCCGCCTCGACCTGGGCCGAGCAGGCCAAGCCCGGCCAGTTCCTGCACATCGGCGGCCCGCGCGGCTCGATGATCGTGCCGGACATCTTCGACAGCTACCTGTTGATCGGCGACGAAACCGCCCTGCCCGCCATCGCCCGGCGCCTGGAAGGCCTGGCCGCCAACCGCAAGGCCCTGGTGGTGGTCGAGGTGGAGAACGGCAAGGAACAGCAGACGCTGGAAAGCCCGGCGCAGGTCAACGTGATCTGGGTGCTGCGCGAAGGCGGCAAGGACAACCTGCTGGCCACCGTGCGTCAGTTGCAGGTGCCCAAGGACAATCTGTACGCCTGGGTCGCGACGGAAACCAAAGTCTCACGGCAGATCCGCCGGGTGCTTCTCGACGATCACGGGCTGGACGAGCAGTTCGTCAAGGCCGTCGGCTACTGGCGCGCCGAAGGCTCCGAAGCGGAGTGACGCCCAACGGCTGGCGATGGCGGTCTGCCTGACACATCGATGCCGGATGTGCCGTCGTCATCGCCAGCAAGCTGGCTCCCGCAGGGAGCTCGGTTGGACGCAGCATTTGCGGTCACCGCAGAACAAATGTGGGAGCCAGCCTGCTGGCGATGGCGTCAGTCCAGGCCCCGCAAGCCCCGCCCCTTCCAGCGGTCGATCCCGATCACCGCCAACGCGATCAGCACAAACCCCGCCAGAATCTCCCCGGCATTGATGAACACCTGTGGATAACCCAGCGTCGCCACATCGATGAACGGATATGCATACGCCCCCAGCAGATGCCCGCGCCACAGCGCATAGGCGAAGTACCCCAGCGGGTAGATCAGCCACAGCGGCAGGTGCTTCAGACGCAGCGTCCCCTTGGGCACGCAAAACCACCAGTACGCCAGAAACACCAAAGGCATGACGTCATGCAACAGTTCATCGGCGATGAACTGCCAACCCTGCGGATGCCACAGGTGACGCAGCAGAAGGCTGTAGGCGAGCCCCACCACCGCGATGCTCACCGCCACCGCACCGCACACGGACGGTTGCAGGAACCAGCGCCGGGCGGCGGACTCGCGGCGGGTCACCGCGCAGGTCAGCACCGTCGCCGCCAGGGTGTTGGTGAGGATCGTGAAGTAACTGAAGTAGCTCACCATACCGCCCAGCAGGCTGGCGCCGACGCTCCAGCGCGCGAACAGGATCAGGTACAGCTGAATGCCCAGGCCGCCCCAGCCGAGCACGGCCGCCAGGGTGACCCACCGTCGCCGCAGCACGGCGTCCATGTCAGAGCGGGCGCTTGGTGCGCATCAGCTTCACGTACAGGCGCTCGACCTTTTCCCGGGCCCACGGGGTCTTGCGCAGGAAGGTCAGGCTCGACTTGATGCTCGGATCGCTCTTGAAGCAGCGGATGTCGATGCGCTCGGCCAGCCCCGACCATTCGTAATGGGCCACCAGCGCGGTGAGGATCTGTTCGAGGGTCACGCCGTGCAGCGGATCGGGGTTGTGTTCGTTCATGCCGGGCCTTTGGGCGAAGTGAAGACGCAGAAGCCGCGCACCTTAGCCGAGGGCTCGGGCTGGGGGAAGCGCGGCTTCCTTAAATGTAGGTGATGCGCCACCGGCCGGGCGCCCTTAGCGGACTGTTACCGAATCCGAAATGATCCATGTCAGCAAAAGCGCTTTGTGTTTTTGTAACAGGACATTATCCTGCCGCCCGGCCGCTGAATCGCTTCACTGCCTGCGACATATCGTAGCGGCCCCTCCAATCCCCAAAAACGATCAAGAAAGACCTCTTCATGCCTGATTTTCCGCCCCTCAGAGACAGCGCTGTCTCAACCCTCCGCCTGCTCGGCGGCTGCACCGCCCTGGGCCTTGCCACCTGCGCCCAGGCCGCTCCGGCCTTCGACAGTGACTCGCCGTGGATGCTCGGCGACTGGAACGGCACCCGCAGCGAACTCGCGCAGAAGGGCTACGACTTCAAGCTCGACTACACCGGGGAGATGGGCAGCAACCTGCACGGCGGCTACGACCACGACCGCACTGCGCGCTACAGCGACCAGTTCGCCCTCGGCACCCACCTGGACCTACAAAAGATCCTCGGCTGGGACGACGCGGAATTTCAGCTGACGATCACCAAGCGCAGCGGCAACAACATCAGCAACGACCGCATCAACGACCCGCGCGTGGGCGGCTTCACCTCGGCCCAGGAAGTCTGGGGCCGGGGCCAGACCACCCGCCTGACGCAGATGTGGTATCAGCAGAAGTTCTTCGACCGCAAGCTCGACATCAAGGTCGGCCGCTTCGGCGAGGGCGAAGACTTCAACAGCTTCCCCTGCGACTTCCAGAACCTGGCGTTCTGCGGCTCCCAGGTCGGCAACTGGGTGGGCGGCATCTGGTACAACTGGCCGGTCAGCCAGTGGGCGCTGCGGGTCAAGTATCACCTGACGCCGGAGCTGTACGCCCAGGTGGGTGCCTATGAGCAGAACCCGTCGAACCTGGACCGCGGCAACGGCTTCAAGCTCAGCGGCAGCGGCACCCAGGGCGCCGTGCTGCCGGTGGAACTGGTGTGGACGCCGAAGCTGGCGGGCCTGCCGGGCGAATACCGCGCCGGCTACTACTACAGCAGCGCCAACGCCACCGACGCCTACAAGGACCGCAACGGCCAGCCGGCGGCCCTGAGCGGCGAGGCCTACCGCAGCGCCTCCAGCAAGCACGGCGTGTGGTTCGGCGCGCAGCAGCAGGTCACCAGCGTCGCCAGCGACAACAGCCGTGGCCTGAGCCTGTTCGCCAACGCCACGATGCACGACAAGAAAACCAACGCCATCGACAACTACGTGCAGGCCGGCCTGGTCTACAAAGGCCTGTTCGACGCCCGCGCCAAGGACGACATCGGCTTCGCCTTGGCCCGCGTGCACGTCAACCCGGCCTACCGCAAGAACGCCGAGGCCAGCAACCAGGCCCGCGCCGTCTACGACTACGACGACCCGTCGTTCCTGCCGCCCCAGGACACCGAATACAGCGCCGAACTCTATTACGGCGTGCACCTGGCGAACTGGCTGACCGTGCGCCCGAACCTGCAGTACATCCGCCACCCCGGTGGCGTGGACAAGGTCGACGACGCGCTGATCGGCGGGATCAAGATCCAGTCGTCGTTCTGAGGAATACGGAAAGTACCTGTGGAAGCCGTCCTCACTGACGCCATCGCCGGCAGGCCGGCTCCTGCAGGAACAGGCATCACCCCGACAGATTTATCTGAACCATGCCCGCGCCGGATCGTCATCTACAGTGACTACAGCGCGGGTCTCTTTGAAACGTCACGGAGAATCACACTATGAGCACTGAAGGTGCCTCGAGTCGAAGCCGTCTGCTGCCGAGCCTGCTCGGCATTCTGCTTCTGTTGATGGGCCTGGCCATGCTGGCCGGGGGGATCAAGCTGAGCCTGCTCGGCGGTTCGCTGTACTACCTGCTGGCGGGCCTCGGCATCGCGGTCACCGGCATCCTGCTGCTGCGCGCCCGCCGCGCGGCGCTGGGCCTGTACGCCGTGGTGCTGCTGGCCAGCACCGCGTGGGCCCTGTGGGAAGTCGGCCTGGACTGGTGGCAACTGGTGCCGCGCCTGGCGCTGTGGTTCGCCCTCGGCGTGGTCATGCTGCTGCCGTGGTTCCGCCGTCCGCTGCTGCTGGATGGCCCCGCTCCGCTGGGCACCGGCGCCCTGAGCGTGGCCGTCGTCCTGGCCGGCGCCAGCGCCGTGGCCAGCCAGTTCACCCACCCGGGCGAAACCCTGGGCGAACTGGGCCGCGACACCGCCGACATGACCAGCACCGCGCCGCAGATGCCTGAAGGCGACTGGCAGGCCTACGGCCGCAGCGAGTTCGGCGACCGCTATTCGCCGCTCAAGCAGATCACCCCGGCCAACGTCGGCAAGCTGCAGGAAGCCTGGCGCATCCGCACCGGCGACCTGCCGACCGCCGACGATCCGGTGGAACTGACCAACGAAAACACCCCGCTCAAGGCCAACGGCATGCTCTATGCCTGCACCGCCCACAGCAAGGTGCTGGCGCTGGATCCGGACACCGGCAAGGAAATCTGGCGTTTCGACCCGCAGATCAAGAGCCCGGTGGGCTTCAAAGGCTTCGCCCACATGACTTGCCGCGGCGTGTCGTACTACGACGAAGCCGCCTACGCCAAGGCTGAAGGCGCAGCGTCCGCCGTCATCTCCGAGGCCGGCAAGGCCGTTGCCCAGGCCTGCCCGCGCCGCCTGTACCTGCCGACCGCCGACGCCCGCCTGATCGCCCTCAACGCCGACACCGGCAAGGTCTGCGAAGGCTTCGGCAAAAACGGCGTGGTCGACCTGACCCAGGGCATCGGCCCGTTCACCCCGGGCGGCTACTACGCCACCTCGCCGGCCGCGATCTCTCGCGATCTGGTGATCATGGGCGGTCACGTCACCGACAACGAATCGACCAACGAGCCGTCCGGCGTGATCCGCGCCTACGACGTGCGCGACGGCCACCTGGTGTGGAACTGGGACAGCAACAACCCGGACGCCACCGAACCGCTGGCGCCGGGCCAGACCTACAGCCGCAACTCGGCCAACATGTGGTCGCTGGCCAGCGTCGACGAGAAGCTCGGCATGGTCTACCTGCCGCTGGGCAACCAGACCCCTGACCAGTGGGGCGCCGACCGCACCCCGGGCGCCGAGAAGTTCAGCGCCGGCGTCGTCGCGCTGGACCTGGCCACCGGCAAGGTGCGCTGGAACTACCAGTTCACCCACCACGACCTGTGGGACATGGACGTCGGCAGCCAGCCGACCCTGCTGGACATGAAAACCGCCGACGGCGTGAAACCTGCGCTGATCGCCCCGACCAAGCAAGGCAGCCTGTACGTCCTCGACCGCCGCGACGGCACGCCGATCATCCCGATCCGCGAAATCCCGGTGCCGCAGGGCGCCGTGAAGGGTGACCGCACCGCGCCGACCCAGGCCCGTTCGGACCTGAACCTGCTGGCCCCGGAACTCACCGAAAAAGCCATGTGGGGCGCCAGCCCGTTCGACCAGATGCTGTGCCGCATCCAGTTCAAGGAACTGCGCTACGAAGGCCAGTACACCCCGCCGTCCGAGCAAGGCAGCCTGGTGTATCCGGGCAACGTGGGCGTGTTCAACTGGGGCGGCGTCTCGGTGGATCCGGTCCGCCAGATGCTGTTCACCAGCCCGAACTACATGGCCTTCGTCTCGAAGATGGTGCCGCGCGCCCAAGTCGCCGCCGGCAGCAAGCGCGAAAGCGAGACCGCCGGCGTGCAGCCGAACACCGGCGCACCGTACGCCGTGATCATGCACCCGTTCATGTCGCCGTTCGGCGTACCGTGCCAGGCCCCGGCCTGGGGCTACGTGGCCGGCATCGACCTGACCACCGGCAAAGTCGTGTGGAAACGCAAGAACGGCACCAGCCGCGACAGCTCGCCGCTGCCGATCGGCCTGACCCTGGGCGTGCCGAGCATGGGCGGCTCGATCGTCACCGCCGGCGGCGTCGGCTTCCTCAGCGGCACCCTGGACCAGTACCTGCGCGCCTATGACGTCAACACCGGCAAAGAACTGTGGAAATCCCGCCTGCCGGCCGGCGGCCAAGCCACCCCGATGACCTACACCGGCAAGGACGGCAAGCAATACGTCCTGCTGGTGGTCGGCGGCCACGGCTCGCTGGGCACCAAGATGGGTGACTATGTGATTGCCTACAAACTGTCCGAATAAGCGTCAGCGGCAATAAGGAAAAGGCGATGCCCGGTGTGGGCATCGCCTTTTTTGTTGGCGGCGGAACACTGCAAGCCTTTTGGGAGTGGGTGTGCCAGGTAGGGATTGGTCGGCTGCCAGGCCGTCATCGCCAGCAGGCTGGCTCCCACAGAAGATTGAGGTGGTCTGGGAGGGATTGGTCGGCTGGTAGGCCGTCATCGCTGGCAAGTCGAGTCGTCGCACCGCAGCTCCCACAGGGAATTGTGTCGGGCAGTCAGAAACAGGTCGGCTGTCAGGCCGCCATCGCGCGCCTCTCAAAAGGCCGAGTGTCAGCTCGCCTAGCGTTTGATCTTGATCTGCCGGCCCCTTCGGAAGGCTGAGCGGAGGGGTTCATCCGGGGGTGGGCGCGCAGCGCCGTTTGGCGCAGCCAAACACATCGCAAGGAGGTGCAGCGAAGCAAACCGTAGCCGATGCCCCCGGATGAATCCCGGAGCGAAGGAACCCCCGAGCCTCAGCGAGGGGCCGTACGCCGGGGCCAGACCTTTTGGTTACTTTGGGCTGGGCCGGCATTCCGGCGTCTGCCAAAAGTGACCCGCCATAAGGGCGGAACCGCCAGCCGCCACACCCGAAGAAACGGATATACACACCAAACACCCCCAACCTGGTCGGCCCAAAGGCGCCAAGGCCAATCCGAACCCCGCACCTGTCAAAACCCTGAACACACACCCAGAAACATCCCACCCCATTGAAACCACCCACCCCCTGCCCCATCTAAGCCCCATACCCCATTGCGCAGGTGCCCCATGAGCGACCAGCAAGAATTCCCGGACAACCCCGACGACTACACCGAAGCCGAACACATCGAACACCGCTCCACCGGCAAGGGCCTGGCCCTGCCCGGCCAGAACCTGCCGGACAAGGTCTACGTCATCCCGATCCACAACCGTCCGTTCTTCCCCGCGCAGGTGCTGCCGGTCATCGTCAACGAAGAGCCGTGGGCCGAGACCCTGGACCTGGTCAGCCAGTCCGGGCACCACTCCCTTGCCCTGTTCTTCATGGACACGCCCCAGGAAGACCCGCGCCACTTCAACACCAAGGCGCTCCCCGAATACGGCACCCTGGTCAAGGTGCACCACGCCAGCCGCGAGAACGGCAAGCTGCAGTTCGTCGCCCAGGGCCTGAGCCGCGTACGCATCAAGACCTGGCTCAAGCACCACCGCCCGCCCTACCTGGTAGAGGTCGAATACCCGCACCAGCCCACCGAGCCGACCGACGAGGTCAAGGCCTACGGCATGGCGCTGATCAACGCGATCAAGGAACTGCTGCCGCTCAACCCGCTGTACAGCGAAGAGCTGAAGAACTACCTCAACCGCTTCAGCCCCAACGACCCCTCGCCGCTGACCGACTTCGCCGCCGCCCTGACCTCGGCCACAGGCCCCGAACTGCAGGAAGTGCTCGACTGCGTGCCGATGCTCAAGCGCATGGAAAAAGTCCTGCCGATGCTGCGCAAGGAAGTCGAGGTCGCGCGCCTGCAGAAAGAGATCTCCGCCGAGGTGAACCGCAAGATCGGCGAGCACCAGCGCGAGTTCTTCCTCAAGGAACAGCTCAAGGTCATCCAGCAGGAGCTGGGCCTGACCAAGGACGACCGCAGCGCCGACCTCGAACAGTTCGAGCAGCGCCTGGAAGGCAAGGTGCTGCCGGCGCAGGTGCAGAAGCGCCTCGAAGAGGAAATGAACAAGCTGTCGATCCTGGAGACCGGTTCGCCGGAATACGCGGTCACCCGCAATTACCTCGACTGGACCACTTCGGTGCCGTGGGGCGTGTACGGCGAGGACAAGCTCGACCTCAAGCACGCGCGCAAGGTGCTGGACAAGCACCACGCCGGGCTCGACGACATCAAGGACCGGATCCTCGAATTCCTCGCGGTCGGCGCCTACAAAGGCGAGATCAGCGGTTCCATCGTGCTGCTGGTGGGGCCGCCGGGCGTGGGCAAGACCAGCGTCGGCAAATCCATCGCCGAATCCCTGGGCCGGCCGTTCTACCGCTTCAGCCTCGGCGGCATGCGCGACGAGGCCGAGATCAAGGGCCACCGGCGCACCTACATCGGCGCGCAGCCGGGCAAGCTCGTGCAGGCCCTGAAAGACGTCGAAGTGATGAACCCGGTGATCATGCTCGACGAGATCGACAAGATGGGCCAGAGCTACCAGGGCGACCCGGCCTCGGCGCTGCTGGAGACCCTCGACCCTGAGCAGAACGTCGAATTCCTCGACCACTACCTCGACCTGCGGATGGACCTGTCCAAGGTTCTGTTCGTCTGCACCGCCAACACCCTGGACTCGATCCCAGGACCACTGCTGGACCGCATGGAAGTGATTCGCCTGTCGGGCTACATCACCGAAGAGAAGGTCGCCATCGCCAAGCGCCACCTGTGGCCCAAGCTGCTGGAGAAGGCCGGCGTGTCCAAGGGCAGCCTGAGCATCAGCGACG
Source organism: Pseudomonas sp. B35(2017) (assembly GCF_002113645.1). Classification (NCBI taxonomy): domain Bacteria; kingdom Pseudomonadati; phylum Pseudomonadota; class Gammaproteobacteria; order Pseudomonadales; family Pseudomonadaceae; genus Pseudomonas; species Pseudomonas sp. B35(2017). Next base: position 48,185 of record NZ_NEIZ01000002.1, on the reverse strand, counting down.
CGGCCCTCAAGGCCCTGATCGACGGCTACGCCCGCGAGGCCGGCGTGCGCCAGCTGGAAAAGCAGATGGGCAAACTGGTGCGCAAGGCCGTGATGAAACTGATCGACGAGCCGAAGGCCGTCATCAAGCTGGGCCCCAAGGACCTCGAAGCCTCGCTGGGCCATCCGGTGTTTCGCAACGAGCAGGTGCTGTCCGGCACCGGCGTCATCACGGGGCTGGCCTGGACCAGCATGGGCGGCGCGACCCTGCCGATCGAAGCGACGCGCATCCACACCCTCAACCGGGGCTTCAAGCTCACCGGGCAACTGGGCGACGTGATGAAGGAATCGGCCGAGATCGCCTACAGCTACGTCAGCTCGCACCTGAAATCCTTCGGCGGCGATCCGAAGTTCTTCGACGAGGCGTTCGTCCACCTGCACGTGCCGGAAGGCGCGACGCCCAAGGACGGCCCGAGCGCCGGCGTGACCATGGCCAGCGCCCTGCTTTCCCTGGCACGCAACCAGCCGCCGAAGAAAGGCGTGGCCATGACCGGCGAACTGACCCTGACCGGGCACGTGCTGCCGATCGGCGGGGTGCGGGAAAAGGTCATCGCGGCGCGTCGGCAGAAGCTCTTCGAACTGATCCTGCCGGAGGCCAACCGGGGCAACTTCGAGGAACTGCCGGACTACCTCAAGGAAGGCATCACCGTGCACTTCGCCAAGCGGTTCGCGGATGTGGCGAAAGTGCTGTTCTGATAATCATGTAGTGCCTGCACTACCGCTATCGCTGGCAAGCCAGCTCCCACAGGTTTTGCGTGACCGCAGATCCTGTGGGAGCCAGCCTGCTGGCGATGACGTCAGCCAAGGCTGCGCATGGCCGCAGAACCATGCGGGGGGAGGTTGTACCTTGCCCCCGGCAGCGCCTTCCACGGCGCCATCGCCAGCAGGCAGGCTCCTACAGGGGCGCTGTGTGCACCCTGGATCAGTGCGACGATTCGGCTTGCCCGCGAAGGGGCCGGAATTGACAGCCTCGCCCCGCCAGGTTGTCACACTTTGTCTCATCTTCAGTTATGCTCGCCGTTCGTCGAGAACGCCGGAGCCCCTCACCCCATGTCCCCCATTCGCCTGTTCGTCCCCCTGAGTCTCGCCCTGCTGGCCGCCTGCGCCACGCAACCGAAAACCAACGTGACCGTGGAGAAACAAAGCGAATGCCCGGTGCGGCTGGCCAACGGGCAAAACCTGATCGTGACCCTGCCCAGCAACCCCACCACCGGCTACCGCTGGGCCATCCAGGATTCCGCCGGCGGAGTGCTGCGCGCCCTGAGCCCCGAGGTCTACAGCAACCCCGAGGACGCCGGCGTGGTCGGCGCGGCGGGCCTGTCCACCTGGCGCTTCCAGGCCTTCGCCACCGGCACCGGGCGCCTGCGCCTGACCTCGCAGCAACCGTGGGCGCCGGAAGTGCTGCCGGTGGAAACCTTCGACTGCGCCATTTCGGTCAACTGACATGGGCTGGCTGATCCTGGCGCTGATGGGCGCGGCGACCTTCCTCTACGGCCTGAGCACCCACGCGGCGCTGCTCTGCCTGTTGGTCAAGCCGCTGCCGGTGCTGGCGCTGCTCGGCTGGCTGCACGACGCGCCGCCCGGCGACTACCGGCGCTGGATCAGCCTGGGCCTGATCTTCTCGCTGGTGGGCGACGTGCTGCTGGCCTGGCCGGGCGACCTGTTCGTGTTCGGCCTCGGAGCGTTCCTGGTCGCGCACCTGGCCTACCTCAAAGCCTACCTCAGCGACTGCCGGCGCCTGGCCGTGCTGCCGCTGATCCTCGCCCTGGCCTTGGGCGCGGTGCTGCTGGGCATTCTGGTCGCAAGCGGCCTGGGGCCGTTGCTGGTGCCGGTGATCGTCTACGGCACGGCCATCAGCGCCATGCTCTGGCGCGCCTTGGCCCGCCTGGGCAGCGGCGTGCCGCAACGTTCGGCGCTGCTGGCCGCCGGGGGGGCCGTGGCGTTCGTGTTCTCCGACAGCGTGATCGGCATCAACCGCTTCGTCGCGCCGTTCCACGCCGCCCCCTACCTCATCATCCTCAGCTACTGGCTGGGCCAGTGGGGCATCGCGGCCTCGGCGTTCTCGCAAAAACCGCGCTGACCGCATCGCCCGCAGGCTGGCTCCCTCATGGACGGTGCAACACCCTGGGGAGCGAGCCCGCTCGCGAAAGCGATGTGCCTGACACGAGGCTGGCAGCGCCGTTCGGGCGTTTATCAGCCAACCCGCGCATCCCCGCAGCAATTTGGCTAAAATGCCGGCCTTTTCCACCGAACCGCCGGAACCGCCGTGAGCAAAGAACCCGACCGCATTTTCGCCCAGCCCATGGCCCAGGTGCCTGACTTCGCCTTCAACGAGGACGTGGTGCGGGTGTTCCCGGACATGATCAAGCGTTCGGTGCCGGGTTACCCGACCATCGTCGAGAACCTCGGCGTGCTCGCCGCGCAGTTCGCCCAGCCCCACAGCGTGCTCTATGACCTGGGCGCCTCCCTCGGCGCCGTGACCCAGGCCCTGCGCCGCCATGTGCGCACCGACGGTTGCCGAGTGATCGCCGTGGACAATTCGGCGGCGATGGTCGAACGCTGCCGCGAGTACCTCAACGGCCAGGATTCGATGTTCCAGGAGTTGCTGCCGGTCGAGGTGATCGAAGCCGACATCCTGGCGCTCGACTTCAAGCCGGCCTCGGTGGTGGCGCTCAACTTCACCCTGCAGTTCATCGCACCAGAGCAGCGCCTGGCCCTGCTCGGCCGCATCCGCCAGGCCTTGCTGCCCGGCGGCGCGCTGATCCTGTCCGAGAAGCTGCGCTTCAACGACGCCGACGAACACGCGCTGCTCACCGACCTGCATGTGGCGTTCAAGCGCGCCAACGGCTACAGCGAACTGGAGATCGCCCAGAAGCGCAGCGCCATCGAAAACGTCATGAAGCCCGACAGCCTCGAAGAACACCGCGAACGCCTGCTGGCCGCCGGATTCTCGAAAGTCGTGCCGTGGTTCCAATGCCTTAACTTCGCCTCGTTGATTGCCCTGCCATGATCGATCTGTCTCCCCTCGCCCGCCGTCTGGCCGGCACGCCGCTGGCCGACTGGGCCAATACCCTGCAAGCGCAGCTCGACAAGAAGATGGAAAAGGGCCACGGCGACCTGGAGCGCTGGCAAAGCGCGCTGGACGCCCTGCCGCAGGTCCAGCCGAGCGAAGTCGACCTGCTCGACGGCCTGACGCTGGACAGCGACTGCGACGACGCCACCCGCGCGCAGATGCGCACCGCGCTGATGGGCCTGTCGCCCTGGCGCAAGGGGCCGTTCGACCTGTTCGGCGTGCACGTGGACACCGAGTGGCGCTCGGACTGGAAATGGTCGCGGGTCGCTCCGCACCTGAACCTTGCGGGCAAGCGCATCCTCGATGTCGGCTGCGGCAACGGCTACTACATGTGGCGCATGCTCGGCGCCGGGGCCGACAGCGTGATCGGGGTCGATCCGAACTGGCTGTTCTTCTGCCAGTTCCAGGCGGTGCAGCGTTACCTGTCGCAGCCGAACGCCTGGCACCTGCCGTTCCCGTTCGAAGACCTGCCGGCGAACCTCGAAGGCTTCGACACGGTGTTTTCCATGGGCGTGTTCTACCACCGCCGCTCGCCGATCGAGCATCTGCTCGCGCTCAAGGATTGCCTGGTCAAGGGCGGCGAACTGGTGCTGGAGACCTTGGTGGTCGAAGGCGACCGGCACCAGGTGCTGGTGCCGGAAGACCGCTACGCGCAGATGCGCAACGTGTGGTTCCTGCCGTCGGTGCCGGCGCTGGAGCTGTGGCTGCGCCGCGCCGGCTTCAGCGACGTGCGTTGCGTGGACGTGAGCTTCACCACCGTGGCGGAACAGCGCAGCACCGAGTGGATGAAGTACCAGTCGCTGAGCGACTTCCTCGACCCGCACGACCACAGCAAGACGATCGAAGGGCTGCCGGCGCCGATGCGGGCGGTGATCGTCGCCCGCAAGTAGATCGACCGGCGCCATCGCCAGCAGGCTGGCTCCCACAAGGGGACTCGGCCGAATGCAGCCACTGTGTTCACCGCAAAACCCTGTGGGAGCCAGCCTGCTGGCGATGGCGTCCGCCAGGACGCCGCCGAACGGAAGCAGACACGAAGCAGGCGTTCAGTCCGAAGACTTGGCGCGCCGGGCCCTGAAGAATTCGGTCAGCACCGCCCCGCACTCCTCCGCCAGCACCCCGCCCTCATGCAGCACCCGATGGTTGAGAAAGCCCTGGGTGAAGAACTGCCCCTGGCTCTGCACGATCCCGGCCTTGGGCTCCAGGGCGCCGTACACCACCCGCGCGATGCGCGAATGCACGATCAGCCCGGCGCACATGCTGCACGGCTCCAGCGTCACATAGAGCGTGCTGCCCGGCAGGCGGTAGTTGCCGGCCGCCTCGGCGGCGGCGCGGATGGCGACCATTTCCGCATGGGCGCTGGGGTCGCTGGTGCTGATCGGGCAATTGAAGCCGCGGCCGACGATCTCGCCGTCCTGCACCAGCACCGCCCCCACCGGCACTTCGCCGAGGGCGGCGCCCTGCGCGGCCAGGGCCAGCGCTTCGCGCATGAAGTCGCGGTCGCGGCTGCGGTCGATGATCGCCGCGGGGCGGATCTGGCGCATCACTTCACCTCGATGGCGGCCATCAGGCCGGTTTCCATGTGGTCGATCACATGGCAGTGGAACATCCACACCCCCGGGTTATCCGCCACCAGCGCCACTTGCGCCCGCTCGTTCTTGCCCAGCAGGTAGGTGTCGGTGAAGTACGGAACGATCTTGCGCCGGTTCGAGGCGATCACCTTGAAGCTCATGCCGTGCAGGTGGATGGGGTGCTGGTACTGGGTCATGTTCTTGAGTTCGAAAATGTAGCTCTGGCCCAGCTTCAGGCTGGCGATCGGCCGGTCGGCGCAGGTCTTGTCGGTGATGTCCCAGGCCTTGCCGTTGATCTGCCACAGGCTCGGCGGCTTGCCGTTGTCGACGTTCACCGACACGGAACCGACCCATTCGAAATTGAAGTTGAGTTTCTCGGCCTTGGCCAGGTCCGGCTCGGCCACCGGGTTGACGGGCAGCGCTGGCGGCCACTCGGTCGGCGCATCGTCGTTGGCCACCGAACGCAGGGTGCCCAGCCGCACCGGGCCGTTGCGCAGCGACAGCTCCTGGCCTGCCGCCGGGGCCTTGATCGCCAGGCAGATGCGCATGCCGGGGCCGAGCCAGTATTCCTTGCCCAGCGGCCGCGGCGCCACCGGGTTGCCGTCCAGCGCGTAGATCTGCGCTTCGACGCCGGGGATGTTGATGCGGTAGGTCAGGGTGTTGTCGAGGTTGAGCAGGCGCACCCGCGTGATCTGGCCGGCGGGCAGTTCTATCACCGGCGACGGCACGCCGTTGATGGTCGACAGGCGCCCCGCCGTGCCGCCCCGGGCCGCTTCGCGGGGGATGCTGAAGTCGACGAAGTTGCCCTCGTCGTCCACGTGCCAGTTCTTCAGGCTCAGGGTCTTTTCGTAGCGGAAGCCGGTCGGCTCGCGCTCCTCGACGATCAGCGGCCCCACCAGCCCGCGGCCGAGCTCTTCGCTGCTGCTGACGTGGGGGTGATACCAATAGCTGCCGGCATCCGGCACACGGAATTTGTAGTCGAAGTATTCGCCCGGCAGCACCGGCAATTGCGAGACGTACGGCACACCGTCCATTTCCAGCGGCAGGCGGATGCCGTGCCAGTGGATGGTGGTCGCCACCGGCAGCCGGTTGATGAAGCGCACCCGCAGCCACTCGCCCTGACGCACGCGCAGTTCGGTGCCCGGCGCCGACGGGCCGAAGGCCCAGGCCTGGGTCTTGTGCCCGGCCACCAGTTCGACGTCCAGGGGCGCTGCGATCAGCTCATAGTCGTGCCCCGCATCGGCTTGCGCCCGCTTGCCCAGCCAGTAGCGCGCCGTCCCTCCCGCACCGACGCCAACGACAACAAGACCGGCCAGGCCACCGAGGATTTGGCGACGGGTAAAGGACATGAACTGGGCTACCTCACGGATCGACGGCAGGCACCGGGCCCGCAAAAGGCGAATACGATACACCCGCAACTGGCAAACAGTAAGGGCGACGTGCCGCCGCAGCGGCAATGCGATAACTATGTACCGCACCTGCGCCGCCCGGACGGGTCATGCTCCCTGCCCGTATCTCAAGGAGTGAGAGAGCATGATCCCAGACAACCACCGCCCGCTGCCCAACGCCGCCGACAAGGCCGCGCTCAAGGCCATCGCCCGCCGCGTCATCGGCGACTGCCCCAGCCTTCAGGACACCGCCCGCGAGGTGGCCGGCGACCTGCTGAAAAAGCACGGCGTCACCGGCCTCGATCCCGACCGGGTGTACTTCCACCGCTTCGATGCGGCCCAGAGCAACGGCCGCACCTTCACCGGCTGGGAACACGTCAACGCCAAACCGACCTCGACGCTGACCCTCACCCAACTGGTGATCCAGCGCTTCCGCGTCGCCGACCAGGACAACGCCGACCTGCTCGACGTGTACGCGGGCTTCTACAGCGCAGGCCCCACCGCCGGCACGTTCAACGAAACCAACGAAGTCCGCCTCCACGGCAACGAAGTATTGAAGGACTTCTGGAGCATCGATTTCAGCACTCGGTACAAGGATCGGCTGAGCACTTTCTGGCACCGCTCGGGCAGCGATTACCGCACCCTGGCCAAGTGCAACTTCCTGCTCAAGGCCGTGCAGGCCCGGGACAAGCGTCTGTTGAGCGACGAAGACTTCCGCTTCGTCACCCAGGCCGCGCTCGGCCCGGTCAGTTGGCCGGTCACGCTGCAGTGGCTGCAATCGACGCACCCCACAACGGGTACGGTCCGGACGCTGGACGTCGCCGGCTTCACCGCCACCGACATCCTGCGTTTCGTCGCGCCCAAGGGTCGCCAGATCGTTTATGTGCCCGGCGAAGCCAGCGCCTTCACCGTGCTGGAAACCGCCACCGACATGCATTTCTGGATGCTGCTACGGATGAACCAGCCGCAGGACCGCCAGATCTTCATGACGCATTTTCCCTTGGCCGACCGACAGGAGATCGCCGACCACATCAGTGACCTGATGAACCGCCTGGTCAGCACTTGGAGCCGGTACGACCACCACCTGATCAATCAGAACGACAAAGCCATCGAAGGCGACACCTTCACCTGGCTGCAGACATCGACCCGCGACGCCTTGTTCATCGAAGCCGAACTCACGCTGACCGCCAACGCCGACCTGCGCAAGAAACTCTGGATCGGTTACCTCAGCGCCGGCCTGAGGGTCTTCGCCCCCATGGCCATCGTCGGCTGGCCGGTCGCATTGCCGTTGATCGGGGCGAGCATCGCCGACATGGGGCTGAACATCGATCAGGCGGTCAACGGCAAAACGTCCGAGGAGCGCAAGGCCGGCATCCTGGGGGCCGTGCTCGGCGGCATCGACCTGCTGCTGAACCTGGCCGCCCTCGCCGGCCCTGGCTCACTGGAAGAAGTCGGCCCCGACATCGAAGCGGCCGAGGCCAGGGAAATGGCAGAACTGCAGGAAGCGACGCAGCCGGCACGCACACCCAAGCCACCGCCCCCTCCGGCGGATGCTCAAGCCGTCGAGCCCCCGCGGCCTGTGTCTGGCATCCCGGCATCCTACCGAATCGGCCTTACCCTCGACGACACGACGCTGAGCCGCGAACCGGGCAAGTACCAGGGCATCCACAGCCTGCCGTCCGACCCGTCACGGGCCATCCGCCTCGGCGACGGCAACTACTACGTGCGCTACGAAACCTCGGCGAGCGGCACCGGCCACTGGGCCATCATCGACCCCGCCCGGCCGAATGCCTTCGTCCGTTCGATTCCCGTACGCTTGAACGCCGCCGGCCAATGGGAAACCCTTCCGCAGCTCGGGCTCAAGGGCGGCATGGATCTGCCGCACGCCAGCACCTCCGCCGCGCAGCAATGGGCACAACTGCCCGGCACCCTGGTCACCGAAATCGACGCCCCGGACATGCGCGCCTGGGCCCTGGGCGGCGCGGACGATGTCAGGCCGGTCACCGATGCCTTCGGCCGGACGCGCACCTTGAGCCGCTTCGAACTGAGCCAGGAAACCGCACGCGACAACCTGATCAGCGACGCCCGCACCTGGTATGCGGCCAATCCTGTCACGCCGCGCCTGCCCGTCGCCACGGCGGCGGCCTTCGACTCACCCGGCGACCTGCTCGACGCTGCCTTCGCCCGGAAGCCGGGGTTGGTCATCGGCGAAACGCAAGGCGGCATCGGCAGCAAGCAGTTCCTGATCGAGAACATGCCGGCCCTCGCCCGGCGCGGCGTGAAGACGCTCTACACCCAGCAACTGCTGGCCAACGTCAACCAGACGGCGCTGGATACATTCGCCCGCACCGGCCAGATGCCTGCCGAACTGGAAGAATACCTGCGCAAGCTCGACTTCATGGCCGGCAACGACCCCGATGGCCGCTTCACGCTGACAGAGGTGGTGAAGGCCGCCAATGCCGCAAAGATCCGGGTGCAGGCGCTCGACCTGTCCACCACCTACCACATCAACCGCTCCGCGTTCGGCTCGGAACCGGGTCTGCCGATGGCCAGGAGCTTCTTCGCCGGCCAGGTCATCCGCTTCAACGAAGCCGTCAAAGGCCCGGCCAGGTGGGTGGCGTTGGTGGATCGGGAACACATAACCACCTTCAGGGGCCACCAGGGCATCAGCGAACAGGCAGACGCCCTGAGCCTGCGTTTCGACGACGTGCCGCCAGGCCTTGAGGCGCCCATCGGCACCGACCCCGGGGTGGTCGTCGAATACGCCGACTACCCCGGCTCACCCGTCGAGGAACCGCTGGACGGAGGCGACATGGATGCCGTGCAGGCCCAGATCCAGGGCACCTGGCGCGTGCAGATGCCGACCCCGTGGGCCTACCGCACACCGCAGAATCTGCGCGCCCTGTTGCCCGAGCCCGGCATGTTCACCTTCCAGCGCTACCGCAACAGCATTCTGGTGGTCTACCGCAACGAAGCGGGCCACATGGCGGACAGCGTCGTGCGTACGACACCCGGCGGCAGGATCAGTCTGCAGGTGCCGATGCGGCCCGAGTACGACTTCATCACGGCCGACCATTGCGATGAGCTCAAGCAGGCCCTGATGGAGCGAGGCCTTCGGCCCATGGGGTGGCCGTTGCCGGCCGAACCCGCTGCGCTGCCGGTCGAGCCCGGCCTGGCCCAGATCCAGGACAAACTCGCACGCTGGCAAGCCAATGATCTGCTTGAAGCTCGAAGGCCTGACACCGGGCCCGGCAAGTTCCAGGGCATCTATCGGCTCGACGGCGACCCTGCGACGGCCATCAGCCTCGACGGCACCGCCTACTACGTGCGCTTCGAACCCGACGTCAACGGCCCCGGCACCTGGGCCATCATCAACCCTGAACGCCCGAACGCGTTTTCCGGCACCCTGCCGGTGCGCCTGAACGCCCAAGGCGAATGGGAACTGGCTCCAACGGGTGGCCTGAAGGGCGGTGGCAACAACCTCAAGGGCATGTCTCGGATCAGGACTGAGGCCGCGCCTGCGCCTGCGCCTGCACCTGCACCTGCACCTGCGCCTGCGCCTGCACCGTTGCGCGCTCCTGCCACCGGCTACGAATCGCCCATCCGTTACGGCCTCAGGAATGTGGCGCTGGGCAAGCCGGAGACGCACATCAAAGTCAGCAGGTTGCCCGATGGCAGCATTAGAGGAATCACCTCCTATGACGAATACGTCACGGACCTGCGGCGCAAGCTGGCACGGGATACCGATCAATTCTTTGGACGCCGAGACCTTTACCGTGAGTTGCCCGCCCGTCCCGCAGTCGACGCAATCCCCACGACTTCGGCCTCAAGCCTGATCGAACACGTATTCGACGCAGTGCCCGGCCTGGTCATCGGCGAAGGTCAGGACCGGATCGCCAGCCTGCGTTTTCTCATCGAAAACATGCCGACCCTGTCGCGCAAGGGGGTCAGGACCCTGTACTTCCACCGCCTGCTCAACGACTTCAGCCAAGGCGACCTGAATGCGTTTTTCCGCACAGGCGAGATGTCCCCGGATCTCGAAACCGTTCTGCGGCAGCTGCAAAATGATCCATCGGGCGTGCATACGCCGTTGGAAACGGTCAAGGTCGCGCGCCTCAACGGCATCCGGGTTCAGGCGACGGACTGCCTGGCCAGCTACCGCTTTCCCGAGGCACCGTTTACGCAGCTGCAGGAACAAGGCATCAAGAACTACCTTACGCATACCGTCATGCAGGCCGACCAAAAGCTCAACGAAGCGGGCAAGTGGGTTGTCCTCACCGGCCAGGAAAACACCAACACCTTCCGTGGCGTGGTCGGCATCAGCGAACTGCAGGGCGGCATCGGCTTGCGCATCGAAGAAGTGCCGCTCGATGCGCCGGCAACGATCGAGATCGACCGCGGCATCCGCATCGGCAGAGGCTATGTGCATCAAGACAGGCCACAACAGGGGGCATTCGACACGCTCTATGCCGATCTGAGTTTGAAGTCGCCGCAGCCTTCCGTCGAAAGAACGCCGGCGGACATCGAACGGATGCTGATGCGGCGCGGCCAGTACACCTTCCAGAAAACCGAAGACGGCGTGACATTGATCCACCGCAACCGGGAAGGAAAGATCGTTCACACGCCGGTCGAACGTCTCGCTGACGGCACCTTGCGGATCCATCGCCCGGTGTGGGTGGGCATCGATCAGGTAGCGTTCGCCAGCCTCGAAGAATTGTCCTGGAGCCTCAGCGAGATGGGCATGCTCCTTGAGGGCCGCTTGCCGCACTGAACCTTCCCGCCAGCCGAAAAAAAGCCCCCGGTCTTGCGACCGGGGGCTTTCGGATGCCACAGCAACGGGCCTGGGTTGACGGGCCCGTTCGTGATCATTCCCACTCGATGGTGGCTGGCGGCTTGCTCGACACGTCGTAGGTGACGCGGGAGATGCCTTCGATCTCGTTGATGATGCGGCCGGAAACGGTTTCCAGCAGCTCGTACGGCAGGTGCGCCCAACGGGCGGTCATGAAGTCGATGGTCTCGACGGCACGCAGGGCCACGACCCACGCGTAACGGCGGCCGTCGCCGACCACGCCCACCGATTTCACCGGCTGGAACACCACGAACGCCTGGCTGACCTTGTGATACCAGTCGGCCTTGCGCAGTTCCTCGATGAAGATGTGGTCGGCGCGGCGCAGCAGGTCCGCGTATTCCTTCTTCACTTCGCCGAGGATGCGCACGCCCAGGCCCGGGCCCGGGAACGGGTGACGGTAGACCATGTCGTACGGCAGGCCCAGCTCCAGGCCCAGACGGCGGACTTCGTCCTTGAACAGTTCGCGCAGCGGCTCGACCAGCTTCAGGTTCATCTCTTCCGGCAGGCCGCCCACGTTGTGGTGCGACTTGATCACGTGGGCCTTGCCGCTCTTGGCGCCGGCCGACTCGATCACGTCCGGGTAGATGGTGCCCTGGGCGAGGTACTTGATGTTGTTCAGCTTGCAGGACTCGGCATCGAACACGTCGATGAAGGTGCGGCCGATGATCTTGCGCTTCTTCTCAGGGTCGGCTTCGCCGGCCAGGTTGTTCAGGAACTGGTCTTCGGCGTTGGCGCGGATCACCTTGACGCCCATGTTCTCGGCGAACATGGCCATCACCTGGTCGCCTTCGTGCAGGCGCAGCAGGCCGTTGTCGACGAACACGCAGGTCAGCTGGTCGCCGATGGCCTTGTGCAGCAGCGCGGCGACTACCGAGGAATCGACGCCGCCGGACAGGCCCAGCAGCACGTTGTCGGTGCCGACCTGGGCACGGATGTTGGCGATGGCGTCTTCGGCGATCTTCGACGGCGTCCACAGGGCTTCGCAACCGCAGATGTCAAGGACGAAGCGCGACAGGATGCGGCCGCCCTGCTTGGTGTGGGTCACTTCCGGGTGGAACTGCACGCCGTAGTAGGCGCGCTCGTCGTTGAACATGCCGGCGATCGGGCAGCTCGGGGTGCTGGCCAGGATGTGGAAGTCTTCCGGCATCTTGGTGACCTTGTCGCCGTGGCTCATCCACACGTCGAGGCCGAACAGGCCGTCGGCGTCAATGTGGTCTTCGATGCCGTCGAGCAGGCGGCTCTTGCCGACCACGTCGACACGGGCGTAGCCGAACTCACGCAGTTCGGAGCCTTCGACCTTGCCGCCCAGTTGCTCGGCCATGGTCTGCATGCCGTAGCAGATGCCGAAGACCGGCACGCCCAGGTCGAAGACGGCCTGCGGGCAGCGTGGGCTGTCGGCGACGTGCACGGACTCGGGGCCGCCGGCGAGGATGACACCCTTCGGGGCGAATTCGCGGATCGCATCTTCGTCCATGTCGAACGGGTGCAGTTCGCAGTACACGCCGATCTCGCGCACGCGGCGGGCGATCAGTTGGGTGTACTGGGAACCGAAGTCGAGGATCAGGATGCGGTGAGCGTGAATATCGAGGGCCATGATTCAGTCTCGTCTTAAGTCAATCAGTAACAGTCGTGATTCAGAAACAACTCGGGGCTGAATGAACAGCCCCGGTTGCTTAGCGATTTTGAAGGCTCAACCTACGCGGTAGTTTGGCGCTTCCTTGGTGATCTGCACGTCGTGGACATGGGATTCGGCCATGCCGGCGCCGGTGATCCGCACGAACTCAGGCTTGGTGCGCATCTCTTCGATGTTGGCGCTGCCGGTGTAGCCCATCGAGGAGCGCAGGCCGCCCATCAACTGGTGGATGATCGCGGTCAGGGTGCCCTTGTACGGCACGCGGCCTTCGATGCCTTCCGGAACCAGTTTCTCGGCGCCGGCAGAGGAGTCCTGGAAGTAGCGGTCGGAGGAACCCTGGGCCTGGGCCATCGCGCCCAGCGAACCCATGCCGCGGTAAGCCTTGTAGGAACGGCCCTGGAACAGTTCGATCTCGCCCGGCGCCTCTTCGGTACCGGCGAACATCGAGCCCATCATCACGCAGGACGCGCCGGCCACGATGGCCTTGGACAGGTCGCCGGAGAAACGGATGCCGCCGTCGGCGATCAACGGAACGCCGGTGCCTTCAAGGGCGGCGGCCACGTTGGCGATGGCGCTGATCTGCGGAACGCCGACACCGGCGACGATGCGGGTGGTGCAGATCGAGCCAGGGCCGATGCCGACCTTGACCGCGTCGGCGCCGGCTTCGGCCAGGGCCTTGGCGGCGGCGCCGGTGGCGATGTTGCCGCCGATCACCTGCACTTCAGGGAAGTTTTCCTTGACCCAGCGAACGCGGTCGATCACGCCTTTGGAATGACCGTGGGCGGTGTCGACCACCACCACGTCAACGCCGGCGTTGACCAGGGCGGCGACACGCTCGCCGGTGTCCTTGCCGGTGCCGACCGCCGCGCCGACGCGCAGGCGACCCTGGTCGTCCTTGCTGGCCAGCGGGTAGGCCTTGGCCTTCTCGATGTCCTTGACGGTCATCATGCCCTTGAGGGCGAACTTGTCGTCGACGATCAGGACTTTTTCCAGGCGGTGCTTGTGCAGCAGCTCGCGGACTTCGTTCTTGTCGGCGCCTTCGCGGACGGTGACCAGACGCTCTTTGGGCGTCATCACTTCGCGCACGCTGACGTCCAGACGGTTCTCGAAGCGCACGTCGCGGGAGGTGACGATGCCGACCAGGTCGCCGTCGTGCAGCACCGGCACGCCGGAGATGTTGTGCTGGCGGGTCAGTTCGAACAGGTCACGCACGGTGGCGTCGGCCTCGATGGTGATCGGATCCTTGACCACGCCGGCCTCGAACTTCTTGACCTTGCGCACTTCGGCGGCCTGCTGCTCGATGGTCATGTTCTTGTGGATGATGCCAATGCCGCCTTCCTGAGCCATGGCGATGGCCAGACGGGCTTCAGTGACGGTGTCCATGGCGGCGGAAACCAGAGGAATGTTCAGCTCGATGCCACGGGTAAGGCGGGTCTTCAGGCTGACTTCGTTGGGAAGCACCTCGGAATAACCGGGCACTAGGAGAATGTCGTCGAAGGTCAGAGCTTCTTGGCTGATACGCAGCATCGCGGGGGCTCCCGGGCGGGAAAATGGAAGCGCGCCATTATACTCAGACACCCCGCCGGGCTCAATGCAAAACTCGCCTGACATCAATGTTGCTGATGTACGGAAAGCCCGGGGCCTAGAGCTCCACTTTGACCCAGCTCACCGGCTGATCCAGCCAGTCGGCGAATTCGTCGATGAAGCTCTGCTTGAACCCCGCCTCCAGCCAGTTGTTGAAGATGAAACCCAGGTTGGAGAACGCGCAGGGCTGCAGGAACAGAAAGCCGTTGATGTCGTCTTCGTGCCCGCACTCGGGGCAGGTGAAGTTGTCGGTGCGGTTGGGCATCCAGTCTTCCAGGCTTTCGAACAGCGCTTCGCCCACCTCCTGGCGGCACTCGGCGCAGCCGGCCTCTTCGAGGAAGCCCTTGGCCGGCGTATAGATGCAGCGCTTGACGATGATCTCCAGGCCGTTGACCGGCTCGCCGAACGGCAGCGCCTCCGGATGCAGCACCACCTCGCGGGCGCCTTCGGCGATCGCATGGCCCATGCGGTTGCCGGTGCGTGCGCAGGTGCTCAACTGTTCCTCGACGATGTTCTTGCGCACCAGCCAGCGCAAGATGGCCCGGGCGCGGGGCTCGTGCACCGGCAAGGTGGAGATTTTCGGGACGAGGATGCTTTGCGAGTTCATGGGCCCAGCCTGCTGCGGATACGGTTGATCATCCTGTAGGAGCGAGCCTGCTCGCGATGGCGTCGCACCAGTCAGCGATGTGTCGACTGAATGGGCGCTATCGCGAGCAGGCTCGCTCCCACAAGGAAGTGCGGCCGGCAGCTTAATCCCTGACGCGCTGCGGTCAAGTGCCCAGGTAACGCCCGATCAGCGCAACCCCGCTGGCCAGCACCAGCCAGGTCACCAGCCGCACGAACGCCTCGCGGGACAGGCGCGCGGTCAGCCGCCGCCCGGACCACAAGCCCAACGCCATGGCCGGCATCAGGCACAGCGCGAGCATCAGCAAGGGTAGCTCGGCATACACCCCGGCGACGGCGAACAGGCTCAAGCGCACCACCGTGCTGCAACTGATCAGCGCACTCTGCGTGGCCCGCGCGGCGTCCTTGGGCAACCGGCTGTTGAGGTAGATCGCATACAGAAACCCGCCGCTGCCGAACAGCGCGCCGAAAAGCCCGCCCACCGTGCCCATCGGCAGCGCCCAGCCGGCGGCCAGCCGCGTCGGCCGGGCCTTGATCCACAGGCTGTAGACCGCATACGCGCTGATGAACAGCCCCATCATCAGCAACAGCAGGTCGGACTTGAGGTTGAGCAGGAAAATCACCCCCAGCGTGCACCCCACCGCCATGCACGGCAGCAGTCGCAGCAGTTCCGGTTTCGCCACCTCCCGCCGCGACGGCAACAGATTGCCGAACGCGGCGACGAAGTCGAGCAGCACCAGCAACGGCACGATCTTGGACAGCGGCATAAACAGGATCAGGATCGGCCCCGCCACCAGCGCCGTGCCGAAACCGGCGATGCCGAAGACCACATACGCCAGCGCCACCCCCGCGCCGATGGCGGCCCAGCCCCCGACACCCCACGACCATTCGCTCAACAACGCCGCCACACTCATCCGTCCGCCTCCTCATGTCAGTCCGGGATGACTTTAGCCAGCGGCGAGACTTGCGACTAATATCGCTTGAGCCACCCAGCCATCTCGAAAAGGCATACCTCGTGCTCTCCACCCGTCAACTGCGCTATTTCGTGGAAATCGCCGACTGCGGCAGCTTCAGCGCCGCCGCCGAACGCCTGTTCATCGCCCAATCGGCGCTGAGCCGGCAAATAAAGGACATGGAGCAGCGCCTGCACACCCCGCTGTTCGAACGCACCGCCCGCCAGCCCCGGCTCACGGCGGCGGGCGAAGCCTTCCTGCCCCGGGCCCGCAACCTGCTCGCCGAACTAGACAAGGCCAGCGCCCTGGCCACCGAGGTCGGCACCGGCCGGCGCGGCACGGTGCGCCTGAGCCATTCCAGCACCGTTGCGCTCAGCGGTGGGCTGCTCAACGACATCGGCGTGTTCCTCGGGCAACTGCCCGGCGTATCGCTGGACATCGGCAAGCTCTCCTCCGAAGCGCAGCTTGAGGAACTCGCCGAGGGCCGCCTCGATGTCGGCCTGCTGCGTTTGCCGGTGCTGCGCCAGCGCGAAGGCGTCCAGGTGCTGCCGCTGTTCACCGAACGCCTGCTGCTGGCGGCGCCGGACACCCATCGGCTGGTCAAGAGTGGTTCGGCCATCGACCTGGCGCAATTGAAGGACGAGCCATTCATTTCGATCCCGCATCCGCAACGCGGCGGGCTCAGCTATTTATGTGCGGACCTGTGCATGCGCCACGGTTTTTTCCCGAAAGCGGCTCGGGTGATGTCGCGCAAGACCACGCAACTGCAGCTGATCCAGGCCGGGTTCGGCATCGCCCTGCTGCCGGAGTCGATGCAGGCCATCGCCCCGCCGGGCGTGCGCTTCCTGCCCTTGGCCGACCCCGGCTGCCGAAGCACCGTCGCCCTGGCCTGCCGGCAGGATCCGCCACCGCTGATCCGACGCTTCATCGAAACCTTCACCGCATCCTGCGGGAGCCAGCCTGCTGGCGATGGCACCAGAGAGGACACCGTATAGCCGGGCGCAACAATCGCCCCCACAAGGGATTTGGGCGCAGTCATGGAGAATCGCCACCGAATGCCTTTACACTGCGCCCCATGATTAAAGATCCCTTTGCAAGGCTCGGCCTTGACCGCGAAGTCCTGACCGTCACCCAGCTCAACGGCCGCGCCCGCGTGCTGCTCGAAGATGTGTTCAGCAACATCTGGGTCGAAGGCGAAATCTCCAACCTGGCCCGTCCGGCGTCCGGCCACGTGTATTTCACCCTCAAGGACAGCGGCGCCCAGGTGCGCTGCGCGCTGTTCCGCCAGAACGCGGCGCGGGTGCGCCAGGCGCTGAAGGACGGCCTGGCGGTCAAGGTGCGCGGCAAGGTCTCGCTGTTCGAGGGCCGCGGCGACTATCAGCTGATCCTCGATACCGTGGAGCCGGCGGGCGACGGCGCCCTGCGCCTGGCCTTCGACGCGCTGAAGGAAAAGCTCAGCGCCGAAGGCCTGTTCAGCGCCGAACGCAAAGTGCCGCTGCCGGCGCACCCGCAGCGCATCGGCATCATCAGTTCGCCGACCGGCGCGGTGATCCGCGACATCATCAGCGTGTTCCGCCGCCGCGCGCCTCAAGTGCAACTGACGCTGGTCCCCACCGCCGTGCAGGGCCGCGAGGCCACCGCGCAGATCGTCCGCGCCCTGAAGCTGGCGGACGCCCGGGGCTTCGACGCGTTGATCCTGGCCCGGGGCGGCGGTTCGCTGGAAGACCTCTGGTGCTTCAACGAAGAAGCCGTGGCACGCGCCGTGGATGCCTGCGTGACGCCGATCGTCAGCGCCGTCGGCCATGAGACCGACGTGTCGATCAGCGACTTCGTGGCCGACGTGCGCGCGCCCACGCCCTCCGCCGCCGCCGAACTGCTCGCCCCGGATTCCGGGCACCTGATCCGCCAGGTCGAAAGCCTGCACCGGCGCCTGGTGATGCGCATGCGCGACCGGCTGATGCGCGACCGCTTGCGCCTGGAAGGCATGACCCGCCGCCTGCGCCATCCCGGCGAACGCCTGCGCCAGCAGGCCCAACGCCTGGACGACCTGGACATGCGCCTGCGCCGGGCCTTCGAGCGCCATTTGAACACCCGCCGCGAACGCCTGCTGCGCCTGGAGACTCGCCTCGCCGGACAACACCCGGGACGCCAGCTGGCCCTGCTGCGCCAGCGCCTGGACAGCCTCGCCGAACGCCTGCCCCGGGCCATGCGCGAAGGCCTGAAGAGCCGGCGCCAGCAGCTGCATAGCCAGATGCAGACCCTGCACGTGGTCAGCCCGCTGGCCACGCTCGGCCGGGGCTACAGCATCCTGCTGGACGAGCGCGGCAACGCGATCCGCAGCGCCGCGCAGACGCAGAACGGCCAACGCCTCAAGGCCAGGCTCGGCGAAGGCGAACTGCACGTGCGCGTCGAGGACAATCACCTGACGCCTGTCACCCTTTCTTTACTGGACTGATCCATGCCGCGCTTCCTCGCTCCGCTGCTGTTGCTGTGCCTGACCTTCAACGCCCACGCCGACAGCTACATCACAAGGCTTTTGAACAAACCGGTGCCGGGCGGCGTGGCGGTGATCGACCTGGGCAGCGCCGCCCAGGCGCCCAAAGCCACGTACCAGGGAAAACCGGTGCTGGTGGTCAAGGAACAGAACAACTGGCTGGCCATCGTCGGCGTACCGCTGACGGTCAAGCCGGGCGTGCAGCAGGTCAACAGCGCCGGCCGCAGCCTGAACTTCACGGTGGGCAGCAAGAAATACCCGGAACAGCACATCACCCTGAAGAACACCCAGCAGGTCAACCCGAACCCGGCCAACCTCAAACGCATCGAGGGCGAACTGGCCGAACAGATCAAGGCCTACCGCAGCTTCAGCCCGAACACGCCGAGCAACCTGCTGCTGGACAAACCCGTCAACGGTCCGCTGTCGAGCAAGTTCGGCGTGCGCCGCTTCTTCAACGGCGAAGAGCGCAACCCCCATGCGGGCCTGGATTTCGCGGTGCCGGCCGGCACCCCGATCAAGACCCCGGCGGCGGGCAAGGTGATCCTGATCGGCAATTACTTCTTTAACGGCAACACGGTGTTCGTCGACCATGGCCAGGGCTTCATCAGCATGTTCTGCCACATGTCGAAGATCGACGTGACCAACGGCCAGCAACTGGCCCGCGGGGCCGTCGTGGGCAAGGTCGGCGCCACCGGCCGGGCGACCGGGCCGCACATGCACTGGAACGTCAGCCTGAACGATGCGCGAGTGGATCCGGCGATCTTCATCGGCGCGTTCCAGCCCTGAGCCGGCGCTCGCAGCGACCGCCCTCATCGCCAGCAGGCTGGCTCCCACGGGAAATCCGTGCCATGGCACAGTCCCTTGTGGGTGCCGGCCTGCTGGCGATGGCGACCTGAACATCAGCGCAACACCCCGGAAAGACCGGCGCTTTTCATCCCCACAAGCCCGTATCCGCCAATTGCGCCGACCCAAAACAGTGCGCAATCATTCAGAAATTCAGCGCCACCCAGCACAATAAAATCTCGCGAATCCCCGTTTTCCGAGTATTCCTCTCAAATTTTTCCGACTGCTTGCCATCCTCCCCCCTCGCGGTTAGGGTTGAGGACATGAAAACCTCTCACACCCTTATTCAGCTTCGCCAGCACCGCAGCCTGTGCCTCGTCAGCGCACGACTGCCGGGCTGAATCGCTGCGCCTCGTCTCTGCTTCTCTCCGAACATTCGTTCCACCGGCAGGCCGCCTCTTTTCGGCCCAGACAATAAGGAATTTCCCGATGAGCATGCTCAAAGACCCGTCTTCGAAATACCGCGCATTTCCCGTGATCAACCTGCCGGACCGCACCTGGCCGTCGAAGACCATCGACGCCGCGCCGATCTGGTGCAGCTCCGACCTGCGTGACGGCAACCAGTCGCTGATCGAACCGATGGACTCGGCGAAAAAGCTGCGCTTCTGGAAAACCCTCGTGCAAGTGGGCGTGAAGGAAATCGAGGCCTCGTTCCCGGCCGCCTCGCAGACCGACTTCGACTTCGTGCGCACCCTGATCGAAGACGGCCACATCCCGGACGACACCACCATCCAGGTGCTCACCCAGGGCCGCGAAGACCTGATCGAGCGCACCTTCGAGTCCCTGCGCGGGGCGAAGAAAGCCATCGTTCACCTGTACAACGCCACCTCGCCGTCGTTCCGCCGCATCGTGTTCAACCAGGACAAGGACGGCATCAAGGCCATCGCGGTCAACGCCGCCAAGCTGTTCGTCAAGTACGCCGCGCAGCAGCCGGAAACCGAGTGGACGTTCGAGTACTCGCCGGAAACCTTCAGCGCCACCGAGCTTGAGTTCGCCAAGGAAGTCTGCGACGCGGTGATCGAGGTCTGGAACCCGACGCCTGAGCGCAAGATGATCCTCAACCTGCCGGCCACCGTCGAGTGCGCGACCCCGAACGTGTACGCCGACCAGATCGAGTGGTTCGGCCGTCACATCAATCGCCGTGACAGCGTGATCATCAGCCTGCACACCCACAACGACCGCGGCACCGGCGTGGCCGCCACCGAGCTGGGCCTGATGGCCGGCGCCGACCGCGTCGAAGGCTGCCTGTTCGGCAACGGCGAGCGCACCGGCAACGTCGACCTCGTCACCGTGGCCCTGAACATGTACACCCAGGGCGTCGACCCTGAGCTGGACTTCTCCGACATCGACGGCGTGCGCAAGGTCGTCGAGGAGTGCAACCAGATCCAGGTGCACCCGCGTCACCCGTACGTCGGCGACCTGGTGCACACCGCGTTCTCCGGCTCCCACCAGGACGCGATCCGCAAGGGCTTCGCCCAGCAGAAATCCGACGCCCTGTGGGAAGTGCCGTACCTGCCGATCGACCCGGCCGACATCGGCCGCAGCTACGAGGCGGTGATCCGCGTCAACAGCCAGTCGGGCAAGGGCGGCATCGCCTACCTGCTGGAGCAGGAATACGGCATCAGCCTGCCGCGCCGCATGCAGATCGAGTTCAGCCAGGTCGTGCAGCGCGAGACCGACCGCCTGGGCCTGGAGATGACCGCCCAGCAGATCCACGCGCTGCTCCACACCGAGTACCTGCAGGCCAACACCCCGTACGCGCTGGTCAGCCATCGCCTGCAGGAAGAGAACGGCCACAGCGCCGTCGAAGTGGAAGTGGCGAGCAAGGGCCAGGGCGAGACCAACCTGCACTGGCGCGGCAAGGGCAACGGCGCGCTCGAAGCGCTGGTGGCCGGCCTGCCGATTCCGGTGGAGATCATGGACTACAACGAACACGCCATCGGCGCGGGCACCAACGCCAAGGCAGCGGCCTACATCGAGCTGCGGGTGAACGGCGAACGTGCGGTGCACGGCGTGGGCATCGATGAAAACATCACCACCGCCAGCTTCAAGGCCCTGTTCAGCGCGCTGAACCGCTCCCTGAGCCAGCCGGAAGCGAAAGCCGCATAACCGGCCGCCGCCATGCAAAAGGCCCCAGGGTGTGAACCCTGGGGCCTTTCTTTTTGCCGGATGGTTTTACGTTGGCCACCTCACGTGAACTCGAACGTGTCCGCATCCAGGTTCGCCGGGAAGCGCTCACGGTAGGCGGACAGCGGCGCCGCCTCCAGCACGACCCGGAACACGCCGTCCGCCTCCCCCGCCGCCAGCAGGGTTTCGCCCTGGAAGTCCAGCACCTGGCTGTCGCCGGTGTAGGCGAAACCCTTGCCGTCGGTGCCGATGCGGTTGACCGCCGCCACGTAGCACAGGTTCTCGATGGCCCGCGCCGGCAGCAGGCGGTTCCAGTGCTGCCGACGGGCACCCGGCCAGTTGGCGGTGTACAGCAGCAGGTCGGTGTCCTGGGCGTCGCGGCTCCACACCGGGAAACGCAGGTCGTAGCAGATCAGCGGGCGCACGCGCCAGCCCTTGAGCTCGAACTGCACCTGCCGCTCGCCCGGCGTGTAGTGGTTGTGCTCGCCGGCCATGCGGAACAGATGGCGCTTGTCGTAATGCAGCACCTCGCCGTCCGGCCGCGCCCACAGCAAGCGGTTGCGGTGGCTGCCGTCGGCGGCCTGGATGATCACGCTGCCGGTGACCACGGCCTCCAGCTTCGCCGCCTGGGCCCGCAGCCATTTGCTGGTCGGACCGTTCTCGGCTTCGGCCAGCGTCTCGGACGCCATGGAGAACCCGGTGGTGAACATCTCCGGCAGGATCACCAGGTCAGCCCCACGGGCCTGCTCCAGCAGCACCTCGAAATGCTCCAAGTTGGCCTGCCGGTCGTGCCAGGCCAGGCTGGTCTGGATCAACGCCACATCAAGATTCGGCAACGCACTCAGATCACGCATAGTTTTGCCGCCGCTTCGCGCAGCGTCTCCTCGCGTTTGGCGAAGCACAGGCGCACCAGGCGCTGGCCTTGCGGTGGATGCTGGCAGAACACCGACACCGGGATGCTGGCCACGCCATGCTCGCGGGTCATCCACATCGCCATCTCGACGTCGTTCAGGTCGGGACGGATCTGCGAGTAGTCGACCAGTTGGAAATAGGTGCCGGCCACCCGGGTGAACCGGAACCGCGAAGGCGCCAGCAGATCGCAGAACAGGTCGCGCTTGGCCTGGTAGAACGCCGGCAGTTCTTCGACGTGCTCAGGGTGCGCGGCCATGTAGTCGGCCAAGGCGTACTGCAAAGGCGTGACCCCGCAGAAGCTGACGTACTGGTGCACCTTGCGCAGCTCGGCGCTCAGGGCCGGCGGCGCCACGACGTAGCCGGTCTTCCAGCCGGTGACGTGATAGGTCTTGCCGAACGAGCTGACCACGAACGCACGCTGATACAGCTCTTCGTGGGCCAGCACGCTGACGTGGGCCACGCCGTCGTACACCAGGTGCTCGTAGACTTCGTCGCTGATCACATAGATGTCGCGGTCGCGGATCAGTTCGGCCAACCGGTCGAGCTCGGCGCGGCTGATCAGGGCTCCGCTGGGGTTGTGCGGGGTGTTGAGGATGATCATCCGCGTGCGCGGGCCGATGGCGGCGCTGAGCCGGTCGAAATCGATGGCGAAATCGTCCAGGGCGAGCTGCACGTGCACGCAACGGCCGCCGGCCAGCTCCACCGCCGGCTCGTAGCTGTCGTAGGCCGGGTCGAACACGATGACTTCATCGCCGCTGCGGATGACCGCCTGGATGGCGCAGAAGATCGCCTGGGTCGCGCCGGGGGTGACCGTCACTTCGTTGTCGGCATCCACGCTGGCGCCGTAGCTGCGGGCGATCTTCGCCGCGATCTGCTGGCGCAGCGCCGGCAGGCCGGTCATCGGCGAATACTGGTTATGGCCGCTGGCGATGTGCC
The DNA here is from genome assembly GCF_002113645.1 of Pseudomonas sp. B35(2017). NCBI lineage: Bacteria > Pseudomonadati > Pseudomonadota > Gammaproteobacteria > Pseudomonadales > Pseudomonadaceae > Pseudomonas > Pseudomonas sp. B35(2017). The sequence goes on along the minus strand of NZ_NEIZ01000002.1, from coordinate 25,163 downwards.
GCCCGACGGCATCGCGCAGCGCCTCGGGGCCGTCGAAATCGGGAAAACCCTGGGACAGGTTGATCGCTCCGGTCTGCGCCGCGAGCTGAGACATCTGCGTGAAGATGGTGATGCCGACATTCGGCAGCTTGCTGGTGATCATCAAGGTTCCCTGCTCTGCACCCGGCTCTGACGTCGGCGCGGGAGTGCCCGAGGATAGCCCATCCGCCGCCCATGAAAAAGGGCGCCAAACGGCGCCCTTCCCGGAACTCCCCAAGGGGAGCCGCAAGCCTTGGATCAGCGCTTGTCGCGGCGCTTCTTCTCGGCTTTCTTGTGGTGCGACATCAAGCGACGCTTCTTGTTGACCTGGCGGTCGGTCAGCGTGTTCTTGTTGCCTTCGTACGGGTTCTCGCCGCCCTTGAACTCGATGCGGATCGGCGTACCGACCAGCTTCAGCACACGGCGGTAGGTGTTCTCCAGGTAGCGCACGTACGACTTCGGCACTTTCTCGATCTGGTTGCCGTGGATCACGATCAGCGGCGGGTTCGCACCGCCCAGGTGGGCATAGCGCAGCTTGATCCGGCGACCGTTGACCATTGGCGGCTGGTGCTCGCTGACCGCGTCTTCGAGGATCTGGGTCAGGCGGCTGGTCGGCCAGCGGGTGACCGCCGACTTGAACGAGTTCTGCACCGAACCGTAGAGGTTGCCCACGCCGGTGCCGTGCAGCGCCGAGATGAAGTGGATGTCGGCGAAGTCGACGAAGAACAGCCGGCGTTCCAGCTCGGTCTTCACGTAGTCACGCTCGCCCGGGGTCATGCCGTCCCACTTGTTGAGCGCGATCACCATCGCACGGCCCGCCTCGAGGGCGAAGCCCAGCAGGTTGAGGTCGTGGTCGACCACGCCTTCGCGGGCGTCCATCACGAAGATCACCACGTTGGCGTCCTTGATCGCCTGCAGGGTCTTCACCACGGAGAACTTCTCGACTTCCTCGTGGATCTTGCCGCGCTTGCGCACACCGGCGGTGTCGATCAGCGTGTACTTCTCTTCATTGCGCTCGAAGGGAATGTAGATGCTGTCGCGGGTGGTGCCGGGCTGGTCGTAGACGATCACGCGCTCTTCGCCGAGCATGCGGTTGACCAGGGTCGACTTGCCGACGTTCGGGCGACCGATGATGGCGATCTTGATGCCGTCCTTCTCGCTCGGGCCAGGAATGCGCTTGGCTTCCTCGCCTTCGGCGACCTCTTCGTCCTCTTCGCCTTCCTGCGGCTCGTCATCATCCTTGGGGAAGTCGCCCAGGGCGATCTCCAGCAGCTGGGTGATGCCGCGGCCGTGGGCACCGGCGATCGGGATGGCGTCGCCCATGCCCATCGGGGCGAATTCGGCGCGGGCCATTTCCGGGTCGATGTTGTCGACCTTGTTGGCGACCACGAAGGAACGCTTGTTACGCTTGCGCAGGTGCTCGGCGATCATCTGGTCGGCGGCGGTGAAGCCGGCCTTGGCGTCCACCAGGAACAGGACGACATCCGCTTCTTCGATGGCCAGCAGCGACTGCTCGGCCATCTTTTCGTCCATGCCGTACTCGTCACCGGAGATGCCGCCGGTGTCGATCAGAATGTAGGAGCGCCCTTGCCACTTGGCCTCACCGTACTGGCGATCACGGGTCAGACCGGACAGGTCGCCGACGATGGCGTCGCGGGTCCGGGTCAGGCGGTTGAACAAGGTGGACTTGCCGACGTTCGGTCGGCCCACCAGGGCGATTACGGGAACCATGCGGCTCTCCACTGCGTTATTTCAGAAAATACAAAAGCCGCTGCGTGGCAGCGGCTGGTGCTCGGGGCTGCTCTGCGGGGGGCTGTCGGCGAAGAAACGCACCGCAAAAGCGGCACGCGTCATCGTTGACGCCCTTCGCGGGCAAGCCCGCTCCCACAGGTGAAGCCGCTTGGGGAACTCCCCAAGCATAGTTGTTACTTGATGGTCAGGGCTTCCAGTTTGCCGCTGTTGCCATACACGTAGATCGTATCGCCCACCACCAGCGGACGTGCGCGCAGGCCGTCGCTGTCGATGCGCTCACGGCCCACGAAACGGCCGTCCACCTGGCTCAGCAGGTGCAGGTAACCTTCCAGGTCACCGACCGCCACGTAGCTGGAGAACACTTCCGGGGCCGACAGTTGACGGCGGGCCAGCGAATCGTTGCTCCACAGCGCGGTGGTGGAACGCTCGTCGACGCCTTCGACGGTGCCCGAGGACAGGCTCACGTAGACGCTGCCGAAGCCTTGGGCAAGGCCCGCGTAGCTCGACGCGTCGCGCTGCCACAGCTGACGGCCGCTCTCCAGGTCCAGCGCCGCGACGCGGCCCTGGTAGCTGGCGACGTACAGGGTGCCGCCGGACAGCAGCAGGCCGCCGTCGATGTCGACCACACGCTCCAGTTCGGAACGGCCCTGCGGGATCGCGATGCGCTGCTCCCACACCGGCACGCCGTTGGAGATATCCACCGCGACCACCTTGCCGGTCGACAGGCCAGCCACCGCCAGGCGGTTGGTGACGATCGGCGCGCTGGTGCCGCGCAGGGTCAGCACGGCCGGGGTGCTGTCATATACCCAGCGCTGGTTGCCGGTGGACGCGTCCAGGCCGATCAGACGGTCGTCCTGGGTCTGCACCACCACCACGTCGCCGTTGTTGGCCGGCGGCGCGAGGACTTCGCTGTTGACCCGTGAACGCCACTTCTCTTCGCCGTTGATGGCGTCGAGCGCGACGACTTCACCACGCAGCGTGCCGATCAGCACCAGGCCGTAACCCACGCCCACGGCGCCGGACACCGGCAGCTCAAGGTCCTTTTTCCACTTCACGTCGCCGTTGCTGCGGTCCAGGCCCATCACGATGCCGGTCACGTCGGCGGCGTAGATGCTGTCGCCGTCGATCGCCGGCACCAGCATGTTGTAGGTTTCGCCCTGACCGTCACCGATCGAGCGGCTCCACTGCTTGTGCAGGACCACTTCCTCTTTGAAGTCGGTCAGTTCGGCCGGTGGCAGTTCCTTTTTGCTGTTGCTGCTGCAACCCGCGGCCAGAATGGCCAGAGCCAGCACTGCTGCATGCTTCCAACCGATCACGTCACGCATCCCCTTTGGCCAGGTCGTCCAGCTTGATTTGAAGGCCACCGACCGCTGCCTCGTCCGACAGCGCCGCCTTGGCCTTTTGATACGCCGCGTTCGCTTCGTCGGTACGGCCCAGCTGCACCAGCAGGTCGCCCTTGAGTTCTTCGCGGGTGGCGAGGAACGCCTTGTCGGCGTCGCCTTCGAGCAGCTTCAGGGCTTCGTCGGCCTTGTTCTGCGCACCCAGCACCTGCGCCATGCGCTGACGGGCGATTTCGCCCAGCGCCGGGTTGGCCGGCTTGTCGATGATGGCCTTGAGCTCGGTCGCCGCGTCGTCCAGCTTGCCGCTGTCGACGGCCACCTTGGCCACGAACAGGCTGCCGTACTGCGCATAGGCGCTGCCGCCGAATTCGCTGTTGAGCTTGCCGGCCAGATCCGTGACGCGGGCGGCGTCAGGCTTGCCGTCAGGGGTCAGCGTGGTTTCCAGCAATTGCTGATAGAGCACCGAAGCGCCTTGCGCCTGGTTGCTCTGGTACTTGTGAAAAGCCTGCCAGCCGAACACGATGACCAGCGCCAACAGGCCGCCGGTGACCAGAGGTTTGCCGTTGCGTGCCCACCAGTCCTTCAAATCCGCCAACTGTTCGTCTTCGGTACTCGACACCCCAATACTCCTTTGATCGCTAATTCGGCTGTTTGACAGCTTCAACCCTGCACGACGCAGGTGGCCAGGTGCGCAGCGAGCGCGTCCCAGCCGATGTTTTGTTGTTCGCCCTGGCCACGCAGGGGTTTGACGCCGACGGTGCGCTGGGCCATTTCGTCGTCGCCGAGGATCAGCGCGAACAGCGCGCCGCTCTTGTCGGCCTTCTTGAACTGGCTCTTGAAGCTGCCGGCGCCGGCGTTGACCTGCAGACGCAGGTTCGGCAGCGCGTCACGCACGCGCTCGGCCAGGGCCAGACCGGCCAGTTCGGCCTCTTCGCCGAAGGCGCAGAGGTAGACGTCCACCTGGCGGGAAATCTCTTCCGGGATCTGCTCCAGGGTTTCCAGCAGCAGCACCAGACGCTCGATGCCCATGGCGAAACCGACGCCTGCGGTCGGCTTGCCGCCCATCTGCTCGACCAGGCCGTCGTAACGGCCGCCCGCGCACACGGTGCCCTGGGCGCCCAGCTTGTCGGTGACCCACTCGAACACGGTCTTGCTGTAGTAGTCGAGACCGCGGACCAGCTTCGGATTGAGCACGTACGGAATGCCGACGGCATCCAGACGGGCCTTCAGGCCTTCGAAGTGCGCGCGGGATTCGTCGTCCAGGTAGTCCGCCATCTTCGGCGCACCGACCAGCACGGCCTGGGTGTCGGCGTTCTTGGTGTCGAGCACGCGCAGCGGGTTGGTCTTGAGGCGGCGCTGGCTGTCTTCGTCCAGTTTGTCGTGGTGCGCCGAGAGGTACTCGACCAGCGCATCGCGGTAACGGGCGCGGGACTCGCTGGTGCCCAGGCTGTTGAGCTCAAGCTTGACCGCATCGCGGATGCCCAGCTCGCCCCACAGGCGCCAGGTCAGCACGATCAGTTCGGCGTCGATGTCCGGGCCGTCGAGGTTGAACACTTCCAGGCCGATCTGGTGGAACTGGCGGTAACGGCCTTTCTGCGGACGCTCGTGACGGAACATCGGGCCGATGTACCACAGCTTCTGCACCTGGCCGCCCCCGGTGATGCCGTGCTCGAGCACAGCGCGCACGCAGGCGGCGGTGCCTTCCGGACGCAGGGTCAGGGAGTCGCCGTTACGGTCCTCGAAGGTGTACATCTCTTTTTCGACGATGTCGGTCACTTCGCCGATCGAGCGTTTGAACAGCTCGGTGAACTCGACGATCGGCATGCGGATCTGGCGGTAGCCGTAGTTGTCCAGCAGACGCGAAACGGTGCCTTCGAAATAGCGCCATACCGGGGTCTGCTCGGGCAGGATGTCGTTCATGCCACGGATGGCTTGCAGAGACTTGCTCACAAAGATTCCTTAATTCGTTCGATCAGCCGCGCGCGATGACCGCTGCGTCGGCTTCGACCTTCTCGGCCGCCTTCTCGCGGATCAGCTTTTCCAGCTCGTCCACCAGATTGTCGTTCGTCAGTTTCTGCGACGGCTTGCCGTCGATGTAAATCAGGTTGGGCGTGCCGCCGGTCAAGCCGATATGGGCTTCCTTGGCTTCGCCTGGGCCGTTGACCACGCAGCCGATCACCGCGACATCCAGCGGCACCAGCAGGTCTTCGAGGCGCCCTTCCAGCTCGTTCATGGTCTTGACCACGTCGAAGTTCTGCCGCGAGCAGCTCGGGCAGGCGATGAAGTTGATGCCTCGGGAACGCAAATGCAAGGACTTGAGGATGTCGTAACCGACTTTCACTTCCTCGACCGGGTCGGCCGCCAGCGAGATGCGGATGGTATCGCCGATCCCTTCGGCGAGCAGCATACCGAGGCCCACGGCGGATTTCACCGTGCCCGAGCGCAATCCACCGGCTTCGGTGATGCCCAGGTGCAGCGGCTGGACGATTTCCTTGGCCAGCAGGCGGTAGGCTTCGACGGCCATGAACACGTCGGAGGCCTTCACGCTGACCTTGAAGTCCTGGAAGTTCAGGCGCTCGAGGTGCTCGACGTGGCGCAGGGCGGATTCGACCAGCGCGGCCGGGGTCGGCTCGCCGTACTTCTTCTGCAGGTCCTTTTCCAGGGAGCCGGCGTTGACGCCGATGCGGATCGGGATGCCGCGGTCGCGGGCCGCGTCGACCACCGCACGCACGCGGTCTTCGCGACCGATGTTGCCCGGGTTGATCCGCAGGCAATCGACGCCCAGCTCGGCCACTCGCAGCGCGATCTTGTAGTCGAAGTGGATGTCCGCCACCAGCGGCACCTTGACCAGTTGCTTGATCTTGCCGAACGCCTCGGCGGCGTCCATGTCCGGCACCGACACCCGCACGATGTCGACGCCAGCGGCTTCCAGACGGTTGATCTGGGCGACGGTGGCGGCGACGTCATTGGTGTCGCTGTTGGTCATGCTCTGCACAGCGATGGGCGCATCGCCGCCCACCGGCACGTTGCCGACCCAGATCTTGCGCGATTCGCGCCGTTTGATTGGAGATTCGCCGTGCATGACTTATTGACCCAACTTCAGGCGAGCGGTCTCGCCACTGGTGAACGGAGCCACATCGACCGCCTGGCCGTTGTAGCTGACCTGAGCGCCGCGGGCATAGCCCAGGCGCACCGCGAACGGAGGCTTGCCGGCGACCGACAGGCTGTCGCCCTTGCGCTTCAGCCCGCTGAACAGCACCTTGCCGCTGCCGTCGGTGACCTGTGTCCAGCAATCGGCGGTGAACTGCACCTGAACCTGGCCCTGGCCGGCCACCGGGGCGGCCGGGGCGGCTGGTGCCGCAACCGGCGCAGGCGCCTGGACGACCGGAGCCGCCGGGGCGACAACGGCTGGCGCAGGGGCGGCCGGAGCAACAGGGGCAGGCGCGGCGACGACAGGTGCCGGCGTGTGAACCGGGGCGGCAGGCGTTGCAGTCGGGGCAGGCGCTGCCGGCGCAGTCTGCGCAGCGGCCGCTTCGGTGCCGGTCGCTTCTGCGGCGGTTTCAGCGGCGGTTTCGCCCTGCGGCAGCGCCAGCGGGGCGGAAGCCTCGGCCTGGCCCTCTTCGACGGCCTGGTCTTCAGGCTCGTCGATCGGGTGGATCTGGGTGGTGCCGTCGGCGCCTTCGACTTCGACGTGCTCCGGCGCCAGGCCGATCAGATCCTTGGTGCGCAGCGAGGTCTGGTCTTGCCACCAGACGAAACCACCGCCGATGACCGCGATCAGCAGCAACAGGCTGACGATGCGCAAGATGGTGTGGGAAACCCGCACCGGCTCCTCGATCCGCCCCAGGCTGTGCACGTTGCTGCCCTGGGAGTCGGTGCCGGTGGACTGGTCGAACTGCTGGACCAGGACAGCCTGATCCATGCCGAGCAATTTGGCGTAGGCGCGAATGTAGCCGCGAGCGAAGGTATGCCCCGGCAGCTTGTCGAACGCACCGGCCTCCAGGTTGCTCAGGGAAGTCACGGTGAGGTTGAGCTTGAGGGCCACTTCGGCCAGCGACCAGCCATTGCTTTCGCGGGCCTGGCGCAAGGTCTCACCGGGGTTAACGCGAGTCGCTGCTACAACTTCGGGATGCGCCGCTTTCATCATTGCTCCGACAGGTATTGCTGATATTCCGGCGTACCGGGATAGAGTCGTTTTAGTTGCAGGCCGTAACTGGCGGCCTTGTCGCGATCTTCAAACACTTTCGCCAGGCGCACGCCGAGCAGCAGGCTGCGTGCGTTCTGCTCGGACAACTGGCTGTAACGGTCGTAATAGTCTCGCGCGGGCACATAATGCCTGTCTTCGAAGGACAACTCAGCCATTTCCAGCAACGCGCGCGGCTGTTGACGGTTCAGGCGCAGCGCCTTTTCCAGCTGTTGCTGCGCCAGGTCGCGCTGGCCGAGCTTCGCCGCGGTCATGCCGAGGTTCTCGAAGACCCGGGAACGCTCAGGATACAGGGTATCGGCGGCTGCCTGTTCAAATCGCTCGTAGGCGTCCTTGTAACGCTGCTGCTCGTAGAGAAAACTGCCGTAGTTGTTGAGGATCCGGGCATCGGCGGGACGGGCGGACAGCGCCTTGCGAAAGTGCTCGTCGGCCAGCTGGGGCTCCAGCTCGGCCTGGAACACCAGCGCCAGGGCGGCATTGGCGTCGGCATCCGAACCGTCCAGCTCCAGGGCCTTCTTCAGCGGCACCTTGGCCCGCTCGGTCATACCCTGTTGCAAATAACCCAGCCCCAACTGCACGTAGGCAGCCCGCGCCTCGTCGCGGCCCTTGCTGGTCTTCATCGGGTTGTAGTCGCCCGACAGGACACAGCCAGCACAGAGGCTGGCCAACAGCAACAGCAGCGCGAAGCGCAGGGACATAGAGATCCTCTCTTAGTGAGTGTTCGCGGCGTTCTGCGCCAGATCGCCGTCGGCGCTCAATTCGCGCACCGCGATGTAGCGTTCGCTGCGACGGGTGCGATCCAGCACCTGTCCTACCAATTGACCGCAGGCGGCGTCGATGTCCTCACCACGGGTGGTGCGCACGGTGACGTTGAAGCCTGCGTGGTGAAGCTGATCCTGGAACCGGCGGATGGCGTTGTTGCTCGGCCGCTCGTACCCGGAATGCGGGAAGGGGTTGAACGGGATCAGGTTGATCTTGCAGGGGATGTCCTTGAGCAGCTCGATCATCTCGACCGCATGCTCGAGCTTGTCGTTGACGTCCTTGAGCAAGGTGTACTCGATGGTCAGCACACGCTTCTCGCCGAGGGCGGACATGTAGCGCACACAGGAGTCGAGCAGCATCTTGAGCGGGTATTTCTTGTTGATCGGCACCAACTGGTTACGCAGAGCGTCGTTCGGTGCGTGCAGGGACAACGCCAGGGACACGTCGATGTGCTTGGCCAGCTCATCGATCATCGGCACCACACCCGACGTGGACAGGGTCACGCGGCGCTTGGAGATCCCGTAGCCCAGGTCATCCATCATCAGATGCATGGCGGCCACGACGTTGTCGAAGTTCAGCAGCGGTTCGCCCATGCCCATCATCACCACGTTGGTGATGGCGCGGTCGATGGTGGCCGGAACGCTGCCGAAGGATTTGTTCGCGATCCACACCTGGCCGATGACTTCGGCGGCGGTGAGGTTGCTGTTGAAGCCTTGCTTGCCGGTGGAGCAGAAACTGCAGTCCAGGGCACAGCCTGCCTGGGACGAAACGCAGAGGGTGCCGCGCTTGCCCTGGGGAATGTACACGGTCTCGACGCAGCTGCCGGACGCCACGCGCACCACCCACTTGCGGGTGCCGTCGCTGGAGATGTCCTCGCTGACCACTTCGGGACCACGAATTTCGGCAACGGCCTTGAGCTTTTCGCGCAAGGCCTTGCCGACGTTCGTCATGGCATCGAAATCATCCACGCCAAAGTGGTGAATCCATTTCATAACCTGACCGGCACGGAAACGCTTCTCCCCGATTGAGTCGAAGAATTTTTCCATTTCCGGCTGGGTCAGACCCAGCAGGTTGGTTTTAGCAGTCGATGTCGTCATGGATTCACCTTCACTCTTTAAGCCGATGCTTAGCGAGTGGTTACTTCGGTAGCTGCGAAGAAGTACGAGATTTCGCGAGCGGCAGCGGCTTCGGAGTCCGAACCGTGAACGGCGTTGGCGTCGATCGACTCGGCGAAGTCAGCGCGGATGGTGCCGGCAGCAGCTTCTTTAGGGTTGGTGGCGCCCATCAGCTCACGGTTGCGAGCGATGGCGTTTTCGCCTTCCAGAACCTGAACGACCACTGGACCGGAGATCATGAAAGCAACCAGGTCACCGAAGAAACCGCGCTCTTTGTGCTCAGCGTAGAAGCCTTCGGCTTCGGCTTTGGACAGTTGCTTCATTTTCGAGGCAACCACTTTCAGACCGGCCTTTTCGAAACGGGTAACGATTTCGCCGGCAGCGCCTTTTGCAACGGCGTCAGGCTTGATGATGGAGAAAGTACGTTGAACAGCCATGGTGTAACTCCAGAAACAGTAATTTGCGAAAAATTAAACCCGCGAATTATACGCGGGTTCTTGGGTATTGCCTAACCTGCGAGGACGATCAGTCTAACTCGTCGGCCCAGAGCTTCTGAACCGCTTCCAACACTTTCTCGCCCACACGGCCCGAGTTGTTGTCGAAATCCGGCAGCGCCATGATCCATTCTTTCAAGTCGACGAAATTGACAGAGTACGGATCGACGCCCGGATGGGCCTCGGCCAGCTCCTCTGCAATGCGTTGAACATCATTCCAGCCGTAGCTCATGACAGTCTTACCAGTCAGTGCGGCGCTTCGGCCGCATGGTTAAGCGAATATTTCGGGATTTCGACGGTCAGGTCTTCCTCGCCGACGATGGCCTGGCAGGCCAGGCGCGACTGCGCTTCCAGGCCCCAGGCCCGGTCGAGGAAGTCCTCTTCCAGCTCGTCGGCCTCTTCCAGCGAGTCGAATCCCTCGCGAATGATGCAGTGACAGGTGGTGCAGGCGCAAACGCCGCCGCAGGCGCTTTCCATCTCGATGTGGTGCTCGTGGGCCAGTTCGAGAATGGACGTGCCGGGCTCGGCCTCGACCACCATGCCATCAGGGCAGAACTTCTCGTGTGGCAGAAAAATGACCTGCGGCATCAGTTATCCTCGATTTCATTCAGGTTGCGCCCCGCCAGCGCGGCTTTCACCGTCGAATCCAGGCGGCGGGCGGCAAAGGCGTCGGTCACTTGCGACAGACGCTTGGTCTGCTGCTCGATGGCGAAGCCATCGGTACCTTTCATCAGTTCGGTCAGTTCCTGCACCTGCAGGTCGATGACCATGCGTTCTTCGGCGTCCAGCAGGCGCTCGCCGTCGGCGTCCAGGGCAGCCTGCACCGCCTCGACCAGACGCTGGGCGTCGACCTGCTGCTCGCGCAGGACACGGGCGACCTTGTCGTCGTTGGCGTGCTGGAACGAATCCTTGAGCATCTTGGCGATTTCGCCGTCGGTCAGGCCATAGGACGGCTTGACCTGGATGCTGGCCTCGACGCCCGAGCCCAACTCACGGGCGGAGACGCTGAGCAGGCCATCGGCATCGACCTGGAAGGTCACGCGGATCTTCGCCGCGCCAGCCACCATCGCCGGGATCCCGCGCAGTTCGAAGCGCGCCAGGGAGCGGCAATCGCTGATCAGCTCGCGCTCGCCCTGCAGCACATGGATCGCCATGGCCGACTGGCCGTCCTTGTAGGTGGTGAAGTCCTGGGCGCGGGCGACCGGGATGGTGGTGTTGCGCGGAATCACCTTCTCCATCAGCCCGCCCATGGTTTCCAGCCCCAGGGACAGCGGAATCACGTCGAGCAGCAGCAGTTCGCCGCCGTCACGCTTGTTGCCGGCCAGGGTGTCGGCCTGGATCGCGGCCCCGATGGCCACCACTTGATCCGGGTCGATGGAGGTCAGCGGCTGACGGCCGAAGGCTTCGGCGACGGCTTCGCGCACACGCGGCACACGGGTCGAACCGCCGACCATGACCACGGCATGGACGTCTTCAAGCTCAATGCCCGAGTCACGCACCGCGCGGCGGCAGGCCTTGAGGCTGCGGGCGACCATCGGCTCGATCAATGCGTCGAACGCTTCGCGGGTCAGCTGCGCCTTCCAGTCGCCGTAGACGACCTCGACGGCAGCGGCGTCGGTCAACGCTTCCTTGGCCGCGCAGGCGGTCTGCAGCAGGTTGCGTTGCGCGCCCGGATCGAGATCGGCGGACAGGCCGGCGCCCTCGATGATCCAGCCGGCGACGGCGTGGTCGAAGTCATCGCCGCCCAGGGCGCTGTCGCCACCGGTGGCCAGCACTTCGAAGACTCCGCCGGTCAGGCGCAGAATCGAAATATCGAACGTACCGCCGCCCAGGTCGTAGATCGCGACCAGGCCTTCGGCGTGCTGATCCAGGCCATAGGCCACAGCGGCCGCGGTCGGCTCGTTGAGCAGGCGCAGCACGTTCAGGCCGGCGAACTTCGCCGCATCCTTGGTGGCCTGGCGCTGAGCATCATCGAAATAGGCCGGCACCGTGATCACCGCGCCGACCAGCTCGCCGCCCAGCGTCGCTTCAGCGCGCTGACGCAGCACCTTCAGGATGTCGGCGGAGACTTCGACCGGGCTTTTCGGCCCCTGGACCGTGTCGATGAACGGCATGTGCGACTCGCCGCCGACGAAGCGGTACGGCAGTTGCTCGCCCAGTTGCTTGACGTCGGACAGGCCGCGCCCCATCAGACGCTTGACCGACAGCACGGTGTTCAGGGGATCGGAGGACGCGGCCAGCTTGGCCGACTCGCCGACTTCGACGCGGTCGGCGTGATAACGCACGGCGGACGGCAGGATCACCTGCCCTTGGGCGTCGGCCAGCGGCTCGGAAAGACCACTGCGCAACGCAGCGACCAGCGAATTGGTAGTGCCCAAGTCGATCCCCACAGCCAGACGGCGCTGGTGCGGTTGAGGACTTTGGCCGGGTTCGGCGATCTGCAGTAGGGCCATCGTGATCAGGACTTATCTGTATATCAGGCGTGCGACCGGAGCGGCACTGGGTTAATCGTCGAGGCGCTCTTCTAACTGGCGCACTTCGTAGGAGAGCTTGTCGAGGAACTGCATGCGCCGCATCAGGCGTTCGGCCTGCTCGCGTTGCGCCGCGTCGTTCCAGCAGGCTGCGAAGCTTTCGTTCAATCGGTCCTGGGCGGCCTTCAGCCGGCGCTTGAAGGCGGCGACACCGTCCAGGTCGGCGCTGTCCTGCAGATCCTCGAGCTCCTCGCGCAGCTCCATCTGCTGCAGCAGGAACTCCGGATCGTGCACCGTGACCTCCAGCGGCAGCTCACGCCCGCTCATGGTAAGCAGGTAACGCGCGCGTTGCGGGGGGCTCTTGAGGGTCTGGTACGCCTCGTTGAGCCGGGCGGACTGCTCAAGCGCCAACCGCTGCTCGCGCTCGGAGGCGTCGGCGAAGCGGTCAGGGTGAACCCCGCGCGCCAGCTCGCGGTAGCGCGTGGCCAGCTGCTCGAGATCCAGGCGGAAATCCGGTTGCAGGTCAAACAGGGCGAAATGACAAGGAATACCCACGAGCGGCCTCAGACGTTGAAGCTTTCGCCGCAGCCACACTCACCGCGCACGTTGGGGTTGTTGAACTTGAAGCCTTCGTTCAACCCTTCCTTGACGAAATCGAGTTCGGTGCCGTCCAGGTACGCCAGGCTCTTGGGATCGATGATCACCTTTTCGCCATGGCTTTCGAACACCTGGTCGTCTTCGCCCAGGGCATCGACGAATTCCAGCACATAGGCCAGCCCCGAGCAGCCCGTGGTACGGACGCCCAAGCGGATCCCTTCGCCCTTGCCGCGACCGTCCAGGGAACGGCGCACGTGCTTGGCGGCGGCTTCTGTCATGCTGATGGCCATCGAGACTCCTTACATCTTGCGATGTGTGCTGTTAGAGCAAACCTTTCTTCTGCTTGTAGTCGCGCACGGCCGCCTTGATGGCGTCCTCGGCGAGCACGGAGCAGTGGATCTTCACCGGCGGCAGGGCCAGTTCTTCAGCCAGTTGGGTGTTCTTGATGGTTTCGGCTTCGTCCAGGGTCTTGCCCTTCATCCACTCGGTGGCCAGGGAGCTGGAAGCGATCGCCGAACCGCAGCCGTAGGTCTTGAACTTGGCGTCTTCGATCACGCCCTGCTCGTTGACCTTGATCTGCAGGCGCATCACGTCGCCGCACGCCGGGGCGCCGACCATGCCGGTGCCGACATCCGGGTCTTCGGCGTTCATCTTGCCGACGTTGCGCGGGTTTTCGTAGTGGTCGATGACCTTTTCGCTGTAAGCCATGATGCTTAATCCTCACTCATCAGAGAGTCGCTCTTTGGGCCCTGCCGCCTCTGGCCGCAGGGCTGGTTCGCGGCGACTTGAAATCAGTGTGCCGCCCACTCGATCTTCGAAATGTCGACACCGTCTTTGTACATGTCCCACAGCGGCGACAGGGCGCGCAGCTTGGTGACGGCCTCGCAGACCTTCTGCGCGGCGTAGTCGATCTCTTCTTCGGTGGTGAAGCGGCCGAAGGTGAAGCGGATCGAGCTGTGCGCCAGTTCGTCGTTGCGGCCCAGGGCGCGCAGCACGTACGAAGGCTCCAGCGACGCCGAGGTGCAGGCCGAACCGGACGATACCGCCAGGTCCTTGAGCGCCATGATCAGCGACTCGCCTTCGACATAGTTGAAGCTCAGGTTCAGGTTGTGCGGAACGCGGGCGGTCAGGCTGCCGTTGACGTACAGCTCTTCCAGGTGCTCGACCTGCTTGTAGAAGCGGTCGCTCAGGGCCTTGATCCGCACGTTCTCGGCGGCCATGTCTTCCTTGGCCACGCGGAAGGCTTCGCCCATGCCGACGATCTGGTGGGTCGCCAGGGTGCCGGAGCGCATGCCGCGCTCGTGACCGCCGCCGTGCATGGTCGCTTCGATGCGCACGCGCGGCTTGCGGCTGACGTACAGCGCGCCGATGCCTTTAGGGCCGTAGGTCTTGTGGGCGGAGAACGACATCATGTCGACTTTCAGCTTCTGCAGGTCGATCTCGACCTTGCCGGTGGACTGAGCGGCGTCGACGTGGAACAGGATGCCTTTGGAACGGGTCAGTTCGCCGATGGCAGCGATGTCGTTGATCGTGCCGATCTCGTTGTTCACGTGCATCACCGACACCAGGATGGTGTCTTCGCGCAGGGCGGCTTCGACCATTTCCGGGGTGACCAGACCGTCTTCACGAGGCTCGATGTAGGTCACTTCGAAACCTTCGCGCTCCAGTTGGCGCATGGTGTCGAGGACGGCCTTGTGTTCGATCTTGGTGGTGATCAGGTGCTTGCCCTTGGAGGCGTAGAAATGTGCCGCACCCTTGATTGCCAGGTTGTCGGACTCGGTGGCACCGGAGGTCCAGACGATTTCGCGCGGGTCGGCGTTGACCAGGTCGGCCACCTGACGACGGGCGTTCTCCACGGCTTCTTCGGCCTTCCAGCCGAACACGTGGGAGCGGGACGCCGGGTTACCGAAGTTCCCGTCGACCAGCAGGCATTCACTCATCTTTTGCGCAACGCGCGGATCGACCGGGGTGGTCGCAGAGTAATCAAGGTAAATCGGCAATTTCATGGACTATCTCCTAAATCAGGCTGGCTGGCGTACCGCTGGCTCTCTGGCTGTCATTCGACGGCGGACGCTTCAATCTTGTCCAGGCGCGGCGCCTTGCCATTGCAACGACGCTGATCCTGGCGCTGGGCCACTTCCTGCACCTCACGGCGAGTTACGAGGTCGGCCAAGCTGATACCGCTGAGAAATTCGTGGATCTGCAGGCTGAGGTCGCACCACAGGTGATGGGTCAGGCAGGTGTCGCCGGAATGGCAATCGCCCTGGCCCTGGCATTTGGTCGCATCGACCGATTCGTTGACCGCATCGATCACCTGAGCGACCTGGATGCCCTGCATGTCGCGGGACAGCTGGTAACCGCCGCCCGGACCACGGACGCTGGACACCAGGTTGCTGCGGCGCAGCTTGGCGAACAGCTGTTCGAGATAGGACAGGGAAATGCCTTGGCGCTCGGAGATATCGGCCAGGGACACGGGCCCGTGCTGCGCGTGCAACGCCAGGTCAAGCATGGCGGTCACGGCGTATCGGCCTTTTGTAGTCAGTCGCATGGACAATTACCACGGAGTTCGGAATGGGCGGGAGTATGCAATTCCCGAGCATTTAAGTCAACTATAAGACCTAGTGCTTTAGTCGGGTTTACCCGCAAAGAGCGCGCGCATGATAGCAGGGTCTGCGGCTTAATGGCACACCGGCCAGCGCTGCGCCGTTGCCTGATCACGACACCCGAAGGCCGGCGCCGCTCGCGCCGCCCCTCGGGCAGGCCTCAGCCCGCCGTGGTGTCTTCCTTGCCCTTGACGCAGGCGAAGTCTTCTTCGCGCAGCTCAGGCAGATCTTTCGCACAGTAATTGCTGCCCAGATCCTTCAGTGCGCCGCACATGCCCTCCAGCCGCCCGTCCACCGCCTGCAGGTGATCGAGCAACTGACCGATGGCCCGGGCCACCGGATCCGGCATGTCGCCGCTGACGCCATAGGCATCGAAGCCGATTTTCTCGGCCATCGCCTTACGCTTGGCGTCCTGCTCGTCATCGGACTTGACGATGATCCGCCCCGGAATGCCCACCACGGTCGCGCCCGGCGGCACTTCCTTGGTGACCACCGCATTGGAGCCGACCTTGGCGCCGGCGCCCACGGTGAACGGCCCGAGCACTTTCGCGCCGGCCCCGACCACCACGCCGTCGCCCAGCGTCGGGTGACGCTTGCCCTTGTTCCAACTGGTGCCGCCGAGGGTCACGCCCTGGTACAGAGTCACGTCGTCGCCGATCTCGGCCGTTTCACCGATCACGATGCCCATGCCGTGGTCGATGAAGAAGCGGCGACCGACCTTCGCCCCCGGATGGATCTCGATCCCGGTCAGCCAGCGGCCGAAGTTCGACACCAGTCGCGCCAGCCATTTCAGCTCCGCGCGCCACAGCATCGCCGACAGCCGATGGATCCAGATCGCGTGCATGCCGGGGTAGCAGGTCAGAACCTCAAAAGCGTTACGCGCCGCCGGGTCTCGGTGGAATACGCTCTGGATATCTTCACGCAAACGTTCGAACATCATCATTCCTTCCGTTTAAGGAGCTCGCCACGGGCCGCTTTCTGGGTTTCCGTGAGGATGCCACGCAAAATATTCATTTCCGCCCGGCTGACCGAGCTGCGTCCGTACAACCGGCGCAGGCGCGCCATCAAGTGCCGCGGCTTCTCAGGATCGAGGAACTCGATGGCCACCAGGGTCTGTTCCAGGTGCTCATAGAACCGCTCCAGCTCATCCATGGTCGCCAGCTCATTGCTTTTGACGGAGGCCACCTCTTCCTTCTCGAACTTGCTCGGCTGGCCCTGCGCCGCCAGCCACGCCATACGCACTTCATAGCTCAACACCTGCACCGCCGCCCCGAGGTTCAGCGAGCTGAACTCCGGATCGGAGGGGATGTGCACGTGGTAGTGACATCGCTGCAGCTCTTCGTTGGTCAGGCCGGAGTCCTCGCGCCCGAACACCAAGGCGATTTCCGCGCCCTGCCCGGCTTCCTCGACCACTTTTGCGCCGCATTCGCGAGGATCGAGCAACGGCCACGGGATCCGCCGGTCACGGGCGCTGGTGCCCAGCACCAGGTTGCAGCCGACCAGCGCGTCTTCCAAGGTGGCGACGACTTGCGCGTTTTCAAGGATGTCGCCGGCGCCCGAGGCGCGGGCATCGGCTTCGTGGTGCGGAAACACCCGGGGCTCCACCAGCACCAGCCGCGAAAGCCCCATGTTCTTCATGGCGCGCGCGGTCCCGCCGATGTTGCCCGGATGGCTGGTGTTGACCAGGACGACACGAATGTTTTGCAGCACGGCGCAGGCTCTCGGACTCGGGAAAGGGGTGCAAATCTTACAGAACAGCCTACCGTTAAGCCATGAATGCGAACAGCGACCTTCACCTGAAGAAAACTTCTGATAGAATGCGCGGCTTTCTTTAACAACCTTAGGTGACACATCCATGCAGCCCATGCTGAATATCGCGCTGCGCGCCGCCCGCAGCGCCAGTGAACTGATCTTCCGCTCCATCGAGCGCCTGGATACCATCAAGGTCGACGAAAAAGACGCCAAGGACTACGTGTCCGAGGTGGACCGCGCCGCCGAACAGAAAATCATCGACGCCCTGCGCAAGGCCTACCCGAATCATTCGATCATGGGTGAAGAGACCGGCATGCACGCTGGCTCCGGCATCGAAGGCGAAGAGTACCTGTGGATCATCGATCCGCTGGACGGCACCACCAACTTCCTGCGCGGCATCCCTCACTTCGCGGTCAGCATCGCCTGCAAATACCGTGGCCGCCTGGAACACGCCGTTGTCCTGGATCCGGTCCGTCAGGAAGAGTTCACCGCCAGCCGTGGCCGTGGCGCCCAACTGAACGGCCGTCGCCTGCGCGTCAGCGGCCGCACCAGCCTGGACGGCGCCCTGCTGGGCACCGGTTTCCCGTTCCGTGACGACCAGATGGACAACCTGGACAACTACCTGGGCATGTTCCGCGCCCTGGTGGGCCAGACCGCCGGCATCCGTCGCGCAGGTTCGGCGAGCCTGGATCTGGCCTACGTGGCCGCCGGCCGTTTCGACGCGTTCTGGGAATCGGGCCTGTCCGAGTGGGACATGGCAGCCGGCGCCCTGCTGATTCAGGAAGCGGGCGGCCTGGTGAGCGACTTCACCGGCGGTCACGACTTCCTGGAGAAAGGCCACGTCGTCGCCGGCAACACCAAATGCTTCAAGGCCGTGCTGACCGCCATCCAGCCGCACCTGCCGGCCTCGATGAAGCGTTAAGCGCTGCGCAATACGAAAAAAGCACCCTTCGGGGTGCTTTTTTTATGCCTGTGATTGGCACGCTTTCGGCAGCCACCACAGTCCATGTGGGAGCCTGCCTGCTGGCGATGGAGTCAGCCAAGCCCCCAAGTCGTACGCCGAACGACAGGCACAAAAAAGCACCCCGCAGGGTGCTTTTTCATGTTTGATCACTGCCCGGGTTGGGCCTGGGACAGGATCAGCTTGCCTTCCTTGTCCACCGGAATCTGGTTGCCCGGATCCCGGTCCATCCGCACTTTACCTTCCTTACCGTCCAGCGAATAACGAACGTCGTAGCCGACGACCTTGTCGCTGATGTCATTCACGGTGTTGCAGCGTGTCTGCGTCGTGGTGTAGGTGTCACGCTCCTGCATGCCCTCCTGCACCTTGTTGCCGGCGTAACCGCCGCCGACCGCACCGGCCACCGTGGCGATCTTCTTGCCCGTGCCGCCGCCGATCTGGTTGCCCAAAAGGCCGCCGGCCAGCGCACCGACCACCGTACCGGCGATCTGATGCTGATCCTTCACCGGCGCCTGACGGGTCACGGCGACGTCCTTGCACACTTCACGTGGAGTCTTGATCTGCGTCTTGACCGGCTCGACAGCCAGCACTTGCGCGTACTCAGGGCCGCTTTTCACCAGGCTGTAGGTAGCAACAGCACCCCCGGCGGTCACACCGACAGCACCCAATACCGCACCAACCAGCAACGACTTGTTCACATGAACCTCCTGACCATCACATGCGGGGCGTGCCCGCGCTTCTCCCAGCCTTGGAGCATGAAAAAAGGCGCGAGTTCAACTCGCGCCTTTTTCGGGTGACACCGTCAGGAGAAGCCGGCCTCAAGGACGGTCGTCGATTTCCTTGTCGGTGTTGGCCGGAGGGATCAGGTCTTCGCTGGTCAGGTTCAGCCAGATCAGCACCACGTTGGCGATGTAGATCGACGAGTAGGTACCCGCCAGAACACCGATGAACAGGGCGATGGAGAAGCCGAACAGGTTGTCGCCGCCGAAGAACAGCAGCGCCGCGATCGCCAGCAACGTCGAGATCGAGGTCGCCATGGTGCGCAGCAGGGTCTGGGTGGTCGAGATGTTGATGTTCTCGATCAGGTTGGCCTTGCGCAGCACACGGAAGTTCTCGCGAACCCGGTCGAACACCACGATGGTGTCGTTGAGCGAGTAGCCGATGATCGCCAGCACCGCCGCCAGCACCGTCAGGTCGAAGGTGATCTGGAAGAACGACAGGATGCCGATGGTCACGATCACGTCGTGGATCAGCGAAACGATGGCGCCCACCGCGAATTTCCACTGAAAGCGGAAAGCCAGGTAGAGCAGGATGCCGCCCAACGCCAGCAGCATGCCCAGGCCGCCCTGGTCACGCAGCTCCTCGCCCACCTGCGGGCCCACGAACTCGACGCGCTTGACGGTCGCCGGGTTCTCGCCGCCGACCTTCTGCAGCGCCTCGGCCACCTGATGGCCCAACTGCGGGTCTTCACCCGGCATGCGCACCAGCAGGTCGGTGGTCGCGCCGAAGTTCTGCACGACGGCCTCGTGGTAACCGGCCGTCGTCAGTTGCTCGCGCACCTTGGTGACGTCGGCCGGACGCTCGTAGGTCAGCTCGATGAGCGTACCGCCGGTGAAGTCCAGACCCCAGTTCATGCCCTTGTGGAACACGCTGAACAAGGCCAGGGCCGTCAGGAACAATGTGACGCCGAACGCGAAGTTGCGAACGCCCATGAAGTTGATAGTACGTAACATGGCAGCCCCTTAAATCCACAACTTCTTGAAGTCACGACCGCCGAAGATCAGGTTGACCATCGCGCGGGTCACCATGATGGCCGTGAACATCGAGGTAAAGATCCCGAGGGACATGGTCACCGCGAAGCCCTTCACCGGGCCGGTGCCCATGGCGAAGAGGATGCCGCCGACCAGCAGGGTGGTCAGGTTGGCGTCGAGGATCGCGGTGAACGCCCGGCCGAAGCCTTCGTTGATGGCGCGCTGCACGGTCATGCCGGCGGCGATCTCTTCGCGGATCCGCGAGAAGATCAGCACGTTGGCGTCGACCGCCATGCCCATGGTCAACACGATGCCGGCGATGCCCGGCAGGGTCAGCGTCGCGCCCAGCAGCGACATCAGCGCCAGCAGCATCACCATGTTCACGGCCAGCGCGACCGTGGCGATCAGACCGAAGAAGCGGTAGATGGCGATGATGAACAGCGAGACGAACAGCATGCCCCACAGCGAAGCGTCGATGCCTTTGGTGATGTTGTCCGCACCCAGGCTCGGGCCGATGGTGCGTTCTTCGGCAAAGTACATCGGCGCCGCCAGGCCGCCGGCGCGCAGCAGCAGCGCCAGTTCGGAGGACTCGCCCTGGCCGTTCAGGCCGGTGATGCGGAACTGCGCGCCCAGCGGCGACTGGATGGTCGCCAGGCTGATGATCTTCTTCTCTTCCTTGAACGACTGCACCGCCACGTCTTTCTCGACGCCGTCGACCACCTGCTTGGTGTAGGTGGTGACCGGACGCTGCTCGATGAAGATCACCGCCATGCTGCGACCGACGTTGCTGCGGGTCGCACGGCTCATCAGCTCGCCGCCGTGACCGTCCAGGCGGATGTTCACTTCAGGGGTGCCGTGCTCGCCGAAACCGGCCTTGGCGTCGGTCACCTGGTCACCGGTGATGATCAGGCTGCGCTCGATCTGCGCCGGAGGACGCTTGCCCTCGCGGAACTCGAAGGTCTCGGAGGTGGCCTTGGAGGCACCCGGCTCGGCGGCCAGGCGGAACTCAAGGTTGGCCGTCTTGCCCAGGATCCGCTTGGCTTCGGCGGTGTCCTGCACGCCCGGCAGCTCAACCACGATACGGTTGGCGCCCTGGCGCTGGACGATCGGTTCGGCGACACCCAGCTCGTTGACGCGGTTACGCACCGTGGTCAGGTTCTGCTTGATGGAGTATTCGCGGATTTCCACCAGCTTGGCCGGGGTCATCGCCAGACGCAGCACCGGCTGGCCGTTGAGGTCGGCCGGAACAATGTCGAAATCGTTGAAGCTCTTGCGGATCAGCGCACGGGCCTGTTCGCGGGACGCATCGTCGCTGAAGCCCAGCTGGATGGCGCCACCCAGTTGCGGCAGGCTGCGGTAGCGCAGCTTCTCTTTGCGCAGCAGGCTCTTGACTTCGCCTTCGTAGATTTTCAGGCGAGCGTCGATGGCTTTGTCCATGTCCACTTCCAGCAGGAAGTGCACACCGCCGGACAGGTCGAGACCCAGCTTCATCGGGTGCGCGGCCAGGTTGCGCAGCCACTGCGGCGTGGTCTGGGCCAGGTTCAGCGCGACGACGTAGTCGTCACCCAATGCCTTGCGCACCACGTCCTTGGCCGGCAGCTGGTCTTCAGCCTTGGTCAGGCGGATCAGGCCGCCCTTGCCGTTGGCAGACAGGCTCGCGGCCTTGACGGCGATCCCGGATTCCTTGAGCGCAGTACCCGCACGGTCCAGGTCGGCCTGGTTGACCTGCAGGGCCGTGCTGGCGCCGCTGATCTGGATGGCCGGGTCATCGGGGTACAGATTGGGAGCGGAATAAATCAGACCGATCGCCAGCACCGCCAGGATCAGAATGTATTTCCACAGAGGATATTTGTTCAGCATCACGCCGCCCGCTATGACGCGGGGCGCCTTGCGCGCCCCGTCGATTGAGTGGAAGTTGAAACTTTAGATCGCCTTGAGCGTGCCTTTTGGCAGCGTGGCGGCGATCGCGCCCTTCTGGAACTTCATTTCCACGGTGTCGGACACTTCCAGCACCACGAAGTCATCGGCCACTTTGGTGATCTTGCCGGCGATGCCGCCGGTGGTGACCACTTCGTCGCCCTTCTGCAGGCTGCTCAGCAGGTTTTTCTGCTCTTTGGCGCGTTTGGCCTGCGGACGCCAGATCATCAGGTAGAAGATGACCAGGAAACCGACCAGGAAAATCCACTCGAAGCCGCCGCCGACAGGCGCCGCAGCCGGTGCAGCCGCGTCGGCCATGGCGTTAGAGATAAAAAAGCTCATTTAGCACTCCAGTTGCAAAAATGTTGAATCTTGGGGTCAGGAAACTCAGTCCAAAGGCGGTACGGGAAGCCCGCGCTTGGCATAGAAGGCCTCGACGAAGGCGGCCAATGTACCCTGTTGAATAGCCTCGCGCAAACCAGCCATCAGCACCTGATAATGGCGCAAATTGTGGATGGTATTGAGCATGCTGCCGAGCATTTCGCCGCATTTGTCCAAGTGGTGCAGATAAGCGCGGGAGAAGTTCCGGCAGGTGTAGCAATCGCAGGTCGGATCCAGCGGCGAATCATCATGGCGATGGAACGCGTTACGGATCTTCAGCACACCGGTGTCGATGAACAGATGCCCGTTGCGGGCATTGCGGGTCGGCATCACGCAATCGAACATGTCCACCCCGCGGCGCACACCCTCAACCAGATCTTCCGGTTTGCCAACGCCCATAAGGTAACGAGGTTTGTCAGCAGGCATCTGGCCAGGCAGGTAGTCCAGCACCTTGATCATTTCGTGCTTGGGCTCGCCCACCGACAGGCCGCCGATGGCCAGGCCGTCGAAGCCGATCTTGTCCAGGCCTTCGAGCGAGCGCATGCGCAGATCCTGGTGCATGCCGCCCTGGACGATGCCGAACAGCGCCGCCGTGTTGTCGCCGTGGGCGTTCTTCGAACGCTGGGCCCAGCGCAGGGACAGCTCCATGGACACCCGCGCGACGTCTTCGTCGGCCGGGTATGGGGTGCATTCGTCGAAGATCATCACGATGTCGGAACCCAGGTCGCGCTGGACCTGCATCGATTCTTCCGGCCCCATGAACACCTTGGCGCCGTCGACCGGAGAGGCGAAGGTCACGCCCTCCTCCTTGATCTTGCGCATGGCGCCGAGGCTGAACACCTGGAAGCCGCCGGAGTCGGTCAGGATCGGGCCTTTCCACTGCATGAAGTCATGCAGGTCGCCGTGCTTCTTGATCACTTCCATGCCCGGACGCAGCCACAGGTGGAAGGTGTTGCCCAGGATGATCTCTGCGCCGATCGCCTCGATGTCCCGCGGCAACATGCCCTTGACGGTGCCGTAGGTGCCCACCGGCATGAACGCCGGGGTCTCGACGGTGCCGCGCGGGAAGGTCAGGCGGCCACGGCGGGCCTTGCCGTCGGTGGCGAGCAACTCGAACGACATGCGACAGGTGCGACTCATACTGTTTCCTCTGGGCCGCGTGGAGCGGGGTTGCGGGTGATGAACATCGCATCACCGTAGCTGAAAAAGCGGTAACCGTTGTCGACCGCAGCCTTGTAGGCCGCCATGGTCTCCGGATAACCGGCGAACGCCGAAACCAGCATCAACAGCGTGGATTCGGGCAAATGGAAGTTGGTGACCAAGGCGTCGACCACATGGAACGGCCGGCCCGGGTAGATGAAGATGTCGGTGTCGCCGCTGAACGGCTTGAGCACGCCGTCGCGGGCGGCGCTCTCCAGCGAACGCACGCTGGTGGTGCCCACCGCGATCACCCGCCCACCCCGCGCACGGCAGGCGGCGACGGCATCGACCACGTCCTGGCCGACTTCCAGCCATTCGCTGTGCATGTGATGGTCTTCGATCTTCTCGACCCGCACCGGCTGGAACGTGCCCGCGCCGACGTGCAGCGTGACGAACGCGGTCTCGACGCCCTTGGCGGCGATCGCCTCCATCAGGGTCTGGTCGAAATGCAGGCCGGCGGTCGGTGCCGCCACCGCGCCGAGGCGCTCGGCGTACACGGTCTGGTAACGCTCGCGGTCGGCGCCTTCGTCAGGACGGTCAATATAAGGAGGCAACGGCATGTGCCCGACGCGGTCGAGCAACGGCAGCACCTCTTCGGCGAACCCCAGCTCGAACAGCGCGTCGTGACGGGCCAGCATCTCGGCCTCGCCGCCACCCTCGATGAGGATCTTCGAACCCGGCTTGGGCGACTTGCTGGAGCGCACATGGGCCAGCACGCGGTGCGTGTCGAGCACCCGTTCGATGAGGATCTCCAGCTTGCCGCCGGACGCCTTCTGCCCGAACAACCGCGCCGGAATCACCCGGGTATTGTTGAACACCATCAGATCGCCAGGGCGCAAATGCTCAAGCAAATCAGTGAATTGACGGTGTGCCAGGGCACCGCTGACCCCGTCCAGGGTCAACAGCCGGCTACCGCGTCGCTCGGCCAACGGATGGCGGGCGATCAGCGAATCAGGAAGCTCGAAGGTAAAGTCAGCAACACGCATGATGGGGTTCGTCTGGCAGGGCCGGAAAGTCTAGCGGAAATATCAAAAATTGACCATGAAACGTGATTGACCAACGGTAGTCGCCTCTCTATACTTCGCCGCCATTAAGCCCTGATGGCGGAATTGGTAGACGCGGCGGATTCAAAATCCGTTTTCGAAAGGAGTGGGAGTTCGAGTCTCCCTCGGGGCACCATATGCAACACATAGACGACTACCAACGTCTACGTAACATCTCTAGAGCCCGCTAACAGCGGGCTTTTTTGTTTTTGGGGTTTATCTCTCACCCCTTCCCCCACCGATCGCGAATCTGATCAGGCATGCGCCCATGCATTGGGCGCTGCCACTGCCCGTTTCCGGATAGTGGCGAGCAATGTCCCGCCATCAGCAATGGCAAGAAACTCGTCATCGCCACTGCGGCATGATCAATTGCACGGCGCCAGCTCGACCAGGTCCGCGCTGCGCGGCGATCAAGCCGAGGCAAGGCATGGGGAGTGCAACGTACCAATGCCCGTCGCTGGGCGCCTCCAGGGCGCGGCACAGCCTCTCTCTGCGGTCATCACAGCCACGTGCTGCCACCATTGCAGTGGGGCGCAAACAATCGCTTGCGTTTGCGAGAGGCCATCCTGAACAGCCCCACACCCCTCTTCTGCACGGCAATCATCAGCCATGCCCCCTGCGAGTGCCCCCCCACCAGGAAACTCGACGTAGGAACTTTCCTGCGGGCAAAACAAAACCCCAACCGCTTTCGCAGTTGGGGTTCCGGAATTTAATCTTGACGATGACCTACTCTCACATGGGGAAACCCCACACTACCATCGGCGATGCATCGTTTCACTTCTGAGTTCGGGATGGGATCAGG